>CAWHKI010000254.1:0-67764 GCA_963829765.1 uncultured Isosphaeraceae bacterium | reverse complement strand
TCCCTTGCCGAGGATCGGCAGCGCCTCCTGGAGCTTCTTTACGAAATCGAGCGGCGGCAGGAAGAGCGACCTCGCCGAGACGGGGGCGTACTTTGAAGTCGGGCGTGCCACCGACGTCGTACGTCGAGTCGAAGTGAAGGTCGAGGAAGTTGATGTTGATCAGCTCGACGACCGTGATCGCGAACGAGTAATAGCCATCCCCTTCCTTCATCTCGATCGGCTTCTTCCACCGCGCAGTCCCAGAACGATACCACGCCGTTGAGCGTGACCTTTCCCCGCGGCGGTGCGCCGCCGGCCGCCTGCTCGAGCTTCGGCAGGTCAATCCGCGTCTGCATTTTGATGTAGAGGTGGACGGGCTCGGGTCGAGGTTCGAGAGTGGTGCCGTCTTTCTGCACTGCCTTGGGCTTCGGTTCAAACGCGAGAATGCCGAGGTCGATCTTTTGCAGCCTTGCGTTCCACTCCCACACCTGCTCAACGTGGTCGGGCACTGTGATCACGTTGATCGTCGGGAGTTCGGGCCGAGAGAGCCGTCGAGACAATCTTGTCAAACGGGAGAACGCCGAGCAGCTTGAAGTCGGGAATGGCGCCGTGCAGGTCGAAGCCGTCGGCCTGACGTGCCAGCTGGTTGACGGCATCTTTTCCAGCCCCACCGTCGGGGCCCAGGTCGCGGGAGAGTCCCGCAACCTTCGCTGCTGGTGAGGCCACGGCGCCACTGATCCGGTCGGCCATTGCCTTGCCGTCGTCGACGACGTTCGTGAAGGCAGCGAAGGCGCTGTTGCGGACCTTGTCGATCCCCTTCGTGGCGTAATCTTCGAGCAGCTTTAGTCCTGGGGTGGTGCAGCCCCTCCCATCGCCTTCAGCGCGGGCACGATCACATCTACCGAAGCGAGCTGCGGCAAGATCCCGTCGCGCAGGTAGGTGCGCCGGTCGGCCTCCGACACGACACCGTCGAAGAATCCCCGGGCCTCGTCCTTGAGCGCGTTCCACCCGCCCGGCACGCCCCCCCAGAGCGAGTTCAGCTCGTTCTGAAGGCGATCCCGATCCTCTTTCTCGATCCCCGCCTGCTGGGCAAGCCACGCCTCGAAGTCCTGCCGCGTGGGAACCTTGTCGAGCTGATCCCTGATCGCACGGGCCTGCTTCAGCACACCGTCGACTCTCCGCGTGCCAAATTCGATGACGTGGACTTCGACGTCGGTCGCCGCACGCTGTGGCGCGCTCGAACTGGCGGAGGGCCGACTCCACGATCCGCTGCCTCGCGATCTCGACAGCCCCGAGCTCTTCCAGAACTTTCTTGATATTATCCTTAATCTTGTTTGTCCAAGCGCTCCAGGCAGCCTGCGCTTTGGGCGAGAAACTGCCGAGTCCCGAAGATCTCCTGAAAAGAGCTTCCACACGTCCTGAATGGCAACTTGGCCAGCGGCAAGATCTGCCTGGAGTTTCGCGGCCACGCCGCTCACTTGCGGCTTCAGTTTCGGGTCAATCATGTTGTCGAGCGGTTCCGACCAGGCGCTCGACCGGCCGCGAGCTGGCTCAAGACCAGGTTGGCAACCTCCTCTGCCTGCTGACGCTTGGACTCAAAACCGGTGACGAGCGTATTCATGAACCTACGGGTGCCGGCCGTGAGTTCGTTGGCCTTCGCCTTCACAGTCTCTGCTACCGCCGTGGCAGAGGCGCCGGGGTTGCGCAGGTCGTTGAGCACGTCGGTAAGCTTGGTCGGGTTGGCCTTCAGGTAATCCTGATAGAGCTGGGCGAGTTAACCGCCACGTCGCCCTCTTCGTGGGAAAGCGCGTGGGCCGCGGCACCGGAGGCGTCGGAGGCCGGCGCTTGGAGAGTGGCCAAATTGACGGCCAGCGATACTTTGGCACCTGGCATGCTCCATCGCCGCACCTCGGCAGACTGTGTTCCCCAGCTTTTGTGACCGGCAACCACGTTCGCGGCGAATAGGAAGACACGCGTCGTCGGTGCGCCAAAGCCCGCCGTTGACGTCCTCGAACTCGACCGGCCATCGGACGAAAGCACCTCCGTCGAGCCGTCTCGGCACGAACGGATCCTTAAGCGGGTCGACAAGCTGGTTGTTCGCGTCTTCGAGTGGCAGGAAGACGGATGAGCGGACTGCGCGGGTCGAGCAACGTGGCTTTGCGGATCGGCATCTTCCGGCCGAGCACGCTGATCGGCTCGGGAAACTGCTTGACCGGGTCTGGCGCGAGGATGAAATACTCTGTGACGAGATACGCCCCCGGGGGGCCGAAGGCGTCAGCGGAGGGTTTCGCGTTGCCAACGGGGAGCTTAAGGAGCCGCGAGGTGAACGTCCGCCGCGTCAGCTCAACGAACAGTGCAGGGATGACCAGCGGCATCAAAAAGCCGGTCCACGCCGAAAGCAAAAACGAATCCCGCGCAATTACTTGTCTATGCTTCCAGATTGCCAATCGGGCGGATTGATCGTCGTGTGACGGCGGCGTCTTAAGTTGGTTGTCGAGGATTTCACGGAAAGTCTTCTGCATCGAGTACGACAGACTGGCGTCAGCCCCGAGGGGCGCCAGAGGATGAGGTGCTCGGCGTCGATCCATCCGTCGCCAGGTCCCTCGGACATCTGCTTGACCAGCTTATGCCGCACGACGGCCCGGTGGAGACAGCGGCAGGTTGCCCGGATAGAATCGCGGCCACGGTGGATCACCTGCGGGCTGGTAATCGGGCGAGTAGGCCCGCGCCCGTGCCTGAAATGTCACATTCTTTGGCGGAGCGAGTTTTCGGGCGTGGGATGCGGGGAATGCCTGGCGGCAGAGAGGCTGGCGTGAGCTTCGCAATCGTGAACGCGCCGCGTGCCAGTGCTCGAACGGCCGGCACCTCGCGGAACAGCCGCAAGGGGTGGTTTCGAGCTGGTGACCCATTTGGCCGTCTCGGTCCGAGGGGCGAGGAATAGTCGGAACGGGACTTCCAGACATGTCTCGTCGTTCGACGGCATCTCGGGCATCGCTGGCTTCGTCGTTCGCACTGGGACGCGGCTCGGCCAGTCACCCATCCAGTCGAGCCAGAGGTCGACAATCGAGCCCGACACCGGCCGCACAGGAGAGTCGCACGGTCCGCAGGCACTCCGCACTGCCTGGGTGAGCGGGATATCCGTGGAATCAGGCACGTTGAACACGACCCAACTCGGTCCCGAAAGGAACGTCGCGACCGGCGGCTCCGGCGAGTAGGCACTCTCACCCGGGCGGGGAGGCCAGATCGGATCTTCCTGCCAGTCCGGGGTGGCGCTCGTCTGAGGTTCAGGTCGATCGCCTGCCTTAGGTGGTGGCGTCTTCGCAGCCTTATCGAAGCGCGCTTGCGGCAATGTTCTGCGGTGGGAAGCGAACAATCACGCGGAACGACCCGACCCGAGCGCATGGAGCATGTCGCCCCGGCGATCGAAGTTCACGAAGCGAAAATAAAGTGAGAGAAGGTCGCTGTCGCGACGCACCTGGAACCGAAACGTCGGCAGTTCCGCCCCAATGTCGCCGGCGACCGTCGGGTCGGCAAGCAGCAGTAATCCTGACCCAGTCGTCCCAGCTTTCAGAAATTCACGACGGGTCAGAGTGATAGCTCGACGAGCATGCGCGGCTCTGCGAGATTTCCACATTTCCGCCCCCACCCGGTCACGACGTGGACTAGGAAGAATGGGTAATGAAAAAATAGAGAAAGCAACTTAGCCTGGGAGTCTAGCGAGACTTTTCGACCCATGTCAAGGAAGAATTGGCATTTTATTTTGGTTGGATAGTTTTGAAAGCATAGTTAGATCAGCCAGTTGGGGAGATTGCAGGGTTTTTTTCGGCGGTTGATGCCGAAGCCGCCGGAATAGCCTGCACCCAGACTATCGCCCAAGAGCAGGTCACTATATTCGGAACTCAGAATTCGGAAGAATGAAGGAGTCGCACTTTGCCATGGGGGGTCATAATTTGGGCTGACATTCACAGAGCATCGGGCCACTCCTGGCCCATCAAGAATGGCGCGGAGCATCTTGCTCGCTGAGAAAAGCGAGATTCCCAGTGAATGAGCTCCAACTTCGCGGGAGCGCAGAACGAATTGACCGACTGAGACGATGAGCCTGGAGTCTGAATGATGAAAGACCGTGTTTTGAAGGCGAAAGAACTTCTCGCGACGGCGAGCCCATACCCTCAGGGGTGCAGTGGATTCGTGTGCGCGGTTTTGGGAATCCCTTGGCAGAACGCCAATTCGCTCATGGGCGGCGGCGCAACCCCGGCGGGAGACAACAACTACTACTACGGTTTGAACCCCGGCGACGTGGCCGATTGGAAGTCGATGGCGGCAGCGGCCATGTTTCGATCTACATCGGTGAAGCCGGGCAGAAGTTCATCGATGTCCCGAGCGACGGCGAGGCTCCGCGATCGGTCGGCAACGCTTACGGTATGGGAAGGCCATTGTACAAGAGCTCCCGATATTGAGCTAGCTTAGACCAGCTTCGAGAGACGAGCGGCCGCAGTTCAGTGATAGAGGAGCCGCGAGCAGCGCTGCGAATGACTTCTTGATCTGTTTGGGTGCAAATTGGGTGCAGCATTGGAAGTGCGACCCCCGTGCCGCTACAATGCGAATGAAGCCTGGTTTGGGGCATAAGGCGTGGAAATAGCCGGGGTTGCAATGCCATCGCAATGCCGCCCCAGTGTGAGTGAAATGCATGTGAGTTAGCTTCGAATCTTAAATCGCAGCTCTTTACGCTGCACCCTGTCAAATCCGCGAACATCGCGCGATTCACCGCTGGCGGTCGGATCACGAACTAGGCGCACCTCCCACAGCTTCTGTTAACCGCAACCGACCGACCAACACGCTTGATTCTCTCTGGAAGCGTGCCGGCGATCACTCCGGGCAAGCCAACGACGTCGACCATTTGGCAACAAATTGGCAACAACATTGGCAATATCAGCCCAACGCGGTTACAATGTCGGCGGTGGCGAAGTCGTGAGAATTTTCTCTGTAAAACAAAGGCTATATACGTCATTCCAACCTGTTTCCAATGCCACGCTCATGGCAGACGTGCCGGACTCAAAATCCAGTGGCTCTGCCACTCCTATTTAACTGCACCAGCCGTCATCTCTTTGGCCCGTGCTCCGTTCGGCTTGGCTGCCAGCGAATGACACCGCTCTTAATGGATTAAAGTACACGGACGGACCCGGGACGGGTGAACAAAACCGTCAGGTCGAGAACGTGCCGTACACGTCGGGGTCGGACGTGGAGGCCGTATTGCCGCTGATGGTCACGTTGTCGAGGGTCGCCGATCCGCCGGTGATGAAGGCGGCACCGCCTCCAATTCCCTGGCTGTCGGAATTGTCGACGGTTCCTTCCGCACCCTGGTTGCTCGTGCCGATGACTCCGCTTCCGCCAGCGCCCTGGACGCCTCGGAGGGCGGGTCCAGGCGCGCCGCGCTGCGGCCGGAGCGCTGTCGGCCTGGTTGCTCGAGATGAGGTCGGTGGCCTTCGCCTGTTTCGATTTATTCGGAGCCCCGAGCTGCGGGTTCATGGACAGGGTTCCGGTCGCCCCATTGATGAGGCCGACGCCCCCTTCGCCCGCGTTACCGCCATTGCCGGCGATGGCGTCACCGCCGTCGCCGTTATCATTGCCTCCTGTCCCGCCGGTTGCACCGCCGCCGTCGCCGCCGTCGCCGCCCACGCCACCTGTTTCGCTTTTGCCTTCAAACTGGAACTGGCCGTTGGCTTGATTCGAGGTGATGTTGACCGTCACCCCGTTAAACGACGCGTCCCCCTCATTGAACACGCCGCCTCCTTCGGCACCATCGGCCGCCGCGCCGTTGCCGCCATTTCCAGCGGTGGCGGTGCCTCCGTTTTCACCATGCCCAGTGGTCCCGTTGCCGCCGTCGCCGCCCGTGGCATTGCCCCCGGCACCGCCGAAACCGGCCCCGTTCAGGTCGCTTATGGCGGCATTGCCCACGATCTCGACCGCGGCGGAAGACTTCGATTTCTTCGCCAGCGAGAACGAAACGATGCCGTTGGTACCGATAAAGAGGCCGCCACCTTGGGCGAGGCCGCCTGATCCGCCAGCACCACCGGCGCCGCCGACGCCGTAGCCGCCGTAACCGCCGTTCGACTTGCCGTTGCCGCCAGCGCCACCGGTGCCGTTGCCGCCAGAGCCGCCGGTGCCACCATGATTGCCAACGGCATCGTTTGAGGTCAGAGCCTGGGCCGCTCCCGCCGTCGACACCCCCGTTGCCGCCGAAGCCATCGCCCCCATCGCCGCCCCCGCCTCCATTGCCACCCTGGGCGATGTTAAGCGTGAGGACCGAGCCGGTGATCATGAGGCTCGCGCCCGCCGCATTGTACACACCACCGCCGAATGCCGATCCGCCCGCGCCGCCGGCTCCTCCCGAGCCCCCAGACCTGGTTGGACCGTTCATGCCGGCCGGCGCTGTGTGGGTCCCAGTACCCGCCCCCCCGCTACCGCCGGGACCGGCGGAACCGCCAACAGCACGATTGCCGGAAATCACGCTATTGACGATGTTGACCGAGCCTGCGTCGTCACAGATTCCTCCTCCTTCGGCGGTCCCCCCGTTCGAGCCCGCACCGCCCTTTGAGCCCGCCGGTTGTCCGTTGGACCCATTCAACCCGGCGGCGCCCTGTGACCCTTTGACGGTGTTATCCATGATTTGCACTGAGGAAAGATCGAGATTGCCGCCGTCATTTAGGATCGCCCCTCCTTGACCTTGGGCCGTGCAATCTTCGATTGTGAGCTTCAAAATCGTCACTTTCCCACCCATGATGTCGAAAGCACGTGACGAAACGCCAGCGCCGCTGATGATCGTGCCGGCTTCACTTTTTCCCTTGATGGTCAGGTTGTCGTTGATCACAAAATCCTCGGCGGCCATCGTGCCGCTGGGAAGGATGATCGTGTTATTGCCTCCGCGGGCGTTGGCGGCCATGATGGCCGATTCGAGCGAAATGTGGCCCGTGCTGTCCTGTCCAGAGAAAGTCACCCGGTTCCATCCGTTACTACTGGATCGGAAACTTCGCGGACCGACAGTACAGCCGATATTCTCTAGCTTAGCGCTGAGACTAAGCGATTTGGTGAAATTCCTCGTGAACTTGATACTAAATTCCAGCAGGCCGAGACGTTCGAGTCAAGTCGCCGCGAGACCCAGCGATGGAATCTCAGTTTCAGACGGCAGAGCGTCACAGCCACATCACCGGACCCGTCAGGGGCGGGCGACGCTGGTCGAGGCCAAAGCACTTGCCCGGTGAGCGACGGATTAGCAACGTGAGACCAACACGACCCCAACGCCTGGTGGTTAACTTCGAATCCTAGTTCCCATTGACCACGCCTGATCGTGCGGGGATCGACCTCTAAGGCCCCGGCCAGCGTTTTGTCGGTCGGCCATTTGTTCGTCCGCAGCGCGGGTCAATCGCTTGCACCCGCCTCATGAATGGCTGCGTGGCGTGATATCGCATCGATCCGTGCCGATCGGTGTCATCAGTGGTTCGATCCTTGCTTGGCTTGTGGGTTTCAGCCCGTTTTCAAGACTCTGTTTTGCGTTCAAAGCGCCGATCACCCGCTCTCCGTCACCCGCAATGAGTTCAATCTTCGAGCGCTCGAGTGCCGGGCGCCGAAGGAATGCCTGTTTTCGCGAACGATCGGCAGCCCTTACTCAGTCGTCACACCTAAGTCACTAACAGCTAAGGAGATGAGGCTGCGAGCACTTTTCTCGTCGAGGGATGTCGCGCGGTCCGGCACGAGGCTTCGCAACACCTGGGCCGGGATCGTTTTCGGAGGCTGGCACTCGCCGTTGGATCCGGGCGTAGAGACAGTGGGGCCTCGTTCGCCTATAATTGCCGATCAGGAGGGACCGGCGATGTGGTCCGGCAAGCTCATGGCCGAGATCGACGCCTGCCTGAAGTCCGCCCTCAATCCGCCCTAGCAAACGTCTCTTTACCTTGGAGAGCACAATTTGCGCCCAAGAGTTGCGTCACACTTAACCCCATGCAAGATCAGTGGATACGCCAAAAGCACGCTCAAAAAAGTTGCGTCGCACGTAAGTCCAATCCCTGCAAGGCCGTGACGCTGTGACGCAATTTTGGGGCCAGCGCGCTGGTGCGAGCGCTCCATTGCCAGTTCGCGCAACCATGCTCGGATTTGAGGGGTTATTCCGACGACGTTGCCCATAGATGGCACTGAACACCCATAGGTTGCACGCGCGCCGCCGCTGCCATCTATGCCATCTATGGGGATTTGTGCAATCTATGGAGGAGGCTTTTGGTGCGACGGCTCCCTCAGCCGCGGAGGTGACCCGTCTTTCGTGCTCCGAACGCGAGTGTACCTGCTCCTCTGCCGGATTGTTCTGTCTCGTTTACCGTTTTGGTCTTCTGAGACGGAGCCCCGCTCAAACCGCACCATTTCGTGCCAAAAAGTGCCATTTCAATCAATAATCACAAAAGAACTCATGAATTGGTTTAAATCACGGGTCGAACTCGTCCAACCTCGACCAAGCTACTTGATCGCCAGACTCTTCATCAGAAACGGCAAGTCGATCTCGGGATAGACCGGATACGAATCGAGGAGGTTCTTCACGCGAGTGTGGGCCGCGGCGCGGACGCTCTCGTCGAGGGTGTATTTTGTCTTGTCGGCTGCGCCTGACTTGGTCTTGCCCGGCTTGACGTTCTTAAGCACAAAGGCAACCACCGAGGCGATCTCGTCCATCTCGGTCTTACCCATTCCCAGAGTGGTGACCGCGGCGGCGCCGAAGCGCAGGCCGCTGGTGTACCATGGGCCGTTCGCGTCAAACGGGATCGGGTTACGATTGAGCGTGATGCCGCACCGCCGGACCGCATCCTCGGCCTGACGGCCGGTGATTCCGTGGGTCGAAGCGACGTCGAGCACCAGCAGATGGTTGTCGGTCCCGCCCGTCAATACGTTCAAGCCTTCGCGCGTAAAAGCTTCGCCCAGGGCTCGGGCGTTGGCGACGATTTGGTGAGCGTAGGTCGCGAACTCGGGCCGGAGTGCCTCGGTGAATGCGACGGCCTTGGCCGCCATCACGTGCGGTAACGGACCGCCCAGCACCAGCGGGCAGCCGCGATCGACATGCTCTTTAAACTCTTCCGTGCACAGGACCAAGCCGCCCCGGGGCCCACGCAGTGTCTTATGAGTCGTCGTCGTGGCAACATGTGCATAGGCCACCGGGTTGTACTCGCCCTGCAAGACCTTCCCCGCCACGAGGCCGGCAAAATGGGCCATGTCGACCATCAAGATTGCACCGACGCGGTCGGCAATTTCTCTCATCCGGGCGTAGTTGATATTTCGCGAGTAGGCGCTGAAGCCGGCCAGGAAGATCAAGGGCTTGACCTCGAGGGCCTGTTTCTCGATCGCATCGTAGTCGAGCAGGAACGTCTGGCGGTCGACGGTGTAACCGTGCGACTCAAACATCTTGCCGGAGGAATTGAGCCGGTAACCGTGGGTGAGGTGGCCGCCCGAAGACAGATCCATACCGAGCAGGCGCTGATTGCCCAACGCCTGGCGGACGGCATTCCACTGGTCGGGCTTCAATTTGTACCAGTCGGCCGGGACCAGTGCTTCCGGGCTTTTGGCACCCAGGATCTCGGCCATTTTCGGAAGCTCGACGCGGGCACGCAACACCGCCCAGAAAGCCACGAGATTCGCGTCGGCGCCGCTATGCGGCTGGGCATATGCATGGCTCGCGCCAAAAAGCTCGCGGGCCCGCTGGTTCGCCAGGTCTTCGATCGAGTCGACGTTGTCGCACCCGGCATAGAAGCGATGATGGGGGATTCCCTCGGCGTATTTGTCGGTCAAGAGGTTGCCCATGGCGCACTGGGTCGCCAGCGACGAAAAATTTTCACTGGCGATCATTTTGATGTTGTGTCGCTGGTCGGCCAGCTCTTGAACGATCGACCGGGCCACCTCCGGCGACACCCGTGCCACGCACTCCAAATTGGCCAGATAGGCCAGAAATCCCGGCGGGATGGATGAGGCGTCGTGGGTCTGCAGATAACTCGCGATCAATGAATTTGGCATCAATGGGCTCGATTCGGGTCGGAAGCGAGGCGAATCGGAGCCCGAGTTCTCGCGACAAGCCCCTTGGCCAAGCGTAGAGGGCCATGCCGTTGACTTTTGCGGCGCGCGACCCCTCATTATAATGCAGTCCTTAACGCACGTGATTGTAACGGCTGGGAACATCCCGGCTCAAGAGAAGCCGCTGGGAGCATGCCATGGAACTTGAGATTTCGCCGGCTAAGACGCGGATCGGCTGGATCGGCACGGGGGTCATGGGATCGTCGATGTGCGGTCATTTGATCGCGGCCGGATACCAGGCCACGGTTTATAACCGCACGGCGGGCAAAGCCCGGTCTCTGGTGGAAAAGGGGGCCAAGCTGGCCGACTCGCCCCAGGCGGTCGCCCTGGCGTCCGACGTGGTTTTCACGATCGTCGGCTACCCGCGAGACGTGCGTGAGGTCACGCTGGGCACTGGCGGAACACTCGCCGGGGCGAAGCCCGGGACCGTGCTCGTCGACATGACGACCAGCGAGCCCTCCCTGGCGATCGAAATCGCCGAGACGGCCAAGGCCAAAAACGTTCACGCCGTTGACGCGCCGGTTTCGGGAGGTGACATCGGTGCCAAGGAGGCTCGACTCTCCATCATGATCGGCGGCGAGAAAGAGGTCGTCGACGCGTTACGGCCGCTCTTCGAGTTGATGGGCAAGACCATCGTGCACCAGGGGCCCGCCGGCGCGGGCCAGCACACGAAAACGGTCAACCAGGTGTTGATCGCCTCCAACATGATCGGTGTCTGCGAGGGGCTGCTTTACGCATTCAAGGCCGGCCTAGACCTTAACGTGGTGCTCCAGAGCGTCTCCACCGGCGCGGCCGGGTCGTGGAGCCTGAGCAACCTCGGCCCCCGCATGATCGCCGGCAACTTCGAGCCTGGCTTTTTCGTCGAACATTTCCTCAAGGATATGGGGATAGCCTTGGCGGAGTCGCGCCGGATGAATCTCGCCCTCCCCGGGTTGGCTCTGGCCGAGCAGCTCTATCGCGCCGTCGAAGCGCAGGGCTACGGCCGTAAGGGCACACACGCCTTGATGCTGGCTCTGCGCGGCTTTCGGCAGTCGACTGGAAGGCTGGCCCCCAATGACATTCAACCCGCGGTCCGTGGTGCGTGGAAGCTGCATAAAGGCTGTACGGATCGGAACCGGCGTGTTGTCGTTCTTGGGCTTGTGCGTGACGTCCGTGGGGAATGCGCGGACCAGCATCGCTTCATCCGCGCCGGTCCAGCCGACCCGGCCCAAGGTGCTTTTTCCAGCTTCCCGGTACGACGCGCGTGAAACGGCGGGCTGGACCGTGCACGTTAACCGCGACTTACTGGCTAACGAGGCCAAAGCGACAGCGCGAGCTATGGAGCTGCTCAAAGCACAGCTCGACGAAATTGTCCGCAAGGTGCCGCGGCCGGCGGTGACAAAGTTGCGGAAAGTGCCGCTGTGGATCTCACCCGAATACCCGAATTATCCGCCGCGCGCCGAGTACCATCCCGACGCTCGCTGGTTGCGCGACCACGGCCGCGACCCGGCGATGGCCAAGGGCATTGAGTTCACCAACGTCCGTATTTTCGAGGCGGAGACGCATCGAATGCCGAACTTCGCCTTACACGAGCTCGCTCATGCCTACCATGAACGCGAACTCGCTCGGGGCTTTGGTAACCAGGAGATCAAGGCAGCGTACGAAAGAGCAAAGGCGAGCGGTCAATATAACCGCGTCGAGCGAAAGGATTCTCAAGGCAAGAAAAGCAAAGGCCCCGCTTATGCGATGACCGACCCGCGGGAGTACTTCGCCGAGAGCACCGAGGCATTTTTCACGCGGAACGATTTCTTCCCTTATACTCGTGACCAGTTAAAGCGGTTCGACCCGTTGATGTTCGCGCTCGTGGCCAAGCTTTGGGACGTCGAAGCGAAGCCGGCGGAGTCGAAGCAACGAGTCGCCGCGAGACCGTGAGGCACACTCCGAGATTCTTCACGATCTAGACCTTGAGACGACCGTGCTCTTCGGTATACAATATTCGTTTTGGCTTTAAGAATCCTTTGTCATCGGTTCGCTCGTGGTGTCTATTTTCTTCATCGGTCCTCCAGAGGAGAACGCATGGCCAGTCGTCGACGAGGTAAAGGACGCCGCAAGGTTGGGCACAGAGCGCCGGATGCGCAGCCGGATACGCCATCGCAAGAAATGATCTTAAGCCGCTCGAATGCCGCTTGTTCAACCTGCCCTCCACGCCCCGTTGTGCGCCCCCCGTTCTTCGGAATCGCCAATGAAGCCCGAGTGATGTGGACGACATGAATCGGGCGTGCGAGCACTTATCTTTCTCAAAATCACTCTGGACCGGGCCAAATGGATCATCGTCCTTCGGTCGAGCTCCTGGAATCGACCCATGCGTTCCCGGGCGAATTCAAGATCAAAGCGATCGGTTCGACCGACGATAGCTTTGAAATTCGCGTCATTGAGGCTGTTTATGCCCTATTGCCCGCTCGCTCCGACCTGGATTACTCGGTCCGAAGCACTCCGGGCGGGCGGTACGTGGCCATTACGCTCGACCTGATGGTGCAGTCTGCCGATCAGGTTCGCGCGATCTATGCCGAGATTCAAGAGGTCAAGGGACTGACGTACTTGTTTTAATGTGGAAAATTGATCTGGCTACGTGCGCGCCGGGCCGGCGCGGCACGGGGATACACGGGTTTGATGGCTGACGCGGCTGCTTCACCGCAATGGATCGACGTGTCCCAGGCCGATGACGTCCGCGATGTCGTTCATCGCGCGGTCGCGTGCTTGGCGCAGGGCGGAGTGGTGGGCCTTGCCACCGAAACGGTGTATGGGCTGGCGGCTTGCTCGCTGAGTGCCTCGAGCGTGGCGAGAGTGCGAGCGCTGCGGCAATTAGGCGGCACGCGGCCGCTGACGCTTCTGATCAAGGGCCCGGAGGAAGTTACCGACTGGGTGCCGGGAATTTCCCAGGTGGGCCGCCGAATGGCATGGCGGCTATGGCCGGGCCCGGCCACACTTGTTTTCCCCGGCGCGGGGGTCGGCGGTTTGTACGGCCGTCTGCCGCCCGAGGCCCGGTCGCTCATCTCCCCGAACGGAGACATCGCCTTACGCAGCCCGGCTCATCCGATCGTCCGGGAGGTGCTCCGACTGCTTTCAGGCCCCCTGGTAATCGCGGTGGCGGCCAGCCCTGAGTATCCAATCCCATCGACGGCTGAGGCCCTACGGGGATTGCTCGACGTCGACATGGTGGTCGACGCGGGACCAACGGACTACCAGAATTTCGCGACCGTCGTTCGAATTGATGGGGATCGCTGGAGCATTGAACGACAGGGAGCGGTTGACGCCACGACCCTCGCTGAGACCGCCAGCCTGATTATCCTCTTTGTGTGCACGGGCAATACGTGTCGCAGCCCCATGGCCGAAGCGATCTGCAAACTGATGCTCGCACGACGGCTCGACTGTCCGATCGACGAGCTCGAACGGCACGGTTTTGTGGTGCGCTCGGCGGGCGTGGCGGCCACCAATGGCGTCCCCGCCGCGTCGAACGCCGTCGATGTTGTCCGCGCGCTGGGCGGATCGCTCGAAAACCATCGAAGCCGAAGAATCGCCGCCGGGTTCGTTCGTCAGGCCGACTATATCTTTGCCATGACCGCCGACCACCTTGAAGATTTGCTTAATGCCATGCCCGAAGTTGAGTCGCGTGCGTTTCTGCTCGACCCCGCCGGCGGCGATTTGGCTGATCCCGTCGGCTGCGATCTCGAAACCTATCGCCGGACCGCTCACAGGATCGAAGCGATGCTGAAGCGGCGTCTCGACGACCTGGGAATCTAAGCCCATCGGCTATGGCCCAGACACGCTCGCACGCATGGAATGGCGGGGCGAGTCGGCCTTGTCAATTTCGAGGTGAAAGTCAAGAATTAGGTTTGAGAGGTGGGCAAGGGATGGCCCCTGCGCTGGCCGGGCTTAAGTTGAGCCTGGAGAGCGGCCGCCGCCGCTTTACACCACTTGTAAAGGAGTGAGCCAGGATGGCGGTTGCCCCACGGATGGGCCGAGCGTTCGCTCAAGAGTCGGTTATGACTCCTGTTCACCGCCTCGGGGAACACGTCTTCGACGTTATCGCCGAAATTGGCGATGTCGCTAATTTTTCGGTCCTGACCATCCTCTGGATCATCCGCCGGCGAGCGCGGTGGTCGGTTTTGGTCCCGATCTTTTACGCGATCGGCGTGAAGAGCGTGTCGGTCGTGGCGATCACGGGTACCTTTATCGGCATGGTTTTGGCGGTGCAGGCTTATCATCAATTCGCGATGATGGGGCTGGCGACCCGTCTTGGCTCGGTCATTAACATCTCGATCGTTCGCGAGTTAGGACCGGTGCTGGCCGCGACCATGCTGGCGGGCCGGGTGGGCTCGTCGATGGCCGCCGAGTTGGGAACGATGCGAGTCACCGAGCAGATCGACGCCCTGTCGGCGCTCGGGACCAATCCGATTTACTACCTGGTGGTGCCAAGGTTTCTGGCTTGCGTCCTTTTGATCCCGCTTTTAACCCTGATGGGCGACTTCATGGGTGTTATCGGGGGGGCGGTCGTCAGCACCCAGATTCTCAATGTCGACTCATTCGCGTACTGGATGCACACCCGCGATTTCGTCGACAGCCTTGATATTCTCGCGGGGGTTTTCAAGAGCTATTTCTTTGGCGCGGCGATTGCATTGGTGAGTTGCCACCGTGGTTTCAATTCCAAGGCGGGAGCCGAAGGGGTGGGCCGCGCAGCGACAGAGGCGTTCGTCTTGTCTTTCATCGCCATCCTGACGCTGGATTTCGTTCTCGGTCTCGCCTGGAACAATGTCTACAGCTCGCTTTTTCCCCAGGCGGAAGGATTGTTATGAGCCGGGGCGCTGCACAGACCGGGGCAGGGGACGACGACCTGATCGAGGTGCGAAATGTCAGCATGCGCTTTCGGTACCAACAGGTCCTTCGCCAGATCGACCTGACCATTCACCGCGGGGAGACGGTCTGCATCATCGGGGAAAGCGGCTGTGGCAAGACCGTCATGCTCAAATTGTTGATTGGTCTGTTGCATCCGACCGAGGGGAGCGTCTGGTTCGACGGACGCGACGTTGGCAGTTTAGACGGCAAAGAATTGGTCAAGATGCGCCTGCGGTTTGGTTTCTTGTTCCAGATGGCCGCGCTCTTCGACAGCCTGACGGTCTTCGACAACGTCGCCTTCGGGCTGCGTGAGCACCACTTGTGTGACGAGGCTGATGTGCGGCAGATCGTCATCGATCGCCTGCACGAGGTGGGATTGCCGCCCGAGGTCGAGGCAAAAAAACCGGCCGAGCTCTCGGGCGGGCAGCGGAAGCGGGTCGGACTGGCGCGGGCACTCGCCATCGGGCCGGAAGTGATGCTCTACGACGAGCCCACCACGGGGCTCGACCCGATCATGAGCGACGTGATCAATGAGCTGATCCTCCAGACCCAACAGAGCATGAAGACCACCGGGGTGGTCGTCACCCACGACATGAAAACCGTAACCAAGGTGGCCGACCGGGTCATTATGTTGTACCCCCTGGCGCGCCTCGGGCCGGGCGACTCGCAGATCCTCTACGACGGTCCGGCCGCCGACTTAGAACATTCGTCCGATCCTCGGGTCGGGCAGTTTGTCCGTGGAGAGGCGGGCGAACGACTCCGCGAAATGGCGGAGCGGCGCACCGCCGTTGCCGCGAATCAAGAGGTCATGAACGCGCGCTGAAACCTTGGGCCGGAATGACGAGGGAGAACATGAACGAGCGACTCATGCAGTTCCGAATCGGCATGTTCGTCATTGTGGCGGGCTTGGTCCTGACCATGATGATCGTCTGGTTCGGTGAGTCACCGTCGATCATGCGGGACCAGGTTTACTTGAAGGTCCGGTACGCCGAGGCCCCCGGTGTGGTCGAGGGCGTTCCCGTACGCAAGAGCGGAATCCGAATCGGCGAGGTCTTCAGCATCATATTTGACGAGAGACCCGGCGAGCCCGATGGAGTCATTGTGACGCTGGCACTGGAACGCAGATATAAGCTCCACGAGGGCACCGTGCCGCGACTGAACCGCTCGCTGATCGGCGACGTCACGGTCGATATGATGCCCGGAACCGGGTCGGGCGTTCTGATAACAAGTAGAGTCCCCACCCTTGCCCCTGTCATCCCGGGTGAAGTCGCTCCCGATCCTTCCAAGGCCCTCGCCGCCGCGACCAAGGCCTTCGAGAGTGCTGGCGACACGCTCAAGGCGATCAACGTGGCGGCCACGGGACTCGGCGAGATCTCCAAGAGCGCCGCCCGGCTGGACGATTTCCTCGGGTCCGTGGCTAATGCCGGCCGGGACGTCTCCAAGGTCGCCCAGGGAATCGACCGAATCGTCAAGACGAACGAAGGAGACTTGCAGCCAACGATCGCCAGTCTGCGACAGATCACCAAGAAGCTCGACGAGGCCATCGATCAATCCACGCTCAAGACCGGCATCGAGCGATTCTCGTCCGCCTCGGCTCGGCTTGACGCCGGGCTCGCGCAGATCGACCCGATCCTCAAGGACCTTGGCTCGCCTGTGGACCACCGTCCGACCACCGATATCGGCCAGGCCGTCCGGCGAATCAACCTCGTGGCCTCCGATCTCGAGCTTCTGACGAGCAAGCTGCGTAACGGCCGCGGCGGCCTCAACACGGACGGCACCATCCAGAAGTTATTGACCCAGGCGGAGCTCCACGACAACGTGAACGCGATGGCGATTTCGGCGACACAGTCTTTCGCGCAGCTCAAGATTGTCTTGGCGAATATCAGGTCCTTCATCGACAAGCTCTCACGCGATCCTTCCTCGATCACCCGAGGCGCATTTCAATCGCGTTAGTGAGGCTGTCGGTCTGAGGGGCGTGCGACACACGGTCAGCGCATATCAATCTCATGATCGCTCCACGCCTATGTCCGCAAGACCGCGAGCTTTCACGCTGATCGAGCTTCCGGTAGTGATTGCCATCATCTCGCTCCTAATCGCTCTCTTGCTGCCGGCGGTCCAGTCGGCCCGCAAGGCCCCCCTACTGGTTGCGGCCCAGGACATCGAGAATGCCAAAGGCAAGGGACCGATCTCGCGCCTACACGGAGCCGGCGAAATCTTGCACGGACGCGTGTTCCAGCGCGATGATAATGTGACCCGCTTGAACTCGTTGCTTTAAAAGAGGGGTCTTCCGAATCTGCAGTGTTGACACACGCGCCAACCGTTGCTTTGATTGACGGGTCATGGCTGTGTTCTCAAGTTGGGGACTCGGCCTGGGCGGAGTTGCCCTGGTGCGCGAGTTTTCTCGCGGGCGGGGTTTTTTTGATGCGCGGACGAACGTTGCACGAGGATGGCCATGGAGGAGCGCCACTCCGGCGGAGGATATTTCCTCAAGATAATGCGGCCCACGGCCGGCGGGAGTTGGAGCCGGGCGTCACCATAGAGCGGTGCCCACGATGAGACCAGCAAAGGCCTCCACCAAGGAGGACGGCGGATTTGGAAGCTGGATTCGGCACGAGAGCAGCTCGCTCTATGTGCGTGCTTCGGTTCTGATCGCAGCGGCCCAGTTGATCAATTCCGCACTGGCGGGTTTCTTGAGGGAGCGGTCCCTGCCGCAGGCGGCCCGGTTCGCAGCCGACGCCGCGCCGCGATGGCTGACGGTCGCGACCCACGGCTTCCAGGTCGCGATGATCGTGATCCTTGTCTTCGTACTGGTGCGCGTGCGCCCCGCCAGTCTGGTGCGATCGCTGCGGGACCGGAATCGCCTCCTGGAGCTTCAGGAGCAATTCCGCGCTCAGTGGGTCCGTGTCTGGATCCTCTGGCTGCTCCTCTACCTCTGCCTGCTCGCGTTCGCGTTCTTGAAGCAGGTCCAGATCGACGCTCTCGCTGACGGACTGCCGGCGCGCATCGCCGAGCAGTTCGTGTGGTTCAATCGAATGCAGGAGCAAGAGGACATCGAGGAATTCTCCGATACCCTGGCGCTGCCCTTCGACAAGATCGAGTGGCGGATCGCGATTCAATCGCTGGATCAGGAATCGAGTTCACTGGCTGGCGCCCGCCTCCCGCGGGCCCGCCACATCCTAGGACTGCACGACTTGCCGCACTTGGTCAGAGACGAGAAACAGATCCGCATTCTCAAAATGATCATTGAATACGTTACCGCGATGGAGCGTTACTACGATGCGTACGACGTACAATGGGCTTCCCCCGAGGACGACGCGGAAGGAGACACGACGAAGCGGATCGTCGTGCTTCCCTCGAGCGCGAAGGATGGCATTTACTTCAAGGTTATTGACGCCAATGGAAAGCATACCATCGATCGGACGCAACTGTTTAAACAAGGCCTTGCTCATAAACAACGTCTTGTTCATGACGTGGAGGATTTCAGGAAGCAATTGGAAAGATCGAACCCGTCCCACGACCTGACGGAGAGCGAGAAGGATGACGTACGCATCGCCGTTGCCGCGATCAAAAACCTCCTGGATGAGCAGGCGGGTACGAGTCAAGTCAATAAGGACGACCTGGGCAACAAGTTACCCGACTACCTGAGCCGGGCGGGCAGCGTGGACAGGCTGACGACGACGATGAAGATCGAAAGCACGCTCAAGAATCTTTTGAATAATCTGCAGACGTACCAATTCTTTATCTGCTACCTATGCTTGCTCTCGGTCAAGCCGAGGCTGGCCGGACGGTACCCGAAAGAGCTTGGCCTTGTGCTGGTTGGGAGCGTGGCGGTCGTCGAGTCGACCTTGATCACGACCGGGGTTGGCAGCACGACGGCGATGCAGGCGTTCAACCTCCTGTCTTCGACAGCCGGCGGCGTAACCATCGCTCTGTTCGTCGGCAGGCTGGAAAGTCAACAACTGCGGACACCCTTGAGCTTGATCTTGGCGCTCTACGCCTATGCGGTCCTCCAGATGGGCTGGGGGATCGAGCCGACGAACGCGTTGGCAGTCGTGATGAACAGCTTTCTGTTCTTCGCATTCGCGATCTTCAAGCTGCTCTTGTTCCTCTTTATTCTCTGGTTGCTGGACTCCGGCATGCTCCTGCACTACTTCCACCACCGCTTCCACACCGAACAGACACTTGACCACTCCATCAGCAACTTCAGGAAGAACGTGGTGCCGGCGAGCGAGGAATCGCCTGAGAGCGCGGCTGAGTGATCGACTGTCTGCCCCGCCGCGAGACCCCCGCGACTCGTCGCGAACGTCCTGCTCAGAACCGCCCGCGAGTTTGGCAGTTGGACCGGACCCGCCGGCTACCGTGTGGCGACGCCCAACGACGTAGCGAGGAGCCGAATGACCTCGTCGTTCTGCCGGCCGAAATCGCGCCGGTCCCTCACCGACGAAAGTGAACGCATTGCCCCAAAGCTCCGCATGAAACGCTTATCCATTACATACGAGCGAAGCTGCGGAAATCGCCTTTTGCCTTGAAGAGGGCAATTTGCGCCCAGGCGGTGCGTCACACTTAAAACCAGGTAGTAGTTAGGGATACGCCAAAAGCGTGCGCGCCGCGAAAGACGTGCGTCACACGTAAGTCCAATCCCTGCAAGGCCGTGACGCGCGTGACGCAGTTTTGGTGCCTGCGCGCTGGTGCGAACGCACCACTGGCCGTTCGCGCAACGAGTTTTAGGATTGCGCAGGTTTTTTTGGGATACGGTGAAGGAGCGAATGCGTCTCCATTCGTCCTCACGGAAAACGTGCGGATGATCGATTCCAACATCTCGACCGTCACCGCCGATCGTTCGCCTGGGCCAGGGAAAACCCGGCCCGCTGCGCGCGGACGTGACCACCAAGATCGACGCGATCGACGACGTCGACCTACTCCATCGCCTACTCGAACGAGTCTTGGGCGTTTCAACGTGAGCCGACGGTCCGGGCGGGCGCAGTTCCCATAGGCGGCGCGGAAAGCCCATAGATGACATGCGCACGGACGCTGCCACCTATGCCACGTATGTGCCATCTATGAAGGAAGGGGATCGGCGATGATCATGCTAGGCCGGCGCTGACGATGCCCTGCTCGTTCCGCGGCCTACGCTGTCGCTCCCCGAAGCGACTGCCTTTTCCCCGCCGCGGACGCGAATGTCCCTGCCGATCGGCCTAATTGCCCTAACCCAAGTAGCTGATTGGTGTTCTGAGACAAAGCCAGGCTGAAAAAGCGCCACAAAAGCGCCACAAAGCGCCATTTCGCTGAATATTCATGTGGGAAGTTGTGGATGAACGCGGGCGAAAGGCACAGACTTCGCTCGGAAGGGTAACATCGACCGCCTTCGCGGTGCGAAACATGTCGTGCGCCCGGTTTGAGGCAAGGCCCCGGTAGAGTCTTGACTTGAGGCGGCCAATCGAGTTCTGATGATAGGGATCTTTCTTCTTTCGAATAACGGCCCGACCCACGTATCCCGCCCGAGGGCATCAATCATGCGTGTTCTTCCTCGCCGCGTCTTCCTTCAAGACAGTGCCGCGCTGGCGGCTGGTATGGCTACCATCGCGGGCTTGGCGGGCGCAGACGCGCCCGGTGCAGATAAAGCCGACACCAAGCCGGTCGGCCCCAATGACACGCTTCGCGTGGCGGTGTGCGGTGTCAGGGGGCGGGGTAAGGACCACGTCGCCGGCTGGAGCAAGCAGAAAGACGTTCGTATTGCCGCGATCTGCGACGTCGATCTCAACGTGACGGGTCCCGCATGTAAGGCAATCGATCGCCGCTACGGCGCCGAACCGACTGTGGTGCAAGACATTCGCCGCCTGCTCGACGATAAATCGATCGACGCGATCTCAATTGCCACCCCCAATCACTGGCACGCGCTGGCGACGATCTGGGCGTGCCAGGCCGGGAAGGACGTCTACGTCGAGAAGCCGGTCAGCCACAACGTCAGTGAAGGACGGCGGATGGTCGAGGCCGCGCGAAAATATGACCGAATCGTGCAGACCGGCACGCAATGCCGCAGCCACCAGGGTATCCAGGACGCCGTCGCCTTTCTTCGCTCGGGCAAGCTCGGGCAAATTTATATGGCCAAGGGCCTTTGTTACAAGTCGCGCGGGTCGATTGGGCATAAGCCTGATGGGCCTGTCCCGGAGAAAGTCGACTATGATCTTTGGCTCGGTCCGGCCCCCAAGCGGCCGTTCAATCCCAACCGATTTCACTACAATTGGCACTGGAACTGGGACTACGGCAACGGCGATCTCGGCAACCAGGGCATCCACCAGATGGACCTGGCCCGGCTGGGGCTTGGGCAAGAACGAGCTTCCCAAGGCCGTCATGGCTTCGGGAGGCCGGTTCGGCTACTCCGACGACGGCCAGACCCCCAACACGCTACTCGTGGGTTTCGAGTTCGACGACTGCGAGCTTCAGTTCGAGGTGCGCGGGCTGCCGACGAATGACGAACTTAAGGTCAAGATCGGCGACATCTTCTACGGGACCGAAGGGATCCTTGCCATCACCAGCTATGAGGCCTGGCAAACGTTCTTCGGGCCCAAGCTCGAGCCCGGGCCCGGTGGCAAGGCGGGAGGCGACCATTACGCCAACTTCGTCAAGGCGGTGAAGGCTCGCGATCGGAAACTCCTGAACGCCGACATCGAACAGGGCCATCTTTCGAGCGCCTATTGCCACCTGGGCAACATCGCCTACCGGCTGGGCCGAAAGCTCCACATCAACCCCTCGACCGAGTCGTTCGTTAACGATTCGGAGGCTGATGCGATGCTCACCCGCGAATATCGCGCACCATTCGTCGTTCCGACCACGGTTGTGATGTTCAGCCGATGTGCCGGCGAGTCACTCGCGGGCTCAGCCGAGATGGCCTGGCCATTGCACTCGTCAGCCGTCGAGTCGAGCGTTCGAAGAAGACGCCGATCTTGCGGTACTTTTCGTAGCGGCGATCCAGCAGCTCGTCGATGGGGTAGTTCCTTGAGCTGACGGACGGTGTGAATCAAATAGGTCTTGAGGCTGGCGGCGGCCTCGCGATGGTCGCGGTGCGCTCCGCCCAGCGGTTCGGGAATCACTTCGTCGATGATGCCGAATCCCAGGAGGTCGCGGCTGGTCATCTTGAGCGCCGCCGCGGCTTTGGGAGCGTGCTCGCTCCCTTTCCAGAGAATGGAAGCGCACCCCTCCGGAGTGATGACCGAGTAATACGTGAACTCGAGCATCGCCAGGCGGTCGCCGATGCCAATCCCCAGCGCCCCCCGATCCCCCCTCGCCGATGACAACGCATACGATAGGCGTGCGGAATCTGGCTCATGGCTTGCAGGTTCTCGGCGATGATCGCGGCCTGACCCCGCTCCTCGGCGGCTGATGCCCGGATAGGCACCGGGTGTGTCGATGAACGACACGATCGGCAGACCGTACTTGCCGGCAATCTGCATTTTCCTCAGTGCCTTGCGATAGCCCTCGGGGTGCGCACAGCCGAAATGGCACGCTTTGCGTTCCGCCAGGTTTTTCCCTTTTTGATGCCCGACGAACATGACCTTGATTTCGTCGAGATGGGCCAGGCCCGTGACAACCGCTTGGTCGTCGCCGTAAGCGCGGTCGCCGTGCAGCTCGAGGAACTGATCGAAGATCAAGTTGAGATAATCGCGCGTTTGCGGCCGCTGCTGGTGCCTCGACACCTGAACAATTTGCCATGGGTCGAGGTTGGAATAGATTTCTCGCTTCAGCGCGGCCAGCTCGCGGCGAAGCCTGCGGATTTGTTCCGCGATCTTTGTGTTATCGCCCCCCGCTCGGTTTTTGGCGTACTGCGCCTCCATTTCGCCGAGGCGCACTTCCATCTCGTGGATGGGTGCCTCGAATGACAACCGGGTTTCATTGGGGCTCCGCATCAATGCAGGGTCCTTGGCCATCGGCCAGGCTCCAGTAGCCGTCTTCTCACTCATGGACGGAAGTCGCCGGCCCTCCGTCGCGCATCAGGAGGAGTCGAGACGTTCCTCCAAGTCAAGACATTCGCGGGTCACGTCCTGGACCCGCCATGGGATCCGGATCGTCCACAAAAATTCGGACCGCACGGAACCGTATCAGGAACTCGTGCAGGCTGCTGAACCGATCTCTTGGCCGTTTCTGAATCATCTTCAGGATTAGGTCGTTAAATTCGGCAGTAACTTGCTTATTATGGACAGTCAGCGCGAGCGGGCGTTCGTTCAAATGCTTCTGGAGAAGCTCTTGCGATGTATTGGCCCGGAACGGCGGCCGGCCGCAAGCCAATTCATAACAGGAGATTCCCAGGCTGTATATATCGGCCGCCGGACTCGGCGATTCGCAACGGATCTGTTCGGGCGC
The DNA here is from genome assembly GCA_963829765.1 of uncultured Isosphaeraceae bacterium. GTDB lineage: Bacteria > Planctomycetota > Planctomycetia > Isosphaerales > Isosphaeraceae > CAWFRS01. The sequence goes on along the minus strand of CAWHKI010000254.1, from coordinate 44,457 downwards.
AATGTAAGTCTTTGTTCCCTGACAAGGAATTCTACCTTCGAACATCTTGCCGATACCGGTGGTGATCTTCCTGGCTAACGCATAGTCGATCACTCGCACCTCGCCCGAGCGATTAAATAGAATATTCTCCGGCTTCACGTCACGGTGCACCCACCCGCTATCATGCATGAACGCAAGACCGGACGCGGCTTGTTCGATAATTCGATGCAAAAGCGTCTTGGGCAACGGATAAATCGACGGTCTGGCGATAGGCAACTTGAGGTGGAGGCCGCTGAAGAGGTCCATCACAAAATAGGGCCGCTTCGGGTCTTTCACGAAGTCGATCACCTTGATCAAGTTGGGGTGGCGAAGGCTCATCCCGAGCTTGGCTTCGTGAAGGAACGCTTTGTACTCTTCGCGATCCTCGGCATGAGACGCCATCAACTGCTTCAAAGCGAACCGGCGATCTGTTCCCTCTTGCAGCACCTCCATTACCACCGAGGTGGCACCGGGGTGAATGGTCCGGATGAAGCGGTAGCCGCCGATTCGATCGTCGCTAGCTCCGTGGACATCGGTCGCCAAGGCCTCCTCCGAACCGGCTTGAAAAAACGGCATGATCGGTCGTCCTTCGGGCGGAACAATTGCCCCTGGCACCAGCCCGCCATCGAGCCGCCCTTCTTTTCTATCAACGATATCTTACCAAAACCTGAAACTCACAAGCAACTTCCGTCATTCTTTCGTGCGGGAGCGTGAGATGGCTCGCAAGGAAAAGTGAGTTCAAGCTGGAGCCGTGGGTCACCGATCATTGTTGGAGTAGGCACGCTATCTGACGCGACGAAAACACGGACCCATGCCGAACACACCTTCAGACATCCGGCCGTTCGAGCAAGCGCTGCCTCTGGCACGGTTACGCTCGCGCGAGGCGAGATGTGACGGTGGCAGCGGGAAGGGAGCGGTACGAAACGATGGACCAAGTTCGGGGCTTGAGGACGGAGTTGAGCCAGCGACCGACAGTTGACTCTGCGCGTGCGGTCTCCAGCCGCCGTCGGGCACTCGATCGATTACGAGCCGCCGTTGCGGAAGGGTGGGCGCGCACCCGTCTTGGTCACGGGAGAGCCCGGTGCCGGCAAGACATGGCTCGCCCGGCAGCTTGGTCGCGACTTATCGGTGCGTTGGAACTGGAGTTACATCGATTTGACAAGGGCGATGACCGCGATTGACTTTCTCCAATTGATTGGCCATTCACTAGGCGTCCCCTTGGCGGAGAGCCTCGGGGCCGCGCAGCCCGGCTGCACTCGGCACTTCAAGACGAAGACGTCGATGGAAGGCGCTGGCTGCTCGTCATCGACGACGCCCATCGCGGTTCTCCGTTCGTTTGGGATGAAATCCAAGCCCTCACCAATGAATCGGGAGCGCGGGGCGGGTTCGCGGCTTTGGTGATTTTAGGCGACACGGAACTACTGCGGGCATTAGCCACACGAGAACTCTCCAGCGTCGCATCCGCTATACAGCTTCATCTTCACCTTCCACCACTCGACCTTGATGAAGCTCGCGAGCTGCTACAATTCGTTGGTCAGTCACATGTTGCCGACGATTGGGCCCTCGAAGAATTGCACCGCGACGCGCGGGGTAATGCCAGCGGGTTGGTTCGCCTCGCCCAGGTGAGGCCAGCACCGCGGCGAGCCCAAGTCGAGTTCGCGCCCGATCGAGCATCGCGTGACGACGAGCCGGCCCGCGGAACAGCACCGGTCCCGCGAGCGAGGACGCCGCAATCCCAAGATGAACCAGAGAAAGTCGAAAGCCACCAGCCGGCCTCCGCTCCGATGCTGGCGGCTAATCCTCTCGAAAACGGCTCGCCGGGCTCGCCGTCACTGGTTCCCACAAAACCGCCGATCCGCATCGAGGATGGGCTGGTGGAAGTCGGATGGGACGGCGACTTGGAAACCCAAGCCCTGGAGCCCGACGACACGACGGCGACCACCCCGGCTCATCTCTTCCAAGATTCTTCATTCAACGAAGAGTTGATCGAGGATCACTACGCAGCGCTTCAGGCGTGGGGTGAGTGGACCGAAAACCATGAAAAAACAGCGAGCCAGACGGTCGCGGTGGGTGGTGCTCCCTCGAGACTCTCGGCGGCGCCATCTCCCGAAAGCCCAACACCTCTGGCTGAGGAACGACTGGGCTCGGCCGAGCCCGCGCCGGCGACTGCGGTTGCGGGCATTCGAGCCGAGGGTCAGCATGAGTTCGCCCCGTACAGCCAGCTCTTCACGAGGCTCCGCCCATCAAACCAGCCGTGACTGTCGGCAGGGAATGGGCAACAAGGAGCCGTCGCCGGAAGGCAACTCCAGCTTCAACCAACCCTCGTTGCGAGAATCGCGCCAGCCTCTTCGGCAGGAATCACACTTGAAAAAGCCCGGCGAATCGATTGATGAAATCGCCCGTTATACGCCGAAACGTCTTCTAACGGCCTGAGCGCGGCGATGTTCGACGGGCATGGGTCGTTGACGATCTCTCCGACGAGCAGGTGTCGCCGACATTGATTCTGGTACTCCCGGTCGTTCCCCTTCCCGGGGGGTACGGCAAGCACGGGAGGCCTGATTCGAACGATTACTCATCGTTTCGTAACAGCGCCTTCCGGAGGCGGCACCTGCTTTTTTCCTTGATCCCTCTTACCCGCCTCCCGCCTTACGTGCAGCACCGCAGTTCAGGGCCTCTATCAAGGGCGAAGATCCCGTGCCGCCGATTTGGCGACCTATGGCCCTCCGCCGGACATTTCATTATGATGCCTTTCGCACCGAGCGCGCCCGTATCCTCACCCCGCCGCCCGTCTCCTCCCCGCCGGGCACCGAAGTAGAGGGCGCTCCCTCTCTCAAATCTTCAATCCCCTTGACAATGCTTCAATGCGGTCACTAGCCTGGAGGGAGTAGGTGGATGATATCGTTTCATAAAGAGCAGCTTGGAAAGGTTCGAACCAAAATTGTCGCGACGGTCGGGCCGGCGTCGACAAGTCCGGAAGTCATGAGACGGATGGTCGAGGCGGGAGTCGATGTTTTTCGGCTCAATTTCTCGCATGGATCGCATGAAGCACATTCGGCCGTCCTCGAGACGATCCGGCGGGTCGCCGAGGAGACGCAGCGTCAGATCGCCGTCTTGCAAGATCTGTGCGGCCCCAAAATCCGCTTAGGCGAGATCGCGGGTGGGGTCGTCGATTGTGAAAACGGCGCCGAGTTCGTCCTTGTGACCGAGCGGGGGGACGACAACGACTCTCATTGCCTGACGTCGACCTACCGCACGCTGGCCGATGACCTAGACGCGGGCCAGAGCGTGCTTTTCGCCGATGGCACGGTCGCGATGGACGTAGTGGCTCGCGGTGCGGGTTGGGCGCGGCTGAGGGTCACGCTGCCGGGGCACATCCGCTCGAACCAGGGGATCAACGTGCCGCGGACTGGTTTGAGTGTCGCTGCGCTTACCGACAAAGACCTGGCCGATCTCGAATGGACCGCGACGCACGAGGTCGACTACGTTGGCTTGTCTTTCGTGCGAAAGGCGGAAGACATCGCGCTGTTGCGCGGCGAGCTGCAGCGTCGCGGCAGTCGCGCCCGCATCATTGCCAAGATCGAGAAGCCTCAGGCCATTGCCAATCTCGACGCGATCGTCGCCGAGGCCGATGCGGTCATGGTGGCGCGCGGCGATTTGGGCGTTGAGCTGGACGTTGTTCGTGTACCGGCCATCCAGAAGCAGATTATCGACACCTGTCACCGCGCTCGCGTACCGGTCATTACGGCCACTCAAATGCTCAACAGCATGGAAACCAGTAGCCGACCAACTCGAGCCGAGGCGAGCGACGTCTTCAACGCCGTGCTCGACGGTACCGATGCCGTGATGCTCTCGGGAGAGACGGCGATCGGCAAATACCCCGTGGAAGCCGTTGCCATGATGAGCCAGATCGCCGGTGAGGCCGAGACCTTGATGTTTTCCGAGTATCGCGCTGGCGCGCCCTGGCCCTGGTCGGTGGGGAACTGGCCCAGCGCGACGGGCGGGGGCAACGGGTCGGCCGAGCCTCGTGGCGTGGCACGGGCTGGCCGAGTCCAGCCAATCACCGAGAGCGTTGTCGAGGCCGCCAGCTTGATATCCCGGCGATTGAACGCGGCCCTGCTGTTAGTCGCGACATCCTCGGGCCGCACGGCCCTGGTGTTCTCCAAGCACCGCAATGCCGCCCTAACCCTGGCCATCGCCAATGACGCCCAGACAGCCCGCGCAATGGCCTTGTTCTGGGGAGTGACACCTCTTCTGCGGCCCGACATCGCTAGCCGCGAAGAACTGCACACATTCATCATGGAATGGTGCCGGGACCAAGGTCTCATCCACTCGGGGGACCGCATTGTTGGCATTCGCGGTTCGTGGGCCGATGACCCGACCCATAACGAAATCGTTGTACTCGAGGTGCACTGAAGATTTGGGAATCGGCCTTGCCAGGATGATCGAAAATGACAACCATGTGCCCCGAATCGAACAAAGGTAACGACCGTCCGTAGGCTGTGGAACGCGAAAACTCACAGCTAGGTGACGTGGTGTACCGGCCGGAAAGGCAGGCAGGAAGAGGCGGTCAATGAAGACCAATCGTCGGCAAGAGATCAAACGTCGGCGATTCGTATCGCGAGCCGCCACGGCGCTCTTGTGCGGCTTGGTCGTAAGCCCGGCCGGCTGCAATTCCGGTCCGTCAGGTTGGCGAGCGCCAAGTGTCACGCGGATCTTCTCGCCCGCGCCGGTCGTCGTGAATCCGCTGGTCGTTCCTTCTACCGACTTTGAAACACTTTGGAACAAGACGATCGCGGTGGTTGATAAGTACTTCGACATTGAGTCGGAGAACAGACTGGCCCGAACCATCAAGACCCAGCCCCAGATGGGAGCGACGATTTTCGAGCCATGGGCCCTCGATTCAGCCACGTTCGCGGATCGAGTGGAAGCCAGCCTTCAGACAATCCGCCGGGTCGCCATCATTCATATAGACCCGGCGCCGACGGGCGGTTTCCTGGTCAAGGTCGAAGTCTTCAAGTTCCTGGAAGACATGGCAAAGCCTACCAGCCAGCCCGCCGGCCGGGCGGTGTTTACCAACGATTTTCCGATCAATCGCGTTCGAGAGATCGTGGGCCCGGTTCCCGCTCCACTGGGGTGGATCAACAAGAACCGGGACCCGAATCTCGAGCAAGCCATCCTGGCCGGCATCCGAGACGCCTTATTCCTTTAGCCGCCACGGCATTAAGGGTTACGGCAGGTAATTCCGTTTCCAGCCTGCGTGACAAAGGGCACGGCGCGGCGTCAGTACGCGTTGAAGGTCCAATAGGCCCCCAAGCCGGCAATCCCGATCGCAGTGATGGTTGGATCCAGCAACGCCGCACGATGGGCGGGTGAATTCATCCACATCGCCCCGATATTGGCAAACGCACCCATGGCTGAATTCTGCCGGCGGGCCGGGCCCATCACAAAATGGCCCATGCCACGTGCGGCCTGTTGGTCGTTGTTCATGGCCGCCCAGTTGGTCAGGTTCGCGTCGTAGCCGACAGCACCCAGGCCGTAGGACGCCCGCGTCGCATTGAGCCAGCCCAAGAAGCCGTAGGCATCGCCAGCCTCCGCTGGCGCCGCCACACTCGCGGCCGGGGCGGCTTCGTAGCTGACCGCCGGAGCCGCCTGAACGGCATTCGGACTTTGGGATGTTTGGCCCTGATACGCGATCGGAGCGGACTGTGGCGTGTAGTACGCCTGAGGCGATTGTTGGTAGTAGGCTGGTTGATAGTACTGCGGTGAATACGTGTACCAGACGAGTTGATTATTTGCGTCACGCTGCCAGTATCCGGTTTGGGCGACCGACGCGGCTGGGTTCGCATCGGCAGCCGCCGGCACCGAAGTTGGGTAATAGTAATAGGTTTGGGATTGTGCCGACAGCGAAAGAGCGGCAAATGCCACGCATCCAAACAACACTCTCGCGGCGGTTGTCGTAGACGTCGAGTTGTGAGTGGTGAACTGCAATGTTGAGACTCCCCTCGATAGAACGTAGGCCAGAGCCGCACCTTACGGCTTCCATTCTCGCTAGTAATCGACCCGAATCCGGGAAAGAAGGCTTCAGGTCTCCCACCAGCACCCACGTGGAACCCAAGGATGGGATGATGGTCCCCGAAATGCAAGAGAATTCTGGGAATTCGAGAAATTTTTTTCGCGAGAAGTTTTGCACTTTATGATCATATAAAATATTAACTTCCTTTTTAAAATCTCCATGTGCAGACCCTTGTTCTTTTTTCACTGGGGTCATTGCAACTTCTGTTGGGGACGATACAAGCGGCAAGAATAATCAGATAGATGTAGTGAGAGACATTCGTTGGTGTAGTTACTTGGGATGTATCATTGTCATCAGGCTGGGTGCCGATCTATTGGGTAGAGCGAGAGCTCATCGACGATAGGACCTCGTTATTTCGCATGTGTATTCGCGGGAGCGGCGCTTCGCTTACGCTGGTCGAAGGGCGAAAACCTCGACATCCACGCCAGCGGCGAAGTGACCGAATGGAGTCATCTCCGGACGTTTGATCGCCGCGGCGGCAACCAAAGTTTCATGCAAGGAGAGAAGATTTGCGGGTTGAAGAGGATAGGATGCTTGGTAACCACGACCTTGACAGAGCTGCCCTTTGCGGAGGGTGAAGAGGATAACGGAGGCTGAAGAACCAGACGCGCGAGGCACGGTCCCCCGGGGGGACGGACGTTGGTTTCGTGATTGCTGGTAATTCTTTTGGTTGAACAGCAAACTGAATGACTTCGACTTGCGATCGATCGCGCGGGGTTAATGACAAGGAGCACTTGCGATGCAATATGGCACGCTTCCACCGCGTCCCACGGGAATAGCCAAGGTCCGGGGCTTCTTCGAGTATTTCCGCGATCCACTCGGCCTCATCACGCGCCTCGCCGCGAGTATGGCGACGTTGTGTTCTTGGGTATACCAGGGATGAAAATGTTCATGTTGAACCACCCGCGCGATATCGAGATCGTGCTGCGGCACCAGGCCAGGTGCTTCATCAAGGATCGGTTTCTGCAATCGAGCCGCACGCTTTTCGGGAACGGGCTGTTGACCAGTGAAGGCGAGCTATGGCGGCGTCAGCGCAAGTTGGCGCAGCCGGCGTTCCAATTACAGAGCATCCAGTCTTATGCCGACGCCATGGTGGGCGCGACTCGGGTGATGCTTGACCGTTCGCGCTGGGAGAAGCGCGTGACGTGCACGCTGACCTGATGCGGCTAACGCTCGACATCGTCGGCCGCACGCTTTTCGGCACGGATATGGAAAAGTACGGCGAGGAACTCGCGTCGTTGTTCGTGAACTTGACCGACTTTTTCGCGGGACCGGCGAGCATTTTCGACTTCTGGCAGTACGTGCCGACACCGGGGAACTTGAGATACCATCGCGCGGTAAAGAGACTCGACGGGCTCATCGCCCAACTGATCAAAGAGAGGCGCGCCAGCGGGGCAGGGGGGGATGACTTTCTGTCGCGACTGATGACGGCGACGGATGAGTCAGGCGAGCGGATGAGCGATCGGCAGTTGCGCGACGAGGCGATCACCATTGTCTTGGCCGGCCACGAAACAACCGCGCTGGCCTTGACCTTTACCTTCCTGCTATTGGCCGAGCATCCAGAGGTAGAACGCCGGCTTGCCGCGGAGGTCGCCAGCATCTTACCCGGGCGGGAGCCCACGGCCGCGGATGTCCCACGGCTCGAATACGCCACCTGGGTCGTCAAGGAATCGATGCGGCTCTATCCCCCCGTTTGGACCATCGGCCGCGAAGCAATCACTGAAATTGATATCGGCGGTTACACGATCCCTCCCAAGGCCCAGATTCTGATTTCGCAATGGGTCGTTCATCGCGACGAACGATTCTTCGCCGACCCGCTCGTCTTTCGTCCCGAGCGCTGGGGCGAGCCGGCGATCAAGTCACTGCCTCGCTGCGCGTATTTTCCTTTTGGGGACGGCCCGCGAATCTGCATCGGCAATCAATTCGCGATGATGGAAGCAATCCTTATCATGGTGACGATCGTCGCTCGGCACCGGCTCGAACTTGTCCCGGAACAGCGGATCGAACTGGTGCCATCAATCACATTGCGGCCCAAAAACGGCATCCGCGTCGTCGTCCGGCGGCCGACCGAACCGGGCGCGCGTGCCGGTAGGTATCGTATTGTGAAAAGCAGCTTCCAGGCTCGACGGGGTTTGCGGTACAATCGCGCCTCGCTGACGTCACTGCTGCATCAAACGATCGGAGCCCATCCATGAGCACGTCGGTCGCCGCACCAATCCAAACCACGCCTGAGGACCTGCTTGCAATGCCCGACGGCAAGAGCTACGAGTTGGTAGGCGGTCAACTGGTGGAGAGGAGTATGGGCGCTGAATCCAGTTGGATCGGGGGGCGGCTGCACTCACGCGTGGATCGTTACTGTGAAGAGCACGGGCTTGGGTGGGCCTTACCGGCCGATAACGGCTATCAATGTTTTCCTCACGATCCCGACCTCGTTCGCAAGCCGGATGTCTCATTCATCGGATTCCGCCGTCTTGCTGGCGGAGTGCTACCGACAGGCTGGATAAAGATCCGCCCCGATCTGGCGGTCGAGGTCGTCTCGCCCAACGACAACGCTTATCAGCTCGAGGATAAGCTGGAAGACTATGAAAAAGTGGACGTTCCCTTGGTCTGGGTCGTCTATCCGAATTCTCGCGCGGTCTTGGTCCGTCGCGGCGATGGCACAATGAGTCACTTACACGAAGGCGACATTCTCTCGGGCGAAGATGTCATTCCCGGTTTCCAGTGCTCGGTGCGGGAGATTTTCCCGCCTCGCGAGCCTTCTCCAGAAGCCCAGCCGAGCCCGACCGGTCCCAACGGGAATTAGGAACCGGGCATTGATTGAAGTTGGCGGGGACACTTCCTTTTGGGGACGGCCCGCGAATCCGCATCGGCAATCAATTTGCGATGATGGAAGCGATCCTTATCCTGGCGACGATCGTCGCTCGGCACCGGCTCGAACTTGTCCCGGAACAGCGGATCGAACTGGTGCCATCAATCACATTGCGGCCCAAGAATGGTATCCGCGTCGTCGTCCGGCGGCCGACGGAACCTGGTGCCGTTCCGATTCTCGTCTCGTCGTAGCTTCCCAGTTTGAGGGGTTTGCGGTAGAATCGATCCCACATGATGTCACTGCTGCATCAAACGATCGGAGCCCATCCATGAGCATGTCGGTCGCGGCGCAAACCCAGTACACGCCCGAGGATCTGTTGGCCATGCCCGACGGCGATTGCTACGAGTTGGTCGGCGGTCAACTGCTGGAGCGACAGATGGGCATGGAATCCAGCTTGGTCGGGTCACGGCTACTCTCGAGGCTCCAGCGGTTTTGCGAAGAGCAGGGACAAGGATGGACCTTTAATTCCGACAACGGCTATCAATGCTTCCCCCACGAACCGAGTCTCGTTCGCCGGCCCGATCTCTCGTTCATCCGGCACGGTCGCCTGCCCGGTGGCATGGTACCCAAGGGTTGGGCCAAAATTCCCCCTGACCTGGCGGTCGAGGTCGTATCGCCCAACGACAATGCTTATCAGCTCGACGATAAGCTGGAAGACTACGAAAAAGTGGGCGTGCCTTTGGTCTGGATCGTCTATCCCAACTCGCGCACGGTCTTGATCCGTCGCAGTGATGGCACAATGAGCCATTTGCACGAAGACGACATTCTCTCGGGCGAAAACGTCATTCCCGGTTTCCAGTGCTCGGTGCGCGAGATTTTCCCGCCCCTCGAGCCGACCGCGGAAGCGCAGCCTAGCCCAACCGGTCCCAACGGACATCAGTCGCCGATCGCCGAGTCGTGATCGCACTACGAAACCCTGGCACTCCTGTTACGCGGGGTAAACCACGGATAAACCGCCGGCAGCACGAGGGTCGTCAAGAGAGTGGACGTGATCAGTCCCGCCGATCACGACTGTGGCCAGACGGGCGCTGAATCTCGGCGCCGGGGGTGGTGGCGACCGCCATGGGGATGAACCCCAAACCGGCGACGAGGGCTGTCATAAGGATCGGCCGCAGGCGGACGACGGCCGCCTCGCGAGCGGCCTCGTGGGGCTCGACGCCTTCCTGTCGCAAGTGCTCGACGGCGCTGACCCAGACGAGGCCGTTGAGCACGGCGACGCCAAAAAGGGCGATGAATCCCACGCCGGCCGAGATCGAAAACGGCAGCCCGCGGAGGAAAAGGGCGAACACGCCCCCGGTCGCGGCCATCGGCACGGCCGTGTAAATCAAGAGCGACAGCCTGATCGAATGAAACGTGCCGTACAAAAGCAGGAAGATCAAGAGCATCGCCACGGGCACGACGATCATCAATCGCTTGGAGGCGGTCTGAAGGTGCTCGAACTGTCCCCCCCAGCGCACGCGATAGCCGGGTGGGAACTTGTTCTTGAAGTAGGCATCGATCGCGGCCTGGGCCTCGGCCACGAAACTCGAGATGTCGCGGCCCCGGACGTTGACCCCGACGACGGCGCGGTGCTGCACGTTTTCGCGCTCGACCTCGTTAGGCCCTTCCTCCTCGGCGATCTCGGCGAGGTCTTTAATGGGGATCGGGCGTCCCCTGGGGATCGACGACCCGGATCGAGCCGATCCTGTCGGGATCGTTGCGCCACGACTCAGGGAGCCGGACGCGGAGTGGATGTCGCTTGTCTTCCTCGAAAACGGTGCCGACCGTCGTTCCTCCCAGCGCGGCCACTGCGTCAAGCACGTCGGAGGCTTTGATCCCATACCGGGCCAGTTGGTCGCGGCGGACCTTGATCCGGAGCATCGGAAGCCGGCCCGCGGTGGGGTTTTTGATGTCGTGTGCACCCGGAATTTGGGCCAGCACGCGCTCGATTTCCAGCGACAGCCTGCGCAGAACCCTGAGGTCGGGTCCATAAATGAGAGCGGCCACGTCGCTCTTAACTCCGGCGACCAGCTCATTCACTCGCATCTCGATCGGCTGGCTGAACCCGAACTTCATTCCCGGAACGTGTTCGGACAAGAGCTTGTCCATTTCTTCGATCAGGTCGTCACGAGTTAATCCCGGGCGCCACTCGTCCTGAGGTTTAAGCATAGTCCAGACATCAGTCTGATGCACGCCCATGACGTCGTTGGCGATCTCGGGTCGGCCGGTCTTGCAGTAGACGAGACGTACCTCGGGGATCGTCTTCAAGAGGTTTTCGACTTGAGTCGATGCCGCCACGGCCCCTTCGAGTGAGGCCGACGGGATGCGCACGGCCTCGATCAACAGGTCGCCCTCATTCAAGCGCGGCATGAATTCGGCCCCCAAATTGCGGGCGACCGGCACGCTCGCGCCCACCAGTGCCAGCGCCAGCACCATCGCGGCCACCGGATGGCGAACGAAGGCGTCGAGCGCCGGCCGGTAGAGACGTTTGATCACACGTAACAGCCACACTTCCCTTTCCTGAGGTCGCGAGCTCAGGCCCATCGCGGCCAAGACCGGCATCACGGTTAACGACAACAGCAGCGACCCAGCGAGTGCGAAGATCACGGTGAGCGCCATGGGGCGAAACAGCTTCCCTTCCGTCCCGTGAAGCGCCAGGATTGGCAGGTAAACAATGGCGATGATTAGCTCGCCGAACATCGTGGGCTTACGGACCTCGATGGCCGCGTCGCGAATGATGTCGAGCTTTGGTCTGGAACCCCCTTCGTGCGCCAGCCGGCGAACACAGTTCTCGATCATGATCACGCTGGAGTCGACGATCAGCCCGAAATCGATCGCACCCAGGCTCATCAGGCTCGCCGAAATCCCCGACGCCAGCATCACGTTAGCGGCGAACAGCATCGACAGCGGAATAGCCAGGGCGACGATCAACCCTCCTCGCAAGTTTCCGAGCAGAGCCAAAAGCACCACGATCACCAGGATGCCGCCGGCCGTCAGGTTGTGCAGGACTGTGCTCAAGGTGTGGTTGATCAAGTGCGTGCGGTCATAGAGCGGCTCAATCGTCACGCCTGGCGGCAGGCTCTTTTTCAGCTCTTCGATCTCTGCCTTGACCCGGTTGACGACCTCGCGGCCATTCTGGCCGATGAGCATCATCACAAGCCCAGTGACAATTTCTCCCTGGCCATCGCGCGTTGCCAGGCCAGCCCGGATCATGGGAGCCGGATAGACCTTGGCCACGTCGCGGATCGTGACCGGAACACCATTACGCTCGTCGATCACGATCGCGGCGATCTCGTCGATATTCCGTACCTGGCTCACGCCGCGGATGTACCGCGCCTCCCCTTCACGAACCAAATAGCCTCCCCCCACGTTGGCGTTGTTCGACCGCAGCGCGCCATAAAGCTCGGTCATCGACAGTTTGTATGTCGCCAGCCTGTCGGGATCGACCTCGACCTGATAAGTCTTCATGTCGCCACCGTGAGCGTTAATCTCGGTGACCCCTTCCACACCGCGCAACTGGTAAGCGATGAACCAATCAAGAAGAGTGCGCAAGTCCATCGGAGAGAGACCGGATTCTTTGGTCGCCTTCACCTCGAACTGAAAGACCTCGCCTAAAGCGGTGGCGATCGGCCCGAGCACGGGAGTTCCGTAACCGCTCGGAATTGCTTCGGCCGCGCGCGGCAATCGCTCGCCGACCAACTGCCGCGCCCGATAGATGTCCGTCCCTTCCTTGAAAACAACAGTCACGACAGAAACGCCGAACTTGGATACCGACCGGATCTGCTCGATGTCGGGAAGCCCGCTCATCGCTCCCGACACCGGAAACGACAAGAGCGAGTCGACCTCGAGCGGAGACAGCGCGGGTGCCTCGGTGATGACCTGAACTTGAACGTTGGTCAGATCCGGCACCGCATCGATCGGCAAATGGACCGCGGAGTAAACCCCCACGCCGCCAACGAGCAAAGTCGCCATCAACACGAAGAAACGGTTGTTCAGCGACGATTTAATGATGGCATTGAGCATTTTTACTCTTCCTCTACGCTCATTTTGAAGAATCAGCTCGCTCTTGAGCAGGAATGCTCCGGAGGCGACGACCATTTCTCCGGCGGTCAAGCCGGATTTGATTTCGACACGATCGACCGGACTGGCGTCCGACCTCGACAGGTCGAAGAACAAACTTCTCGTGATCGGCGTCTTTGCCGGAAGGGACAAAGACGTATTTCTCTGTTTCGATCTCAACGACCGCGCTTGCCGGCACGGCCAGCACCTGTTCGGTGTTGGAGCTATCCAGCATGATCCGCACGAACATCCCCAACTTGAGCAGGTCGTCGGGGTTATCTGTCTGCGCGAGTAGGGAGACCGTGCGGGTCTGGGGGTCGACCATGGCCCCAACGGACAGAAGCCTGGCGGAAAATTCTCGATTGGGGTATGCCGTGGCGGTCAAGCGGAACGTCGCTTGCTTGAGCTTGCGGCAACTTGGCGACGTCCGACTCGGAAACTTTGGCGGAGACCCAGACGGAGCGGAGATCGGCCAGCACGAAACAGGGCATCGGTTGGCTCGGCCCTTTGGCTGGGCACGGCTGATCTCATGATGATCGTGCCGTCGAATGGAGCGACGATCCGGTAAAACGTGACGTCTTCGTCGCGTGAGATCGCATTCGCATGGTCGGCACGATCCAGAAGACTCTGAATATTCTCGGACACACCCAGGATTCGTAATCTCTGGGCTGCGTCAACCACGGCCGCCTCGGCCTGCCCGACCTTCTGGTCGGCCACACGTTTCTCCTGAGCGGCGTCGAACCGGACCTGTTCGATCGCCGCCTCGAGCTTGGCCTGGATTCCCTCGCGAGTGTGTCGCGCCACCAGGGCGGGGTGCTCGCCCACGATGTCCTTCATTCGCAAGTGGGCCGTCTTTTGCTCTTCGTGGCTGGCGATGTCGAATTCGGCATAGGCCTGCAACAGGGTGCCGCGGTAGGTCCCTAGCTGCTTTTGGGCAAACTCCTTCTCGATGACACGCGCGTCGATCGTCGTTGGCGGAGATGGGGATCGGGCCGCTTGTTGGGCTCGGCCGAATGGGTGTCCGCGTGTTCTTCATCGTCGGCGAGTTCCGCCCTGCGCTGATCGATCCCTTTGCGCAGTTCGGGGATCAAGAGGGCAACATTAGCGGCGATCTCCGACTTCCAGGCGGCTTCAAATCGCGCGGTCGAGAGCTCCCGCTGTTTTGCACGCAGATTGAGCCGGGCGGTGCCGATCTCGGGGCTGTCGAGCGTGACCAGCGGGTCTCCCCGTTTGACCTTCTGTTCGAGGACAACATGAACCTCGCGCACGACGCCGGCGGCGCGGGGACGGATCTCGACCTGGCGGTCAGAGTTGGCCTGGATGATGCCGACTACCCCGACCTCCGTCCCGATCCGGTCGAATCGCGCCGGGCTCGATCGCGATCTTGGCCTCCTTGAGCTTTGCCTCGGACAACGAGACCGTCGATCGGCTTGCCGAGAGTTTTGCATCAGCCCTTGCGTCCGAGGCCGCACCGCGCGTTCCCGCGGCCAGCGAGTGGGCGTGAGCGAGCACGTCGTAAGCGATATGTCCGAGCAACAACGCCAGGCACAATCCCATTCCGGCCCAGGGAAGTGCTCGCATAATCGACTTCTGATTCGACGGGTTTTGGCTTAATACAACTGACATGGGGAAACCTCCCTTCTTGGCCGTCATTCGCCAAGCGATTGATGAATGAAGAGCACGTTGCTGGAGATGCACCGCTGGGAGTCGGTCGCTCACTCGCTGGAGCAAATCACGGAGCATTCGAGTCGTTTACTCGAAACGAACCGTTCCGATCATGCGAGAGTCAACAAACCCCGCACCGAGATACGAAGGCCCCGCCCGTGACCGTCTGCAGGAGATTCGCCGCGACAGGAACGACTCGTCCCGGAAAAGCCGAGGGCTTTGGCAGTGGCTAAATCCGCTCAACAATTCCAGCGTTGGAAGAGCGCCGGGCGAAGCGCGCAGGCACCCCTCGGGATCGTGGGCACGTGAGGCGAAGCGTCCTGACGGCAGGCCGGGAGGAGCCAGTTCATCCCCAATGTAGGCCCTATTCGCGTCAGATTGGGCGAGGGCGAGATGATGGAGGAGACGCCCTTGACTGTCGGGGCGGATCACCGGATCACCCTGCCAGTTGGGTGCCGGCCAGTCTCCCAGGTGTGCATGTAACGCGGGACCGGGACGACCATGCTCGTCGTCGAGCCGTTGGTGATGGTCGCCAAACTCGACGATCGGTACGAACCAATGCCAATGCAACATGGTCACATCGTCGTCGAGATCAGCCGATGGGTGCCAGCGCAGCAGGTGATCGTGGAAACCGCAGACTTCGCCGGGTGCGTCATGATGGCGGATATTGTGATAGTCGGCCTGGGGCAAGGGAATATGAATCACACTGAGAATCAAAACGCCGATTCCCAGTCGTCGCGCCGTCCGCCAGAAATCACGCCGCCTAGACATCACAATTCTTCCCCATTCCCGCTCAGGCGCGGCCCCTTGTCAGCCATCATAGCCGGCAGCCCGTTGAGATCGCGGAAACTACTCCCGAACAATAACATTATGAAGCGGCCTCATGAACCGGTCAAGCCGCGCCGCAACCCCGAATTCCGCCATGCGATGTTCGATGACGGATAAGATCGCCGGAAGAAAGAAATTCATGTTGGTAAAATGCCAGGCCGTGTTTCCTCTATCCACAGGCGAGTATGGGTTCTTCGGAGCAAAATGCGATGCGTCGTTTTTCCTTGATAGTCTTCAGTGCATTCGTATCTCTGGCGTCTTTCACGGCGGGTCTTCCGGCCGGTGCTGCCGCGGAATTCCGTGCCGCGGCGTCGAAAGTTGAGATTACGCCGGCTGACTTGGTGACCCTGTGGGGCTACTCCGACCGGAGTGGACCCGCGACTCGGCACGCACGATCCGCTCTGTGCCAAGATTCTGCTCTTTGACGACGGAACTACCCGGCTCGCCTGGGTCACGCTCGATCTCGGCCGGCCTTTCGGCATTGAGTCAATGAATCTTGTTCGCGATCGCGTCCGGAAATCGGCGGGTGTGACGCACGTATGCTTTTCTGCCTCGCACACGCATTCCGGCCCCGTGATCGATGAATTCTATACGACAAAACGCCCGGCATGGGAAACGGCCGCGCTCGACAAGATCGCTGCCGCGATCGAATCCGCAGCGACGAAACTGACACCCGCGCTCATCGGCACAGGCGCCGGTTCCGTCTTCATCGGTCATAACCGCCGGTACGTCCAGCCCGATGGTAAAGTGAAAATGCTCTGGCGCAACGCGACGAAAATGCCCACGCATCCGTTGGACCCTCGTGTCGGCGTCATCCGCGTCGACAGCAAAAGCGGCAAAACACTGGCCGTCGTGATCAACTACGCTTGTCACCCCGTCGTGTTCGGTCCCGACAATCTCCGCTATTCAGCCGACTATCCCGGCGCGGCGGCGGAAGTGGTGGAAGGATCGTTCGGCGCGGACTGTGTCTGCCTCTTTTTGCAAGGAGCGCCCGGCGACATCAATCCGTATTTCGACAAAATGAAGCTCGAGGAAGGAGCTGAAGCATTGATGCGAGAAACGGGCCGGCAACTGGGTGAGGAAGCACTCTCGCGTCGCGAAATCCCTTGTGCCGAGCGTTCCAAAAACGCCGGAAATCCAGGTCTCACTCGAAACGCGCCGCTTCAAACCGCGTTACGAAACAGCGCGGCTGCTCGAGCAGCTTCGCACGCGGGGTCTTGGTCCCGAAGTCCTGGAACGTTACCGCGTGTACCTCGCCGTGCCGATGGACTGCGTTGTGACGACCGTGCTGCTCAATCGCGACATCGCGATCATGGGGATGCCCGGCGAACCGTTCGTCGAGTTTGGACTCAACTTCCGCGACCGTGCCCCAGCCGCGAACGCCTATTTCGCTGGTTATTGTAACGGCTACCACGGCTACTTCCCCACGATTCGTGCCGCGGTCGGAGGAGGCTATGGCGCGGAAGGAGTCACCGCCCGCGTCGAAGTAGGCGCCGGCGAAGCGATGGTCGATATGGCCGTCATTCGTCTGCTGACGATGCAGGGACTACTCAAAACCGAGCCTTGATGGAGGCGGCTTCGAAGTACGCTCATCGGGGTTCGTTTCGGCCTTGACGTCCGGTGCCGGCCATGCCGACTTGAGTTCGTGAACGTGAAGTTCGCTGATTCTCGCGGTACCTCCTTTTACCCGGACTGCGAGCGCGAGGTCGTCGGCGTTGGGAACGTAGGGGATGGGAACGTAGGTCAGGCCGTGACTGGCGAAGATTTCCAGTCCAATACGGTCGCAGTAGATCGTCACTCGCTGCTTGCCGTCGCGCAAAGGGGCAGGAGCCCGGAGGTCGTTGACTGCCAACTCGCGCTTCTTGCCGTCGTACGCAATGACGGCACCGCGAACGGTGAGGGCCACTTCGCTTGCATCACCAGGCTCGAATTCCGCTTGTATTTCGACGAGCTCGGCCTTGAGATCGGCCAAGGGATTAGCACTTTCAGGCGTTAGCATCATCGGACCGAAGCGATGTGACTTGGCCCGTAAGGACTCCAATTCTTTGATCGGCGCCCACGTCATGCGCGGACCGTCGGCTGCCGAAATGAGGTTCAATTCCAGCGGCACTGTCATCGACTGGTTAAACGGCATGCCCGCAGTCGGCGCCTGGAACCACCCGATCTGTATCCGGCGTCCATCTCGGTTCGGAATGTCGCTGAAGGTTTGCGGAGCGTAGAATCCCCGGCCGCAGTGACCGGGAAGTCTCGATTGCTCGGGGCGGAACCTGATACCATCGAACGATCCTGTCGCGTATTCCGTATTCGCGGCGAGCAAGACCCACTTTTCCTGTTTGGCATCGCGGTCGACGGCCAGTTCAAAAAAGTCGGGGCATTCAAAGAGGTAACCCCCCTTCCCCTTGGTTCCGGCTGCGGTCACGCTGGCTAAGGTCCATTCTCGAAGGTTGGACGACGTGAAGAAATGAATCGTATGGTCACCGTTCAATTCGACGTAAAGTGCCATCACCCATTTTTGGGTCGGCGCATGCCACATGACTTTCGGGTCGCGATTGCCGCCGGTGACTTGCGCGAGCACGGGATTGCCGTGGTACTTCCTGAAGTTCCGGCCATCGACGCTGTAGGCGATACACTGCGTCGTGGGGTCTCCGGCGGCGGTGTAGACAGAACGAGAGGCGCATGGCCATTTTCGCCGAACCCACTCGTGTTATTCCAATCCACGACCGCGCTGCCGCTAAAGATGGGACCAAAGCGATCAGGCGCGAGCGCATCGCCTAGTTCTTGCCAATGAATCATGTCTTTGCTCATGGCATGTCCCCAGTGCATGTTGCCCCAGGTCCACCCGTAGGGATTATGTTGATAGAAAAGGTGATACTCACCGCGATAAAAGACCATTCCGTTGGGGTCGTTGTTCCATCCCCTCCGCGATGAGAAGTGGAACTGACCGCGAAGCGGTTCGCGGTAGAGATTCCGCGGCGTCCTTGATCGAATCGCCCTGGCCAATGGAGCTCAATGCCTGGGAATCCTTCGCCAGTTTGTCGACTTGCACCGTGATCGTCTTGCCCTTCCAGTCGCTCGCATCCAAGAACGCCCACCAGTTCGGCGTGCCATCGGCCAGCTCGATGTCATTGGTCACCTGGGCGCGACCGTCGAACAAGAAGGTTACCTTTCGCTTGGGAGCGCCATTCTTAATCGGCAGGTGGAGGTACCGTTTCTCGATTTTTATCGCGAGCTTTGCATCGGTCACCATTAATGGTAATGCGCGATCGGTTTGCACGATCTGATCGACGTTGATGTGGCCCCAACCCCCTTTGGCACGATCGATAATTCGAATCACGGCAGATCGGCCCGAGTACTCGCTGACGTCCCACATTTCGGGCGAGAGGGTTTCATGGCCACCGGTTTCTGTGTTGGGACCGGTCGCGCCGCGGACACGTTTGCCATCGACGAGGAGATTGATGCAGAGCTTCTCTTTGTCGTTGCCGCCACCGATTAGAAACGTGATGAACTTCCGCTCGATTGTGAATGCGGACGACGTGAGGGTCCCCGTGGTTTCATCGCCGTTGTAGAAAGAGTTGACCAGTCCTTTCCCTTTGAAACCCTCGACATTCATCTGGCCACGAAGAGCGCCGTGGGCGGGACCGGGACCGAAGGCCTCGCCCGTCGTTTTCCACTCCCCATAAGTCTCACCCTCGAAATCGGCGATCAGGACATCGGCGGCTTCAAGCGACGGAGCTCCCCGCGCAATTTGGGGTGCCGCGATTGACAGTAAGGCCAGCAGAATTGATGTCATCGAAAGACTCCTTGGTATCAAGAAGGCCAGTGCTTGGCCTCGCTTCTGCTCGTGACAGCTCGCCATGCTAACAATGCTGTTTGCCGCTTGCGTAGAACTGGACGCATGAATAGAATGAGCGGATCAATGGAGAGCCATTTGAACCGGCAAAGGGCGCGAAGTGATGTCGATTTCTCAGCCGCGGCTCCAACTTCTCGAGAGCGTCGAAGAGAGGCCTCGCGGCCTCGGTGGGGTGCCGGCGTTTGACCTCGAAAAGAACGCCGACGAAATCGCACAGGCCGGTAAGGCCGTCGCGGTCGAGCCCGCCCGGCAGCGAAAGATTATTCATATTGATATGGATGCCTTCTATGCCTCAGTCGAGCAGCGCGACAATCCTGAGCTTCGCGGTAAGCCGGTCGCGGTGGGCGGGTCACGCGAGCGCGGGGTTGTGGCCGCCGCGAGCTACGAGGCACGGGCGTTTGGGGTTCACTCCGCCATGCCGTCGGTGACCGCGAGGCGAAGATGCCCGGAGCTCATTTTCGTCGCGCCACGTTTCGATGTGTACAAAACGGTGTCGCGCCAAATTCGGGCGATTTTTGCCGAGTACACGCCGCTTATCGAGCCCTTATCGCTCGACGAGGCCTATCTCGACGTCACCGAAAACCGCAAGAACATTGCCTCGGCGACCGAGATCGCCGCCGAGATTCGGGCGAGAATTCGCGCTGAGACAAATCTCACGGCGTCCGCCGGTGTTTCGTATAACAAATTCCTGGCCAAGATGGCGTCGGGGCAGCGCAAGCCCGACGGACTGTTCGTCATCACGCCCAAGATTGGCCCGGCCTTCGTCGAAGGCTTGCCAGTCAGCAAGTTTCACGGGATTCGGCCGCGCGACGGCTGCCAAGATGGAGCAGCTCGGTATCCATGTGGGCATCGACCTCAAGGCCCAGACGCTCGCATTTCTGGAGCAGCACTTTGGCAAACCCGGGACGCATTATTACTGGATTGCCCGCGGCATCGACGAGCGTCCGGTCTGTGCCAATCGCGTGCGCAAGTCGGTCGGTGCGGAAAACACATTCAGCGCTGATCTCTTTACCGTCGAAGAGGCGCGGGCGGCCTTGAGGCCGATCGTCGAAAAGGTCTGGCGGCACTGTGAGGGAACGACCATTCGGGGACGCACCGTCACCCTCAAGGCCAAGTACGCCGATTTCCGGCAGATCACCCGTAGCCGAACCAGCCAGGTACCCTTCGCCGCGCAAGCGGCGATCGAGGAGGTTGTGTATCCGCTGCTCGAGTCACTCTTTCCGGTAAAAAAGGGGATTCGACTGCTCGGCGTGACGCTGTCGTCGCTCGGCGACGAGACCGTCGGTCGAGAGCGGCAACTACGGCTCTCGATTTGAGGTCGCCCTAACACTAACGACGCGCGAGCGAGGGATTCCAACGAACGGACACACCAGCCGGGGATTCCATCGCCGGCCCCCTCGCTCGCGCGTCGGGTTAGTGTGAGACGCTTGTCGGGCCGACAGGGTGATCGGCGAGGAGTGTCAAGAAGAAATCCATTCGCGGGAGCGAAAGGCGACACTAGGTCGTTTCCTTTGCTCAACCGCCCGTGCGTCCTGACCCCAATGTGGCTTGTTCTCCCGGATGGTAGTGGCGCTCGGTATTGGCGTCGACTTCGGACGGTGTGTAACAGGTCGGCTTGAACTGTTTTTTCGCGTAGAGCAAAGCCTGGTCGAACCAGTGCGGGGAACCGGGATCGCCCGACTCGCCGAACTGAAGAATCGTTTTCACTTTCGGTTGCGGTGCCAGCTCGACGGCCCCAACGAAGGAGTGCCCCGCGACGCCGTAGCGGCGTTTCTGGCCCGGTTGCGGCAGTGTGTAGAAATTAAACACGACGCCCAGGGGCCCCGGTGCGCGGCGACGGGCAAGCTCGGCTGATCGTCGCGAAACTCGCCACGGCCCTTGCATGTCGATCTGCGAGCCGTGGATCCGCTGCAGGCGATTGATTTCGCCCCAGGCGACTTTCCAAGTCCCGTGCGTTTTCTCTAGGTCCGCCACAGCGTCGCTTCGAGCGCACGAATGCGGGGATAATTCTGCAGGTCCCGCTTCGCGATCATCTTCACGGCCCGGTCATACGCTTCGGTAAACAGCGTCATCGGCACGGAATCGACGGAGCTCACGCAGTCCCAACTCTTGAGCAGCTCGACCGGCTCTTTCAGCTTGGCAGCCCGAGTCGGGTCTTTCGCTTTAGAGCTGCTTCCCATTCCTTCACCAGATCGGGAATGCGAAGCTCGGCCTCGAGAATCTTGGTGTTGAAGCCGTCCCGCGTCCACTCGTCGTAATCGAATTGCGCCTCCGAATGAAGGATGCGCCGCGAGATCTGAGCCCGGGGGTTGTCGCGTTCGCGTTCGGTCGCCATCAGATAGGGGGGAAACTGGCTCGCCTTGGGGTTCTCATCCACTTCTCCGCGCCGCAATTCCTTGGCCACCGGCGTTGTGGAGAGAGGCGATTGATTGCAGTTCTGCAAGAAGCCGCACTTTGGGTTCTCAAGTTGCGGCAGCTCGTCAAATCGGAGGTAGCCCTGCCATTCCGTTTCGGGGTTCGAGCCGTCGACCGGTTTTGTCCAATCGAATTTCGTCGATCGTTTCGGGACGGCGCCGTTGTACACGTAGAAGATGTTGCCGCCGGTGTCGGCGACCATCGCATTGAACATCGGTAGATTGCAGGGCCGCATGGCCTCCTTAAATTCCGCCACGCTCTTCGCCCGTCCCATGGCGTATCCCTGATCGATCGCCCCGCTTTCTTCCAGCTTGGCCAGGCGGATGGCAAGCGGCTTACCATTGCGGACGGCGACCAGAGGGCCCTGGTGGGTCTTGGTGAAGCGGAACCGACGACTGACCGGCCCCTTCGCGTCTTTCACGACAACGTCGTCGGTCCAGGCAGTGGCCTGCCTCGAGCCGTCGCCGTAGCGGTACTTGAGCGGATCGGATCTTGTCGTCAAAGGTGATGGTGTAAAGATCGACGATGTCCGGATTGTTGACCGTGTGGCTCCAGGCGATGTGGCCGTTGTATCCGATGGACGGAAACGGCGAGCCGAAGAAGCAGGCTCCGAGCAGGTTCCAGCCTTCTTCGCTCACCACGTGCCCTTCATACCACTGTCCCGGGCCGAAGAAAGGCTGGTGCGGATTGATGAACATGAGCGCTTTGCCCGATGCCGACTTGTCGGGACGGACGGCCCACATGTTGGAGCCCACGTGCTCCGACATGCTCTGCCGGTCCTGTTCGATGGCCGCCAGCTCGGCGCGCAGGTCCGCTGGGAATGCGACCGCGCCGACTTTGTTGTCGTGAATTTCCTGCACGGCCGAGAGGATATCGGAAGCGTGCAAGCCCGACTTGCCGTAGATGAACGACTGATAGAGGATAAAGCGGCGAAAGGCGAGCGGATGCCACGGCTCGAAGTGGGTGATCTTCCGCGGCTTGACCTGCGGATTGACGGCGAGGTAATAGTTCAGGCCGTCGGCAACCGCCTGGCAGATCTCCTTGGTTTTCGGCGAGGCGCTTCTCGTATTCCGTCTTGCGAGAGCCGGTAATCTCGAGCGCTCGGTTGACCAGGTCGTCGGGCAGCGACTTCTCGCCGTAGACCTCGGCGGCCCGGCCCAGCGAACGGAGATAGCTGTCTTCGATTTGCCAGAAGTAGTCTTCGGCCTGGGCATAGATGAATCCGAACACGCACGAGGCGTCGGTCGGCCCGTAAACGTGCGGCACGCCGAAGGTGTCCCGCTTGATCGTGACGGTTTTCGCCAGGGCCGAGGCCCTGGCCATAGCATTGGCAGCGACCGCATCGTCGGCTCGCACCGAGGACCGCTCTACCCCGATGAAGCCGAACCCGGTCAGGGCAAGGAGTGCGAAGCAGGATGATCGCGGCGAGAGAGGGACAAGCGTTTCACGGTTGCATTCCTTTATCGAGGATGGCGAGCAAGCGCTGGTTTGGACGATTTGCGAATCAGCAATATTGTAACTTCGCCGAGCGAGCGATGCCACAAGCTTCTTGTTGTCTGGGTCGTATTCCTCGACGCTCAAGCGATAGTGCGTCTCCGATGGGTCGATCAGGTCGGAGACGGCTGAATGCGGCGGAATTGGCGGACTGACCGGCGACAGACTGCGTTATCGTCGACATGGTTCTCCCCTGAGTAAGTTGATCGTCTACTTACCCATCAGGAAGGTTTTCAGACTGTCCTGAGGAAATTAATCCTATTGTTCCTCATGACGAGAGATCTTACCGCATCCTTGCCGAAGCCGAGCTCCTTGAGAACCAGCACCTTTATCAATGTTCGAATTTTCAGCATCGCATGTAAGAGGCTCGCGCCCTTCGATGCGAGGGCCTTTTCCCCCTGACCGACGCTCGAAAAAGGCCAAGGTGTCGCATACCGCTCTCACAAAGCCAGGCATGTCCCCAACGAGCGGTCCCATCGTATCCGCATTTTCTTGAAGCAGACGGAGTAGGTGATAGGGCATCTCGATCTCGGGTCCGGTTGGGATGATGTGGCAGAGGAGCTCTCGGTCTTCGTCGCCATAGTGCGATCTTAACGATGCTTCGACCTCGCTTAGGAAGAGCTGTGTGCGCGTCGGAGACTTCGCCGAGGGCCGTGGACAGGAGCGCGAAAGCTCGCATCAAACTCACAAATCTGTCGTTTAGATATCGCGGCTCCGCGTACACGTTGGCGAAATAAACCGTGCAAAACGACTGGGTCCTCTCGGTAAAATAAAGCCAGTTTTGGAAGATGTTAGGAACGTGATTCTGACAATCGCCGAAGGTGAATAGCATATCGCTTTGGTGAAGCGACCTCTTATCATCCTTTAGCCGGAAAATCGGCTCGAAAACAACGTGGTAGGAGGGGCTAATTCCCTCGGCATCTTCCGGTCCACTGTAGGTTATGTCATCGATTTCATTGGGCGTATCTGTCGCAAACGTTAGCAGAATTCTGCAGAGTCTGAGCGTGGCCACCCACGACCTCAGCGGGTGAATGCTCTCCGATCGGCGCAACGCGAATCATGGTTTCCTCGTCCAGTGATACGTGGTGAATTCCCCACTTGGGCCTAGGCCATGCGGCCAGCGAGAGCGTCTTGTCGCCGAACTGGAAGGAGAGCATCTTGGGTTCGGCGTAGCTGAAGGAATACTCATTGCCCCTGATCACCTCGAACTTGATTCCGGATTGCCCTACCCAATCGGTCAAGTAGGAGAAAAGAATCCCGAGTGTCTCGAAGTCGAATGGTCCATCGGGCAAATGGCCGCTGCCGATCATCGCCTTTCCGCATCTGATCGTCTCCGACGTGAAGCCTGCCGTGTTGAATCGCGACCGCGTTCTGAGACAGTCGAACAGCGTAACAAACGTCCCGTAAGGATTCCCGTCAACAACGCCGCGAATGGTCGGATAGCGTTCCGCTCCTGCGGCCCAGCCCTCACGGAAGCTGCCCAAAAGCTCCAGGTTCAGCCCCTCGCTGCCGTAATGTAATGTCCCACTCACGGCATTTGACGGCTCATCCGCGGGAAACCAAAGGCCGCTAGACTTGAACTGCTTCATCGGCGTTGGCCTTTGATTTCTAGACGGCGGGGGCGATGTACGGAGCGGAGAATCTCTCAGCCGCATAGGCGTTGGGTACGATCAGGTCCGCCTCGGGAAGGTAGCACTCGGAGTAGATTCTCTCGATTCTAGAGCCACTGCAGGCCATAAATCCGGCGTCATATAGATCGAAGGAGACCCCTTTTCCTTCGGCCCACGGAAGCATTTTCCGAAAGCGCGATCCTCGCCGCCACGTCTGAGAGGCGCATGAGATCACTAGCTCGTGTATGGCGTTCGGATCGTAGATCGAACCGCCAAAGGTGTCTGGGTATGCCACGAACTCAAGCCCTCTCTCGGTCGGCTCGGACTGAAGGATTCGAATTCCTCTTCTTAGTAGCGGAGAGACGCGCTGAAGATCGGATTGCCCTCACTAATCGACGGTGCCAGCGGTTGGAACCAGGGTTGCTTCCACCCATCACGGATCTTCGGGTCGATCTTCTCCCAGAGATCGATCCAGTACTGTTCGACCTGGGCGTAAACCCCTTCGTCGTGCAGAAAGTTTGGATAGAGGTGCTCAACCATAGCCTTGCTTTTTCCTATTATACGAATGCCCATCCGCGACTGATCTCTGTGTCCACCCTGCGTTGATCCTGACGTGAGGGTTTAGGCCAACTCCATTTGAGCGGGCCGCACCCCTTGTTCTTCGCGATACGATCGATGAGATCATGGGTCTTCATGAAGGCCTCCGCTTTTTCGAGAATACGATGGTCCTTGTCATGACTCTCTTTTACCCGCGACTCCAGTGCATTCAGGAGCTTATGCGCCGTCGGAGCGGGCAGAGGCTCATCTTCGATCCAGTTTTCCGAATCAAGCAAAGTGCTTTTGACCCCATGGACCTGAAACCTACCTTGATTCTTCATCGAGTTTTTATCTGCCTCGGTCTGATCTGCAGTGGACCCAAGCGGCACTCACAGAATTCTAACATAAACTGACGCAGGGAGAACCGGCGGGGGTGCACTGTCACCAGACCCCGCCACAGAAAAAATCGTCATCTTATTCTTACCCGGCGACTTCGCTCCATTCCCACCGTGAATGTGTAACAAACTCCCGCGGAACAGCGGCATGACGAGCGTCGGGGCCTGAGCGATACCTGCTGTAAATCTCGATGGGGCATATCGTCGCGGGCGTGTGCAAGAACGTCACGTCCGAGGCGGAGCAAGGATTAACTTCGCGGTTCTGGCGGCGAAACTGGACCCAGGGTCGAGTTCAATCCACGAACATAAACTCGTTCGTCAGCAACAACACCTGGGCCAACTGTTCCCACGGAGACAGGCGAGGCTCGCCTTTTCCTTCCGTTGATCCCTTCCACGAACCGAACTCGGCCGCATTGGCCGCGGTCTGACGCTGGACAAACTCAATTCCAAGGTCCAGCTCATCGGCCTCGGGCGGGCGGCCAAGGACCTGGAGATACAGCTTGCGAACGCCGTCGGCCGTGTGGACGGAGGGGCCAGCGGACTTGGCAGACGCCCCCGGCCGGCCATCGCCTACGACCAGGGCCGCCAGCCGACGTGCTTGTTCATGCAGGAACGGGCTATTCATCAGGAAAAGAGCCTGCTGCGGGATCGTTGTCACGAACCGTCGTGGACTGGTCGCGTCGGGCACGGCGAAATCAAAGGTCCGGTAGAGACCGTCAAGATTTTGGCGGTCGATAAAGCCGTAGAGCGTGCGCCTTGTAGAAAAGGGGCGTTCGGTGATGGGAGTCGCCGGACCGCCGATCTTCGCGTCGAGCGACCCGGAAGCCGCGAGAATCGAATCACGCATCGTTTCGAAATCGAGCCGCTGCCTGTTGTACCGCCATAAGAGCCTGTTTTCAGGGTCGCGCTGGAGTTCGCCGGGTCTGGGGTCGCTGCGCTGTTGGTAGGTGCTCGACAGCATGATCTGCCGGTGCAACGACTTGATCGACCACCCTGACGCGATGAATTCGCTCGCCAGATAATCGAGCAGCTCGGGATGACTGGGCGGATCGCTGCGAACTCCAAAATCACTGGACGTACTGACCAGCCCCTTGCCGAAATGCCATTGCCAGACGCGGTTGACTAGCACTCGGCCTGTCAGGGGGTTTTTGGCATCGGCGATTGCCCGAGCCAGCTCGAGCCGTCCGCTTCCTTTTTGGAAGGGTTTACGGTCTTTCCCGGCCAACAAGCGAAGGAACCGTCGCGGAACCGCCGGTCCCGGCCGGCCTGGATTGCCGCGAAGGAACACGTGGGGGTCGTAAAGCTGCGGGGCATCATTCATGACCATCGCCCGGGCCGGGGCGCCGGGATGGGTCGCGTTCACTTTCTCGATCGCGCCGTTAAAACCATCGAGCCGCTGCCGCTGGTTCAGGTTTAACAGTTCGACCACCGTTTCCCGCGAGAGTGCAAATGGACCGTTGGGGCCGAAGAAAGCCTGACGTAGCGACTCCCATTCGGGCTCGGGCAGGATGGTCTCCGACAAGTTGCCCGAGCGTGCCCTATGAGCTTTCACGCGGGTCTCGAACTGGCCAAAGAGCGTGAGATAGCCGCGCGACCACTTCTTGTTCGCTCGTTGGCGGACTGCCGAGGACCGCTCGAGCGACCAGCGGGTGGATCGGCGCGACTTTCGGGCCCGTCGGTGCGGTTAACTCGGGGTGAAGGCGCTTTGCCCTGGCCAAGAATTCGCTTTGCGGCAGCGCGGCGAATAAACGCCAAACCCCCAAAACGGGATCTGGTCCGGGCGGCGGGGTGCTTAGAGTACGCTTCCATAACTCGATGACTTTTCGGAGCCGGCTGGCGTCGAGCTTTTCAGCGGCCGCTCGCTCGTCCAGCCGCTTGCTTTGGCCGTCGAGGCCCAGGTCGTAGGCCGCCTTCAAGTACACGGAAAGGTGCGCGGACAGATCGCCTTCAATCTCGCGACGGCGTGCCGCCAGATAATTGTCCCTCGATTTCGTCGCCTCATTCCGTTTGCGCTTGTAGTCGGCGGCAACAGGGTCGGACTCAGCCCGATGCAACAGGGGTAATTCCGCCGGCTCGATCGAGCTGGCGAAGACCCCGTAGAGCGAGTAATAGTCTTCGCTGGGGATCGGATCAAACTTGTGGTCGTGGCAGCGGGCGCACGTGACGGTCAATCCCAAGAGGCCCCGGCTGACCACGTCGATGCGATCGTCGATGATCTCGTTCTGATCGAGCAGAAAGCGGCGGCCGACCGTCAAAAAACCCATCGCCGCCAGCGGACTGAGGTCGTCGCCTCGAGGCAGTTGGTCGGCCGCGAGCTGCTGAGTCACGAATTGATCAAAAGGAAGATCGAGATTGAATGCTCTGATGACGTAATCACGATACGTATAGGCGTATGGGTAACGCCGTTCCTGGGTGAAGACGTAGCCCTTGGTATCGGCATAGCGCGCGACATCGAGCCAGTGACGGCCCCACCGTTCACCATACCGTGGCGAGGACAACAGGCGATCGACCAAACGGTCGAACGCGTCGGTGCGCCGTCGAGCTCAAACGCGGCGACTTCGGCGGCCGTCGGCGGGATGCCCCAAAGGTCAATCGTGGCACGTCGGATCAAAGTCCGCTTATCGGCGCGGGCCGAAGGAGCCATCCCCGCGGCCTCGAGCCGG
Source organism: uncultured Isosphaeraceae bacterium (assembly GCA_963829765.1). Taxonomy (GTDB): domain Bacteria; phylum Planctomycetota; class Planctomycetia; order Isosphaerales; family Isosphaeraceae; genus CAWFRS01. The sequence goes on along the minus strand of CAWHKI010000254.1, from coordinate 16,002 downwards.
GCCAGAACGAACGCGTCGACGGGAGCAGTCGCCCACTTGTGATCCTTGGCCGGCGGCAGAGACGGACAAACGAGGGGCTGGAACGCCCAGTGCTGAAAAGAGCGATCGTGGCCGTCGGTTGGGATCGAAGCCGCTCCCTTTGTCGTGGGCGGCGACCACGGCGCCCCCAGCGCGACCCATTGCCGGATGATCGCGATCGAAGCCTCCGGCAATTTGCCGCCGGGCGGCATTTTCAATTCTTCGTGAGTCCGGGCGATCGCCTGCACAAGCAGGCTCTTGTCCGGATTCGCGGGCACGAGGGCCGGCCCGGAGTCCCCTCCCTTCAAGGCTGACTCTCGGCTATCCAACCGCAGGTTCGAGGATTGCTTCTTGGGCCCATGGCACTTGATGCACTGACCAACAAAAATGGGACGGACCCGGGACTCGAAGAAGTCGACCGCTTCCCGGGGAAACTGGCTGTCGGTAAGCCTTTTCACGTTTGTTTCGTCGGCCGTGGCCCGCGACCACGCAAGGCCCGCCATCGCGACCATGACAGCGAACACAACCCGACGAGCCAGCCAGGGCTCGACCCGTCCCGAACTCGCACGATCGCAGCGATTGTGCTGGAATCGACAGTATTCCATGACGTGACGATCCCCTTGTAGGTCGGGCTGGTAGGAGACTGAAACCGCATGCGGCAGGTGGAACGGCGGGCTGACCACGTCTCGTCGTGGCATCAACGAGGTTCGGGAATCGACGAGCGGGCGGGCAGGATATCGCCGGATAACAACGAATGAATTATCGCCCATAAACCGGCAACCGGCAACCCTTCCCTGGGCTGTTGACGAATTCATTCTAGGCGAATAGGAAAGGATTGTGGCGGAATGGAGGCCCTGTTTTACGAGGATCGCCGAGATAACCCGTCGTAACGGTTCCCAAGTCGAAAAGCTCTTCGCCAAACTGGGTATCTTCAAAAAGTGAAAGGCCCTGGGCATTGCCGCGCCTGGGTTTGCATCTCTTGGCTGGTTTTGCCATGATAGATGACAATCTAAACGACGGTCAGGAGGAAGGAAGCGAATGCTCAAGACGCGCGACGCGACTGAGGTGCTCGACCACGATTTTCTTGAGACCCGGGGCAAGATCTTGGAAGTCGCCGCGACGCTTGACCGGATCGACCGCGCCCCGGCGCGGCACGGCGAGCACCCCGACGTGCGGTTGTACCAATTGCGCAGGGCCGTAGAGGCGCTGCTGGAGCCCGGGCCCGGCCGGACCGAGACCATTCAGCATATTTTCTCGCTTGACTATGATTTGGGTTGGCGCGAGCGGATGGACGTGTCGCGAGCAGAAAGACGCCATTCCTAAAATCGTCGTTTCCTTAGTTCGCAGCCTCATGAGAACTGAGTTATGCCGGTACCGACGGAGAACGCGTTTGACCGTGACAAGCTCGCAGCTTGGTACGCGAAGCGACATCTGGATATCCGGGAGCATCACGATCCATGATTTCTTATATTGACCCTCACATCCACATGGTGTCCCGGGTGACCGACGACTACAAGCGGATGGCGCTGGCGGGGTGTGTGCTGGTGAGCGAGCCGGCGTTTTGGGCGGGTTTTGACCGCTCTGGCGTGGAGGGTTTTCGCGACTACTTCCGCCAGTTGACCGAATACGAGGGCAAGCGGGCCGCGGCGTACGGCATTGAGCACTATACGTGGCTGTGCATCAATGCCAAGGAAGCGGAAAATGTGGCGCTGTCGCGAGAGGTGATCGCGATGATCCCCGAATTCCTTGACCGGCCGGGGGTACTGGGAATCGGCGAGATCGGTCTCAACAAAAACACGCGCAACGAAGCGACCGTCTTTCTCGATCACCTTGACCTGGCCGCCCGGACGAAAGAGCTGATCCTTGTGCACACCCCACACCTCGTGGACAAGTATCGGGGGACGCGAATGATCCTTGATATGCTGCGCGACGACTCGCGGATTCATCCCGAGCGGGTTTGCATCGACCACGTCGAAGAGCACACAATTCGCGAGGCGCTCGATGCCGGTCACTGGGTGGGGATGACGCTTTACCCGATCACCAAGTGCACGCCGGCCCGCGCGGCGGATTTGATTGAAATCTACGGGACCGAACGTGTGATGGTAAACTCGGCAGGCGACTGGGGCCATAGTGATCCCTTGGCCGTTCCCGAGCTGATTTTTGAAATGCGCCGGCGCGGCCATGCCGACGCGCTCATTCGCAAGGTCGTTTACGAGAATCCGCTGACGTTCTTCGCTCAGAGTGCCCGCTTCGATTTCGTGGCTCGCGAAGCAATGGAAACGGTCGGGGCTGACTGATAGCGATGTTCAACAAGCGCGATGGCAGCCTGGAAGGTACCGCGATGGCGCGGGAGCGGACAGTTTTTTCGTCAGTCCGGCCGGTGACCGCTTTTCGCCGTGAGATCTAAATTCGAGCTCGCCGTCTTTTTCGCACGAGGCCAGTTGCTGATGAAGTCTCCGACATCTCAATCGGTGGTGATGACGACGTCAAGGAAGCCCATCCCCACGATCGGCGGAAAGTATTTCGCGCTTGCCGTTCTGTTTGTGATGAACACGCTCAACTACGTGGACCGCTATGCTTTTTTCGCCGCCGGCTCTCATATCCAAAGAGATTTGCAGATCGATGATTACTGGTTCGGCTGGCTGGGTGCGGCATTCATGATCGTGTACACGGTTTTCGCGCCGTTTACGGGATGGCTGGGGGACCGCTACAACCGCAAGATACTCATTTTCGGCGGTGTTGGTTTGTGGAGCCTTGCGACGGTCGGGGCCGCCTTTTCGGCTGATTTCTATCATATGTTTTTCTGGCGTGCTCTCTTGGGAATTGGTGAAGCCAGCTACGGCGTGATCGCGCGGCGCTTTTGGCCGACCTGTTTCCCACGAACGAGCGCGGGCGGGCGATGGGTATCTATTATCTGGCCCTTCCGGTAGGAACGGCATTGGGGTTTTACGTCGGCGGTATCATCACCGCTGCCCTGGGTTGGCGGGCTGTTTTCTTCGTCGTCGGCATACCCGGGCTGCTGGCCGCGTTTGCCGCGCTTGTCATGAGAGACCCGGGGCGGGGTGCATCAGAGGTCGCGAACACCAACGTAGCATCAGCCCGGCCTGGCCTGCGCGACTATCTCGAATTGATCAAGACAAAGACCTTTGTTTTCAACACCCTCGGCATGGCGGCCGTAACATTCGCGACCGGGGCCTACGCCGCCTGGGGTTCCACTTTCTACCAGCGCATCCACGGCCTGCCGGTGGATGTGGCCGGCAAGCGAATCGGCTTTCTCCTGGTAGGAGCGGGGTTGATCGGCATCTTGCTTGGTATGTTCGTCCCCGACATCTTCTACAAAATCACAAAGCGGGCTTATCTGATGATCGCCGCCGCCGCGGTGCTGTGCGCTACCCCGATCGGCGTGTTGGGCATCCTCGACCATAAAACCCAGGCGTCTCTGGGATATTTGTTCGGCGCGTTGGTGTTGCTCTCGATGGTCTTGGGACCTTGCAACACCGTAACGGCGAACGTCGTGGCGCCGAACCGCCGAGCGGCGGCGTATGCGACTTTTATCTTCTTCATTCACGTTCTGGGTGATATCAGCTCGCCGATTCTGCTCGGGTGGATCTCCGGGCTATTTGGCGAACCGAACGTCATGAACTCGCCGATCGGGCGGTTTTTCGCGTCAATCGGCGCGACACCCGTGATAACTGAGGTCGGCACCACGAACTTAACCGTGGCGATGCTTTCGGTCGCACCGATTTTGTTGCTGGGCTTTGTCTTTTTCGGCATCGGCTCGTACTTCCTGCCGCGGGACCAGGAACAGGTGCGCGGCGCGGGTGGCGTGGCCGCCGAGGATCTGGCCTCTTTTCACCATTAATGCCGCAACATCGCCAGCGCGATCTCGAGCGCGATCAGGATGACGACAGTAATCTCGAGCGCCTCGGTGCGTTGACCGCCTGCTTGTTGAACCAAAAGGTCGTACACGTCGCCCACGGTCTCGAGCTTACGGCGAATACTCTGTTGCCAGCCGCGCAGGTGGAACCGCGCGCCTGCGACCTCGAAGACGCGGGCCAGGTAATAGTCGCCGATCAACTTCAGTGAGTTATCGACCCGCTCGAACAGGCTGGTGGCCTCGATCTCCAGCTCGCGGATCTGGCGGACCGCGTCGCCATGGAGGCGCCAGCGGACGGGAAGCCAGCGGCGGCTTCGCTCGGGGCGGATGAGCCGATAGGCGGCCTCGAGGCGGTCGTCTAAGCGATCGTCAATCATGCGGAATTCCAAGAGCTGGACGTTGGCGAATTCGATGATCTCTAAGGTGTCCGCGCACTCGGGGTCGGCGATGACGCCGGCCGCCCAGTCGAGGACAACCAGGTCGTTGGCAGTGTACGACAGGCTCAGCCGGGTGGCCTCACGAACCTCGTCCGAGCTCAGTTGCTCAGACTCGAGTCGCACGAGCCCGGCGATCCAAGGTCGCGCGGTCATCCAGCCACTTGCCGCGTTTCTCCCAGAGTTGGAAGACAATGTATTCCTCACTCATGTCGCTCACGGCGAAGTCGTACACCGCCGGCCGTATTCTCTCGAGCCACGGTGCAAGGAGTCGCCGGGCGGCGTCCGCCAGAGGGCCGGTCTCGGCGAGGCTGCCAGCCAGGGCGAGCAGGGCCGTCGGTGTCGTCGTCACCGGGAACTGCACGGTAAGCGAAAGGGCGCCGAAGTCGAAGAGCGTCAGCATGGCGCGGGGAGGCCGGAGGAATGACCACTCACCTTGCAACGCGATGCCCGCCGGCTCGAGCTCGACCCGAATCGGCGCCGGCCGATAGCCGAACCATTCGGGCGTCCGCCGCCGCCGAGGCAACTGGCCCGGCTCGCCCTGCAAGATCAACCGGGCTCGATCGAGGTCGATCTCGTCGCCGATGTCGAGGGCGACTGCCAGGTGAATCGTCACGACGATCGACTCCGCGGTCCACCCAGGCCTGTCCTCGTGGTCGTGATTGTCGTCAGCGGTCGAAATCATTGCGTTGTGTCATTGCCGTGGCTAGGCCGGCGGCTTGGTGCTGGGCCTTGCCGGCTAGAGAGGCTCTTGCCTCTGATCGTTAAACGCTTGGGTTGAGATCAAACGGCGACTACTTGAACCTGGGCACTTCCGCCGGCTCGTACTCTGAAGTGGACACGGGGGTCTCCTGCGTGGTGTCGGCGCGGTCCGAGATCAGCGGCGCGGTGGTCTCGGAGGGATTCCAGTTCAGGTTGGTCAGCCACCAGTCGGCGGCGAGCTGTGGCGACCAGTTCGGAGCGTCGCCGCAGGCCTCGAGTGCTCTGGCCAGGCTGGGAGTGTCGGGATAGCGGTCTTTCGGGTCTTTCGCCAGGCAGCGGAGCACGACGGCTTCCAGGTCGGGGGGCACGTCGGCTTTAATCAATGAGAGGGGAGTGACCGGATCTCTGGCATGGGCAACCATGATTTCCATGGGCGTCAGGCCCAGAAAGGGAGGCCGGCCGGTGAGCGTGTAATAGGCGACGGCTCCCAGGCCATAGATGTCGGTGGGTCGGTCGGGGGGCTGGGTACGCATGACCAGTTCGGGGGCCATGTAAAACGGCGAGCCCGCGACAGTATTTTCCTGAGACAGATGGATCGATCCGTCGCCATGCAGGGTTTTCACCAGGCCGAAATCGAGGATCTTCAGCACGTCATAGTGGCCGCCGCGATAGGCGGCCATCAGGTTCGCCGGTTTAATATCGCGGTGAATCAGGCCCGAGTCGTGAGCCTCGCGCAGGCCATCGCACGCCTGGCGAAGCAGATAGATCACCCGCGCGGGGGGCAGCGGTCCGAACCGCCCGACCAGATCGGCCAGGCTCAGACCTGGGAGATATTCCATCACGTAATAGAACGCGCCGTCATCGTTGCGGCCGTAGTCGAAAATCTCGATCGTGTTCCAGTGCGACAGCCGCGCCGTCGCGCGAACCTCACGCTCAAACCGAGCGAAGATGCGTTGATTGCCGACCAGATCGTGACGAATCAACTTGATGGCGCAAGGCCGCTTGAGCAACTGATGCTCGGCCAAGTAGACCTCTCCCATCCCGCCGCCGCCGAGCCTGCGGCCCAGGCGGTACTGGTTCAACAGCTTTGCTTCGTAGGCCTCGGAGCGCAGCGTGCTGATCGTGTGCGTGCCGAAGATGGCCGTAAAGGCCCCCAGCAGCAAGAACAGCCCGTCCTCGCTGATCTTCTCCCAATTGGCGGCGCGGATCGCCACCTGATAAAGCTGGGGATGGGTCAATCCCAGGGCCCACGGGACCACCATGGGAGCCAGCGCCATCGGAATGATCAGCTTGGCCGCCCGCACCCAGTTGTTGGGGATGAAAATCGCGTACGTGACAATCATCGCCAGCATCCAGAGCACGCTACTCTTTACCGCGGCGAGAACGCGAATCGGGTCGTTTTCACGAACGCCGCGCAACATCAGGAAATACTGCGCCGCCATGAAGCAGACGATGATCAGCGAGAAGAGGACCGTCTCGAACGCCCGAAGCTGGCGAAGCTTCGGCTTCCATCGGCTGGACAGCGAGCCCAAACTCAGCAGCAGTAAACCGAGCATGATGCCATGAAAAAGCACGGTCCGAGATTCGAGCTTGTGCCAGTGCAGTGCCACCGACCTGACGAAGAACAGGGCGAAGCCGACGACCAAAACCAGCGACGCGGCCCGCAGCCTTTGCTGCAACAGCCAGCGTGTCTCCGTCGCCATCTCGGTCCCGGTCTGCTCGATCACTCGCTTCCCGGGAATGAAGCTGTCGGGGATCGAGCTGCTCGCCGTCGCCGGCTCTCGAAGGGGATGGTCCTCGGTCGTGGCATGCGAATCGGGCATCGTAATGTCCTCCGTCGGGCAACGCCAGCAGCTCCTTGGGGGGTCACCTCGGTTTGGGCTGCTTCAGGTCAGGTCGCGACCATCGTGCTCATGAGTCGGTCTCCGTCATTAGGGGCCGTAACTCCATCAAATATACCAGCTTCGCGACCTCGGTGGCAGAGCGGCCCTGATGGGGAAATGTGGCTTTAGGCGCCTCCGCGTACAAAGCGATCGCTAGCTCACGAGACGATGTGGCAGCTTCGTGCCTTGACGATCAGGTGCAAGTGTGCGCCAGGGCGCAGATCGAGCTGGTCGACGGCCGCCGCCACCACGCTGACGATCCATGTCAGACCACCGGTGCGGATGACGACCTCGGCGTCGGTGCCATGCGGGACGATCCGCTCGACAACACCGGGAATCTGGTTGCGGGCGGAGAGTGAACTGAGTGGCTCACGGGCGAGAATGATATCATCCGCGCGGACCTCGACCGTGATCCGCGCACCGACGGCCTTGTTGAGGAACGGGACAATCAGCTCGGGGCCATTGTCGAGCTCGAGTCGCGAATCGATTTGGTCTGGCGAATGGTTGACGACCCGCGCCGAGAAGACGTTGCGCCACGCTTTCCCAGGCGATCGACCGGTGCGATGTGCCGTGGGCCGCGCTAAGCACGTCCAGCGGCGGTCCCTCGGCGACGATTCGGCCTTCCTCCAAGAGAAACAGTCGCGAGCCCAGGGCGATGGCCTCGGCCGGACTGTGCGTGACGTAGAGTATTGGGGTCTCCTCCGCGCGCTGCACGGCGCGAATGCGTTCGAGGAGTGCGTGGCGGTTCGCCAGGTCAAGGGCCGAGACCGGCTCATCGCAAAGTAAGAGCCGGGGGCGCGGTGCCAGTGCGCGAGCCAACCCAACCCGCTGCCGCTCGCCACCGGAGAGTGTTTCTGGACGACGCTCAACCAGATTCTCCACGCCGCAGAGCGCGGCCACATGAGCGAGCCGGGCGTCCGCCTGCCGGCGCGGCCAGCCTTTGAGGCCAAACCGGATATTGGCGGCGACGTTCAAATGCGGGAACAGGCAGTCATCTTGAAAGATCATCCCGATCCGCCGGAAACGGAGCGGCTGATTCACTCGACGCGAGCTGTCGAACACGGTCGAGTTTTCGAGCCGAATCTTCCCCGCGTCGGGCGTCGTTAACCCCGCGATTAACCGCAGCAGCGTCGTCTTGCCGGCTCCTGATCGCCCAAAGACGACTCCGATCTCACGACCGAGCCGGAGGGATAATTCGAGTAAGAGCCCGGGATGAACTCGGTGTCCCACTCGGACGTTCAGGACCTCGGGGAGCGAGTCGCTCACCGTGAGAGTCCTCGTGCTGGCAGCGTGCGTTGAACGACCAGGATCGCCACAATCGACACGGCGGAAATCCAAAGGGTCAACCAGCCGGCGCGGTCGTTGTCATTGACCTGCACGGCGTCGTAAATCGCCAGAGCAGGCCTGTCTGGGTCAGCCCGGGAATGTTGCCGGCCACCATCAAGGTCAGCGCCAAAGTCCCCTAAGGCCCGCGCGAAAGCCAGGACGATCCCCGCGGCCAGTCCGCCGCCAGGCCAAGGGGAGTGTCACCGCCACCAGGACAGACAACTCGCTTCGCCCCAGGAGCCGGGCCACATCTTCCAGGCCCGGGTCGACCGCCTCGAATGCCCCCGCGTGCCGGCAACAGGAAGAGTGGAAACGCCGCCACGGCCGACGCAATGACCGCGCCCGACCAGTGGAAGACCAGTGTGACCCCCATTGTCTGCTCGAGCCAGTAGCCGACGGGCGACCGACGACCCAGGATCTGCAGTAGATAATAGCCCAGCACCGTCGGCGGCAAGACCAGTGGAAGAACCAGGATGCCGCTCAACAGCCCTTTGCCGGGAAACCGCACTTGCGCCAGAGTGAGCGAGATCGGCAGACCGACCGCGACAATCAGGAACGTCGCCAGCGACGCCACTCGCAGCGAAAGCCAGAACGGACCGAGGTCTCTCATCAAGTTGATAACCGCCAGTGTAGGGGCGAACGGTTGCGAGAATCAATCATGGATCTCTGTCAGTCCGTCTTCCGCTTGCCTTCGCGCTCGGTCGCGGAGCGGTCTGCTTCGACACGTGCAAATCCGAACTCCTTCAAGGTCCGTTGTCCCTCCGGATCCAGCACGAATTGAACGAACTGCTCGGCATCGGCGCCGCGTGCAGTGGCGGCCACGACGCCGAGCGCCTGAATGATGGGATCATAGAGCGAGGCATCGACCTCGACCGGCCGCACCTCGGGGACGGTGGCGATGGCCCGCCCCACCAGCGCCGCCTCAACGTCGCCTTTTTGTGCATAAAGTAGGGCCTGCCGCACCGATTCAGCGATGACAATCTTCGGCTGGAGCCGATCCCACAGGTTGGCGCTCCGCAAAGCCTGCTTACCCGCCCTGCCATAAGGAGCGATCGCCGGGTTGGCGATCGCGATCTTCTTGACGTCGGGTTTCGTCAAGTCATCAAGCGATCGAACCTTGTCTGCGACAGCGTGATACACAGCCAACACAAGCGATCCGCGAGCGTAACGATGCACGGAGTTCGACCGAACATACCCGCCACGGGCCAGGTCTCGTACGAAGTTTTCGTCGGCTGAGAGAAAGACATCGAAGGGGGCGCCTTGTTTGATCTGCTCAGCCAATTGCCCCGACGCGCCAAATGTAATCGACGTCAAGATTCCCGTTCGAAGCCGAAATCGCTGGGTCAGTTCCGGCAAGACCGACTGAAGGTCGCTCGCGGCCGCGACTCTTAAGTCGGGCGGGACAGTGTGGCTGGCTTCACATCCCGCGGCGAGCAGACACACGAGAGCGGACGCCCACGCATGAGACTTGAATAAGGATGAATGGCGCAACTTGTGCGTGGAGCGTGCCATAAGGATGATTCCGTGAACTAAGTACTGCCCGGTTCTTTTGCATGGTAAGCGCGAGCCGCGGCGACCGTCAACCGCCTCAGATTGCGGCGCATCTCGGAATTGGGTAAGACGAAACCCGATGGAATGATAGTATGTATGCCGACCTGCGACGGGCCCCAAACGATACCCTGGCCGAGAATGGCAGGTCCGTACAACCTTCAGCAAAGGTACCGCCACGCATGAAGCTAGAACAATTTTTGCGACACCACGGAATCACGGGAAATCCTTTTAGCGAAGAAGACGCCCAGACGGACACCGTGTTCAAACGGGTCTGTCTGGCGACGGTGCATCATCCGGCGTGGAACAAGTTTTTCGGCAGTCCCGCCGATCCGTCGACGGCGCTGGTGTTCGGCGAAAAAGGGAGTGGCAAGACGGCCTTGCGCCTCCAGGCCGCCGCTGAGCTGGAAGCGTTCAATCAGTCAAATCCCCGTGAGCGGATACTTGCGATTTCCTATGACGATTTTAACCCTTATCTCGACAGTTGCCGAGCGTCGATGCGAGCGCGAGACGTCGAGGCCGTACTGGCATCGTGGAAGCTTCAGGACCACATGGACGCCATTCTTTCGCTCGGCGTTACAAAGCTGGTCGACCTTCTCACAGGGGAAAAGGCCGCGCTGACCGTCCTCACGCTTGACCAGCGGCGCGACCTCTTGCTCCTGGCTGCGCTGTACGACGCCTCGCAGGGCGAGCCGATCGCGGGGCGATGGAGTCGGTTGCGCAGGCGGTCCGGGTTTCGCCCTCTCTGGGCCCGCCGCGACTTGCAGATTGGGTTCGGTACCAGCTTGGTGGTGGTCGCGCTCATCGCCTTGTTTCCTGCACTGAGGGGACTGAGCCTGTTGCCCTGGCTGCTCGTCCCCATGCTGGCCGGCTGGCTTTACTGGGGCTGGCGGCTGGCACGGGCCGAATTGTTCGCACGCGATATTCGCAAGGGGCTACGAGTCTTAAGCCGCGATCCGTCGGCCCTGCGCTGGGAGCTGTTGTGGTTTAAGCCGACCGAGCTGGGAGGCCAGCCTCTGCCTACTGCCTCGCATGGCGGGGCCGAAGAGCGATACGAGCTTTTGCGCAAGTTCGAGGGAGTGCTCAATACCTTGGGCTACAAGGGAATCGTCGTGATGGTTGATCGGGTGGATGAGCCGCAGCAGGTCGAGGGTGACCCGCGCAAGATGCGAGCGCTCATCTGGCCACTCCTCGACAACAAGTTTCTCCGGCACCCCGGTATCGGTTTCAAGCTGCTGCTGCCGATCGAGCTGGCGTATTACCTCGAGAAGGAAAACAAGGAGTTCTACGACCGGGCTCGACCCGACAAGCTCAACATGATCAAGCCCCTTCGGTGGACCGGCCCGTCGCTCTATGACCTGGCCAGCGACCGCCTGAGGGCATGCCGCCTCGAACCCTCGGTCAACGGCGAGGCCGGTGAGGCCCCCCGCCTGCGCCGGTTCATTGACGATGCGATCAGCGACGACTATCTCAAGGACGCGTTGGGCAACTTACGTACCCCTCGACACCTCTTTAAGTTCTTGCACAGACTGCTCGAAGAGCACTGCCACCGCCATACCGAGGACGCCCCGCGCTGGACGGTCGACTACGACACCTTCCGCACGATCTACGCGGCCTACATGCGCGACCTCGAGGCCTTCGACCGCGGTTATGGACATGGTTAGAATGGAGCCGGTCGAGAAGCGAGCGGGCGGCCTGCCAGCGTGGCTCAGCGGTGACTCGAAGGGTGACATATCATGGCAACGGACCTGAAAAAAACCAAGCAAAAACCGCCCCGGCAGCCCTCCGAGCCGGAACTAACGTGGGAGATCGCCCGGCTTTTTCCCGCTCAGGGAGATTGGAGCGAGGAAGAATACCTGGAGCTGGATACGAACCAGCTCGTGGAATACTCCGATGGATTCTTGGAATTCCTGCCCATGCCGACGGCCTTCCATCAACTCATTTTGCAATTTCTCTTCAAGGCTTTGGACGCATTCGTCGTAGCGAATGAATTAGGAACCGTGTTCATCGCGGGCTACAAGGTCCGGTTACGAGCACGCAAGTATCGGGAGCCGGACATTCTTTTCATCAAAGCGGCGCACCGGGCCGGCATCAAGAAGCAATACTGCGAAAAAGCGGACCTTGTCATCGAAGTCGTCAGTGAGAAAAACCGCCCGCACGACATCGAGAAAAAGCGGGTCGAATACGCCAAGGCCGGCATTCCCGAATACTGGATCGTCGACCCGGAAGAAGAGACGATCACCGTCTTGACGCTCAAATCGAGGCAGAAAACTTACGCCGAGTTCGGCAGGTTTCGTAAGGGTGACCATGCCGCGTCGAACCTGCTTCCCGGGTTCACCGTCGACGTGACGGTCGCTTTGTCGCAAAAGCCTTGACACCCGGAGACCATCGGTCGATCGAAAGGTGAGTGATGCATGGCGACGGGCCTCAGAAAGGCGAGACGCAAACCCGATCGCGAGGCGGCCGAGCCCGAGCCGGCATGGGACATCGCTCGATTGTTTCCTCCGCAGGGTCAGTGGAGCGAGGAAGACTACCTCGGACTGGATACGAACCGGCTCGTCGAGCTGTCCGACGGATTCATCGAGGTCTTGCCCATGCCCACGATGATGCACCAATTGATCGTGTCCTTTCTGCTCGATGCGCTCAAGGCGTTTGCCGCCGCATCCACCCCCAAATTGGGAACGACCATTTTTGCCGGGTTGCCAGTCCGTCTCTGGAAAAACAAGTTTCGCGAGCCCGATGTCGTGTTCATGCTGGCCGCGCACGCCTCACGGATGGGCAATGAATACTGGAACGGCGCGGACCTGGTCATGGAAGTCGTCAGCGACAAGAACCGCGCGCACGACATCAAGAAAAAGCGGATCGAGTACGCCAAAGCCGCCATCCCCGAGTACTGGATCATCGACCCCAAAAAAGAGACGATCACGGTCCTGGTCCTCCGCCGCGGAGCGAAAACTTACACCTTGCTCGGCACGTTTCGTAAAGGAGAGCGGGCCCTCTCAAAATTGTTGCCCGGCTTCGGCGTGGACGTGACGGAAGCTTTGTCGCAGAAGCCCTGAACAACCCCGACGCGTCCAGCCTTACGGCATCCGCTCAAGCCTCGCCTCCAGCGTTTTTTGTATTGGATCGAAGTCCACGATGACAATCGACCCGTCGGGCGTGGCGCCGACATTGATCACCTTACAACCATCCTTCAAAACCCGCTCCTGAGCCACGTGCAGGTGGCCGCACAGGTAAAGACGCGGCGAGATCGTCTTGAAAGCGTCGAGAAAACACCGCTGGCCGCCGTGACGTCCGGCTGGCGTGAGATCGGCCAGACCGATCGGGCAGCCGTGGGTGAGCAGGATATCGATCGGCCCCGCACGGGCGATTCGTGTTGCTGCCTCTGCGACATCGGCATCAGTGACATAATGCGGCTTCGCGTGCGACTTGGCCCAGATTCCCCCGATCGCCGCCAGCCGAAGGCCGCCAATCTCCTGTACTGCCCCCTGACCAAGCAGAACCTTCGAGCCGTCCCGGTTGTTGAGACGCCCCAGCATCTCGAGCGGGTCGTGGTTGCCGAAGGTCGTGTAGATCGGGACGGCCTCGAGCAATGGCGCCAGCGCGGGTTCGGCGACCTCGTCGGGGTCTCCCCAGTCCCCGCACGAGAGGATGACATCAGACGGCTGCCATTCAAGGGCGTGCTCTACTGCTTTCAGATCACCGTGCAAATCGCTGACGACAAGGATACGCATCGACATCGTCCTCAAAAACCGACCAAGATCGGTCCGCGCCACCAGCATGGGCCCAAAAACCTTGTGGCGAACGAATTCTGGACCAACGCATCAAGCCGGGCGCGAGACATATTCACGTTCAGCCGGAGTGGTCTTGCTATTCGTCGTCGAGAGGCTGCTGCTCGTAAAGCTTGCGATAGCTCTCGTACCTGCCGGGATGGATTTGGCCCCAGTAGAGGGCGTCCTTGACGGCGCACCCCGTTTCGTGGGTATGTGAGCAATCGGGAAATCGGCAGTGGGGGATGAAAGCACGGAACTCGACGAAATAGCCAGCGAGCTCAGCCGGGCCGGTGCCCCACAGCTCGAACTGGCGAAGGCCCGGCGTGTCGACCACGAACCCGCCGGTCCCAAGCGTGATCAATTCGGCCGTCGTGGTCGTGTGTTTTCCCTTGAACGTCCAGTCGGAGACCTCGCGCACTTTCAGGTTGAGCCCCGGTTGGACGACGTTTAAAAGCGAGCTCTTGCCGACGCCGCTCTGGCCCGTGACGGCCGTCACGCCGCGGGAAAGTAGTTCGCCCAGGCGGGCCGAGCCCCGGCCGTCCGCTACCGACGTCACCACTGTTTCGTAGCCGAGTTGGACGTAGAGGCCGATCACCCACTGGTAATCGGCCAGGTCGACCAGGTCGGCCTTGTTGAGGACGATCACGGGACGCACGCCCCCCATCTCGGCCGAGATCAGGTAGCGGTCGATCAGGCCAAGCTTGAGACCAGGCTCCGCCAGTGCCGAGACGATGAGCACTTGATCGACGTTGGCGGCGATGATGTGCTGGCGATGGCGGTAGCCGCGAGTGATCACCCCGCGCCTGCCTTCGACCTTTTCGATCAATCCCTCGGAACCAGCGGTCGAGCCAGGCCGAAACCAGACATGGTCTCCCACCGTAACGACGCTTCGTCCCTCGATCGCGAGCGTCTTGAGCAGGCGGCGAACATGGCAGGAGTAGCTCTGGCCGTCGTCGCCAAGGACCATCGAAAACAGGCCGTGCACGCGGGTCACGCGGCCGCGTAGACAAGTCGAAGTGTCCACGGCCCGCCGGGCGGAGGGGTCGGCGTTCGCGTTGCCCGCCCCGGCATTGACGTCGTTTTTCTCAGCGACGTCTTCAATGATGGTGCGGTGTCGCGACAACTCGCCCCTCGGATGCACGCGATCGACGGCCGGCTCTGCCGCGGACGTCAGCTCGTCGTCGCGGAATCTTCGGGTCAGGTCATTGGCCCGCGTCCGATTTTGGCGGTTCTTTCTGAGAGCGACCCGGACTTTCTTTTTCTTCACGGTGGAAATCATCTCCGAGCCAAGAACTCGCCGGCCGATCCCCCGAACCCGCCACGCCCGCCTGCCCGCCCCCTAACGCGAGTGCAAGGGACGACGGCCTCCCGAACGATCGGGACCGAAACCAACACCGGCCGCCTCGTTCAAAACCTGAACCGCCCGTTTCGGGTTCGACGTGTGAAAAATCCCGAGAGCCTTGCCGTGTGAAGGCGCCATCGAGGCGTAGGCATACTCGACGTTGATATGTTCTTCCGCCAGCTTTTCCAGCACCCTGGCGAGCGACCCAGGCCGGTTCTCCATCTCCACCGCCAGTACGTCCGCGACCCGGAACTCGGTCCCGAGTGAAGTGAGTACGTTCCTGGTCGTATCCAGGTCGGTCGTGACGAACCTCAAGACACTGGGCCCGTCGGTTTCCATGATCGAGATCGCGCGGATTTCGACCTTCTCTTGCGCGAGGGCCGAACAGATCTTGGCCAGACGACCAGGCTTGTTTTCCAAAGATGCGGTCACTTCATGCACGAATTCCATGGCAGCGTCCCTTTCTCGATAGTTAGACTCAATACAGGTGCCTCGCCGATCACAATCCTATGACCGAAATGGCTTCGCGGCAACAACCTGCCGAGAGCGCTAGAAGCCGCGGCGAATGCCCCGGCGATGGATCCAGACCTCGACCGACTCGTCGCTCGCCCCGGATATGACCTGAGAACGAGCCGGCGTGGCGTGCCGGTTTCGCCCCTCGGCGACGTCGGGAGCCGTCGCCAATCAGCCGGTGACCACTCCGGTGCCGGTCTCCGGCGGGCACGCGTTCAATTCATTGATGCTTATTCACTGAAATGGCACTTTTTGGCACAAAAACGCACGGTTTGAGGAAGCCTCCGTCTCAGAACGCCCAGCCACATCCTCGGTTAGCACGAATCGTCAAAGGGGCAGGTACTCCGCCCGCACTCATGTTCGGATAGGGTCTCGACCCCGCCGGAGTGACTCATGTTCGGCGAGGGTCCTCTGAAAACAGTGTCAACAGCAACTTCGCACCAGCCGACCGCCAGAGCGAGCGTTGTGCTCAATGTGAATCGGCAATTACTGGAGCGAACACGAACCACGAAACGGTGAAAGGGCGATCACGAAACCAGGGCTGTTGACAGTTTTATTCTAGGCTGATAGGAAAAGCTTGTGGCGG
>CAWHKI010000253.1:0-53536 GCA_963829765.1 uncultured Isosphaeraceae bacterium | reverse complement strand
TTCGGGGTTGTCGGCGGGGTCGTCGGGGGCTTATTCGTGTCGATGGCCACAAGTATCCAGTTGCCGTTGACTCCCTGGGTCGTCTTGAGCTGAGCCGCGAGGAATGAGTCGAGGGTTTCCACGCTCTCGGGCTGATAGTCGCCGATCGCAGGCCCCGTATTCACATTTGTGCCGGCAGCGTTGTCATTTTGGATGTCTCGCGTCGCGATGTCGGTGAACGTCGTACCCATCGCGTAGGTGGCGATGTTGTTGTTTGTGTAGGTCACCACCCCGAGATTCGAGCCACTGATCCCGATACCGGGATCGGCCGTGCCCCCAATGGGAGAGACCTGGTTATCGAGCAGAGTCAACTCTTGGCCACTGGGGGCGAAGAGCCAAGGCCCAGGTATTGATCGGAGGAGTCGACGATGTTGACCGTGACCTCGAGGCTGTCCAGGCCAGCGGTATTGGTAATATCAACCGGGATCGTGAAATCCGTGGCCGCCCCTTCGGCAATGTCCCCTTCGGTCTGATCGCCGAATGAATTATTAGTGCCGGCGGAGATCGTATTGGACTTGATGTGTTGGGTACTGTCACCGAAGTCGTCAAAGGTGACCGCGACCTGGCCGGCGGTGATGCCTAGATCTCCTGATACGCCGCTCTCACTCGGCAGCCGGCCCTGGCTCACAGTAATCGCCGGTGTGGCGTCTTTCTCACTCGAGTCAATAAGATCAAAATTTTCTGCGCCAGCAATCGTCGCCGGGCTGAAGTTATTCCCTCCGTCGGACGAGACCTCCACCATGATACGGTTGGGGTTGAACGGCCCTGGATTACCCGCAACGTTGATGTCCACACTTGCCCAGGAGACGTAGATATTACCCGAGTAGGGATCCGGTGGCGACGCGACGCCGCTTGGGATCGTTGACAGGTTGTCGTCAACGGCCATCGTCGGCTCGAGGGCCTGGTCGTCGGTGCCCGAGTTGTTCCACTGATAGATAACCTTCAGGTCGGACGGTGCGAAACTATAAGGAGCGGGAGTTTGTTCGTTTGAGGTAAAGTTGACGACCGTTGGAGCAGATCCGGTGAACTTATACTTTTGGAGCGCAAGCGCCCGGATTTGCCACTAGCGTCGGTGTACTCACTCAGGATGTAAAAGTTGCCACTATCGTCAAATCCCAGGCTGGGACTTGACACTTCCGAATAGGGGACCGTCCCCCCAGACGTCGTGGGGTCAAGCAAATTGGGGGCACTCGGTTGCCCGACGAACGGCTCGTTCAAGAGCACGTTCCATTGCGCGCCACCGTCGGTGGAATAGGCTGCCTCCAAAACCGACTCAATGGTATGGTCTGTGTCCGCATACAGAGTCGGATCGTTATCGATCCAGGCCGCCACCACCTTTGACGGATCAAGCGGATCAACCGCCACGACCGAACTACTCTCGCTGGCATTCACGCCGCCGGCATTACCCATCAAGGAGGAAATCTCAGTCGGCGCTACCGTCGTAGGCGTGGCCGCTGGGAGTGTGGCTAGTAACGTGCGGGACTCCAGTCCTTCCAAGTCGATCCGATAATTCTGCGACTTTCGGGCTTTCCTGGGTCGGCCATTCAAGCGAAGTCGGCCGCCATTCCCCTGGGAAAGGAAATCGGACGTTCCCGTACGCATAGCCAGGTCCCCTACTCTTCTATGTTTTAATTCACACCACGGTGTTTGTGGCGGTAATGCTAATTGCACAGCCTGCGTGAGATGCTGAGCCGAGATAAATTGCAAGGAATCGACAAAACATGCAGGCTTAACGTCTCCGAGTCAAATTTCTCAACCATCGCCGCGCGGTTTTTTTCCGCTCGCTTGAAATTCTGAATGATCCGCCAGGCAAAAGCCTCGCTTATACGTTGACCCATAAGACCGAGCGTGGATAGATGGTTGCATGCATCCCAGATTGCCATGATGCAACAATTGATGACGCTGTGTCAATAGCGGACTTTAAAAATTCTTCGCGGTCGGTAGTCAGTAGTCAGTAGTCAGTGGGTTAGTCAGTGGTCAGGCACCAAGGAATGAGTCATGGGAGATTGGCGAAGTCATTGCGCTGGTCCCCAACAATCTCGTGCATCCCCGACAATCTCCTGGCCTCATTTAGCCCCCCTGCCCCCCTTTGGAGGTCGTCCGGCTTTCCGAGCTTCGCACAGTTGATACTAACCCGACGCGCAAGCGAGGAGATTCCCCGAGTCGCCCGCGGGATGGACCAGCCGCCCTCGCTGGCGTTTCGGGTTGGTATTCCGCGTCTGATCGGCGAGAAGATCCCCGGGCATCAACCAACGGCCTTATGCATCCCCCCTGCCCCGTTTGAGGCCTGTTCGGCGCGGGATGCCTTTTTATCAATGACCCGTTAAACGGCTAAAAAGATCGGCGGACGGAGCCGCCTCCTACACGAACTGTAGGAGGGAGCTCCGTCTCCCGATCCCCGTGCTCGCTCTGTGTCGAGCCATTGCTTTTTATGCCGGGTTGGCTTGGTCCCTTGGTTCCAAGGGACCATGATCGTGTAGCAACCAAGAATGCCATGGTCACCAGTGACCATGATCGATTATTGCTATCAGCAGCTTGGTATTTACAAGACGCAGACGCCCAATCTGATAGTGGCACCATGGAAACCAGCAAGTACCAAGTCATTGAGACATTGATCCCAGGCCACGAGCAGTGACTAACGCAACATGGTAGCAAGGTCTGTCTCCGACCAAGGAGTCAAGTCGGCGAAGGTACCTCGCGCATAATGGCTCCTTGACAACTTGGAGACCAGCGACCTTGAGGGCGATTTCCGCTAGGTGAATTGACCGCTTGTAAACTTGAGACCAAGGTCGAGGAGACACCCATTCAGACCTGGGCTCAATATGTCGATGAAGTAGAAGCACCAAGCTTGGCCATGGACCTTGCTGGCACGTTCACCACGGTATCTAGGCATCCGCGTCCCACGGCACGCCTTGGTCTATTGAGACCTTGAGATTGATAGTACCTCTCCAACATTGGTAGCCGTGGCCCCGAGGGGCCTTGATGCCCAGGAACCAAGAGAACAATGGGGCTCAGAGACCAATTGAGCGAGAGATCGATAGGCAATGGCAACTGGCAATCTGTGAGTCAATGAACCAAGACAGCGATGGCTTATCGGTTTCCTGTTTCATGGTGTTAATGGGTGCCATGTTCCCTGGTTTTGTTAGTCCCTTGGTTTCATTCAGGCTGGGCAACAAGGTTCCCAGCAAGATGGGGAAAATGAAACCTGGATGGCAGTAAACCAATTTGTCGAGCCGCCAACAGACATGGGGAACGAGATCGCTTGATTTCGAGCTAACAGGAAACCAAGGGGTATTGATGGCGAGGAAACGACTCAACGAGGAACCATGGTACGACCGATAACATGGTGGGAAATCGTGGTTTGAAGCAAACGCAGTGCGTCGGCGCATGCCGGGGAAGGGGGGCGAATCGTGCGAAGCCTCGCGGTAACCAATGCGAAAGGGGGGGTGGGAAAAAGCACGACGGCCATTAATCTCGCGGCCGCGCTCGTGGACCTTGACCAGCGAGTATTGCTCGTCGACGCCGATCCTTCCGGCAATACCGCTCTTGGGTTCTTTCCCCGAGGAGCGCCCGCGGTTGGACTGGCCGATGCCTTGCTCGACGGCCTCCGGCTCGAGGAGGTCGCCCACCCATCCGCCTACGCGGGACTGGACATTGTCCCCCCTGGCGATCGGCTGAGCACCTGCTCCGAACAGATGGGAAGTGCCCAGGGTTTAGGGCAGGGGCGAGAGTTTCGCATCCGTCGCTTGCTCAAGGGACTGAATCGCTACGACGTGGTCATCGTGGACACGAGCCCCGTTCTCACGCCGCTAAATGTTGCCATCCTCTATGCGGTGGCCGAGATCTTGATCCCCATCGACCCGTGCGTTGCCGCTTTGGCGGGTGTTCGCGCACTCGAGAACTTGGTACAGACCGTGAGCGAGTTTCGGATGGAATTTACGGACGCCGGGCCGCTGACGATCGCCGGGGTGCTGATCACACGGGCGGACCGGACCTTGGTTTCCAAACAGATCGAGTCGGAGGTGAGGGCGTATTTCGGAAAGCTCGTCTACGAACGGGTGGTCCCGGTATCGGTCAAGTTCCGTGAGGCGTACGCACGCGGAACCCCTCTGATTTATTACGACCGCTTCAGCGGGGGGGCAGAGGCCTACCGCGAGGCGGCACAAGGCTATCTCACCGGTGGTCAGCCAGCGCTTGGCGCGGCTCCCACGGTGGAAAACGACGACCAATTTCTGAAAGCCTCGTGATTCCAACAAAGCCGTCAAACGCAACGGCCCGTCGTGAATAGGGCAGGGGGGTGATTCATGAGCAGCGCGATGAGACGTGGCGGAATACCTGGCCCCGAGAGCAGGACCGGCCTGACTCGGCCGAGCATGACCGAGGCCGAATTCGAACGCCGAATCGGCACGCAGGCAGCCCAGGCTGAGATCAGTTCCTCGATTGAGTCAAGCGACATGGTCGAGTTCGAACCGACTCCACGCCTGGCCTCGGCGGTCCCAGCCCGGCCACGAGTCGCGCGGGTCAAGCAGACGAAACCGCGACGCGTTCAACGAATGTTCGCCATCGAGGAAGACCTAGACAAGAAACTCTGGCTCTATGCCATCCACCTGGGGAAGGACCGCTCCGAGGTCGTTAACGACCTGTTACGACCCATTGTCGCTTCCATGGTGCTTTACGACTCGCGTGACCGCCGGAGCGGTCGGAGCACCGAGGTAGCGCCGGAGCGCAGCGGCGATGTCGAGGGTGACATTTCAGCCTAATCAGTGGCCAGTGGTCAGTGGTTAGTAGCCAGTGGTCGGTGGTCAGTGGCCAGTGGTCCGCGAGAAGGGAGAAAGTTCAACGCACTGCTTCAACCTCGGGAAACAACAACCGCTGAGCAGTCGCATCGCTGCTCTCTTGCATTTGCATTTTCATTCGCGTCTCAAGTTCGGAGAGGCAGAGCGGTTCTAGCATATTCTTCCACCGACCCAGCCCAGGATTTTCTTCTTTGACAGCCATCAAGATCGCATCGCGGTCGACCTGGGAGAGTTGTTCCCATGCCGCGCGGAGCCTGGCTTCTCTGACCTTGTCGCGCTGGGCCTGAATCTGTTCGCTAGCTTGCTGCTGTGCATGCAGAGATCGGTTGCGATCGGCGTTGAGCCGCCTGACACCAGTGTCTACTGACTTGGCTTTCGTCGCCTGGGCCTGGTAATCTCCGGGGATTTTATAATCGGATCGGATTGAGGCCACGAGGTAACCAGCGGGGTTTTTTCCAACGCGCTTGTCTTCATTGCGCGATAGCCAGTCGAAGACCTCGATTTTCGTGCTGATCCGGCTGTGTGGATGTGAATCGACCAGTTCCTGGGCCGTTTTGCTGGCGATCCCCCGTGACTTCAGGGCATCGAGAAGCTGGGTGGCTTGATCACCGTGCTGTGCCGTGGGGTCTTGAACATCAGGAGCCGCGTGCCGGCCGCGAATGAAAATAATCCGCCAGCAACCGCGTTTGACGTACGAATAGCGTTCCTCAGGGCTTAGCGGCTCCAAAAACCCGAGCTGTTCCATTTCCTCCAGGGCGGGCTTGAGCCGTCGTTTCAGTTCGGTCGGAGCATAAGACCGGCTCAGGCCAATGTGCTCGCACGCCAAGGTTCGCAGGTCGAAGTCGAGCCGCGAGCGGCGGTAGAAGCGTTTGTCAAGGAATCGGTACATTCGTTTCGTCGTGGGTAATCGCAGCTTGAGGTAAAATTCCAGGTCGAGCTGTTTGAGATTACCACTTTGAAAGCTGCGAAAGATCACTTCGTTCCAGCGGAAGCTCGACAAGGGCAGGGGGGGTTTGTCAGCCTTTGAACCGGACTTTTCCGCCTTGTTAACTTTTCCCGATCGTGGCGAGGTTCGCCATCGCTCCCGATCATAGAGAGTGACATTGTCGAGCACGTGAAATTGCTCATCCACCCAACTTCGAGCTTGATTGTCCCACCATGCGTTTTCATACATCAGGACCACACCTACCCAGCGATGCAGCGCCTCTTCGATTCGCCGGTAGCTTTGTCCGCTCTGAGGCCAACCCAATAACTCGATCAACTCGTACCGCGAAAATTGAACCCGGGCGTCGGTAAAATTACTCCGCCGTTTGGTCAACTGAATCAGGCCGACTAAAACCTCGTCGTCCAGCGACGTGGGAAGTCCGTGCTTATGAGTTCCCATGATCGTGAGCCGGCGAACGATGGGCAAACTGTCACGCTGTTCGAGTCGATCCTCGAAGACCATCGTGGTTTGTCCGTCGGGGATACGATCCGTGAGCGCGGCAATCGGAAACTCCGCCAAGTTCAACTCGTCTTTCCAACCCGGGTCGGCTGACGAAGAACCTTCCTCGTTCCGTTGATCAAACACGCCGGTTGATTCAAGCGGCTCATCCCACTCGTCCATCCGATTATCCCTCAAGCGAGTAGACGAAATCCCAACGCATCACGATCGGCCGTCTTCGGGTTCCGTTTAACGATCGAAAAAAAAGCAGCAACAAAGCAGCAGCAAAACGGAAACGGAGTCGGCCGTGCTGTTGTTTTTCTTCTTAAGCAAGAGTCTATAAACAAATTCTCTGCGTCGCAAGGGGTTATTGAGAAATAACTTACAGACGCTAACTATGTCCGGTTAATCGGTAGTGGTATGTCCGGACTATCGTGAGTGCACGACCAAAGTATGTCCGGAGTATCGTGAGAAGTATGTCCGGAGTATCGTGAGAAGTATGTCCGGTTAATCCCCAATTGAGCCCACTTCATGCTCGGATAATCGATGTGTACCCACGTCACCTATGGGCCAAGTATCGTTACTGGACAAAGCAAGGTAAGAGGCCTAAAGCGATGTATGTCCAGTGAATCGGTATGGTTTTTTGTCCACTTAAGGGGCGTCTGATCTCAAACGGGCGTTCAAGGAGCGAAGATCGAGGCAATAAGTAGGGCGTCAATCGAGGTGAGCAATCGCTAAATCAGCCGGGAAAAAAGTATGTCCAGTGAATCTGTATGGTCTTTTGACCAGTGGTGTGAAGAAGGGAGATCGCAACTATGTCCGGTTAATCGGTGTGAACGGGAGCCAACTCGAGTACCAGGACCATTTGCCTCAGGAGGTAACTATGCTCGGTTAATCGGTAACTCGTTGTGAGGAGATGCCCCTAGGTGAGCACTAGGCCCGGGATATAATCACGGCTCAAGTGGACCTATAGCGAATTGATCTCTCCTGGAATATGATGGGATGGCCGCGGCTAACCGAGCGACTAGCGATCGGTTCTAAGGACCTGTTGAGGGCCACGTGATTATGCGAACAAAGACTATCAGGCGGTGGGCGATCTTTATCGCTGGTCTCAGTCTGATCGGTTGTACGGGCTTTTTTACACAACGATTTCAGGTCAACAGGTTAGCTAAGTCCGGGATCGAGCAAGCGGATAATGCACTCAAGGAAGGCGATATTACAAAGGCTGAAAACCTGTACTCGCAGTATTTGAAGGTGTTTCCCGATGATGTGAAAGTCAAGATCAAGCGTGCCGACGTACTCCTGAAAGGGCCTCCAGAGCCCAGGCTTCAGGGGGAGGCGCTTGGAATATATTCGGAGATCTTGAAACGAAATCCCGGGCGTGCCGATGTGCGCCGGAAGCTGATGGCATTGAAGATCGACATGGGGCTTTTGCGTGATCCAGGTGCCGAAGCGGACCTGAAGATCCTTCTCAACATGGAAGAGAACAAGCACGACGGCAATCTCTTGTTTCTGATGGGCAAATGCCGTGAGGACGGCGGGAACGGCGTGGATGCTGTGACGTGGTACCAAGAGGCCATTAAGCATGATGCGCCACAGCGAATCGAAGCCTACCAGCGGCTCGCCACCTTGCTGCGCAGCGAGCTCAAGCAAGAGCAAAATGCCGATGCACTCATCGAGGAACTGGTCGAATCTGCCCCCCAGAATTATCGCGTGTACCTGGAGCGGGGTCGGTATCGTCGCCAATTTGGCTTGCCGGGGAGCAAGGCCGACTTTGAGAAGGCGTTGGAGCTGGCCGAGAGCTCGTTTGAGATTTACCTGGAGCTCGCCAAGACCGCGGAAACCGAGTCGGGCTATGACAAGACGCGACAGATTTTAAAGGCCGGGCTGAAAAAGATACCAACCTCTGTTGAGATTTACGAAGCCTTGATCGACCTCGAGCTGCGCAGCAAACAGATTGATCAAGCGGTCGAAACCTTGGAGCAAGGCCTGAAGTTACCGGATAAGAAGCCCAGTTTTCATTGGGTCTTGGCCAACGTACTGGCTTTCCGCGGAGAGACTGGCAAGCTGCTGCTACAGATCGAGGAACTGAAGAAAATTGGCTATCCAGTTGCGCTGATTAAAATGTTAATGGGAAATTATTATGTAAATAGTTCTCAATTTCACGAGGCTCGCCAGATCCTTGTTCCCCTTGACGCGACAGCCAATCTTCCCCCTGAGTTCAAGGCACGAATCAGCGACATGTTAGCCCAATGCTATGGCCAACTGGGCGAGCCGGGTTTGCAGCAAGATGCCTACCTCCGGGCACTTAGGTCTGATCCGCACGATGTCAGGGCCAGGCTGGGCTTGATCATGCGCATGGTCAGCCAGGGGGAGATCGACGGAGCCATCAACGAATACCGCAAGCTTTTGAGCGCGGTACCCAATGTCAAACTCCCATTGGCGCGGCTATTGATCGCTCGTAACCGGCAGCGGCTGGCGCCCCAGGGTGATTGGAATGAGGCAATGAGTTTGATTGATGCGGCCGAGAAGTCGTCGCCACAATCAGCCGAGCCGGCCGTCGTGAGAGCTGAGTTTTACATGGCGCGAGATAAACTTTCGATGGCCCAAGATGAGCTTGCACGGGCAAAATTGCGGTTCCCCAAAAGCGTGGCGATCTGGACCACCCAAGCCGGCCTCTTAGGTGTCCAGAAGCGGTTTGACGAGGCGCATCGTTTGCTAGACCAGGCTAAAAATCTCCTCGGTGATGGCGTTGAACTACGGCTGCGCGCGCATACCTGTTAGGCGTCAAAGGAGGACCTCGGGTTTTCAAAGATTTAAAGGAACTGGGGCAAGGCATTGAGTCGTTTTCCAAAGAGGACCGACGCAAGTTATTGAATGGATTAGCCATAGAGCTTCAGCGGCAGCAAGATCTGCCAAGCGCGATCCAGGTGTTGTCACAACTGGCGGAATACGAGCCCAACGACATCCAACTTCGGCTGACGTTACTCGATCTGGCGTTTCTGACTGCTAATCGCGATGAGATCGACAAGAACATCAAGCGGATCAGGGAGATCGACGGAAGGGCGGGTGAGCTGAATCGTTACTGCCAGGTGCGCTACCTGATCTGGCGGGCCCACCGAGCCGCGGCCAAGGATCCGCGAGAAGCCATGCGCCTTCGCACTGAAGCTCGTGCCCTCTTGAACGAACTCGCATCGCGCCGGCGCGGCTGGTCGGTCGTTCCTCTTGCTTTGGCCCAACTGGAACAGCAGGAAGTGGACCAAGCTCAAGACCACCAGACGGAAGCTGAAATTCGCGCAAGAGAAGAGAAGATCATCCGCTTCTACCGCCGTGCCATCGAGCTTGGTGAGCGCGGTTCGGCCATCGTGCGCGAAACGGTAAGACTAATGTTCAAGAACAAACGAAGCGGCGAAGCGATCGAGCTTCTCAACAGTATTCCGATGGACCCACAGCTCGCCGGTGATTTACAGCGGCAAGCGTCGGAATTCGCGGTCGAGAATCGAGATTTTGAGCGAGCCAAGCAGGTTGCTCGCAAGTTGGTGGCTGCCAACCCCGGTGATTTACAGGAGCGGATCTGGCTAGTCCGGGTTCTGCTGAGCAATGGCAGACAAGATGAGGCGGAGACTGAAATGCGCCAGGCGGTCGCTTTCGCCAAAAGCGATCCCGACCGGTGGATCGCGCTGGTCCAGTTCTTGCTTCTGACCAAGCAGGCTAAGAAGGCCGAGGCGGCCATCAAGGATGCCGAGGCGACCTTGCCCGCCGCACAGGCTCCGCTGGCCTTGGCGAAGTGTTGTGAAATGATGGGAAGAGCGTATGAAAACAGCGACGAAGGAGCGGCAAAGCTGTGGTACGCCAAGGCGGCGGAATGGTATAAAAACGCAAAGGACGTCCACCCCGATGATTTCTCAATCGTACGACGCCTCACGGAGTTCTATCGCCGGACCAAGCAAACGGCCGCGGCTGAGGCACAATTAAACGCGATTCTAAAGCAAGATGTTCACTCTCAAAGCGCGGATAATGTGGCCTGGGCCCGGCGGACCCTGGCGTTGACGCTCGCTGCTTCGACCGACGCTCGCGAACGAGCCCGCGCATTGTCCCTATTTGAGCCGGGAAATCAGACCAAAACGGGGGCCCAGGGAGCTAATCGCCTCGAAGATCCAGAAGATCTGCGAGTTTTGGCCCGGGTGCTGGAGGCGCAAAAAACAATTGAGCAGCGCCACCGGGCGATTGAAATCCTGGAATCGCTGACCAGCGAGAACTTCGCCAGTGCCGAAGATCGTTTCCTGCTGGCTCGCCTCCAAGAAATAAACGGCGATTGGCCCCAAGCCCGAGCAACCTATCGTGACCTGAATCTGAGAACAAAAAACGCGCGAGACATGGAAACTCTTAGCCATCGTCCGCAGTACCTGAGTCAGTTCGCGACCAGTCTGCTTCGAAATCACAAGAAAAGCGATCAGCAGGAGCTCGTCGAAGCACAAGATCTGGTCGATGAGCTCAAGCGGCTTCAGCCCAACCTGCTTAGCACCCTCGTTCTTCAGGTGGAAGTCCATCGGGCTAGTAACCAAATCGACAAAGCCGTGGAGCTAATCCAAACTTCCGCCAAACGATCAGATCTGGTGCCACTCTCGATCAAAAGCCTCGCGGGACTGGCGGAGAAGTTAGGGCGTCCCGACATCGCCGGACAGCTCTACCGCCGGTACAGTGCTGTGCCGAACACGCCAGACGGCAACGTCGTGCTCGCCATGTTTCTGGGTCGTCGTGGCGATCTAAAGGAGGCATTGAATGTTTTGGAGCCGCTTTGGGCAGACCCTGGTAATGTCGAGCTAGCCGCCGCTACCAGCGTCTCCCTGATTATCTCCAACCCCGCATCCGATCTGCATGTGACAAGAGTTGCAGAACGGCTGGAGCGAGCGATCAAACAGAAAACCGACTCCGCATTCCTAAAGGTCGGTCTGGGTAATTGCCGTGAACTGCAGGCTCGCTTTGATGAGGCGATGTCACTCTATAAGGATGTCATTGATAAGGCTTCTGGCAATGCAGGGGCATCACCAAATGGAAAAAGTCTGGTCGCGACGTCATATAACAACCTCGCTTGGCTACTAGCCCTCAAGGAAAATAAGGGGAAGGACGCCTTGGTGGACATCGACAACGCGATCAAGCTTGCAGGACCCTTGCCCGATTACTTGGATACGCGAGGGGTCATTTACTTGAACCTGAAGCAGACACAGGATGCCATTCAAGACCTCGAAACGGCCGCGAAGGCCGATCGCTCACCCGCCAGGTTATTCCACCTTTGCCAAGCGTATCTACAAGCCAACAACAAAGCGAAAGCCAAGCAGTATTGGGACGATGCCAAGAACAAGAATCCCGATTTTGGTTCTGCCGCAGGCGGTCTTCATCCGTTGGAGCACTCAGCCTATCGGAAGGTGATTAGCGAATTGGGATCGCCCTGACGGAATGCCGGTTTCGGGCAACAAAGACGGAATCGTTGTCATTGCGCCACGATCGCACCAAATTTAAGATAAGCTCGTTTAATGAAGTCATTTTTAACTGCCTGTGGGCTCGTGGACCCACTCCAGCTTGTCGTTGACAGTCTGGAGGCGGAGGGGAGTGAATTACGGCTGTTGCATCAGCCATTCGCGTTGATTGGTCGTAATCCGCAGGCAGACTTAGTTTTAGACCATGCGCAAATAAGCAAGCGGCATGCTTATTTTCAAATCATTGAGGGGCGAGCTTTCTGGTTCGACTTGGAAAGCCGAACGGGGATACGTGCTGATGGAGAGTTGCGAAAGTCTGGCTGGCTGGAGTGTGGGCAGACACTTGGCATCGGCCCTTATCTAATCCGGCAGTTTGTTAGTGATAGCCAGACTGGCGCGGATTCGCCGCAAGGCAGGCGCGCGCGCGCATCACCGTTTGTCGCGGTGGCCTATAGCCACGCGCCCCTACCGGAAGTTGCCCTGGAATTTCTCAATCGTCCTTCGCAGGGAAAAGCTTGGCCGGTGCGCCGGGTGATGTCACTGATGGGATCAGCGAGCGGGTGTAAGTTCCGGCTCAGAGATGCAAGCGTTTCCGAGTTTCACGCGAGTTTTTTACGGACGTCGGCAGGTTTGTGGATTGTTGACCTGCTTGGACAGGGCGGAATCACCGTTAACGACTGTCCCGTTCGTTTTAGCCACCTCGCCGATGGAGACTTACTCAGGATCGGGCGTTTTCAAATCCGAGTCCGGTGTCGGCCTGGGCGTAAAGGCCCTGGCAACAGGCTACCCGCCCTTGCCGGAACCGAGGCTTTTACTCAGCCACCTCACAGTGACCATGTCCCTAACGGGCTTAAGTCCCTCGATTGGGCAACAGAGTTGGTACCGTCCAGGCCTGGGACCGAGGTGGCGAATTTGGGTCAATCTCCCCAGACAGTGCCAGCCCTTTCGCATTATGCCAGGCCTGAAATCATGGTTTCGGCGGCCAACTTCCCCGTTGCGTTGGTTCCATCCGGATTTACTGAATCGATGTTAGTTCCCTTGGTCAATCAGGTCGGCCTCATGCAGCAACAGATGTTCGACCAGTTTCAGCAATCAATGGCAATGATGGTTCAGCTTTTCGGAACGATGCACCATGAACAAATGGAAGTGATCCGTGCGGAGCTGGACCAACTTCGTGATCTGACGCAAGAGTTTCACACGCTTAAGAAAGAATTGGCGAGTCGGACGCAGGAAGCGGGGGTAACGGTCGCAGCTACACCGACCATTGCCACTAAGCGTCTCGATGAGTCGATCTCAACGGTACCACGCACCTCGGCGAGCGAGACTGCAACCAGCGCGTCAAGCGGTCCCAAAGCTGCTCAGGTGGGTGCGAGGTCGGCGATTCAATCTCAATCATTGGCATCCAGTATCCCAGACCAAGAACGTTCATCGGCCGCGACGGGGTATTCACCGCTGGCGGCATCGACACCACCTGTGCCCCAGAGTCCCTGCGAAAAGTTTCAAGAATCTGACGGTCGCTTCGCGGCGAAGGACAACGACTCGGTCGCTTCGCCTGATTCAGAGCGAGACTCCATCGTCTGGCTACATCAGCGGATCATGGCTCTTCAAGATGAGCGCGAAACCCGCTGGCAGAAGATCCTGAAACTCCTACCGGGGATGTCCTAGTAGCTATGAGAGTCGGGATTCAATAAGCACCGACCCGAAAAAGCACCACGAAGAACGTTTTGCAGATAATTAAAAGATCTCGGGCCAGTGACCAGTTCTCGACGTAGTCGACATCTAACTGAACCATGCTCTCGTGATTCAATTCACTGCGTCCACCTACTTGCCAGGGGCCAGTCACTCCAGGCAGGACGTCCAGGCGTCGCTTGTACCCCGCGGGATCCAAGGCTAATAGCCGTTCACTGTCTCGAATTTGAAGGGGTCGAGGGCCTACCAAGCTCATCTCACCCCGCAGTACGTTTATCAACTGGGGTAGTTCGTCTAGGCTTAGCCGGCGCAGAATCGACCCGAGTCGCGTGACGCGAGGGTCTCGGCGAAGTTTAAACAAAACGCCACCATCCGATTCATTGCTACTTTCCAGATCGACGAGCCGTTCTTCGGCGTCAACGGTCATCGTTCGGAACTTGAGCACCTGGAATGGATTGCCTCGGTGGCCGCGCCGTACCTGCCGAAACAGAATGGGTCCCCGCGAATCCAAGCGGATCAAAAGGATAATGAGCCACAGCACAGGCGAAAGCAACAAGAGACCTAAAGACGCTCCAATGACATCAATGACGCGCTTGACCGGAAACTGCAATCCACCGGCGGTCAACATCGCATTCCGCAAAGGCGGTGATGGCGATTCAGCAGTAATACGAAGACCGTCGATTGTTGTTGCACTTAAAGGCGACATCGATGGTGAAGAAAGATTACTCATTGCTGCCGCTTCTCCGTCGAGCTGATCGTCCTTGGCGCTCTCTCGAAAACTCGACTGTCCAAATTCGCTTGTTTCTAAACGGGATACCCGGACAGAAAGCACCGCTAGTCACCGGTTAAGCCAACGGCATTCGACTTATTTTCCCCAGGATTCTTAGGCTCATCTATCCGTCATAGATGCCGCGAATGCCTTGTCGGCTGGCTGTAATGAATTGATAGCTTAACATGGAGTTCTCGATCAGTCAATCAGCGCGACTTCAACAGCAGGTCCGTGTTGATTTTCGGCATCATATGCGATAGTAATTGCTCTCCGTACTGAGCGCGACCGCTTGAAATAACCCGGTTTACCGGTGTGGTCCTCATGCGTTGTATGAGTAGCCGCAAAGCACGTGTGGATTGTAAGTATAGTTAATTAGAGGCGCAATATTATATGTATGGTAATGTCATAAAATGAGCGACACTGGTCCGTCCGTGAGGACCGAGGAAAGCCTCGCTTTTACAGATAGATAGATCCTTGATCAGATATTAGTCGCCTGGCTTGTCCATCTCTTCGCCGCGATTGATTTCATATATCGAGGCTTTCACTAATATGTCGCGTCATTATAGCCTCGCTTCGAATCCGATATATGAGTTGTCGTCGGTTCAGGGAGCGCTGTTGTAAGGACCGTGAAGCCAGGTGGGCCGCTACGCGTCATCGCTCGGTCGCGACAGTCGGTCTGAGCATTTGTGCATTGGAGACTCGGACGTGACTGTCAGGGTCGGTCGAAATCGGTCCGATGCCGTCGCGGCCTTCCCGTAGCAAACGGACAAAAAACAACGTGAAGCCGGAGGGCGACTCGACCCGGAGCGGAACGGGTTGCCGACGATGTCCCAGATGAGCGGGGCAGGTAGGAATCGCCTGTACTTCTCGATGGGCTCCTTCTGTGGTAGCACTTAACATAAATATGTCGATTATGGGCGGCGTATCGACAAGGTTTTGTTGATGTAGGACGGGGACAACACGAAAACGAGGACAAACGCGAAAACGCGTGGCCGACCCCGGCTCAACTCTGCCAGGCAAAGAGTTCGTGCGCGGGTGTCTGGATCGGGTTCGGCTCCAGGGTGAACCCGGCGTTACGAAGACGCTGCTGGATGGCTTCGGCTTCATCGCGGCCGATCGACTCGGTATGGATCTCCATCGCGATCTTGCGGATGTTGTGGAAATCGATGAACCGGAATAAGTCGCGCTCCCCTCCTTCGATATCCATGATGAGGAAGGTCGGAACGATGCGGCGAATCTCATCATTGAGGGACCGGGAAGGAACCCGAATGTGACGCGCGTCGGGGGTCCCCGCCTTGGTCGAAGAGAGCCAATAGAGATCGTGGACATAAAAGTCCCGTTCTCCGATTTCCTCCGCGAGGACGCAGATCTCGAGCGTCGGGGAGAGTTGCGAGCGATGTTGAGGACGGCAATGTGTGAGAGAAAACACCCGCGCACTGCTGGGGTGTCGAAACCGGCCGTAGTCTTCGGGTCGATTGCCGGGAACCAGATCACGTTAGCCCCATCGGGGTCCCAGCCAACCCGACGCAGTGTGCCCCGCATCTCTTGCCGGCGATCCGCCCGGTGCGTGGCGTTGATGATCGTAATCGAATCGAACAGGTCGGGCAGACTCAATGGTTAATACCCTCCTGCGCTGGTGGGAAGATCTGGTGCGGGTTGCGGGGTCGCTGAAGCGGGGGTGGGCCAGCCCTCGAGGTGAGCGAGGACCTCCCCACAGGGCCACGCTCCGACCACTCCGATCTGGGCGATCCCTGGCTTAGCGACGTTTTGTGTGCACCTGCTACGGGAAGGCAAAATAAAAATAATTACAGTATCACGCCTCCCATGCTTTCCACGGTGCTTTCCCGCTGGTCCAGAGGCCTTCCAGGAGTCTGAGGTCGCGAAGTGTATCCATGCATTGCCAGAAATCCTCATGCCGATAGGCCATCAGGTTCCCCTCAGTAGCCAATCGCTCCATCGGCTCGCGCTCCCAACTGGTTTGGTCATCGGCGATATATTCAAGGACATCGGGCTCGAGCACGAAGAATCCGCCGTTGATCCAGCCCTCGCCGATCTGAGGTTTCTCGGTGAATTCAACGATCCGGTCGCCGTCGAATACTAATCCTCCGAAACGAGCGGGTGGTCTCACCGCTGTCGTTGTCGCAAGCTTACGGTGGCGGCGGTGAAACTGCACCAGCGCATTAACATCGACGTTAGCGACGCCATCGCCGTACGTCGCCATAAACGTCTCCCGGCCCAGGATCGGTGCCAACCGCTTGAGCCTGCCGCCAGTCTGGGTCGAGCCACCGGTATCAATCAGGTGAACAGTCCAGTCTTCGGGCTGGCTGCCGCGGCGCATCACGTCGCCTGACGCCAAGTTTACGGTGAAATTACTTTGAAGCTTGGCGTAGTCAAGGAAGAACCGCTTGATCACATCTCCCTTGTAGCCCAGGGCCACCACGAATTCCCGGAACCCGAAGTGAGCATAGAGCTTCATAATGTGCCACAGTATCGGTCGCCCACCGATCTCGACCATTGGCTTGGGCCGGCTCTCGGTCTCCTCGGTCAGCCGCGTCCCCAAACCGCCCGCCAGGATAACGACTTTCATTGGCCACTTGTCTCCATTTGACAGCAAGCGATAGTTGGCACTTATTCCTGCTTACCCTGATCGTGCGACAGCGGTTTCGAGTGCCTTTTCGAACAGGACCGTCGCATCATCCCAATTATGCCGCATTGCCGTGGCAAATGCGCAGTCAGACAGGCGCGACCACTCGGCTTGACTGAGGGTGACAACGCGCTCGATTGCTCGCGCCATGTCGTTCACATCCTCGGGGGCTACTAGTATTCCACCCCCATCGGTGAGGAGCTGGGGAGCAGCGCCTGCGGGAGTAGCAATGACGGGTGTACGGCACGCCATTGCTTCTAGAATCGGCAAGCCGAATCCTTCCGTCCGGGAACTGAACAACCAAGCGTCGCACTGCGCGTAGAGTTCGCGCAACTTAGCCTGGGGTGGCCGCAGGTGAAACTCGACACGTTGAGGTAACGGGAGTTTCGGGACCGGTTCAGCGGCGCCGAACGCCACTAGCCGTAGCTCGGGAAAATGCTCAGACGCTAGGATGAAGGCCTGCAAGGCAACGATACAGGCCTTGCGGAGGGCCGTACTGTAGAGCAAACCGACCGTCGGGACCGATTGTTTCTTGCGTGATGGGGCCCAGAAGAGCCGATGATCTACCGCATTTGGTACGAGCGACACGTGGGGATCGCCGTACTCTGTTCGGGCCAAGTCCGCGAGCCACTGCGAAACCACGATCTTGTGCAATGGCAAACGCCAGGTAGCCGCCGCGCGCTTGATCGGTAGGTAGGGAAAGATCTCATGGTCTTGAATCAAGTAGGCCTTGGCCCCCTTTGAAGGCGAGAGCTGAGCAACCCACTCGGCCGTCTCCCACCAAGTGGCGATGATCACATCGGCATTGGGCACGTCACGGTTAGTCACCGGCCGGTAGGAGTCGATCACCCGGTGATCGATCTCGAATTCATCGAGGTGAGAACGGCCGGGATTCGCTGTCGGCCATCCCTGGCCCTTGAGCAACGACTTGATCCGTCCTGCCAGGGATGGAAGTTGGATCGGGGTGGAAACGACGACGACCTGGTGCCCTCGGCGTCTGAGGCGGTCGGCGTATATGGCTATGACCCGGGTCCCACCCCCGAGGTTGGCATCTGGGAGCACGAAGGTAATGCGCATGGAGCTGTCTGTGCTGATTACGACGCGACGTTAGTCGCGACGCTGATAGTATTGCGCTATCTCATCCCAGGCGTCCGACTCATTCCAGCCTACAATATCAACGTCCACTGGATCAGTGTTAATTCGAACCCGCGGCTCGGAGAATTCAACTTGCTTCTTGAGCTCGACCATGCAGGGAAGACCCAATCTTGGACGCATCTCTTGGGCTAATCGCAGCGTAAAGGCCCCTTGGCTTTCTGGGTAACCGCTGGGATTGATCCGGATAAAACCCTCGGCTGGTACTTCTAACACGAACTGAGCATAAGCCTTGGCGAGTAACGAGACATGGATATTATCCCGCACGTAGGCGGGGCTAGAGCAATTGGGCGTGGCGCCGGCCAGCCAGTTCTTGATGAGATAGCCGGTAAACCGTGGTTCCTCGTAAGGGCCGAATGGATTCGGGATGACGAACTTGCCGAGTCCTATACCGGCACGGGCGCAGTAATAGCGAAATACGTGGGCGGTGAGGGCCTTCGACAGCCCGTAGGGGGAGAAGTCGGGCAGACCCTGGGAACCAGCCCCTTCGCCCCCTTCGAAGACGCTCCCCGACAGGAGTACGTGGCGGCAGCCGGCAGCCTTGAGGGCATCGAGTATACCGGGCAGATTGTGCACGTTCTTCGCAAGAGCGCCAATCGCGTTGAAATCGGGGCTCTTGTAGTTGGTCACATCCGCGGCGTGGTGGCAGAAAACGTCCCAGCCTCCCTCCGCGATTAATGCAAAGAACCGGTCATCGCCCAATGAGCAACCAGGGATTGAACGGCAGACTTTGGCGGTCATGACCACACGCTGTCGACGCGGCTCCTCGGTGTAACCGTTGAGCTCTTTTCGAAAAATGGCGGTTACCCGATGCCCCGCGGCAGCCAACTCGCGGATAAACCACGAGCCAGTGAACGAACTTCCACCTGTGAAGAGAATATTCATCGGGAACGATCCTTCAGCAGACTTTTGTCAATACGCTTGAGAACCCGGTCCTTCTCACATTTCGCGACTTGGGGCTTGACAGGCTACCCGTTTAATCAGCCCAATGGCGGTACCCAGTGGTACACGACAAGGCTTGGAAGAAGACACAAAAGCATCGGCAATTAGAGGTAATAATTTAGCAATGCTTTTACAATTCATGAAGGCCCACCTGTCATCCGATCGGCGCCAGGCGATCAAGTTGTACATTCAAAATCCCCAACACCGTCATCTGCAGCATTTCGTTGGCCGGGCGCTATTCGGCTCTGACCTTCGCATCTTGGCTGGGCTTTACGGCACTGATAAGGCGAGCCACGAATACGTTGAGCTCTACCAGGCAGCCCTTGCGCCCTGCGCCGGAAACCGCTTGTTTTTCTCGAGATCGGGATCGGGGGATATGGGGCCCCAGAGTCCGGAGGGGCGTCGCTGCGCATGTCGCGCGCCTATTTTCCGCACGGACGGATTTATGGGATCGACGTTCACGACAAGAGCCCTCACGATGAGCCGCGAATAAAAACGTTCCGCGGGTCTCAAGACGATCAGGTGTTCCTCAATCGCGTTATCGGCGAGATTGGCCAACCCGATGTGATCATTGATGACGGTAGCCATGTATGCGCACATATAATACAATCATTTAATATTCTGTTCCCAAAGCTGCGGGACGGCGGCTATTATTTCATCGAGGACACCCAGACCTCATATTGGCCGGAATTTGGTGGCTCGGATACCGACCCAGATGATCCCCGAACTACGGTGGGCTTCTTCAAGCAAATGATTCACGGTCTGAATCACAAAGAGAGGCGGAATTCGAGTGAACCAACTTATTTTGAAAGGACAATAATGTCACTGACGTTTTGTCATAATCTAATATGTATTAAGAAAAGCAATGATATTGAAGGATCCACCAACGACGAGACGACGCTTACCAATAATGATAAATAGTATTATCTTTCGGAATGGATCGTAAACATTGTGATTAAGCTCTGTCATGAATCTGACCCAACGGCTAGCATCGCCTCAGGGTTGGGGTTGCCCCGGTTCACGTACTGGTTTGAGAAGAGCGAAGAGGTCAATGAGGATCTGATGGCGGCCTGGACCGCCCTTGCGGGCGTCGCGGTAGGCGCGGGAGCTTAGGGCCGTCATAAAAGCCCGCGTTCGGCTCAACAGATCCGCGTTCTGGTGGATGGCGACGCGAGCCTCGAGGGCGCGGAGGGTTTTTTCAAGATGCGCGGCGTAGCGAGCGCGCCGGCCGCCGTTACTCGATCCTTCCCAGCTTTCGCTGACGAGCCAATCTCGCAAGGCCAAGATGGTTTCGCGTTGTTGGGCAAGTACCAGCCGCTTTTTAACGAGGGAGGACATGGCCGAAGTTTTTAATGACGGTTGCTGATATTGCTGGGTGTGGACGAAGGTGACCGCTTGGTTGTGGCGGCGGAAGTCGACGAGCGCCTCGCGGATATAGATCGTATCGCCGAGCATGCCGGCGGCAAGTGGAATGAGTTGGTCAAGGCTATTGATCGGCACGGAGGACGCCGGAGCGGTAGAGTAGAGCCGGTTCATGATCGATAGCAGTTCGCGTGAGAAGACCATCTGGTGGCCGAAGCCCCAGTAACGCAGCGGGAAGTGAGGGAAGGAATACCTGCCCGGGTCGAGGCTGTCGGGGATGACGATCCCGAAGGGCCGGAGCTCGGAATCGGTTAAGCGGCTGTTGTGAGAAACGAGCACGACGCCCGGCTGCCTGAGCGCGGCAAAGCACTTGGCAAGCTTCTCGGGTGCCCAAACGTCGTCCGCGTCGCAGTAGGCGATGAACGGGTTGGAGCACAGCGAGAAGGCACGCTTAAAGTTGTTGAGCACCCCAAGGTTGGACAGGTTCCGGTGAATGTGTACCGGAAAGGGAGCACGGTGGGCGAAAGCTTCGAGTACGGGAATTGTGTCATCGGTCGAAGCGTTATCGCAGACGACAAGTTCGGTGGGGAGGAGCGTCTGGCGGGCAATGCTATCGAGCTGTGCCGGAAGGTAGACCGCGGCGTTGTAGGCCGCCATGGCGACGGAGATGCCACACGCATCGGTCACGGGCTGTGATACTGGCATGGAACACGGACTCCTCGCCTCAAACGAGCGGGCTGAGATGCCAGGCCGGATCAAAATCAGGGAAGCCGCCGTCCTTCTCTGAGAGAATCGTTGGCTGCCCCGGCCATCTCACCGTGAATCGTGGGTCGTCCCAGCGGACGCCTCGCTCACATTCCAGTGCATAGAACTCGTCGACGAAGTAGAATGCCTCGGTATCGTCAGTCAGCGTAAAAAAACCGTGAGCAAAACCCTTGGGCACGTACATCATCCGGCGATTTTCGGCCGACAGCTCGGCACCGAAGCTCTGGCCAAAGGTAGGTGAGCCCTCCCGCAGGTCGAGGATCGCGTCGTAGAGCGCTCCGCGGATGCAGCGGACGACCTTGGTCTCGGCCTTGGGGGCAAGTTGGTAGTGCATGCCGCGCAGCGTTCCTTTGCGGGCACTAAGCGAGTTGTTGGCTTGCACGAAGTGAGTCACCAGTCCCTGGCTGGCGAACTCGCGCTCACAAAATGCCCGGGCAAAGAAACCACGCTCATCCCCCCGCTTCTCCAAGTCGATCAGGTATGCACCCTTGAGAGGCGTCTCGGTGAAGATCATCGGTGTTCTCGTTTTTGGGTTAGCTGAGTAGGTTGAATCTTGCCTTGAGCGTACGGAGCCGGACGAACTGATCACCCTCGAAGTCTTTTTTGCCGAAGCCGTGCTCGACCATCTTATGGTGCAGCTCTTCCATGCCGCTTATCAGATTGTACTGGAGCCGGAAGTCGGGAAGGACCCGGACGAGCTTATCGAAGTTCACCCTGTAGTTACGCGGATCGGCGCCGACTTCACCGGTGTAAACAACCTTGGCGGTGGGGATCAATCGCTGAACTTGATCACCGACATCACGGACCTGGTAGTTTTCTTTGTTGCCACCGACATTAACGGCTTGGTTGTGGACGGCCTCCCTCGGTGCTCGGGCGAATGCGGCAAAGGCGCGAGCGATGTCGCGGCAGTGGATCAGCGGACGCCAGGGTGAGCCGTCGGACTGGATGCGGATTTCACCATAAGCCATCGCCGAGGCCAGCAGATTGTTCACGACCAAATCGATCCGCAGCATCGGTGAGTGGCCGTATGCCGTGGCGTTACGCAGATAAACCGGAGTGAAAGAGGCGTCAGCCAGTTTCGAGACCGCCTCTTCGGTCTCGATCTTGGACCGCGCGTAAGCTGTGAGAGGATTAAGTGGATCATTCTCATCCAGATCGAGTTTCTCACCCTGCCCGTAGATCGAGCAGCTCCCGGCAAAGAGGAACCGCGGCACCCCAGCCTGCTTGGCCAGCTTCGCCAGGCGGATCGAGGCGTCTCGGTTGATATCGAAGGTGAGCTGGGCATTAAGCTCGCCCATGGGATCGTTGGAGATCGCCGCTAGGTGCATGACGCAGTCGCACCCATCTAAATCCATGACTTCAATTGTGCGGACGTCCTTGGCGAGCTCGTGGTCAGACTCGACCAAGGGCTCCCAGTTGCAGCCCTCGAAGAGCTTGAAATCGCAGCCGATGACGGTATGACCTTCCTGCTTCAGGACGTCAACCAAGTGGGCTCCAATATAACCACGGTGGCCGGTAACGAAAATCTTCATAAGTGTGCCCTTGATACGGTTATCTCGCGATTCATCGCGACGACACGGTGTTGAAGTCAGCCAACAGGAGGGGTCTCGAACATTGGCATCAGAGACCGGGGCTTGGGGTCTGCAGACTCAGCGCTCAGCGAGCTTTCAACCTCGTCCTGGTTCGAATCATTGAAGCCCTGGGATGCCACGGAGCTTTCGGCGAGGATCGATCGGGCCTCGTCACAAAAGCGAACGAGCTCGGGATGCCCCGGGCCGTCTCGCTCCATCCGTGCAATAGTCTGGGTGAGTAGGTGCTCAGCGAGCTCACGATTCCCTAACCGCGCGTGTGCCATGGCCAGGAAAACATCGTCGAACGGTGTACCGTCGCCAAGAGCTGTAGCGTGATCAAGCGCGGTCACCGCCGCGGCGTCGTCGCCGCTGCGAAAGTAGGCAGCGCCCAGGGTGTTCCAATAGGTAGCGCCTTCGGGGCACGCCTTTACCACGCGCGGGCCAAGGCGATCGCCGAAGATCGATCGCCGTGAGCTAACTCGGTGTGATGGAGCCTAAGCCAGGCTAGGTCATTGGCACAGTCACACCACCACCGCCGCAAGTCGGGTTGGTTGGGATAGGCCGCTATCAGCGTGCCGAGGAAATCTAGCGTGGATAACCAGACGGCCTCCGCTTCGTTAACACGCCCCGCGGCCTTGAGGGCCCGCCCCAGTCTTTGATCGTGGTCCGCCCGGGTGATGAGCTGGCTTGGCTCGAGGCCCATGAGCCCGCCGCAGAGCACGATGTAGATCATGTTTGGGAAAGCGTTTAACAGGCAGTCGATTACGTACAGGCCCAACAGCACAGCGGCGAGCGACCCGGCCGCGAGACGAGGGTCCGCCCACAGCCGCGGTGGAAATCGCCAGATAAACAGGGCTGCTGGCAAGACCATGGCCATATAGAGAAGGGTCAGACCCACGAATCCCTTGTTTCCCAGATAGATGATCCAGAGCCCATCGGTCACAACCTTCTTCCGCCATGGCATGTCCGGCTCGCGATAGACATCGCTGCGTCCCCATCCTGCCCATCCGAACACCGGCTGCTGGACGGCTTTATCGATGAGCAGATTCTCGCAGTCGAAGCGATATTCAAGCGACTGCGCACGATCTGCGCCGACCGTGGCTTTAGCCATCGCCACGGCCTCCTCGCCGGTCCATAGACCGGTGGTGCGGACTGCAACGTACAGAGGCCCCACGAGTAACAGACCGGCCAGTAGCAGCCGCGTCCGCAAACGGACGGACAACCACAGGATCATGATGCCCATGGCCATCAGGATAATCGCTCCGGTCGAGCGGCATAGGATCGCGATCCCCATCAGAGCCGGCAAAAGCACTGGGCCGAATCGGATCTGCCCGATCTTCTTAAGGGCGCCGCAACGCCAGAGCCACCAGCCCGCCAACGCCGCAGCCATCATCCATAGCGCCAGCTCCAGCCCAGTCCAGAAGAAGACTTGCGGGCGATAACCGCCTAACCGGCTCGCCTTTGCCATCCCCCCACGATCCCCGATACCGTAGATTTTGGACAGAAGCGTTGGGCTCATCCTCATCTCCCAAACGCAGGGGATGATCCAGCAGAGACCACCGACGGTCATGGCTACGGCAAAGTTGCGCAGGCTGTCCAGCTCGCCGAAGTACAGCCGCCCGACCAGGTAAGGCAGTCCCCACATCGCGGTTAAGGCCAATGCATCTGAAAGGCCGTCGTACACTCCTAGCCCGTTTTGAACCGATGAGGTGATGCCGGTAAAGAAGCACCAAAGGAGCATAGGCAGGTCGAACCAGCGCGGGCGGAACCTAATGAGGCGATCAGGGCAGAAGATCATGGTGCCTAACGTCACGCCCAGAGCTGCTGCCGAGATTTTGGAATAATCGGGCAAGCCGGCTATCGGCAGGGCATAGGGGGGCAGTATGAGCCACGCCCCAATGATGGCGAACGATACCGCTGCCATTCGCGGCAGCATTGCGAACATCACCAGGACAACCGGAATCCAGCCGAAGAGGGCGAGATAAGCTAAGAGCGTTATCATGTATTATTCCCAAATCTGGGAGAAGCCGTTGTTGCTTCTTCCGCGGCCCACGGCGAGTTCCCAGAAGTGCCGCCAGACGCTATTCATGGTTTCGAGGGATTTCTTCGGTAACACGCCTTATTTTTGCCGCGACGGCAGCGTGAAGCAAGGGAATTAAAAGCTCGTGGTGGCCGGTTAGAGCGATGCCCGCGCCGCCAGGGCGGTCCAGAACGTTAAGCCGCCCACGGTACTGCTGCTGAAAATCGAGGTTGGCGGTGGTCATGTCGTCAAGAGAAAAGCCAAGATTGCGGGCGACGGCTACCGCTTTGAGGAACACCTCGGGCATGACAACGGCACTGCCTAGGTTGAGCCAAACACCTTGCCCAAGTTGCGCAACTAAGCCGCAAAGTGCTCGGAAATCGGCCAAACTGGCTTGGCCCAAGGCGGCTCCATCGAGCCGAGGTGTCATGTGAACAACGTCGGTCCCGATCGCTACATGGACCGTTGCTGGAACACCCGCTCGTAGAGCCGTGACCAGAACACTGACGTTGAGTCCGGGACCACCTCGGGCCACAATCACCTCGCCCAAAGCGGTACCCAAACCGACACTTTGGCGAGCTGCCTGATTGCAGGCTGTGGCAAATAGTTCTGAGGTCTCCTGCGCAAACCAAACTTCCCCGAAAGGAGCCGAGGGCCGACGTCTTCACTCGTGTGGCCTGCTACTGCCAGCTCGAGATCATGAATCGCGGCAGAACCATTCATGGCCACGCCGGTTAACACACCCCGGGTAATCCAATCATTGAGATACGGGCCGCAGCCAGTCTTGATTACATGGCCCCCCAACGCAGCCAGCACGTGCCGACCACGCAAGTGGGCCGTACCGATTGCCTCTTGAAGTTGCTTGAGCGACTCCGTCGCAAGAACCGTTGGTAGGCTGTCCAGGAAATCCTCGAGGGAATCAGACCCATTCAACGGTCGGCCAAGGTTGCTGAGCCGAACCTTGCTTGGCCGATCAGACAAAGGTTCGTAGCATAGGGCGTCAAATTCAAGGGAGGGATTCGGGCTCGACATTGTGGATTTGTTGTTCGGCGAAGTCTTACCGCATCCCATCTCGTCGACGCATCCAGAACGAGCTAGGCAGCGTCTCATGGCGAGCGCAGGAAGGTACGTACCGCTTGAATTCTTCATTGTGCCGACGGAAGACCGCGTGCGTGGGTAGCAGTACTTCAAATGCTTGATTGAACGCCAGAAAAGCCTGCAGCAAATATTGCTCGTTCCAGAAAAACCTGCTCTGGCATATAAAGTTGCGCGGGTAGTTGAACGGAATGAAAATATCGTGGATATGTACAACGACCCCTGGAGCTAACCGGGGCAAGACCTCGAGATACAGGTGGATCACGTCACTGCCAATGGCCACGACGTGGCTGCTGTCGATGAACAGGATGTCGCCTGCCCCTAGTGCTAAAAACTCACCGAGAGACACCGTCTGCACTGGAGAAGGCACCAGACGGCTAACGCGTTCAGGCAGGGGGCTGAGATACTGCGGCGGGTACGGCTCGACCGCGGTGAATTCACAGACATACTTAGGATCGTCCTGGATCATACGGCTAATCGTCTCGCTGATCAGCAGCGTCGTGTAGCCCGATCCAACCTCGACGATTCGTCGGGGTTTGAGGTCACGAATCATGC
This sequence comes from uncultured Isosphaeraceae bacterium, assembly GCA_963829765.1. Lineage (GTDB taxonomy): Bacteria > Planctomycetota > Planctomycetia > Isosphaerales > Isosphaeraceae > CAWFRS01. The sequence goes on along the minus strand of CAWHKI010000253.1, from coordinate 27,237 downwards.
CGTACAGCACTTCGGCGTCGCCGCAGAGATAGGCGGAATTGGATAGGTGAAACCGTAGTGGCCCGGCAGGCCTATCATAAGGGAGTTCAGCGTAGTCCGATTGGTATTCTTTCGCAAATCGAGCAACCCGATTCAGACCCTCTTCGATCTGGAGATCGACGCCCGGCGGGTCATCAGGTTCGTGCCATAGGCCCTCAGATAATTTCCCAGTGTCTGGAACCGGTGAATAATAATGAACAGGTAAGATGTGTAGACCATGCTGCTCAGCGTGGTCAAAGAGGCTCCCTCTCCAATGGTTCCAGTAATCGGAATACCAACCAGTCTTTTCAAGCAACCGGATGGCTGTCTTTGCCATGACCTGTTTGGTGTGCCACTTTATGTCGATCAATTCAGGTCTCGCTGCAAAAAAGTCGCTCACGGTCCGTGTGTATGTCGTCCCTGTCCACCTCATCAACAACCGGCTTGAATAAGAGCGGATCTTTCTTCGTGGAGATCTTTCTTCATGGAAAATCGTTTGTCAGATAAAAGCGGCGAATCTTCTCGGACAAAAAAGAAATCTACCTGAAGAAGCGCCTGGTCGGATGGCCGGCGATGAACCTCCATAATCTCGCACGTCAGAAATCCGTGGCCAGCCATAAATGCAATCACTTCGTGAAGGAGAGGCGCGCCTTCGTTGATCTCGATCAGGGAAATCTCGAGAAGCACGCTCGCGGTCCTCTGGAGCAGACGGCTGGAGCCTTTGAGAATCTCCAGTTCGTAGCCTTGAGCGTCGATCTTGAGCAACCCGATATCGGTCCAGTCGCTTAAAAGGGAGTCCAGCGTCCGGATCCGGCGTCTCTGCACGGTCCGCTCGAAGCTGCTTCGCTCCGCGTAAATCGAGGAGCCTGATTCCATGACGCAAAACGTTACCTCAGTTCCGTCGCTGGCGCCCAGCAACTCGCAGTAGTATTCTGCGTTTAGATCACGGGATAGTGCCGTGAGCATTCCACGCATGCTGAAATTAGGCTCTATCATTGCCAGCCGAGCCGTTGGCCAGAGCGAGCGAATCATCCGGCTCCAATCTCCGCGAAACGAGCCTACATCGACGATCTGCTTCGGTGAATAGCCACGCTCCTTCAATCGCCTCAAGCCCATGGTCATGTTGGGCGCGAACGCATAAAGAAAGGCAAGCCTGTCAAATTCCTCGTGATCGATGTTGAACGAGAGATGAAAAAAGGCATCTCGAATTCGCTTGGGCAGAAGTGTGCGGAGGCTCCATATTATCGTATTTTTGATCATATTAATACTTTCACTGCAGACCGCCGAATGAGAAAGAGAGCTCGACGTCGAGCCCTACCTGGCCCAAGAGAGATTAAACTGAAGTGGACCCCCAAAGCTGGACAGCGGTCGAGGTGAGTGTAACTTGTTCCTGGCCGACTTCAATCGACGGCTTGGTAACGCCGCTGAGGTCGGCTCGGGAAACGCACGACATTCGCAAGCGATCAGCGGGCATTGTTGCCATTGAGGACAGCGTCCTTGGCGGAGAAACGGCGGTAACAGTCGTCGATGATCCAGTGGAACACGACTTGATGCAAGGACTCGACGATCCCCATATCGTCAATGGCCGCGTGGAGGTTGTAATGGGCCAAGCCCTGGAGCTTGCCTCCCGAAAAACCCGTGAAACCCACTGTCGTCAGGCCATGTTCATTGGCCCAGGAGACAGCCTTGAGAATATTGGGACTGTTGCCCGATCCCGAAATCGCCAACAGTAGATCACCGGGCGAAGACAGGTTTTTCAATTGCTCCACGAAGATGCGATCGTAGCCCTCGTCGTTGGCCCAGGCCATGATTCCCGCGGTGTTGTCGGTCAGGCTCAAGACTCGTAACCGCTTCTGGTTTTCAAAATTACGGAGCGTACATTTCGCGAGGTCTTCACAGAGGTGAGACGCATTCGCGCCGGAGCCACCGTTGCCAATGATGAAGACGAAGCGGCCCTCGTCATACGCGGTTTCAAGCAACTCGCTGACCTGCTCCGTTTGGGACGGATCAAGGCGTTTGATCTCTTCACAAACGCGAGCCAGGTAATCAGAAATGCCCAACTTTGCACCAAGCATGGGTATCTAACTCCAAAGGTCTATATTGAATCGAATAATCGAGCCTACGTCTCGGAAATTGCGAACCGAATTGCTCGTAACACGTCTATCGTCGCGTGTCAACGCAGAAGGCTTATACGAGAGCCCTTCAGCGGGACTCCGTTCGCTCAAGGATCGCGCTTGTGCTTAGGCCCGCTACGAGAGGCAAGCTCACGACCTGACCACCGCGGCTCAGAACAAAGTCCGCGCCGGCGATCTGGCCGATCGTGTAATCCCCCCCCTTGACGAGCACATGGGGATCGAGATGTCGAATCAGGTTTTCCGGGGTCGGCTCGTCGAAGATCACCACGATATCGACGCAGGCCAAGCCGGCCAGGAGGCTGGCCCGATTCTCCTGGTTGATCACGGGCCGCGCGTCGCCCTTCAGGCGACGGACCGAGGCGTCAGAGTTAAGACCGACGACAAGGAGGTCGCCCAGCCGCCTTGATCCTTCGAGGCTGCTCAGGTGGCCAGCGTGCAGAATGTCGAAGCAACCGTTCGTGAAAACCACCTTACAGCCACGACGGCGGGCATCGACCAATTGCCGGCGGGCCGACTCGGCGCTAAGGATCTTATGGGACAGTCCCTTCCAGGCCATGTCTAGCTCATCAGCGTGGACCACGTAAGTTCCAGGGTGGCTAACGGCGATTCCGGCAGCTACATTCGCCAACCGGCAGGCCTCAGGAAGCGTCCATCCCGAGCCTAGACAAGCGGCGAGCACCGCCACAACGGTGTCGCCGGCACCCGTCACGTCAGCCACATTGCGAATCCGCGCGGGAATGTGGGTAATTTCCTCCGCCGTCGAGAGGGTCATTCCCTCTGGACCGCGGGTGATGAGCATAGCGTCAAGCGCTAGTGCAACTCGCATCTGAGTCGCCGCGCGACTGATCGCCTCATCTCCCGGCAATGGACATCCGTTAGCCCGCTCGGCCTCGAGCAGGTTGGGAGCCAAAATAGTTGCGCGGGCGTAGATGCCGAAATCGTGCTTCTTGGGGTCGACCACGCACGGAATGCCACATTTCCGGCATCGATCGATGACCAGCCGCGCCAATGCGGGCGTGACGACCCCCTTCTCGTAGTCGGCCAGTACGACCGCGGCCTGCTGGTCAATCAAGGATGGGAGACGGTCCAGCAGCCTTGCGGCGGCAGCGGCAAAGGCGGCTCGATCGCCGTCGCGATCGAGACGCAAGAGCTGCTGCTGACTGTTGGAAAGAATGCGGGTCTTGGTGATCGTACCCAGGCCCGACTCCTCGTGCAGGACCAGCCGATTCACCCCCTTGGCGTCCAACGCCTCACGGAGCTGGCTCGCCTCGACATCGGCACCCACAAGGCCCGCAAGCGTCACTGCCGCGCCCAGGCCGGCCAGCGTGGCGGCCACGTTGCCGGCCCCTCCGGGGGTGTGCACTTCCCCCGCCAGGCTCACCACCGGCACCGGTGCTTCGGGCGAGAGCCGCCGCACGTTCCCGTATACGTGCCGGTCCAGCATGACATCACCGACGACCAACACGGGGATTTCAAACATCACCCCGAGATCCACGTTCTGCGAGTCGATTTCGATGGCTTCGATCACGCGCCTACCACAGCCTCAGCCCTCTCGTGGCACTGATGCTCCCAGGGAAGCACGATCCCCACCAAGCCAGGGCGATTTTGTTGCACGCTCACGAGATCGACCATTGAGAAATCGACGCAAGACTGTCGAACGTCGATTTCATTTGCAGACGGATCGGGAAAATGCCTGTATGCGGCCATGCCGATCGTGTAGGATCTTGCCCCTAACGCTCGAGGCGGAATCCGGATCTCAAATGTGTGCAGTCCAACCCCAAGGCGTTCGACGAGCGACGGATCGCTATCGCGGCAGTCGCCATACAGGACCCGAATCCCGTCATGCGTGTCGACGCTGAACTCGAGGAAGTGCATCGGCATCGGCTTGCGAATCACCAGTGTCAGACGGACCTTGATCGGTTCGTCACAACTGAACTCCGATCCCGGCGTGTCATCCTCGTGGAGCAAATCGGCCGAAAGCCACTGGATCGGCCGGCCGGGCTCGATTGGGAATTGACACTGCCCACTCCCCTGAGCCTTTCCTGATGCAAGATACGTCTTGATCACTTCCTCGATGGAGCCGATCTTGGTTACCATTCCTTTTTCCAGGAGAACGCCCCGATTACAGAGCTGCGACAGTGCGCCCATATTATGACTGACGAACAAAATGGTACGGCCGTCACCCATGGCCACGTCGTGCATCTTGCCCAGGCATTTCTTTTGAAATGAGAAGTCGCCGACGGCCAGCACCTCGTCGACGATCAGGATTTCAGGTTCCAAGTGCGCCGCCACGGCGAAGGCCAGGCGGACATACATCCCCGAGCTATAGCGCTTTGCTGGCGTGTCCAGGAACTGTTCGATCTCTGAGAAGGCAACGATCTCGTCAAACTTACGATCGATCTCGGCCTTTCTCATGCCCAGAATCGCACCATTCATGTAGATGTTCTCACGACCGCTGAGCTCGGGATGAAACCCCGTTCCGATCTCGAGAAGTGAAGCCAGCCGTCCGCGAACCGGGCCGTCCCGCTTGTCGGCTCAACGATGCGGCTGAGGATCTTCAACAACGTCGATTTCCCCGCCCCGTTGCGGCCCACGATGCCGACGACTTCGCCACGCTTGACCTCGAAGGAAACGTCCTTGAGCGCCCAGAACCCGTGCTTAACTTTGGGCCGCTGGTGCCGTTTCCCCTTGACGAAATCGCGGACGGCATGGAGTTTGTCGGCGATGGCTTCGCGAAGCATGGGTGGGGCGCTGTCTCGCCTTATACCTCGATACATACCCAAGTTGTAATATTTGCTGATTTGATCGCAGATGATGACGGGTCGGCTCATAATGGTCGATCTAATCCCCGATTCAGGTGAAAAGGCCAAGGGGCCGGCACATGGCCCCATGAGTCGCGGTCAGGCAAAATCGGCGAAACGCCGTTCTGTTTTGCGGAAGTAAAACAAAGAGTATACAAAGAGCAGTAGAGCCGACGCCGTCGAGATCGCCAGCGAGACAAAGCACCAGGGCGTACCGAGGATCGCCGAGCGGTATGCGGTGACGATTCCGAACATCGGATTGAGCGACAGGATCAATTGCCAGCGTCCGCCAATCAGCTTGGCCGGATAAATCACGGGCGTAATGTACATCATGATCTGCACCAAAAACGGGACGATGTGCTTGAAGTCGCGATAGAAAACCGTCAGCGCCGCCAACACCAGACCCATCCCCAGCGAGGCGACGAGCGTCAGCGGAATCAGCAAGATCAGCCAGAATACCTGCCAGCTTGGCGCCACGCCGTAATAGAACATCACGACCGCGTAGATGGCGAGCGAGATTAACAGGTCGACTAAGAATACCGAGGCTGATGCGATCGGCACGAAAAGTCGTGGGAAATAAACCTTGGTCAGCATCTGCTGCTGATTGACCAAGCTCAGAGCCGCCTGGGGCATGCCCTGCGAGAAGAGCGACCACGGGATCAGCCCGGCGAAGACAAAAACCGGGTAGGGAAAGCCCTCGGAGTCGACGTTCGCGAACCGCCCGAAGATGATCGTGAAGATCGCCATCATAGTCAGGGGCTGGACGATCGCCCAGGCTGGCCCCAGTACCGTCTGCTTGTACCGCACCGAGATATCGCGCCAGATCAAGAAGACGAGCAGCTCGCGGTGCGACCACATTTCCTGCCAGTCGATGCCAATCCATCCCGTGCGCGGGCGGATTACTAGCTCCGGCATCTCTTTTTCTTGATTCGCGTGCGGGTGCAGGGCGGTTTGAACCGTTGATGGCTCGCCATTGTGCACCAACAACGGCGAAATCAATGAATCGTCTATCTTAATCATAGCAGCAACATAGCTGGAATTGGGGAAAAAGGGCTTTGAAAGCGATTCGCTCGAGCAAAATAGTAACCACGTGGTGAGTTGATCGTCCGATTGCTAGATCGTGGGAACCGGTTGGGAGACCAGCCTTGACGAATCCGTCACCGTTGATTCACATTCAAGGGTAGTCTTCCTGGCGAAACCTTCGTCAATGGATAGCTGCAATTGTTCGGCCAGGATTCGCACGTGAGGCTCCTGAAGCATGCTCGAGTGGCCGCCAGGGACGTCATAAGCCCGGACACCGCACGTCGCGCGGCAACTCCAGCCAAGTGTGGGATCTTCGTAGCGCTCGATGTAGGGCTCGTCAGGGCCCTCGCCGCTGGTCGCCCTGAACAGCAGGATCTCTCCGTCGAACACGCCCGCCGGTTGATAATTCTTCTCGGCGAACAAATAGACCGTTCGCACCGGCACCTGGTGAAGTAGTCGGGGCAACCGTTGCCCTCGATCCAGATAGGAGCGGAGCAGACTCATCCGGATCTTATCCCGCCACATCTCGAGTTGATGCCTGACCAGATAGGTGCTCAGGTTCTTGACCTTGCGCAGGACACTGGTCATCACTGATAGCACTCGGCGGTCGAATCGGGTCGCTCGAGGAGTATGGAGCACTTCCGAGGAAAAGCTGTGTAGTCGCCGGCTAAAGAAGTGCCAGGTCTTGGGGCTGCGCCTCGGCGTCAGCCGCATCGATCAAGGCCAGTAAGCCTACTTGTTCACCCATGCCTTGCAACTGCCGGGCAATCTCGAAGGCGATCACGCCCCCAGTGCACATTCCCCCCAGGAGATAGGGGCCTTGGGCCTGGATCGAGCGGATCTTGTCGATGTGGTATGTGGCCATCTCCGTGATTCGGGTGTGGACTATGGGAGCGTCGGGGCGCGAATGGGGCTGCAGTCCGTAGACGGCGTGGTCAGGCTTCAGGTTCATGGCCAGGCTGCGATAGACCATCGTTTCGCCGTCGCCGTCGTGAACCAGGAACAGCGGTGGCCGCTGGCCCTCGCCAGCGCGGATCAGCACCAGCGAGTCCTGGCTTGCCGCTCCAGCCACGAGGCGGGCCAGTTGCTCGACGGTTGAGGCATCGAGTAGGGAACTCAGAGGAAGTCTTTTACCGAAGCGATGCTCGATCCGGGCGAACAAGTCGACAGCCAGGAGCGACGTTCCCCCCAGATCGAAATAGTTATCCGCAATTCCCACGGACTCGAGCTGAAGCAACTCGGCCCAGATCCGAGCCAGCTCGGCCTCGACTTCGGTGCGCGGCGCGACCAACGGCAGGCCAAGCTCAGGGCGAGCTCGGCGGCGGCCGGCGCGGTCGCGGATAGCCGCGAGGACCTGTTGGGGCAGGGCAGTTCCGTGGCGATCCGCTCGAACCGGCCCGAATCCGGGCTGTTCACCGCGGTGTCACTGTTGGTCCGCGCAGCGCCCGTCGCTGCACTCGCTAGCTCGCCGGCACGTGCGGTTGACCCAGGGTTGTAAGCGACGGCGGCGGCTACCTCAGCCGGGATCTCGTACCGCCAGTTGCCATCAACCAGACGGCCGTACGATCCGGCGACCCTCTGGAGGAAGTCCCGCGCCGGCTGATTCTTCTGGGTGGGCGTCAAGGTGGCGGCGACCAGCGACAAGTGCCGGTGCAGGGCGATCTCACCGAGCTCGCTCAGCATCTCGTGCTCGACGCCCCGGCCCAGTGCCCGACAGCTCAGCAAAAATGTGTCGACCTCCAGTGCAAGACCGCGACTGCCAAAGATCATCACACCTACCAGGCCGTAATCACCGAACCGGTCCTTCACCTCCACAGCCCGACATTCCAGGCCCGACTCCGCAAGCCGATGGATGTCGCCATCGTTGCGGCGGACCGTCGTGAAATTGAACTGGTTTGTTCGATGCGTGAGCTGAGCGATGCGGTCAACCTGCTCGGGCGCCGGCTTCGAGAACCCAATCCGGAGCTCGAGCCCCTCGAGAAAGTCGCCGATCGTCGACACCTCTCTTTGAAAACGGGCACGGTCGGCCTCCTGCTTGTACATTGTCGGCCGGTGCCGGTCCTCCGACGTCACCCGAAGTTGGTCTAAAGCCCAGACGTGCTGGAAGAACTCTTCGATGTTCCCATCGACCGGCAGCCGGAGCGTCAAAACGTCCGGGCAGTTGGCCCGCACCTCGGCGCACTCGACCGGGTTGTCGTCGAGGAAGATAAAGCTGTCAAGCCCCAGATTGAGATCGCGTGCCAGTGTGCGGATGTTCTCCGACTTGGACTGCCAGTTGATCTGCCAGGCGACTAGGTGGTCCCGCTTCAAGATCATGTCCGGCCGTCGATCAAAGACTTCAAGCACATCGAGCTCGTCATTCTTGCTGCACAGGCAGAGTAGAAACCCCTTGCGCCAGCGCCAGCATGAACTGTTGCAACGCCTGACAACGAGGTGGGATTGTGATCCCGTTGACCCCTTCCTCGCCAACGACTCCCTTCCACAGGGTGTTGTCGCAGTCCAAGACAATCACCTTACGCGGCGGGCTTAGGAGGGCATGGACTTTCCGGGCCAAGATTGTCCCGAGCGCGGCGAAGAATAAGGACGTGTAAGGGATGTGCCCAAGCTCGTCTCGAAGCGGATCGTGGTAGTCGGCGACCGGATACAACGCAAACTCGCCTGGCGAGATCGGGTACACACCGGGAACCGATTTCAGCTCCGAGATGATCAATTGCTCGACTCGGGCCGCGATACCCTGTCTCTGCGTGTTATTTCGTACCGCGGGCGAGTCAGGGCAAACGCCGACAATCAGCGGCACCGTCGAGCGAGCGGCGGCCTGCCGCGCTGCGTCGATCAAATCGGCAGCGGTTCTCCCCAGGAAATCGTCAAGATCGTCAATACCTGCCGATTCAGGCTGAGACCGCATCCAGTCTTCGAGCCTGATCAGCAATATGTTAACGCCATCGCGATTCCGCGACAGTGGGCTGTCGGGGTCGAGCAACTGCTGGAAAACCTGATTGTAGGGGGCGAACTCGACGGACGCAAAGAGGCTTAACTCTTCTGTCCAAAAGTCCAGAGGTTCCAGGACAGGTTCGGCCGTGAATGTGGCCGCGATAGTGAGACAGCGCCTCGGCTGCTCGGAGACCAAAGGTTCATGAGTTTGCGTTGAGCTCGTCATCGTGCCCAGATTTCTTAAAGGTCAGACCGCGAACGGGTCCTAAGTTCGTTCCCAGCGTTGACCAATTACTTCGCATAGTCAAGCACGCGGATTTCCCGCGTCTGCGGCAGCGTAACTCGGGACACCTCGATTGTGGTCGAACCGGTTCTCGCGACCGGATCATTCGGCAGCGTTTCCAGGAATTTGATCACGGGCTTGATGTTCAGGTTGATCTTGCGGGTCTTAAAGTGCATCGGCACGATGATGCGGGGCCCGATCATGTCGAGCAAGAGAGGAATATCGGGATAGTCGATCGTCGGAGGGCCACCCGCTGGGATGAGCACGATATCTGCCCCGCGGAGCGGAGCGACCTCGGCCTCCGTGAGGGGATGTCCAAGGTCACCCAGGAAGACCACATGCATGTCCTCCGACCGAAAATGGATGATGGTAACCTTCTCCTCGGGTTTGCGATCGGCGTGTTCGTAAACGTGAACGGTCTCGAATCGAATACCTTTGATGACTTCGCCCCCCTCGGGCAACTCGAGTGCCTTGATGAGCTGGAATGGTGGAACAATCTGGCCCACATGGCTGTGGTAGACGTCCTCCTCATGGCTGACGATCACGAGGTCGGCCGGCTCGTCGATCGGCAAATAACCACCTGAATCAGGAGAGCGGTACGGGTCGAGGATAATCCGCAAGCCCTGGGTTTCAATCAAGAACGCGGCATGTCCATACCAGGTAATTCGCATATTCGTTCTCTTCAACTGGGCGCACTTGGGTCCCTGAACGCTGGATTTTCAACGTTCGTCAAACGAAATCCAGTACAGAAAACGCTATTGCGGATCGTATCGGTTAGCATGTGCGGCGGATCTGTATCCACCTTCTGTTGTATGCGACATCTCAGCCGCCAGAGCGCCTGCCCGATAATGAACGCGGCATCGACCAAGGCGGTGTAAAACTTGCCATAACTTTTCAAGAAGAACCGTCGCCTCGCTTGGAACCAATAGGCTGGACGGCGCTTAACGACCGCGGGCGTCATACCCGCGGGCAGCACGCCCGTCGATGCCCCTCCCAGATGAATAACTTCGCTCTCAACGACGTACCATGTCTCCCATCCCGCTCTTCTTCCTCTCAGGCAAATATCGACATCATCAAAATACGTGTACAACCCCTCGTCCAGAAGCCCAATCTCCTCGAGCAAACGTCGACGGATGATCATGCTTGCCCCGGAAACCCAGTCTGCCTTGGTCGTGACTTTGGGTCTGGGCGGGTCTATGCCCCACCGCGACAACAATTTCGATACGATTCCCAATTTCAGGCTCACATCAAACTCGGTTACGATGCCCAGAAACCGGAATGGCGAGGACCTGACTCTTCCGTCGGTCCAGACCAGCTTACTGCCGGCGATTCCCGCCCGTGGATGAGTGTCCATGAATTCGACGAGAGTGTCGAGCGAGTGCTCCTTGACAATCGTGTCCGAGTTGAGCAAGAGCACGTAGTCGGGAGGATCAGCCGACTCGAGCATGGGACGGATCAGGAGGTTGTTACCTCCGGTGAACCCAAGGTTGGTGGGGACAACCGTCAGATCGACCCATGAACTCCAGCCGTTTTCTTCGATCACCTTTCTCAACCGCTCGCCGGAATCGCCTCCGGTCCCGTTTTCCAACAACCCCACCTTCGCTCCAGGGACTCGGCCGATCTCAGCGCTGAGGGAATGGAGGCAGTCGATCGTCAGATCGACGACGCGATAACAGAGCACAACAATGAAGAGTTTCATGATAATAAGTGAAGAGTCATCCAAAACTGGACATTGCACCGGCACAAAGTCTGCGGGGCGGCATCATCGCGAACTTCAGGCATCTTTGACGCGGGGCCTAAGCTCGGACCCGCAAGTAAGCGGGAAATTCTTGCGTCGTACTCAGATCGTTTTCGAGCAGGACGGTTTTTCTGCCGTTCTCGCCCAGCCCGATCTCTCGGAAGCCGGCGAATTTATAGGTGATGTACATCATGCGGTTGCGGTCGTTGGAGATAAATTCAGCCCGCAGCTTGACTCCCGCCTGCTTGGCGAGCTTCATGATGTGCGCCAGCATCACGGTACCCACCCCCCGCGAGATCACACGGCACGACATCAGGAGTAGCTTGATGGTCCAGTACTCGGGGCCCAATTCCACCAAGCTCAGGCCGATCTTGCCGTACGAGCCGAAGACGTCGTCTAACCCGGCGATCAACAACTGATGGTTGGGAGAATGTCGCAGCGCATCGAGCTCATCATACGAGTAGGTGTACCCCGTAGTATTTAATTGGTGGGTTCGGACGGTCAATTCCTCGGCGCGTATGAGATCGTGGTCATCCACATTGGAAATGATAAACTCCATTTTGAGGTTCGCGAGGAATTCTTCATTAGTCCCGGTGAATTCTCGCTCTGCTTCCTGCCGCCGCTCGTCGCTCATGTACAGCAGGCGGCGGGCCTTTGATTCCTCGGTGACAAACCGCGGATACATCCGCTTCATCTCTGTGAGGCCGTTCAAGTTGGTAGAGTCGATGCACAGGACCTCGGGATGCGCGAAAGCAACTTCCGCGAGCTCGAACGGCTGGTCGTCAATGAAAGCGAACGTATCCAGCCCTAGTCTCAAGTTATCCGCTATTGCCCTGATCGAATCCGACTTGGGGTTCCAGTTGATTTGCGGCCAGAGGAAATATTCGCCCAGACCGAATTCGCGGAGTTTTTCCATCGCGATCGCTCGATCGTTGCGGCTGGCAATCGAGTGCAAGATGCCGCGTTCGTCGAGGGCTCGCAATATCCCGGGGACTTCCGGCCGCAACGAGACTCGCGTATCTTCCAGCAGCACACCAGTCCACAGCGTATTGTCGAGATCCCAAACCACACATTTCACAGCCTGTTCAGGCTCCGCCTTGATCGGGTCTAGTACCGCACCGGCGTTCATGTATCACTCCCATAAATATCGCAGGCTTCTTTTGCGATGTTGATCTCGAGGATTTGGGTGCTCCCTTCAATGATTTCCATGATCTTCACATCGCGGTAATAACGCTGTACAGGGTAGTCGGCGCTACATCCGTTAGCGCCGTGAATCTGGACGGCATCGTTGGCTGATTGGGTGGCGGCCTTCGAGGCGAAGTACTTGGCGACCAGCGTTTCCATCAAGGTCCGGGGATCGCCGGCTTCCTTGAGTTGCCCAGCGCGGTGACAGAGAGCGCGCGCGGCTCGGACGTTAACCACCATCTCGGTGATCATCTTGCGGATGAGCTGGTGTTCTTTGATAAGCGATCCGTATTGTTTGCGGGTAGACGCATATTCGATTGAGGCGTCCAGGCAGGCCTGGGCAATGCCTACACAGCCGCACGCCACGGTATATCGCCCAATGTCAAGCGCCGCCGAACCGACCGCGCTGAATCCAAATCCCACGCCGCCGATAAGGTTCTCCTTGGGGATGACGCATGAGTCAAGCCGGAGGGTGGCCGACATCGATGCACGGATTCCCAGCAATCCACTGACCGGCGTGGCCGAGAAGCCGGGGCGATCACTCTCGACCAAGAACGCACAGATGCGGCCATCCTGCTTGCCGAAGACGAGGACAAGATTGGCGATCTGTCCGAACGTCGTCCACGCCTTGGTTCCGTTCAAGATGTACGAACTGCCGCTAACCGCGGCAGTGGTTTCTATCGCGGTGGCATCGCTGCCGGCGCCAGGCTCGCTCAGACCGAATGCCCCGATGATTTCACCTGTCGCCAATTGCGGTAACCATTTCCTTTTCTGATCTTCTTTACCCCATCGTAAAATCGCGAACTGCACCATTCCATGAACTGTAAGTAAACTACGCACTGACGAACAGCCGCGGCCCATCTCTTCGTTCAGCAGGCCGAACGTCACCATGTCCATCCCGGCTCCGCCGTAGTCGCGCGGAGTGAGACCGCCGAGATAGCCCTTTTGGCCCAACCGTACCACCAGATCCGCGGGCATGCGTTCCTCACGGTCCCAGCGGTTCGCATGGGGATGAATCTCATGCCGTACGAACTCACGGAATTCGGCTTTGCTAGCCGCCTGAGCATCGTTAAGTGCGATTGTCATGCTGGTAGCTTTCTTCTGACGAGATCCATAACGGCGTTCACGGAGCGAAAGTTATCGATAAGCAGATCGTCGTCTTGCACCTTCACCTGGAACTCTTTCTCCACGAACAACACAAGTTGCATGGCGAACAACGAGTTCACAAAGCCCAGGGAGAAAATGTCGTCGTCATCCTTGAGGTCGTAGTTCTTGAAATGCACGGCGATAAAAGCCTTGGTTTTTCGCCGAATTTCTTCGGTATCCATTCGCTTGTCCCACACTAAGAATCACGCGAGGTTAGGAGCCGCGTCAAATGGGTTTAAGGCGCTTTTGCGCAGGGCAAAGGTTCGAACTGTTCCATCGATGCCGCTTGCGGCTCTTTCCATGCCCCCGGGCTTTCGAACAGACGCGTCGGCAATTCAACTTGCCGCCGCGTCTCGCCCGCATAATATCCTTCCCAGTCGACTTCCGCTCCCTCCACCCACAGCCTCGCTAATACCCCGGCCACGTGCTCACGATCAGTGGCTCGATCCCAAGCGCCCGGCAAACTCGCAAGCACCCGCCCCGTCCGCTCTCGGTTGAAACCGGCGTGTTGCCGCACCATCGCACCTAAGCCGGCGCCTGGCCCCACCTCGAGGAGAATTTGGTGCTGATTCCGGAGCAGCTCTCCAACGCCCTCCTCGAATCGCACGGGTCCGCACATATGCTCACACCAGTAGAAGGGGTCGCGCACGTCCGCCGCGGTGAGCCATGCTCCGGTGACATTTGACCACAGCGAAATCCGTGGCTCGTCGCGACGCGCTTTCTCCACTAACTGTTTCAGATCGTTTCGCACCGGGTCAAGCAAGGGCGTATGAGACCCTTGCTCGGAAGCTACCCGCCGTGCTACCACTTCCATGCTTTGTAATTCTTTCTCCAGCCTTTGAATCGCTGATTCCTGACCTCCAACGACTGTCGCCTGCGGGCCATTGATTGCGGCAAACCACAAATCGTTGCCGAGACGGGGCCTGAGTTCGCACTCCCCGAGAGGCACCGCGAGCATGACCCCCGGCTTCGCTTTCTCACGGATCAACGCCGCTCGCCGGGCCACGATTTCCAGCGCATCGGCCAATCGTAGTACACCGGCCAGCACAGCCGCCACATATTCTCCCACGCTGTAACCCAGTAAAGCCGCCGGCTTGATCCCCCAAGTCAGCCACATTTGGGCGAGCGCCCAGTCCAGGACGAACGCAGCCGGCTGGGCAATCCGTGCATCCTTGAGCACATCGCTACCACCGCCCCGTAGCCAGTCGCGGGATGGTTTGGGCTCGGCGAACATAGCCTCCCGGATGTCCTGTCCTAAAAATGGCTTCAAAATCTCGGCACATTGGTCCGCCGCAGCCCGAAAAGCAGGTTCGCCGTCATAGAGGCCCCGACCGGTGCCCGCGGCCTGCTCACCTATCCCTGCCAATACAAAGGCCACCGGTCGCTGGACGGTCGGCTCTGAACCGCTCCAAGCACCGCGGCCCGCGCCTTTACGGAGCCGCTCGATCAGCTCTTCGCGGCTCGCGCCGACCGCCACTCGCCGCCACTCGAATTGTCGTTGCCCCACGGCCAGCGAGTAGCTCACGTCGGACAGCTCTTGATCCTCGCGCTCCTTCAAGTGATCTGCCAGTCGTTCGGCGGCGCATTCCATTGCGGTACGGCTCTCGGCCGACACCAACAACAAATGAAATGGCCTCGATGGCGCAGGACCGTCTAGAGCTGGTGCTGCTTGGATCACCACGTCCGTGGTCAATTCCCCCCGGCAAGGCGAGTCCAAGCCGCTCGCCATAATCGAGCTTTCGCCTGTTGGCTCAAAGTGAGCCCGGGCCGTCACAGGGCCCACGGCCGGTATCGCACCGGGTGTCGTCATACACATCGGCCGATTAACGACTTCGTTAATATAGGACTGCAAGTATTTCGCGACGACTCGAACATTTGGTTCTTGAAGCATGCTGGAATGACCGCCCGGCACATCAAACGCTCGTACCCCTCGGGTCGCACGGCGATTCCAGCCCATCAATGGGTCGACATAACGATTCCTGAACGGCTCATCAAATCCAACACCACTCGTCGCCGCGAACAGCGCAAGTTCACCATCGAATGGGGTTTCGGGCCGATACCGGTTCCTCGCAAACATGTAAACTGTTCGCACCGGGATGTTTTCAAGAAATGCGGGCATGGGCAGCCCGAGTTGCGAATACGATCGGAATAGTCTCATTTTCGCACCATCGCGCAAGGCCTTGGTCCGGTGCTGGACCATATATCTGGCCAAGTTCCCGGTCTTGCGTAGGACTGTTCTCATGACTTTCATGACATGTTGCTGTTTTGAGGTGCCGTTCCGCTGATCAAATGTCGACGCAAAGTTGTTAAGTCGCGCCTTGACTACCAGCAGAGGCGCATACTGCGCGGCGACATCCGCGGCATCCAGCAGTGCCACCATGGCGACTTGTTCACCATCGCGCTGAAGCTGCCGGGCCATCTCGAAGGCGATGAGTCCGCCAGCGCACAACCCACCCAGCAAATAGGGCCCGTGAGCCTGAATCTTTCGAATGTTGCCGATATGAAACTCGGCCATCTCTTCGAAGCAAGTGTGAAGAATTGGATGATTGGCCTTGCTGTAGGGGTGAAGACCGTAGACGGTATGCGCTGAATCCAGGTGATGCGCCAGGCCCCGGTACAGCATTGTCTCACCGTCAGCGTCGTGAATCAGGAACAGGGGTAGTCCATCGCCACCCTTGCGGATCAATACCACAGGGTTATGTGAGCCTCGGGCATCCAAGAGGCGAGCGAGTTCGACGACCGTAGGGGCCTCGATCAGCGACGAGAGAGGCAGCTTGATTCCCAACTGACTCTCGATTTTGGCAAAGAGATTGACAGCCAGAAGGGAGTTGCCGCCGAGATCGAAATAGTCGTCGTTGATACCTACGACCTCCCGATGCAGTACGTCGGCCCAAATTCGGGCTAGTCTGCTCTCTGTCTCAGACGCTGGAGGCGTTGATGAATCGTTCAACGTCTTGCACTCCGAGGAGTTTCTCATTGCACAGTCAACCATGACTTAGTCGAAAGATCCGGGGTAACCGCGACAAGCCTACTGACGACCAGGATGGCCTGATCAGCAACTTGCGATTGGCGAAGGACTTGTAGCCAGCCGCCCGGCCGACCATCCATCAGGCGGCGGAGCCCAAGCGAAGAGATCCACGGCCGGCTCGCGGATGCCCTTCTGAATGATATCATCCCGCGCGTCGGTTGGTTTCCATCCCAGGACCTTGCGAGCCTTTGAGCAGTCATAGTGCGCGTGCTGAGTCCGCGACTCCCAATCACGATAGCTGGGAAACCGGTGGTCCGGGTGGCGAATTGCCCGTTTGACGAGCCATTTGGCGACGTCGCCTACGTAAAACTTCCAAGGCGGGGTTGAGATCTTCTGGAATTCAACGCCGGTGTATTGTTCCAAAGCAGCAAGATATTCTCGGGCGGTGATCTTTGACTCGGCGACCAGATTAAACGATTGGCCTTCGATTCCCGGTACATTCAGGGCGGCCACCAAGGCCGACGCGACGTCCTGAACGAGGACCAAGGGCAGGGGCGTGCATCCTCGGCCCCAGAGCTGACAGACAGCGTCAAAGGACCACATACCGACACCCCAGTGAAGGGGGCTGCCGCCTCGGCCAATGACGATTCCTGGCCGGAAGATAACCACTGGCAGGTCCCGCTGGCGATGTAGATCCATGAGTGCTTGTTCTGAAAGGGCCTTTGCCCGTGCATAGTAGTTCCGCCACCGGATGTGTCGATCGAGGGGCGTGTCTTCGGTGATTGTTCCGGCCTTAATGCCGGCGTAATATGAGTCGATCGTCCCGGTGTAAATCAGCCGGCCGACCTTCGCGGTCAGACATGCCTCCGCGACGCGGCGAGTCGCCTTGATCTCTTGCTCGGTCCACTCTTCCCAGGTCTTGACGTTCGGTCGAGCCAGGTGATATACGCAACGAATTCCCGCGAGCGCCGCAGCGAGCCCTGAGCCCCGGGACAGATCCCCCACAACCACATCGACTCGTGAGTCCTTCAAATCGGTGGGCAGCCGGCCAGGGTTGCGGACGAGCACCCGAATGAGATATCCACCGTCGAGGAACTGCCGGGCCAACTCCTGGCCGATGAATCCGGTGACACCCAAAAGGAGAACCTCGGGGCGGGCCGCCGACGGTGTTCCCTTGGTCTCGGGTACCGCGCCGTTGGTAGCGAGCGTCGGCCAGGCCATTGGGGTTCCAACCATCTGCCGGCCGATCTCCACACAGGTGCGTACCACGTCCCGACCAAACTCCGGAGAGATACGGGCATCGAGCGAGTCGCGTGAATTGGCGTAAAACGACTGCATTGCCCTGGCGATGCTCTGCCCGTAGGGGCCGCCCCCGATAGGTCGCAGCTTGGAATAGATCGCGCGAGCGAGTGTGCCGCGAGCCTGGCCCTTGAGGGCTTTCGCCTCCGAGACCGTCATCTGATAACGATCGAAATCCAACTCGGCCGGGGTATGCCGATGAAGGAGGTACGTGTTGCGCTCGAAGTCGACTGTGGCGGCGCCAGACTGCCGCGGATATGGATCATGTGCTCGGAAAACCCCGGCGAGAAGGAAAAATTCAGCATCACGCTCGTCGAGCCAGCACCGGCCTCCACGCGCCACCGGCGGAAAACCCTCGCTCCACCGGGTAGATCCTGGGGGTTTGTCGCGCGCACCGTAACGACCTTAGCCGAAGGAATCAGATCGAGCATGTGCGCGACCGAGTGCGACCCGACTTCGAGAATAATGTTTGCTGGCTCGCTGAACATCCAAAGGTTGAACGGCCCGGATACGAGCTGGCCCAAGCTCTTGTTCCACGTAATTGTAACCTCGTCGGGTCGTCCGAGCCGCCCTGCGGTTAGATCCTGCTTCAGGCGCTCGTAGATCGGAGCGAACAGGAAATTATGACCGACACCCAGCCTAGCCCCAGCCGTCCGAGCGTGTTCGATAAGGCTTTCACACTCCTCGACGGCAATGGCCATCGGCTTCTCCATCAGCACATCGATCCCAGCGTCGATGATCTCGCCAGTGCTCCGGGCGTGCAATTCGGCGGGGAGCAGGACATGGATCGAGTCTAACTCGCCTTCCGTGAGCATTTCGCCCAGCGATGTGAAGACGCGACCGACACCGTGCCGCGCCGCGAACGCCTGACCCCGGCTTTCGTCCCGGTCGCAGACGGCGGCCAAGCTGGTGCCTGGGACTGTTCGCAGGGCCGCGGCATGCCAGTCCGCGATGTAGCCGGCTCCCAAAAACCCGACGGAGAGCCGTTGTTTAGCGTCTTCCATCATAAGTGCCCGGATTGAGCTCCAAGGGCGGAGCAGACGACGCAACGGTGGGCCCACGGTATTCAATAAGCTGAGGCGGCTTACCGCGAATGTATCGCGAGCAGTAATTTACAACACCAACCATCTCGGGAAACTTAGACAGTACGCAGAATGCCGCATACAATCGAGCGTCTACCGCGGACCAGCGCCGATACGATCGAAGGTAATGGTCGGTTCGCCAGAATAAAATCGGATAGCCGCACAGCAACACGAGACTCGCACCACGACTTGGCCAGGCCAAGCCGAATACGAGTAGGGGAAGTAAGAACCCCCAGAAGATTGTGCTGCGCAACTCGCGGACAAAGTGGCGCTCAGGGGTGCGGCCATGGCGTGCCCACCCTTCAGCGTAGGCGTGCCCAGAGCGCACGGTACGCCGCCACCATTGCGCGAACCGGGTCATCGCCATATCATGCACGCTCATGTCGCTGTCGATGCGCAAAACTTTCCATCCCTCCCTGCGAATCCGCAGGCATATCTCATTGTCCTCTGCAGCGATAATTGCCGGGTTGAAGCCGTTGACACGGCGGAAGGCCTCCATCAGCATCATGGCATCGCCACCGCAGGCTTTGACCTCGCCGATCGGTACGTCCCACTCAAGATCAGCCAAGCGGTTATAAATGGTCTGATCGCGATTTTGCTCGCGCACGACGCCGAACAGTACGGCGACGTCGGGCCGCTCTTTCAGCACCTTGTGGGCGTGATCCAACCAGCCGGAAATAACCTCACTGTCGCCGTCGACGAGCTGAACGAACTTGATGCCTCCGTCAAGCTGCAGCAGCCGTTCCACACCAGCGTTGCGAGCCCGGGCCGCCGTAAACGGCAGCGACAAGTCCAGCTCGATGACTTCCACGCCCATGGAGCGCGCCAGATCAACGCTGTCGTCCGTTGAACCCGAATCGACATAGACCACCGGCAGGCCGGGCCCAACCACCGACTTCAAGCTCCGTCGCAGCCGCTCTCCTTCGTTTCGGCCAATGACCACGACCCCCAAGTCACTCATGTTCGTTTCATCTCTTAAGCGACGCCCCCGGCGGCTCCCTTTGCAACAATGGTGCGGGCGGGACAGGCATGGAGGTTTTCCACACTGGTCATCGCGGCTGGATCCGCAAACAGCTCGGCAAGTTTTCTGGCCTCATTGTTGATATCGTGCCGCTCGGCGACCCTCGCCGCGCCGGACCGGCCCATCGTTTCGAGTTCTACAGTGTCGGCCGTCAGGGCCGCGGCCATCGCCGCAGCCAGCGGCTCGACCGCGCCAGCGGGCACTAACCAGCCATGCCGGCCGGGCTCGACCAGCTCCGGAATGCCGCCAACATATGTACTGATCACAGGACGACCCAGGGCCAACGCTTCCATGACTACCACCGGTAATCCCTCGGCGAAACTGGGCATGACGAGCGCTCGCGCGGCTTCCAGCTCGCAACGGACTCCCTGGTTGTCCAAGAAACCGGTGATCCATACACGGCCCCGCATGTTGTGGTGATCGATGAGACGCTCAAGTTCACCGCGTAATGGGCCGTCACCTACGATCACTAACTCGAAGTCAAGGTTGTGAGCGAGCAGATGGGCAGCCGCTTCGAGCAACAGGTGCTGACCCTTTTGCTCGCAAAGCCGCCCCACGTTCACCAACCGCGGTCGCTCTGGAATAGGCGAGGCAACTGCAAATAAGAACAACTCGTCGAGCCCGCAATGAATTACGTGAATCTTCCACCAGTCAGCCGAATCGGTCCATCGGCAGAGCTGGCTACGCGTGAACTGGCTGATGGCGACGATGAAGGCGGCATGACGAACCTTCTCGCGCAGCCCCAGTTGCCGGGGCGAGTCGAATTCCTCAGGCCCATGGATTGTAACGCTGTAAGGCGGACCTCCAAGTTGTCGGCACAGCAATGCGACGGTCGCCGCGTTCGTACCGAAGTGAACATGAACATGATCAGCGGCACGGTCTGCCAGCCACCGGAGCAACAGGCACGCCTCGGCAAAGTAGATCAGGTGCCACGTCAACCCCCGCTCCGAGCGTCGCCCCAGGCGGATTGCCGTGGCGAGAGTAGCCAGCCACCGCCTCGGGCGACCCACCACCGTGGCAATCAGAGCCCCAGCCAAGCCCCAACCTCCAGCCTCCAGGAGATAGCAAGTCCGCCCCTGTTCGGCGAGGTCAGCCGAGTCGCTTAACTTACCGACGAACCGGCGTGCCGCGAACCGGTGGATTGTCATGCCACTGGCTTCCAGTGCGGCGATCTCCCGCCTGATGAAAGTCTGGCTCGGCAAGGGGTAGGTGGGCATCAAGTAGGCGATATTCATCATCAGCGGCGACGGCCATGGGGAGAGAAACGGATTACCCCGCGAAGGGCGAGTAACCGGCGGGATGGCGGCAATGCCACTCCCAGGCGGTCCGGACAATCACGCGGATGTCAGAATGGTGGGGCAACCAGTTCAGCTCTCGGATGATCTTCTCCGGGCTGGCAATCAGCACGTCGGGATCGCCGGGGCGTCGACTGGTGATCTCGTGCGGGATAGGTCGGCCCGCAACCGTCTCGCATGCCCGCAACACCTCCAGTACCGTCGCCCCGGTACCCGAGCCAAGGTTATACGCCCGGCCCACGCCCGACTCGAGCGACTCGACGGCCAATTGGTGCGCTTGGGCCAGATCAGAGGTATGAACATAGTCTCGCACGCAGGTCCCGTCGGGGGTCGGATAATCGTCTCCATAGACCATGACCTTGGGTCGGCGGCCGACGGCCGTCTGGAAGATTAGAGGAATTAGGTGTGCTTCATGACGACGGTCTTCGCCAAAATCGCCTCCGGGATCGGCACCTGCGGCGTTGAAGTACCGAAGCAAGACGAAACCGAAGTCATAGGCGCGGCCATAATCTTTAATAAGCCACTCCGCGGTTAGCTTGGTAGTGCCGTAGGGAGTCTCGGGGGTTTGGGGAGAGTTCTCACGCAAGGGCATCTCCCCATTGAACCCATAGGTTGCGGCCGTGCTGCTGAACAGAATCTTCCGCACGCCAGCGGATCGCATCGCGTCGAGCACGCTCTTAGTTCCAACGACGTTGACTCGGTAATAAGCCTCGGGATCAGCGATCGAGTCGGGGACCGATGCCAAGGCCGCGAAGTGCATCACCGCTTCGATGCGTCGCTGATCCAACACCTTCGCCAGGTGATCGGTGTCGGCGATATCGCCGACGATCAGCCGGGCAGCGGCATCGGGTACTGCCGCAACATTGCCCTCCTCGAGATTGTCATAGGCGATCGGATCGTGGCCATGTTTGAGAAGCCACCGCAGGCAGGCACTACCGACATAGCCCGCCCCCCCGGTCAGAAGGATCTTCATCGTCGCTCCCCACGGTCGGCAAGGATTAAGTCGGCTGCGGCCGCGATGTCGGGAGCGATCAAGAATCGGCCAGCAAGCATCTGGCCCTCGGCCAGCGATGTCTGACCTGACTCGAGCAAGATGCTCCGGCAGCCGGCATTATGACCAGCCAGTACGTCACTGACCAGATCACCGACCATCCACGAGGCTCCCAGGTCCAGTTTCAGATCGGCAGTCGCGCGGAGCAACATGCCGGGGCCTGGCTTACGGTCGGGGTTCTCCACCACGGTCCAATCATCGCCGGCTGCGGCGTCCGGGCAGTTATAGATCGCGTCGATGGTGGCGCCGCAGGTGACAAGCTGCCGGCTCATCTCGATGTGAGTCTGAGAGATGATCGATACGGCGACGTCTCTCCGAGGCTTGAAAACGTCGGTTTAGGCCAGCTCATCAAGATCAGCGTGTTCCCGCGGCTTCTTGCCCGACGCGTTCTTATTAATTAGCGGGATCACCAACTTCTGATCGTCATCTTCCTCTACGGTTATGTCGGGTACCAGCCACGACATAAGCCGCAGCTCTAATCCCACGAGGATTAGTGCCAGCGGCATCATTAGCCAACCGGACAGGTCATGCGCCCACTCTTTCGCCGCCGGTCCCGCGATCTCATAATACAACCAGCCCGTGGCCACGATCCGGATGATGTTGCTGAGTAGCCCGATCGGCACCGTACTGACAAGCAGGACGACCCGCTTCCAAGTCGGCAAGGGGACAAGGATGACCGTTAATGTAATCGTGGCGACCATGGTCATCAGCATTCTCAATCCGTTACAAGCCAGGGCCACGTCAAGCGGCATCGGACCGCGGGGCGTCGTGAGATTTATAACATTCCCCTCTTGAACGGCCCAAAGTCCCGAAAGTTGAAGTAAAAAGCAACTGCCGGTAGCCGCGAACCGCTGCAGTGGCAGCGCGACCCTGTCATTGATGGCTCCCGGTAGAGGGAGCAAAAATACAAGGAATATGATGGCCGGCCAGATTCGCCGTAAGAGCGGCCAACTACCAAGAGTCCAAGTGATACAGGCGATCACAGGTAGCAAGGTGGCAGTCTCTGTCCACTGTGAGTTTTGCTCGTAGGCAATGGCACGCACCGCTAAGATCGCGGTCAGGACGACCCAGCCCCACCACGTTGCCGGCACCGCAGTGTTTGACGGTGCCTCTGATGTCTCCGACAATCGCCTCCAAAGGATGAACAAAGCGATCGGGATGACCAATTTTCCATGTGAGTAATTCGGATCATCGTTCCAGGTCGAGTACAGGTCGCGAAGATTGGGAGCGTAGGCCAAACCAAGCATCAAAGCCACCGCAGCCACTGGCCAGATACTCGCCAGTGATTGTCGCTGACGCGGTACTGATCCACTGCCACCCAGCCCTGATAATGGCTGGTTTACCTCGGCTGCAATCGCATTCGTGCTCATGATAGAAAGCCCAGCAAAGTATACGTTCCTCGCAGTTTTATGAACAGTAACAACCGGGATGGCCCCAACGATAGACTTGTCCGTGCAATAAGAAGCCGGAAACCTCCGCCAGCCTCTTCAACCACACACCACTGCGCAGACTTCGTCCCCATGGGTTGTGCATGCATCCCAGCCCGGATTCACGGCCGTCCCGCTCCCAGAACTATTGTTGTTAGATCGCGAGTTGCACCCGGCTTGCTTCAGCAAGTTCCTGCTTGTTCTGTGGCAAGACGATCGATGAGCCCCAGAGCGCATATCTGCCGTCCTCGGCCCAATTGACGATAACCTCGATCATCCAACAGTATTCTAAATCGTGTTGGAAGATTCCGGGTGGTTGGATCGCTGTCTGCTATAAGTGTAACGTCCATAATATGAATCGGACTGACGCATGCCGTTGATTACTGTCCCCAGAACGGTAATTCCCGCGTTGTCTAGCTGACGACGGGCTCGCTCTACCTGGGGGAACCGACTTATATCATACCGCGCAGCAATCACCGCGCCGTCGGCCCAGTGACCCAGAATGAGCGCATCGGGAACGGGAAGGACCGGGGGAGAGTCAATGATGATCAGGTCGTACAGCTGACGGAGTTGGCCGATCAGTTGCCCGAACTTGGGACTCTGTAATAAGCGGCTCGTGTCTTGAATGGGGGTACCGGCAGAGAGCAGATAAAAGGCCCCCCCCTGAACGGGAATCGCGACTTCGTCGATGGTAGCCTCGTCCTTGAGTATGTCGCTCAACCCAGGGCCTTCGGGAACGTCAAGCAGCGTACAGAGCGATGCACGGCGGAAGTCGGAGTCGATAAGCACTGTAGACATTCCCGCGTTCCCACACCGTGCAGCCAGTTGTGCAGCCAGTGTTGTTTTCCCCTCACCACCGACGGCACTGGTGATCAATACACACCGCCCTTTTCCCAGATCACCCTGGCTCCCGCAAACCGCAAACCGCAGATGATCAAGCCGCTGGACAAACTGCTCGATCTGGTCGTCAGCATCCGACGCACTCAGCTTGCGGATCGAGCGGGCAGTGGGCAAAGGAGGTAAGGCATATACCTCAGACCGCACACGGGTCGACAGTGCATCGGGATCGGCGACTCGCTCAGCCCTGGCCTCTAGCAAAAGAAACAGTCCGAGCATCATAAACATGACGCAAACAGGCGCGGCCGCCATATACTTAATCCCCTTTTTGGTCGACGGATCTTTGGGAGCCGAAGCCGGGTCGACCAAGACGACGCGGTACTTATCTTGGCTTGCCTCAAACTTTAATTGCTCCAGGTTTTTCTTGACGACCTCTTGCCAGTTCAAAAGGCTTTGGACCTGATGAGCCAGGTAGCCGGCCTCAAAGGTGTCGTCGTTTGTCACTTTCTGCTCGACTTGTATTGCCTTGAAGAGCTCGGACAGCCTCGTCTTTTTCTGCTTAAGCGATTCGACTTTATGTTCCAACTCCTGGATGATTGCAAGCAACTGTGTGTCTCCGCCGGGCCCCACCACTGTCAACCGGTCGAGAATCTCTTCATATTTCACATTCCAAAGGTCATTATATTCTTTTTGCAACTTATCAAAGTGCTTCTGAGCCGCGACTCTCGCCGCGTCCTGGGGTTGCCGGACTGTCTGTTTAATATGTTCGAGATGCTCGCGCGTTTCGTCGAACTCCTGCTTGAAGGCGATCACGTCGGGGTCTTTCTTGAATTCGTCTTTGATGCGAGCCAGTAGTTGCCCATCATTTACCTGCGCGAGCTGCTGACTTTCGTCCCGCCTTGCCTTGTAAGCTTCACGCTTCACATCCAGCACCGACATCGCTTCGATCAGTTCGAGCTCGGTCTGATCAATCTCACTCATCATCTTTTGGACATGGGCTTCCGACGAAGTTTTAAACGTTGGTTGAAGCGTACCGCCGTCAGTGTTGCTGGTCGTATTTAGCCTGTCCTCAGGCTTGACGACAATATTACCCTTTCTGTACAACTCTCTTATACTCTCTCTCTTCGATTTAATCTCATCTTCGATCTTCACGAGTTGTAACTTCAAGCTCTCCGTAAGGTCGCGGTTGGCGCTACGACTGTAATCCGTATTTTGCGCGAGATAGGATTGAACCACAGACTGGACGATTGTGACGGCCTCGTCGGGATTCGGTAATTCCAAGGCAACTCTGATCAGATTCGTATCTTCGAGGATCGTGACCTTTAACTTCTCGATGAGATTGGCCTTGGGATCTTTATAGTCTTTGATCATCGGCAGGTTGACGACGAGAGGATCCGCGATAGCAGGGTTAAGCACCCTGTTACTGGTGATCAAGCCTACTTGCGTCTTGAGATAAGTTTTCTGTTGAACCTCAATCCCTCCCTTACCGAGCGAACCCAAGATTTCAGGCTGTGCCGCCTCGATTCGCAGCAGGCTCGCCACCTCATAGGTCGGCGGAATGACCATGTAAATCAGGAAAGCTATCGGCGCAGACACCACAAGCCACAGCCCGAGAATTCGCCACCAGTGGCGCGCAAGTGCCCGTAGTACTACCCTGGAATTGATCTGCACCGATGGCCCTGCTGCCCGGTCAAGGGCAGGTCCGGAAGTAAATTCCCGAACGGGCGGTAAAGCCGCAGAAAACCGGGCCGGTAAGTTCATGTTGGGCCGATCATTGGTGTCCATCGTGCATCTCTACCCAGGAGAAGAGGTTTCAAGAAACAGGAAAGAATCGGCTAATTACTTTGGCCACGACTAACAGTGAAAGGACGACCGACCC
Source organism: uncultured Isosphaeraceae bacterium (assembly GCA_963829765.1). GTDB lineage: Bacteria > Planctomycetota > Planctomycetia > Isosphaerales > Isosphaeraceae > CAWFRS01. The sequence goes on along the minus strand of CAWHKI010000253.1, from coordinate 1,118 downwards.
TCTCATTGTTTTTGAGCAAAGCCTCTCAAACTGTAAACAACCTTGTCCGCCATAGTCAAATTAAAATTGCATGTCGATCACCAGACATCGACAAGGCGATCTTGTCTGTTGACATATTGCAACACTGCATGGTGCTTAGTACCCGATTAAGGGAGTCAGCCTTAATATAAGATCTTGCAAGCATTCTAGCTTATCCAGTTTACGCCGTTGCCGTAAAGAGCGAAAATCTACAACTTTTGTTACCACAAGGCGAACGCGTCATTTAAAACTTGCATGATCGAGATGACAGCTCGATGTCCATCTACCGCACGATTTCCTTCGACATTTCGATCATCTGTTCCTCATTCGTTGTTCTCACCCCATCGAGCATCGTGGAAACGATCGTATCGCGTTGGTTATGATAAACGGTCGTCGTGGGCTGCCTGGACAGAGCACTGTTTGACGAGCCATCGGCTCAATTCCGATTGGGACTACACATAATGAGCGAGACAACCCCCAAGACACCCAGCGACTTCGAAAGAGCAGCCGGCAACGCCCAGAGCGAAAACCTGGTGAGCGAGTTCTGGGCGTTTCTGGCCCAGAACAAGAAATGGTGGCTGCTGCCAATCGTTTTAGTCATGCTCCTCTTAGGCATCCTGATCATGCTGTCCAGCACCGCAGCAGCGCCCTTTATCTATACCCTCTTCTGAGGTTTGCCATCGACACCCGCTCGCGAAATAGCTCGTCACACGTGAGAGTTCTCCCTGAACCCCTCTGGGCGACCGGCCTCGTACAACATTATTTCGCCTTACCCTGATTGGCGACTGCCGCAGTAGCCTTCGCAATCTCTTCTGGATCACCAAGGTAATAGTACCGAATGGGCGTGAGTTGGTCGTCGAGCTCGTAAACCAACGGTACGCCGGTTGGGATGTTCAGCCCGACGATCTCGTCGTCAGAGATCTTACCAAGATACTTCACAAGTGCACGCAGGCTGTTACCGTGCGCCGCGATGATGACTTTCTTGCCAGTTTGAATCGTAGGCACAACGACTTGCTGCCAGTAGGGAATAAACCGTGCAACAGTGTCTTTGAGGCACTCGGTCAACGGAAGTTCCGAGGCGCTCAGCCCCCGATAGCGTG
>CAWHKI010000252.1:0-8858 GCA_963829765.1 uncultured Isosphaeraceae bacterium | reverse complement strand
CCAAAAAAGGGGCTGCTCCCCGCTGATCAGGTTCGGTCGGTTGAGGTTAACGACGCCCTAGTCGATACAGTCGCAACGCTCCTATCGATGCCAAAGAGCTTGATACAGAAATTAGGCTTGGAGCCGGTTCGGAGCCGAATGGCTTTGACGAGCGTGGGTAAAGTGCTCGTGCAGATTTGCGGAACCGCCCGCCTGACAATTGACGGGAGGCAGTGCCCCATCGACGTTTCCGAGCTAGCCGACGACTTTCCCGTGTTGATAGGCCGAGTTCCTCTTGAGCTTCTGGACTTTGTCGTCGATGTTCCCGACCAGCGACTAATCGGCAATCCGGCGCACGGTGGGGAGCACATGATCGAGACGTACTAGCCTCAGATGCCGGAAATGTATTGATTATTGAACTGCGCATTCGTGTGGATAAGTATTTTTCGGGCGAAAGACCAGTTCACCGTCGTGGTGTTCTTCACCCTACAACCGAAACGAGACGAATTTCTTATGAGCATCCTGGTCGACAAGAACACGCGTTTGATCTGTCAGGGCATCACCGGCAAAGCCGGCGCGTTTCACTCAGAGCAGTGCCAAGCCTACGGGACGAACCTCGTGGGCGGAATCACGCCCGGGCGCGGCGGGACGACCACGCTGGGCGTGCCGATCTTCGACACTTGCAGTGACGCGGTCGCCGCGACGGGGGCTAACGCCACGATGATCTTCGTTCCGCCCCCATTCGCGGCCGACGCGATCATGGAGGCGGCCGACGCCGGCATCAAAGTGATCGTCGCAATCACCGAGGGAATCCCCGTCCTCGACATGGCCAAGGCGGTCGCGTTTTTGAAAGTACATTACCCCGGTGTCCGACTGATCGGCCCTAATTGCCCGGGGATCATCACCCCCGGTGCCTGCAAGATCGGCATCATGCCGGGTTATATCCACAAAGAGGGGCCCATCGGCGTCGTCAGCCGGTCGGGGACGCTGACCTACGAGGGGGTGTGGCAGCTCACCAATCTGGGCATTGGCCAGAGCACCTGCGTGGGGATCGGCGGCGACCCGGTGAATGGCACCAGCTTTGTTGATGCTCTCAACCTCTTTCAAGCCGACCCCGATACCGACGGCGTCCTCATGATGGGCGAGATCGGCGGCAACGCCGAAGAGCAGGCGGCCGCCCTCAAGGCTGCGGGCAAGTTTACCAAGCCGCTCGCCGCGTTTATCGCCGGCCAGACAGCTCCGCCCGGCAAGCGGATGGGGCACGCCGGCGCGATTATCTCGGGGGGTTCGGGCAAAGCTTCCGATAAGATCGCCGCGCTGGAAGGCGCCGGCATTCGCGTCGCCAAGAGCCCAGCCGATATGGGAGCGACACTCAAGGCTGCTCTCAAGGGATGATCGACCCGATGAGCTCGCCCGAAAACGACGAAAAGCTCGCCGATTGCTCGAACCCCTGGAAGACGCTGTCGAGCCGGCTGGTCTACGAAAACCCCTGGATCCGGGTCCGGGAAGACGAGGTGGTCCGGCCCGGACGGCACACCCGGGATCTACGGCGTCGTCGAGTTCAAAAACCGGGCCGTCGGGGTGTTGCCGGTCGACGACGACGGGTCGGTCTGGCTAGTGGGTCAGTACCGCTATCCCCTGCAAGCGTATTCGTGGGAGATCCCCGAGGGAGGAGGCCCGGTCCGAATCGCCCGAGGAGACCGCGCAGCGCGAGCTACGCGAGGAAACCGGTCTCACGGCCGGCCGATTAGAGATGCTGTGCACCTCGCATTTGTCAAATTCGGTCAGCGACGAGCTCGGCTATCTTTTCCGGGCGACCGAGCTCACCCACGGAAATAACGATCCCGAGGGGACGGAACGCCTGGCAGTGCGGCGATTCGCGTGGAGCGAGGCCTGGCGGATGCTCCAGAGCGGGGAAATCACCGACTCGCTCAGCGTGATGGCGCTTTTGCACGAGGCCGTTCGGCGACGGCAAAGCCCTCGGTCGGTTTGAAAGAGTTGAAAGTTCACGCCGGTGTCGATCATCGGCGAGCCGCTTGCTGAAACCGTCATCCGCGAGCGTCGATAACGGTGGCCTCCTACCTTACCGTTGCGTCGTATCGCGAACAACCTTCCAGGTCGCGCGGACGGGGCGTTCCGACATGGCGTCTTTGGTCATCATGAGCATGGCTTCACTGGGGAAATACTTACCCGGGCAAACCGTCTTGGTGGCGGCGAGGTGGGCGTGCGTTCTGACGTTGCTCGAGGCGATGTTGTACCGCTTACCGAGATAGGCGATCAAGGCCTGGGCCGCGGCGAGCTGGCGTGCAGAGGGGGGCTGCTGGTCGAAATCGCCGACCAAGCAGATGCCGATTCCGTATTCGTCGGCGTCGTGAGTGCGGGCGTTGCGAGTGTGGGCCCCTTGCTTCTGGTTATTCCACCGCTGGGAGACCTCGATCTGGCCGTCGCGGCTGCCGTTGCCGTTGCCGATCACGAAGTGGTAGCCGCAGCCATCGATGCCCAAAACTTTGCGATGCTCGCCGTCGATCTGGTCGTAACTCCCGCTGGACGACGCGCTATGGTGCAGGACGATATAGCGCCAGGGACGGTCGGCCTTGTTGGGATACAAGAGCTCGTTGGAGTTCGCTTCATCAAGAAATGGCTTCAGCCGTGCTGTCAAGCTGGCGCGACGAACGCGGACCGGGACCGTCGCGCTGGTTTGCACGGCATCTTCCTGGGAATCGGTATTCCAGGCCGCGGGCGCCGGGGACGAGGTTGGTCCTTGGAGCGCCGGGCCTGACGCGGCACCGGGGTTCACCGGCGTCGGAGGGGGCGGCGGGGTCTTGCTTCCGCCCTGCCCCGACGCCGGGGCAGGCGACGTGGTCTCGTTCAACCCGGGCTCGTCGTTGAGACGTGACCTGGGGGGTTTTTCCACGGTCGAGCTGCGACTCGGCCGCGTTCCCTTGCGGAATCGGCGCGGTCGATGACGCCGGCGCGGGCAGATCGGAGCTGGGTGTATCGACAAGCGATGGAACCGAGCTGACCGCGCCACCGGTCGCGTCGTCGGTTACAGTTGGGGCTACGACGCCTGGGGTTGGGCTGGAACCCCCGCAATTGGTGCACGGCGCCGTGACGGCCGCGGGGCTCGTGTAAATCGGGCGGAAAGTTTGGCGGTTGTGGCTGCAGCCGGCGGCCGTCAAGGCCGCGGCCAACACCGATGCGATCTGCCAGGTACGTCGCGGGCGCACAACGATCAAGGCCAGCTTATGCAGGGCCATCATCAATCTCCTTGGCCAGGTTGGTCTCTCGTCCGACATCCCGGGTCGGATCTCAGTGACACATCAATTGCAAGTGGGATGCCGAAGGCGCGATCGACGTCGTTACAACCGTCGACCATTTTCCTGGCTTTCGACTCAAGTCTACACGCCGTTTAGCCGAAACGCGGGCCGCCACGAAATTTTTCTGGTTTTTTCTCAAGTTAAAAGTGCCCATCGCCGCAAGATCATTTGTCAAATTTGCCAAGGCTTGGAAAATAAGTGCAATTTCGTATACGCTTGCAATCGAGATCACTGACGTGATCCCCGCGCAACCGGTAGAATTTGCAAAGTTCGCCTCTTTGCACGCGGTTGACCTCATTACCTCGGAAGCGGGAGGCTCGGCGACGACCGTTCCACTTGATCCGCCTGGACAGAGTTTGAGGATTCGGCCGTGAAACAAGTGTCCGCATATCCTTTGATCTACGAATTCAGCCGCGCCGCCGTACCGCGATGTCGCATCATTTCTGGTGAGACAATCCGGGTGGAATCAGAGGACGCACTGTCTGGCCAGATCCGCCATCCCGGAGATCGTCGCGACAGGGCGACGGTGCCATTCAGCAATCCGGTCACGGGCCCGATCTTGGTGGATGGTTCCGAGCCAGGGGATGAACTGGCAGTGACGATTCTTCAAATTGAATCGCGCGACGCTCAATGTGCCACCTACACGGCCGCCCCCCGCCAGCTCAGCGAATGGTTGGGAAGCGACGTGCCGCACGGAGCCCACGTCTGCCCCATTCGCGACGGGCAGATTCGTTGGAAGAACCAGGTTTCCATTCCCTACGAACCGATGCTGGGCTGTATCGGTACGGCTCCCGACTGGGGCGTTCCCACCACGGGGCCAGCAGGTCCACACGGCGGAAATCTTGATTTGGTCGAGGTCTGCCCAGGAAGCACGGTCTTTCTCCCTGTCAAAGTGAGTGGAGGCTATCTGTTCTTGGGAGACGCCCACGCGGCGATGGGACACGGCGAACTATCGGCGACCGGCCTGGAAATGGCGGCTTATTCGACCGTGACCGTTAAACTCGTTCGCCAGCCCAAACTGTCTGGCATACGCATCGCCCATCCCGATTTCCTGATGTGCGTGGCCACTCACGGAACACTCGAGCGCGCCACTGCCGAGGCCTATTCGCGGCTCATCTTGTGGATGGAAGCGGAATTCGATTGGGACCGCTGGAATGCCTATGACATTCTGACTCATGTGGGCCGTTTGTCGATCGGGTACTACGGCAGCGGGACCGTCGGAGCAAAGATCGAAAGGCGCGTATCTCGAATCCCGGACGAAATGATTCGCAACATCATCTACGAGAACTGGAAACGGCTCCTGCCGGAGTATGCGTAATTCAACATCGTCGCCTGACACGTAAAGGTCATCATGAAAACAAGCCACATCACGTCTGAAACGCTGGCCGCCTCGGTCATCGCCGTTCCTCCCGTGGCGCATGACGCCCATTTGGCTTGGAGGCGCTCAGGAAAATGTCCGTATTATCCGAAATCTCGAGTCGGGCGGCGGAGTCACGACGCTGCTCTATGGCGGCAATGCGTCGCTGGCCCAGGTTGCCCTCAGTGAATATGCGGCGCTCTTGAGCCTCCTGCCGATTCTGTCGCTTAAGAGACGATCGTCGTGCCGTCGGTCGGTCCCCAGTACGGGATGATGATGGACCAGGCCGACATCTTGCGCGATTACGCCTTTCCTACCGTCATGCTTCTGCCGCTCCGCGGCGGAACCACCCCCGCCGGCCTCGCGACCGGCATCCGCCGCTTTGTCGATCGCCTGGGACGCTCCATCGTGCTCTACATAAAGCACGATGGAATGATCGACGTGGAAACAGTCCAGCGATTGACCAGCGACGGGCTCATCTCATGGATCAAGTACGCCATTGTGCGCGAAGATCCCCGGCAGGATCCATTCCTGCGGAGCCTCGTGGAGTCCGTCGGTGTCGGCCGCGTCGTCAGCGGCATTGGTGAGCAACCCGCCATTGTCCATCTGCGAGATTTCGGCCTGATGAGTTTCACGTCCGGCTGTGTGTGCATCGCTCCCGCCTTTTCTATGGCAATGCTGCGGGCGATCCAGCGGAAAGCCTTCTCGGCCTCGGAGCGAATTCGCGAGCAGTTCGCGCACTCGAGGCGATTCGCGACAGAATCAACCCCGTGCGCGTGCTCCACGCCGCCGTGAGGCTGTGCGGAATCGCCGACACCCGACCGATCACGCCGTTCTGGTCATCCGTGACCTCGGCCGACGAGCAGGCCATCGAACAGGAAGCGCGGAAATTGCTGCGCGGTTCCTCGTTGGACAGCGCCATTTGTCGCGGGTCCGTTCCCAAAAAGCGGCGTATGCCGCTGGCCTGTGACAGCCAATACAAGGTAGAGTTCCGGTTCTAGAGTTCTTCGTGTTTTCGTACTTTCGTGATCGATCTGGAGGAACTCCCACGGGCCATGGCTTCGAGCCGCTTTCCGCGAGGCTCATCGAAGCGGCCATCGCCGTTCACAAGGCTCTCGGGCCAGGCTTTCTGGAATCGATCTATTCTCGGCGCAACCGGACTCAGCGTCGGCCTGCTCCTCAACTTCAACGCCTCGACGCTTGCCGTGAAACGAATTGTGGTGGGATGAGATCGAATCGATCACGAAAGCACGAAAGTACGAAAACACGAAAATGGCCACGGCCGCGTCGCTCTCTCGATCGTGGCGGGTTCTTATCGAGTTCGATTGAAACCCCTCGCTCGGATGTGGGACCAATCGATGTAACCCGTTCTTCGAAAAATAAGTTACGATTGTACCTTGATCGCCGCTTTTTGTGATTGCGCCCTCCGTCTTCCGTCTTTCTCACCACCGCCACAGAGCGGTGCCCCAGTTCAGGCCTGCGCCGAACCCCGAGGTGAGGATGAGATCGCCGCGCTGGATGGCCCCGTCACGGTAGACCTCATCGAGGGCGAGGGGGATCGAGCCAGCCGAGGTATTGCCGAAGCGTTCCAGGTTCTTGTAGACCGAGTCGCGGGAGAAGCCAAGTACGTCGCTGGCGGCGTGGATGATCCGCACGTTGGCCTGATGGGGGATAAACCAGCGGATCTCGGGCACTTGGCAATGGCCGTGGGCCAGGACGGCCAAGGCCGAATCAGCCAAGATACGAACGGCCCACTTGAAGACGGCCCTACCGTCCATGGTGAGGTAGTGCAGCCCTTTGTCGAGGGCTGCCGGCGAGGGGACGATGCGACTTCCGCACGCGGGACGGCAAAGGAGGTCGCCCCCCGAGCCGTCGGAACCAAGCTGGTAAGCCACCAGCCCTTGATCTTTTTCTCCGGGCGCGAGCACGACGGCCCCGGCGCCGTCGCCGAACAGAGGGAAACTTTTTTGGTCGTGGGGATTGATGATCCGGCTGTTGCAGTCTCCCCCAATCACCAGGGCGCACTGGCTGTTGCCCGTGGCCACGAACTGAGCCGCGATCACGAGCGCGAAAATGAAGCCCGCGCACGCGGCCTGCACGTCGAAGGCGGGACAGCTCAGCTTAAGCCGGTCCTGAATCAGATTTGCCGTGGCGGGAAACGCCATGTCGGGCGTAAAGGTAGCGACCACCAAGAGATCGACGTCGGCCGGTTCTCGCCCCGCCGACTTCAAGCAGCGGATAGCGGCCGGGATGCACAAATCACTGGTCGCCTGGTGCGGCAGCGCGAACCGCCGTTCATGAATCCCCGAACGGTTGACGATCCAATCGGCGTCGAATCCGTGCGTCTCTCGTAGGTCTTCGTTGGTGACGACAAGCTCGGGGACATAACTGCCCGTACCGAGAATCCGCACGCCAAGAAGAGAGCGGGGTTGCGGCGAGAGATGGATGGGGCCATTGCTCATGAGCGATACGCCACGGCCTTCAACCACGACGTGTAAGTGAGGGGCCTGCGAACTCCGTTGGCCCGAAACACGATCTCATCCGATAAGTCCGAAGCCAGCGAAAGGCCCCGGTTCCGCCTGAGATCTGAACACGCCCGATTGTTTCGGGGAGACGGTGAGTATAATAAAGAACGATGACGAAAACTATACCAAAGGTAAGGTGAGTCTCGAACGAAGGACACCGCCGCCCCCGAATCGCGGGCAGAGTACCGCATGTTCAGGTAAGGCGGATAAGAGACGATTAGGCGCACTCCGAGGGCGCAATTTGGTGGGTGAACACCGCATACGGCTTCGGAGAGGTTGGGCTTGTCGCGCGGCTGAGCGCCCGACGCGGAGGCCCGACGGATCGACCTGCCGGTGCGTTGGGGGCCCGATGACCCCACGCGGCTCGTCCTGACTCGCCGGTTCGGCCGGCCGCCTCTGGGCCCCAGAAGCCACGAATTGATTTTATTAGAAATGGAGCAGGTCACGGGGACCATATCCCTCGTTCTTAATGGACGGCCGCTCGCTCCCGTGTCCGCCGAAACCAGTCATTATGAGATCGAGCTCACCGATCTGCCCGAGAGAAATACGCTCGTCCTGGAAATCGAGCGGCCCGACGCAGGCCTCAGCGCCGTGGGCACTTGCGAGAATTGGGGGATGATCGCCCTGGTCGTGAGAACGGTTGATTTGGACACCACCCCCCTGGCGTCGCCAAAAGAATCGACTTAGAATCAGGGTGGTTTTTTGCCGTTAGCCGATTGTTTTATCGACCAAGAGAACTTTCTGCCGATGTTCGACCTGGAACGAGAGCACTTTCGCAAGACGTATCAGCTTTGTCGGCTGGCCTTCCTGATCACCGCGTTGGCTCTGGTACTGGCCTCCTTCACGTCCTTGCTTGCGATGTATGCACTATTCGATCATCGCCTGTACCTCTGGATGAAAGAGTCGGCTTTCTTTCGATGGACCTCGGCGCCGATCGTTTGGGGCTGTGTGATCGGGGCGACCCTCCTCTTGGGGCGATGGGACCACGTGAGCTGGCAGCGAAGGACTGGGCTGTTTCTGGTGATGAATCTCGTCGATCTAGGGCTTTGGTTCATCTCACATGCCGATGACATGGGACCCGAAGTGGGTGCGTTTGGGCATCGCTGGTTGCGGGATAGTATGGGAATCGCCCTCGGGTGGGGCGAATTCGCGCTGCTGTCGAGCCTGACTTGCGACTACCTGACCCACCTGGGGGTCGATTACGCCAGCGACTCAGACAAGTCCACGCGATCGATGGCGGCAACCGGTGCGATGGTCTGGCTGCTTAGCTTCTGCCAGCGGACGAACTGCGCGCGGGCTGGCCGTTACAAGAGGTACCGCCTCACCAACTCGACGGTATTCTCATGCATTATGGCTACAACTTGATCTGGACGATCACGCTGATTCAGGTGACGGCGCTCGTGGTGTCGGCGGTGCAGCGGAGCAACACCGTGCTGGCGGAAATGGACCGCGAGGACGAGAAAGACGACCTTTTGCGCTCGCGGTCCGAGCTCCCGCAGGCTGTCGAGAGCATCTCGTCGGATCGCGAGAGGGAACAACGGCGATTTTGACCGTGTTTCGCGAATCGATACGGGCGAGTTGTTACCGCAACGGCTTACTCATCGCCATTTTAGCGATTCGGTTGAATGAGCTGCGGCCCAGCTACCGGTGCATTGCACAACTCTGCGTCGGCTTCGTCTG
>CAWHKI010000251.1:0-6275 GCA_963829765.1 uncultured Isosphaeraceae bacterium | reverse complement strand
CCCGATCAATTCACCGGTAACGCCGGTGCTCTTGGGTCGGCCTTTCGTGCCACGCGGCCTTGGCCTGACCAACGGCGTTTCCGTGGCCGCCGCCGACACCGATGGCTCCGGGACCTTCCCGATCATAGATCGTCCCCACGGCGCATGGCGGCCGGACAGGATCGTGATCCTCGGCTATTCCTCGCAGACCGGCACGTGGCAGCCGATCCAGAAGATCACCAGCGTCCCGCTACCGGCGGGGGGCATGAGCCTCGACGCCGGTGAGATCGCCGGCGACGGGTCCACGGAGATCGTGGCGGGCTCACACATCAGCGGCCAGTTCGCTGTTTACGACACGTCGCTCGGGCATGGGTATGGACCGCCAACCCGCTCGGACGGCAGCCCGGCGGCGTTCGCGTCGCGGCGGTTTCGGCCGTCGGGACCTCAGGCTTGATCGTCGTGACGAAGGCGTCGCCACGGGGTAAGCCCGCCGCGGCCCTTTTGCCATGGAGTGGGTCTGGGGCGGTGCGTCTCAGCCGATCGTATCACCAGGCGCGGGCGCGCTGGTGGCACTGGGCGGGGGCTACGTCTACCAAAGGAGCACGCTCCAGAACCTGAGCGGCCAGTTTCCTTACAGCGACGGGCCGATTACGCCGACCGTCCTCCTGGCATCAAGCCGGGGTGACCAGCTCATTGTCCAGGGATTCACCGCCGCGAGCACGCCGAGTGTGCCCGATACCTATGACGAGCCGCTCTGGGGGCCCGTGGGCCCGGCTTTATTCCTCTCCAGCCGTGGACAGACGTCGACGCCACCGGTTCTTCCGTCGCCGCGACGTCGATCGACTCGATCCAATCGTTCCTGGTGAATTATCCACAACAGCTTGTGTACCACTCGCCTTACAGCATCAATCTCTCGGGTGCTCCGCAAAGCATCTACGCGGGCTTGTACAGCATCACGTCGATGACGGCGGCCAACAACGGGGGCTGGGGGCCGAATACCGTGCCCAATGTCCCGCCGGTGATCCCATCGGATGTACCCGCGGCCGACGTCTCCGCCTGGCTGCAAGAGCGCCTGCTGGCTGCCTATCAAACCGCGATCGGACTCGATTACCAACATCATCATGTGCCAAGCTGGCTGCCCGAGCAGGGCTCGTACTGGAACCTTACCGGGACGGTCGGTTATCAGAGTGAAGGGGTCGACTGCACCGATCTGACCGCGTATGCCTACGCCGATGCGCTCGGAATCGACATGACCAGCGGGACGCCCGAGCAGGGCTCGATCGGTCTGACCACCACGTACGATCCCGTCATCCCGGCGTCGCTCAAGGGAGTGGTCTCGATATCCACGATCACGCACTGGACCAGCTACGACAACCTGATCAGCCAGCTTCAGCCGGGAGACATCTTATTTATCCATGGAGCCCCGGGCCAGATCACGCATGCGATCACATGGCTGGGTATTTACGGCGTCGACCACAACGGCCAGCGCGTGCCGCTGATCATCGACTCAACAGGCGTCTTTCCGCCGCACGTCAATTCCAACAACCAGGTGATTCCCGAAGGCGTCGAGATCCGGCCTTTTGGTCCGCCCGGCTCGATTAACGACTGGTATTACGACAACCTCGATCACGTGCTGCGGCTGATTGATCCGCCGCCGTCGTAAAACTGAACAGGAAAACTGAACTCGATTGTAAGTCGAACGCAGGTTGGGTAGACTCGATCCGCCGCTGTAAACCGCCAACAATTCCCCAAGATCGGCGAACCGCGCCTGGGTCACAATGAGTACCACCCTGAAGGAAACGACCTCGCGCTCCGCCTGGTTGTTCCTGGCGTTCCTGACGCTGCTTAACGTGATCAATTTCGTGGACCGGCAATTGATCACCAGCCTCCAGATCCCGCTTCGCGAAGACCCCGAGTTGCGGCTGACGACCTTTCAAAACCAGTTGCTGGCCGGGTACGCGTTCTCGATCGTCTATAGCATCGCGGGGCTCTTGCTCGGGAGACTGGCCGACCGTCACCACCGGCCGCGGTTGGTGGCGGTGGGGTTGCTCGTCTGGAGCGCCATGACCGCGGCCAGCGGGCTGGCGCGAAACTTTCAGCAGTTCGGGCTTGGCTCGCCTCTTCGTGGGAATCGGCGAGGCAACGTTGACGCCGGCTGCCGTGGCCATGATCGGCGACCTGTTTCGGCCCCGGCAGCGAGCGGTGGCCGCGGGACTATACTACCTGGGAATTCCGATCGGCGCCAGCCTGAGCATGATCATCTCTAACTTTCTCTGGCCGATCCCCTGGATCGGCTGGCGGGGCTGCTTCTTGCTGTTGGGACTGCTGGGCCTGACGATGGTCGTCATCCTGCTGTTCTTGAAAGACCCGGTGCGGGGCGGGATGGAAGATCTACCGGTCTTCGCCCGGGAAACCCCCCCCGCGCGGCGCTGCTGAAATGCTTCCGGACCTGCTCCGGGTCGCTCCGGTCCGCGCCGGCTCTCGCCTTGACACTGTTGGGCGGCGTGCTGGTCAACATCAGCGTCGGCACGAGCTGGCTCGACATCTCCTGGTTGAACGCGGAGCGGGGTTTCTCGAAAGGGGGAGCGGCCCTCTTTCTGGGCGTGTGTCTGCTGATCGGCGGTTCGGCCGGGCAACGTCGTCGGCGGCTGGCTCGGCGACCGGCTCAGCCGGCAGACCAAAGGCGGGCGCTGCTGGCGCTGGTGATCATTCAGGTCGACGATCATCCCCTTCTCGATCGTCTACCGTTTCCTGCCCCCTCATTGGCTGTCGCTAATGGCCGTCTGCTGTACGATCGGCACGCTCCAGATTACGTTTATGTACGGGCCCGTGCTGGCGACCATCCACGACCTGACCCCTGTACGTCTTCGTGCCACAATGACAGCCTTGCTGCTGATCGGCCTCAACATCTTTGGCGCCTCGCTGGGGGCGGCCGTCGCGGCCTTGCTCACGGAAGTGACCGGCAGCTTCACCTGGGGCATCTTCATCACGGCGCAAGCCGCCCTGCTTGCGATTCCCGTTTTCGCTGTGGCTTTCCGCCGCTACGCATCCGACCTGGAACGCCTCGCACGCGAACAGGAGGATCGGTTACTTTTGCAAGAGGAGGTATTGAGATGAGAGAAGCTGTTGTCGTCGCCAGCTCGCGGACGCCCCTGGCCAAGTCGTTCCGGGGATCGTTAAACCTGACCCGTCCCGACGATCAGGCGGCCCACTGCATCCGCGACGTGCTCCGCAAAGTGCCGCAGGTCGACCCTGCCGAGGTCGGTGACGTGGTCCTCGGCTGCGCCGACCCGTACGGCCAACAGGGGCAGAACGTGGCTCGCGTCGCGCTCCTCCGCGCTGGGCTTGCCCGTGACGGTTCCGGGCATCACGGTCAACCGGTTCTGCTCGTCCGGCCTCCAGGCGATCGTGATCGCGGCGCACCAGATCGTTCACGAAGACGTCGACGTCGCGATTGGCGGCGGCGTCGAGAGTATCACGGCCACGGCGATGGTTAAGATGCCCGAGGAGGTCACGGTCAATCCGGTGGTCGCCGAACAGAAGCCGGGCATCTACATGGTCATGGGTGACACCGCCGAGGTCGTCGCGAAGCGGTATGGGATCAGCCGCGAAGCGCAGGACGAGTACTCGCTGGCGAGCCAACAGCGCACCGCCCGAGCCCAGCGCGAGGGCTTCTTCGATGAAGAGCTGGCCCCGATCAAGGTCACGCGCGGCATCGTGGACAAGAGCGGACAGATCACGGGCCGCGAAGAGCACGTTCTCACGAAAGACGAATGCAATCGGCCGGACACCGACGCTCGAGGGACTCTTGAAGCTGAAGCCCTACTTCGACCCTAAGAGCGGCAAGGGGAGCGTCACGGCGGGGAATGCCTCGCAGCTTTCCGACGGCGCCTCGGCCACGCTTTTCATGGAACGTGTCGCGCGCGGAGGCGCTGGGAATCACGCCCAAGATCGCCTTTCGCGGTTTCGCCGTCGCCGCTTGCGAGCCCGACGAGATGGGCATCGGCCCCGTCTTCGCGGTGCCGAAGCTGCTCAAGCGGTTCGGCCTGAAGGTGGACGATATCGACCTCTGGGAGCTGAACGAGGCGTTTGCCGTTCAGGTCGTCTACTGCCGCGACCGCCTGGGCATCGACCCCGAACGGCTCAACGTCAACGGCGGCTCGATCGCGATCGGCCACCCGTTCGGCATGACGGGCTCGCGAATGGTCGGCACGCTGGCCAACGAGATGGTCCGCCGCAAGGCCCGCTATGGCGTCGTGACGATGTGCATCGGTGGCGGCCAGGGGGCAGCCGGTCTCTTCGAGCTCTGCGGCTAAACGCCCTTGCACGATCCTGGGAGGGCGAGCCTCCTGGCGAGCCGCGGCACCATCCGGCTCGGACGGAGCCTCGCCCTCCCGGAATCACGCGAGGTCATTGAGAGCAACACGACCGAGGATTTCTTTCCATGAGCAACTTGAGCGAGGCGTACCGCCGTCGCCTGATCACTCATCAGGAACTGATCGACCGGCTCCGGCCGGGCAGTTCGCTCAACATGGGAACCTGGATGGGACAGCCGCATGGACTCAACCGCGGCGCTCCTGGGCCTAAGCCCCGAGATCGACCCCCTCTATGTTTCGATCTCGCCCGCCTCGGCTTACGGCGAATTCTTGAACCAGGGCAACGTGCGCTGCCTGACCACGTTCATGGGCCCGTACGAGCGGCACGCCCGCCGCGAGCGACAGAACGTCTCCTTCACGCCGTTGCAGTACACCGACGCCACCAGGTGGTCCGCGCCGACCGGGCGCCGGACTACCTGGTCGTCCGGACGGCACCGATGGACGAGCGCGGCTACTTCAACCTGTCTCTCGCTTCAAGCTGGGAGCAGGACGCCATCCGCTGGTATAGCCGACCAGGCTTCCTCGACTCAGATCGTCGTCGAGGTCAACCCGCACATGCCGCGGGTCTATGGGCTGGCGGGCTTCGGCAACAATGAAGTGTCCATCTCGCCGACGTGAACCTGATCCTCGAGGATGACACGCCCCTTGCCCGATTACCACCACCCCGGAGCCGACCGAGGTCGACCGGGCAGATTGCCGCCAACGTCGCTGCGCTGGTGGACGACCGGGCGACGATCCAGCTCGGCTTCGGCACCATCCCGATGGTGATCGGCCGGCTGCTGGCTGACCGCAAAGAGCTGGGAATCCACACCGAACTCTTTTGCCAGTCGCACCTCGACCTGATTGAGGCGGGCTCGGTGACCAACGCGCACAAGGGCCTCTACGACGGCGTCTCGGTCGGCAACGTTCGCGCTGGGCGAGCAGCGGCTCTACCGCTGGCTGAAGGAAAACCCTGCAGTTCGCGATGCTGCCGGTCGACGGAGATCAACGCCGTTCCGGTGCTGGCCCGGGTCCGAACCGGATGACGAGCATTAACAGCATCTTGACGATCGACCTGGCCGGCCAGGCCTGCTGCGCACTGCCTGGGACCACGACCTACAGCGGACTGGGGGGCGCCTTCGAGTTTGCCTACGGGTCGCAGCTTCGCACCGGGGGGCAAGAGCATCCTCTGCCTGCCGTCGCAAGACGCGGCTGCGTGATGGGACCGAGGTATCGAACATCGTGGCCCAGCACGCGGCCGGACGCGGATCACGATTCCGGAGCATTGCGTCGACTGGGTGGTGACCGAGTTCGGCGCGGTCCGGCTCAAGTTCCTCAATCTTCAATGGCGGGCCTCGGCCTTGATCGGGATCGCGCACCCCGCAATTCCGCGATGAGCTCTCGCGCCAGGCGGCCTCGAGCCACCTGGACATGAGCGGCCCGAAGCGACTCCGCACGCCCCCCGAGC
Source organism: uncultured Isosphaeraceae bacterium (assembly GCA_963829765.1). Classification (GTDB taxonomy): domain Bacteria; phylum Planctomycetota; class Planctomycetia; order Isosphaerales; family Isosphaeraceae; genus CAWFRS01. Next base: position 473 of record CAWHKI010000251.1, on the reverse strand, counting down.
ACTTTTTCTCGCGGGCCAACTGACTGCAACTCTTGGAAAGGACGTTCTCGATGGTGGATCTTTCGACACTGCCGATCATGCACCGTACGGTCATCCCTGAAGACTATATTGACGCGATGGGCCACATGAACGTGATGTGGTATTCCCACCTTTTCAGTAAGGCCGTGATGGTACTCTTCCCGCAGCTCGGCATGGACCGCGCCTACTTCCAGTCGAGACGGGGGACGTTCGTCTCGAAGCAGCTCTTCACCTACCTGGTCGAGGTGCGGTTCGACGAGGAGATCACGATCCGCAGCCGGGTGCTGGGCCGGTCGGAAAAGCGCCTGCATCTGATGCACTTCATGAGCAAGGGGACGCCCGAGGTCCTGACGACCACCAACGAGGTTCTTTGCACGCACGTCGATCTCGAGCTGCGGCGTTCCTCGCCGTTTCCCGAGCCGATCGCCGCGGCGATCGACCGGCTCACAATGGTG
>CAWHKI010000250.1:0-19966 GCA_963829765.1 uncultured Isosphaeraceae bacterium | reverse complement strand
ACGGCAACCGAGCCCGCGTCGCCAAAACAAAAAACAAGGGTTGACCCCGTCTGGCGGCACCGCTCCAGCGGTGCCGCCGAGCCCGACCCCGTCTGGCGGCACCGCTCCAGCGGTGCCGCCACGGCAAGACATCGGCGTCGTTTGCCGATCGTGCGCCATTAACACGCCGAGTACGACCGCAGGCCACTCGGGCTGAATAGCGAAGCCCGTTGAGCCCGCCTCCGAGGCAAACCGCGTACAACTCCGATCACCTCCTTCGCCTACCACTCGGGGTGCACACCAATCGCCCGTCCGGAACCTCGCGGAGATTGAATCCATTCGCCGTCGCCGTGAATGGTCCGAGCCCGACACGCGATGCAGGTCTTCCGTCCCCGTGTGGATTGACGCATCGACTGATTGTGGGCTGAATCCCCGGTCGGAAGGAGCCGACCGGACGCGGCAAGGCGTTTATTCCGCTTGACCGTTTCCCCGGTTTCAGCAACCATCACGTTCTCAAGCAACGGTGAGACGTGTTGACGGAGGAACGCGATGTACCGAATACTTGGATCAGGCCTCGGTTTTTGTATCGTCTTCGCCGCCGCGCTCGGCCTGGAAGTGCGGGCTGACGCGATCCAGATGACGATGACGGGTAACGCGGGCTTCGGACCGGTCAATTACACCCAAGTCCTGAGCAACAGCGTCCTCGAAACCGGCTTCAGCGATCTAACGCTGGGTTCTCGTACCGTCGGGGCAATTCCCTCGGGGTCGATCGATGCCCCAATCTCCCTGACCATCGGCCTTTCCGATCTCGACGCACCGGGCTCCCAGGGCCTGACGCTATCCCTATCCGGAACGCTCACGGGGCAGTTTATCCCGTACAACCTCAGCTATGGCATCCTCGAGATCAGCCCGCCTTCGCCGGTCGCGGCCGTCCCGCGCCAGAGCCCGCGCCCATTGCTATCCTGGGTCTCGCGACGATTGCATACCTTTTCAAACGAGCTCGCTCGGCGAAGACTCCGGGTGCAGCGCCTTCTGCCCTTGCGAAGTGAGAATCCGTCGAAAGAAAAGTTGGATCGGCGATCGTTGACGTTGGCGCCGAGCTCGACGCTGGCGCGAGCGACTGTCAATTTTACATCACGAAGTTTGAACAGCGGGGTCAAGTCGTCAGACCTTTCGACCGCCCGCGACGATCAAATTGTTCGTATACTGGTGTATGGGAGAGGATGCCGTGACGAGCATGGGGACTTTCGAGGCGAGCCTATTTGACCTACGCCAATGAAACGCTTGGGGAGTGATCGCCAATGAGCCGACCCGCAGAGTGCGAGCATGGGGGAAATGATTGTTCGCCAGAGACTGCAAACGAGGCGGGCTCTGACCATGCATCCGAATCTGAAACGCGCTCACGCTGTCATGCGTTGGAAGCACGGATCGCTGAGCTTGAGAGTGAACTGGAACGGGTCAGGAATTCTGTACCAGCCGAGGGCGAACTAGCTTTACGTCAACTGGAGTTCAAAGCTCTTCGGTTGTTGCCGGGGGGGTGGGCAGAGGGTTGGCGAATTCGCCCATCGCCACCGCGGCGTCACTGGATGGACACCTTCCCGTATTCCTACAAGTGCTTGCCGCTGGTTATTGCGAATCAGTGGGGATGGCAAATCCTCTGCCCCACCGACATTACTGTCACCTGGAATGGTGATCCAGGGCTCGCGGGATTGCAAATTGGCGTTGCGCCGCAGTACTTATCGACAATTACAAGCCAATTCGGTATGGGAATTGTCACATTCTCACCGCCGTGGCTCTTCCGCACGCCACCGGGTTGGGACCTGTACCTCAAGGGACCGAGTAACCGCTGGAAGCTTAACTGCGTCCCGCTGGAAGGAGTGATCGAAACCTGGTGGCTCAACTACACGTTCACGCTGAACTGGAAGCTAATCGAGCCCGGGACGACCTTCTTCGCGCAAGGCGAAAGCCTGGGACAGCTTGTGCCGGTGCCACACGCGACGTTTCAAAACGCCTCCGCGCTCGAAGGGCCGATCGGACTTCTCGAACCTGATGCCGCGCGGAAACTGGTCGAGTGGCGCGAAAAACGCCGGCTCCTGGCGGGTGAACAGGTCAATGTTCATCAACTTTATCGCAAGGCGGAGGGAATTGAAGATCACGTTCAAAATGTCAACGTACCAGAGATCAAGGTGATCGCACCTTGAGATCCTGATCTCCGGGCCGGCCAAAGCAGTCCTGGTGGTTGCACACTGCCAGACAGGCCTGGAACTCAAGGCGTCGTCCAAAATCGGCCGGTGCGGCGCACGCCCGGAAGTGCAGGATCCGCGCGAGGGTTGCCGCCACCGGTGTCGCCCCCACCCTCTGATTCATCCGTCCCAAAGGGCTCGACCAAGGTCGTCGGATCGTTGCCGGCATACACATACTGGTTCGTCTGCCGCGCAGCGAACGCCATCGGGTTCGGGGTGAGGAAGCGTCCCGTCGCCGAGTCGTAGTCGCGCGAGCCGTAGACATAGAGCCCGGTCGCCGAGTCGAGCGTGCGGCCGGTGAATTGGTAGCGGGGCGCCGCGGAGGGATTAGTCTGCGCGAGGAGGTTCCCGAACGAGTCGTAGACCAGGTGGTCGACCTTGGCCCCGGCGCTGTTGACGACGTCGCAGATCGAGCCCAGGTCGTCGGCCAGAAGCCAGGAGACGTTGCCGCCGCCGGCATCCTCGGCCAGGACCTGGTCGACCGCCGGGCCGTACAGGTTGTGTTCGGTCAGGACCGGTGTCGATGAGCCGTCGTTCGACTGGAATTCGAGGAGCACATTGCTCCCGTCGTAAACGAAATACGTCACCGTCGTCCCCGCCGCCGTCGTCACCGCCTCGCTGATCCGGCGGTTCAGGGCGTCGTAGGTGTAGTTGACCTCCTCGGTCTGCTGGCCGGCCGCGTTCTTGTCGATCACCGTGACCAGCCGGTCGCGGGCATCATAGGTGTAGGACTCGGTCGAGCCGTCGGAGATCTTCGTGCGGAGGATCAGATTGCCGTTGTTATCGTATTGATAATCGTAGGTCCCGTCCGAAAGGAGCTGATTGTTGGTTCCGACCACGTACGTGACGGACGTCCCCGAGGTCAGGCGATTGCCGTTGGCATCGTAGGTGTACGACTCGCTCGGGATCGCCGAATTGGTGTAGGTCGCCCCGATGAGCTCGCCGAGCGAGTTGTAGGTGTAGCTGGCCGTGCCGTCGGAGTCGATCTCTTTCGTGACCAGGCCGCTCGCGCTATAGCTCAGGGCGTACGAGGCGAGGGTCGTCGCCCCCTGGCTGTCGACCAGGCCCGTCAACTGGTCGAGTGCGTTGTAGCTGTAGGTCGAGCTGGCGACGAGCTGGGTGCCGGCGGGGTTGGAATAGCGACTGATCGCGGCGAGCTGGCCGACCGGGTTATCGCTGATATCGACCTGCTTGCCCTCTAGCGCAGCGCCGGTCTGGACGATCTGGGTCTCCTGGTTGTCGGCGTTGTAGGTGTACACGTTTAAGCCCTCGGCCTGGCCGTTGACGGTGTCGGCCAACGACAACACGTTGCCGGCCGCGTCGTAAGTGTAGGTCAGGACCACGTGCGGAGCGCCCGGCGTGCCGGCATTGTCCACAGTCTTGACCCGGCCCTGGCCGTCGTAGGTGTAGGTCAGGGAGCTGTTAGGGTCGGAGACCGAGGTAACCTGGCCGTCGGCGTTGTAGGTCGTGTTGATGACCTCGGAAGTCCCCTGCCACGTCTCGGTAATCAGGCGGCCGGCGCCGTCGTAGGTGTAGTTGATGACCTGGCCGTTGCCGTCGGTCTCGGAGATCAATTCGCCGTCGGCGTCGTAGCTGTAAAGGGTGGTGTTGCCGAGCGCGTTGGTAATGCTGACCAGCCGGTTGAGGGCGTCATACGAGTAGCTTGTCTGGTTACCGTCAGGGTCGATCACGGCGATGACGTTGTTGTTGCCGTCATAGACGTCGCGCGTGACGCCGCCCGCCGGGTCGGTGGTGGCGATCAGGCGGTTTCGCGCGTCGTACTGGTACCGCGTCACATTGCCCGCGGGGTCGGTAACCGACGTGAGGTTGCCGTCGGCGTCATAGGTCGAGGTGGTGACGCCCCCCTGGGCGCTGGTCTCCTTGATCACGCGGCCTTCGGGATCGTAAGCGTAGGTGGTAACGTCGCCCAAGGCGTCTTTGGTTGAGATCAAGTTGCCATCTGCGTCGTAGGTATTCGTGGTCGTGTCGCTTAGTGGGTCGGTCGTGGTCAGGAGCCGGTTCATCGCGTCGTAGGTGTTCGTCGTCGTCTGGTGGTCGGCGCTCGTGGTCGTGAGGATGTTGCCCGCCGCGTCGTACGTATACTCCACGCTTGCCTGGTCTGGCGTGCCGGCGGCGGTGGTCACCTTGATCAGCCGCTCGTCCGCGTCGTAGACGTAGTCGGTCACCCGCCCGGCAGGGTCGACCTCCTGCGTGACCATACCGTGGGAATCATAGGTGTAAGTCGTCACCAGATTGTTCGCGCCCCTGCGCCACGACCTGGGTCTCGGTTAGCAGGTTGCCGTTGGCGTCGTACGTATAGTCGGTCACGCGGCCCAGCGGGTCGGTCTCGCTGGTGACTTCGCTAAATGCGTTGTAGGTGTACGTCGTCGCGCCGCTGACCGTGGCCGTGGTGGGGATCGGCTCGGTCGCCGTGTTGACCAAGTGCGCGATGAAGCTAAAGCTGATCGGGCTGGTCGTGCTGGCGCCGAAGAGGGCGAGCACGTACGTGCCGGTCGTCGGGAAGGTCGCCGTCAGGTCGCTGTTGAGTCCGGCGCTGGCGATCGACTGGTTGCCGCTCCCGTAGAGTGCCCAGCTCCCCGCGCCCGGCGTGCTCGTCGGGTGCAGGTGGATCTGCTCGCCCTTCACGCCGCTGACATTGTACAGGGTCGCCGCGACGCCCGGACTGAGCGTGCCGGTGACGGGCCCCATATCGATCGGAAGCGAAGGCGCCGCATTGACGTTCAGGAGCTGGAACGCGTAGGCGCTGCTGGCCGTCCGCGTCCCCACCAAGATCAGGGTGTAGCTCCCGGCCAGCAGGGTGAACGGACCGGTGGTATTGTTGGCGTCGCTATTGAACACGCGAGCGCCGCCGGCCGAGTCCATGAATACATCGACGCCGCTGCTGGCGCTCGTCAGAGCGTTGTAGACGATGCGCTGGCCCACCGGGACCGTCAGGCTGTAAGAAACGGCCGCCGTGCCCGGACTCAAGGTGCCACTGGTAAGGGTGTTTAGATCGATCGGCGTCGAGCCGTCCTTGAGGTCCATGAGCTGGAACTGGAAGGTCCCCGTGGCGCTCGGGCTGGACCCGCTCAAGGTCAGTGTATAGTTTCCCGAGGATGTAAGGTAGTAAGGGCCGGCGTCAAACGCGGGATTGGCCTGGAAGACCAGGTGGCCTGAGGGATCGGTGAGTATGGCCGTGACCGAGCCGGTGGCGCCCTCGCCGTCGAAGTAGATCGGCAGTCCCGCCGGAGCCGAGAACGTAAACGGGACCGTTTCCCCCGCGGTCGCGATCGTGCCGCTCTGCACGGTGTTGAACCCCGATGGGGCGACCGGCGTTTGGCTGATGTCGGTCACGGTGAACTGGTAATTGACCGGTGCCGAAGCATTCGTCCCGGCGATCACTAACACGTAGGTGCCGGCGGTTGGGAGGTTGGCCGTGAAGGTGCTGGCCAGGCCCGGGCCCTCGGCGATGTTTTGGTCCTCGGGGCCGTACAGGGTCCATGTCCCTAAGGCTCCCGGCAGCGATTGTGCCTGGAAGCTCAGCCGCTGCCCGGCGCTACCGCTGAAGGTGTAAAGTGCCTCGGACAGCCCGGGCGCGAGCGTGCCCGAGGTCGACGTCGCCAGCGCCAGCGGCGTGGCCGACGCCACGTCGAGCAAGCTGAACGCGTAGGTCCCGGTGCTGTTGCCGCTGCCGTAGATAGTCAGGGTGTAAGCCCCCAGCTCGGCCAGGCTAAACGGTCCGGCATTGGTTGACGCGCTCACGCCCTCGAAGACCGTCACGCCGCTGGGGCTGGTCGAGCGTCGCAAAGAGGCCGGGGGTGCTGGCCTGGAGCGCGCATTGTAGGCCACCCGCTGGCCGACGCTGCCGAGGAAGGTGTACGAGGCCCTCGCGCCGGTTGGGCGAGGTTGCCCTGCGATCGTCGTGCCCAGGGCCAGTTCGTTGCGTCGGCGTCGCGGGCTCGATGATTTGGAAGCTAAAGTTGACCGGCGAGTTCGTGGATTGCTGGCCGGTGAGCACCAAAAGGTAGGTGCCGGTGGAGGCGAAGCGTCACCTCGAAGTCGCTGGTCAGTCCGGTGCCGTTGACTTCAGAAGGATGCGTCGGGTCGAAATAGAGGTCCCAACGCCCGTTGTCATCGCTGCCGAGCGCCTGGAAATCGAGGACCTGGCCCGCCTTGCCGGCGAACTGGTAGAAGGCGTCGCTCAAGCCTGGGTTCAGAGTACCGGAGACCGTGGTGCCCAGCGGTACGGTGGAAGCCGCGCAGACGCCCTCGAGCGCAGAAGGAATAGTTCCCCGTCGCCGCACCAGAGCCGTAGACGACCAGGGTATAGGTGCCCGCCACCGGCAGGGTGAACCCGACGTCGCTGAAAGCATTCTGGTTGATCAGTTGCACGCCGGTGGGCGTTTGCACCAGCGCATAGAGACTGCCGTCGCTGGGGATCAGGGCATCGTAGTCGAGCCGCTCGCCAGCCGTGCCGGTGAAGGTGTAGAGGGCCTGGTCGCCGGGATTGACGAGCGTGCCGCTCTGCGTTGTCCCCACCGCGATGGCCGTCACCACTGCCGCCGGCCGCGGAGATTGAATCCAAACGCACCGGTGTCGTCGCCGGGACCATAGATCGTCAGGGTGTACGTCGCCGTGATGGGAAGGGTGTACGGTCCGTTCTGGCCGTTGGCGCCGATAACGAAGACCTGGTCGCCCATTGCATCCTCGAGCGTGGCATAGAGGCCGCTGGAGTTGACTGTGGCGTTGTAGAAGACGCGCTGGCCTGCCATGGCACTGAATGTGAAGAGGGCCTCGTCGCCGGGATTCGCCAGGGTGCGGCTCTCCGCCGTCCCCAGCACGTAGTTTGTGGTCACCGGCGCCGCCAGCGCGCGGAGGTTGAACCCGAACGCACCGGTCGCGCTGCCGGAACCGTAGATCGTCAGGGTGTACGTCGACGTGATGGGAAGCGTGTACGGCCCGTTTTGGCTGTTGGCGCCGATCAAGAAGATCTGGTCGCCCGATGCATCCTCGAGCACAGCATAGAGGCCGCTGGAATTGACCGTGGCGTTGTAGAAGACGCGCTGGCCCGCCATCGCACTGAATGTGAAGAGGGCTTGATCGCCGGGATTGGCCAGGGAGCCGCTCTCCGCCGTCCCCGGCACGTAGTTCGTGGTCAGCGGCGCCGCCGCACACGGAGGTTGAACCCGAACGCACCGGCCGCGCTGCCGGAACCGTAGATCGTCAGGGTGTACGTCGACGTGATGGGAAGCGTGTACGGCCCGTTTTGGCTGTTGGCGCCGATCAAGAAGATCTGGTCGCCCGATGAATCCTCGAGCACGGCATAGAGGCCGCTAGAGTTGACCGTGGCGTTGTAGAAGACGCGCGTGGCCCGCCATGCCACTGAATGTGAACAGGGCCTGATCGCCAGGATTCGCCAGGGTGCCGCTCTCGGCCGTCCCCAGGGTGTATGGCGTGATCGGTGCGACCGGGTTGAGCAGGTTGAAGCTGAAAGCGCGGAGCCGCCGTTGGTGGCCATCGTCAGCGTGTACGTTCCGGGCGCGGGCAAGGTATAGGGGCCGACCTGGTTGTTGGCACTGGCGTAGAGCACATTCCCCGACGGCCCGTCCAGACTGGCCGTGATACCGCTTCCCGTCAACCCGTCGTAGAAGACCCGCTCGCCCGCGCTGCCTGTGAACTGGTAGGTCTGAAGCGTGTTCGCGGCAAGTGAGCCGCTGACCGGAGTTCCCAGGACGAGCGGCGTCGAGTTCGAGTCGGGGGGCGAGAGGTCGAGAAGGTTGAACTGAAAGCTCCCGGTGGCGGCCCCACTGTTCCCCTGGACCTCGAGCGTGTACGTGCCGCCTCGCTGGAGGACGGTGGCCGGGATGTCGCTCGAGGCGCTGTTCGTGAAGACCACCGCGTTGAAGGGGTCGAGAAGTGTGGTGGTGAGGTCACTCGGCGCGGGGATCTGGGCGTCAGCACGACAATCAGGCCCGCGGGGGCTTCGTAGGTGAATGTGGCGACCTGGCCGGCGGCGATCGTGCCGCTCTGCACCACGCCGAACCCGCTGGGCGTCACCGCCGCGTCGCTGACGTCGGTCACCTGGAAGCTATACGGCACCGGGCTGGTGCTGTTCCCCGCGACGACCAGCAGATACGTCCCGGTCCCGGCCAGGGTCGCCGTGAAATCGATCGCGATATTCTGATTCGCTCCCTGAACTACTTCGTCACCAGGACTGTAGAGCGTCCAGTCGGCGCCTCCCGAGGCGAGGCTATGGAACAGCAGCCGCTGGCCGGCGGTGCCGCTGACCTGGTAGATCGCGGTGGAAGTGCCGGGGTTGAGTGTCCCGCTTGTCGTCGCGGCAAGGGTCACAGCCGGTTGGTTGGCGGCATTCAAGACCTGGAAGTCGAACGTGCCGGTCGTCGCGCCGTAGCCGAAGAGGATCAGGTTGTACGTGCCCGTCCGCGTGAGCGTGAGCGGCCCCTGGTTGTCGCTCCAGTTGCTGTTGACGACCAAGTTGCCGAATGGGTCGAAGAGCTGCGCCTGCTGGCCCCCTGCGTACGTGGAGCTCGGGTTAAAGTAGAGCTGCTCGCCCGGTGTGCCGCTGAAGGTGTATTCGTACTCGTCGCCGGGGTTCGCGATCGTGGCGGTGACCGGCGTATTGAACGCCAGCGGGCTGACGCTCTCCACCGGGTTCGAGACCGCGAAGTCGAACGTGCCGGTCGTCGCGCCGTTGCCGTAAAGATCAAGCGTGTATGTGCCGCTCTGGGTCAGCACGATCGGCCCTTCAGGGTTGCTCCAGTTGCTGTTGAAGACCGACTTGCCGAACGGGTCGAAGAGCTGCGCCTGCTGGCCCCCTGCGTACGTGGAGCTCGGGTTAAAGAAGAACCGCTCGCCCGCTGTGCCGCTGAAGGTATAGCCGTACTCGTCGCCGGGTTTGATCGTGCCGGTAGTGGGCGTGTTGAAGGCGAGCGTTGCGGTGTTGAGCACCGGGTTCGAAACGACGAAGTCGAACGCGCCGGTCGTCGCACCGTAGCCGAAAAGAGAGAGCGTGTAAGTGCCGGTCTGCGTCAGCACGATCGGCCCTTCCGGGCTGCTCCAGTTTACGTTGAATACCGAGTTACCGAACGGGTCGAAGAGCTGGGCCTGCTGGCTCCCCGAATAAGTGGAGCTCGGGTTGTAGAAGAACCGCTCGCCGGGGCGCCCGTGAACGTATAGGCGTATTCGTCGCCGGGATTGATCGTGCCGGTGACGGGAGTTGTTGAAGGCGAGAGTCGCGGTGTTGAGCACCGGGTTCGAAACGACGAAGTCGAACGTGCCGGTCGTCGCGCCGTTGCCGAAAAGATAGAGCGTGTAAGTGCCGCTCTGAGTCAGCACGATCGGCCCTTCAGAAGTGCTCCAGTTCACGTTGAAGATCGAGTTGCCGAACGGGTCGAAGAGCTCGCGTCTGCTGGTTCCCCGAGTAAGTGGAGCTCGGGTTGTAGAAGAACCGCTCGCCCGGGCTGCCGCGTGAAAGTATAGACGTACTCGTCGCCGGGATTGGCAATCGTGTTGGTCACCGGCGTATTGAAGGCCAGCGGGCTGGTAGTCAGGTTCGGGGTGTAGAGGTGGAACTCGTAAGGCCCCGTCGCCCCTTCCAGGCCGGCGATGATCAACTGGTAAGTCCCCGCCGCCTCCAGCGTGACCAGACCCGAGTTGTTGCTGGCGTTGATGTCGAAGACAGTGTTTCCCGCGGGGTCGACCAACTGGGCGTTGATGCCGGGGGAGCTGGCCGTCAGGCCGTCGTAGAAGAAGGTTTGACCGGGTGTTGCCTGGAACGTGTACTCGTAGGTGTCACCGGGATTCAGGATCTGCCCCGAGATGTTGCCTCTGAACTCGTACGACTGGCTCGTGACGTTGCCTTCGGCATCGTAAGTGTAGAGGGTCGTGAACCCGTTGCCATCGGCGACGGCAGTGGGCTGGAAGTTGGAATCGAGCTCGGATGTGCTGACCGTCCCCTCGCCGTCGCGCCGGAAGACGATGTAGCCGGCGTAGTTGAAACGCGACGTCCGTGACGTGGCCATCGCCGTCGGTGTAGCTGCCGACGTCCGTGCCGGCCGCCGGGGCGGCGAACGGGTTGAACGGGCCGCCCGGGGGTTGCAGGCCCTGGACCTGGACCGGGTTGCAGGTGAGGACCGAGCCGTCGTAGCCGATCGTCATCGCCGCGCGGCCAAATTCGTCATAGAGGACAGTGAACTGGTTCCCCAGCGAGTCGGTCTTGCCGATCAAGTGGTGGTCGGCGTCGTACTGGTACTCGGTCTGCGAGCCATCCGGGGCGGTGACCGTCACCAGGTCTCCCGCGGCATCGTAGGCGAGCTGGGTCACTCGTCCCGCCGGGTCGGTGATCGCCGTGATGTGAAAGCCCGTGTAGGTGAACTTCGTGACCTGGCCGACCGGGTCGGTGATGCTCAGAAGCTCGCCGTTGGCGTTGTACGCGTAGGTGGTGACGTTGCCGTCGGGGTCGATGATGGTGGCGAGCTGGTTGGCGGCATTGAAATCTTGGACCGTCCCGTCGGGCAAGGTGCGGCCCTGGAACGTGCCACTGGGTAGCTTGATCAGCGTCGAAAAGTCGCCGGGCTCTGAAATGTATGCGCCTCCCGGAGATGCCGGTGGCTGGAAGTCCTCGGTCTGGCCGCCGCCGTCGACGAGCATCACCGAGCCGTCGGCGGCGGGGTAGAGGGTTTCAAGCCCGGCGAGATCCCAGCCGGCGCCAAACGGACTGTCCGTATCATTGACCAGGTAGATGGCGCCGTTCGTCGTCGCGTAGCTGCCGGCGACGGCGAAATGGGTGTTCGAGCTGAAGCCGAAGAACCCGGTGAGCGCGGTATAGTCGTAGGTCCCCGTCGGCAGGTCCTGCATGTCGACCTGGAAGGTGGCGTAGGCCGACCCTCCTGTGGTGGGCACGGACCAGAACTGCTCACCGCCGGTCAGGCCGGGGGTGCCGGTCCCGGTGTAACCGGGCGCCACGTAGGTCGATTCACCTTCTTGCACCGTCAGCAGGCCCATGAGCACGACGTTATCGAAGGTGGTGAACGAGCTGGTGTCGATGCTGTCGTAGCCGACGCGCACGATCGGGGTGCCGTCGGCGGTCGTCGAGTCGTAGCTCAGAGTCGTCGTCTGTGCGGTGCCAAGCGACTGGTACGAAGGGAGGCTGTATTGCTCCGTGACACCACCGGTGAACAGGTTGATCACCGGACTGCCGGGGACCGGGCACGAATTGGGCGGGGGCGGGGGCGGAGGCGGAGTCGGCGGCGGCGGCGGCGCGAAGAAGTGCCAGCTACTGAGATGAACGCCCCCGCTGATCGTGTTGATCACCGAGCCGTCGGCGCTGACCTGTCCCTGGCCGGCGATGGCGAACTCGCCGGTGACGGGACTGATCGACCAGAGGTTCATGATCGTCCCGGCGCATAGCCCGGGTTGGGCAGCGTGATTGGTGCCGGGGTCGTGAAGGTCATGCCGCTTGGCTGGATCGTCACGACCAGGGTCGGCTTGAGACCGGCCGGCAGCGCCGCGGGGGTCTGGTCGACGGGCACCGGGGAGACGCTCAGGGGGCCGCTGTAGGGCTGCCCGTTCGGCTCCAAGAGCGTGTTCGCCGCGACGAACAGCGATGCGCCGGGGATCGCGTCCGGGGTTACGGTCGTGTTCTGACCCGGAACGACCATGGCTGCCCCCGACAGGTCGATCGTGGGCAGGTAAATCGGCCGGCTGATGACGTTGTTCACGCCGGTGTAGACGTTGTGGCCCAGGAGCAGCGACATCACCTCGGCCACCGACGCATACGTCTGCCCGTCCAGCACGATGCTGCCAACCGACAGCCGGTCGGACGAGGGGGGCGGACTGTTGCCGAAGTCGAGCAGGAACGAGCCGTCGCTGCCAGTCGTCGCCGTCAACCCGTCGAGCGTGATCGTCTCGCCCGGCAGCGGCGCCCGGTCGTCGCCAGGACGAAGCCTGAAACCCGCGTGTCGGTGTTCGGGTCCGCGCTCACCGTGAGGGTCACCGGCTGCGTTGCCTGGAGCGGGCCGTTACTGGCCACGACGTTGAACTGGAATGTGCCGATGTCGCCAGGGGCGGGCGTGATCACCAGCGTCTCGACGCCGGAAACAGTCTCGAGCGGTGCACGTGGGCAAGGCGCCGCTCGACTGGAGCGTGAAGGTGAGCGGGTCGCCATTGGGATCGCTGGCGCTTAAGGGCACGTTCATCACCTGCCCTGGCATCGCCGTCAAGTTGCCGATCGGCGCCAGGCTGGGGGCCAGCTCGGGGCCGCCGAGGACCTGTGCCGTGAGCGCGAACTGGGTCAGTGCAGGGTCGCTCAAGGTGATCGCCACCGGGCTCGACATCGCGCCGGCGGCCAGCCCCCCCGGCGGGATCGCGTCGTGCATGCTGATATAGGGATTCCCCGAGCTATCGGTCCCCGTAGCCCCGGGGAACGTGACCCCGGCCGGCATACCGGAGAAGACCACGGCGATATTTCGCGAAAGTGCCTCGCCGTTATTGAACACCTGCAGGTCGGCCGTGTAGCTGCCGGTCGCGGGGTCGAGTGCGACGTCGCTCAATTGGGCCGTGACGCTCGGCTCGGACGATAGCGAGGTCAGGTCGAGGGGGGCGCCGGCGCCCCTGGCAATAGCGCCGCCATCGTCGGGCTCGACACGCCGCTGGCATTCGTCGTGTCGGTGAGATTCTCGATATCGACCGCCGAGCTGTCGTCGGTGCCCCCGTTGATGAGCTGGAAGATCAAAAGCCCGGTGGCCGGCTGGGTGACGCTGGTGACGTCGATCGTCACGGTCGTGCCGTCGAAGCTGACCAGGCCCGAGGGGAACTCGGCCTCGCGCTCGCGCCGAGCTTGAAGAGCCGGCGCCCCGGCCTGGTCGCCCGAGAGCAGCACCTGGCTCGGGTTCGATGGATCGACCAGCGAGACCGCCAGGCGGTCGCCGGCCAGAGCAGTCGTGCCGGCGCCGAACTGCGGTGCCACCTGGAACGAGATCGTCCGCGTTCCCTGCGCCACCGGGTTGAGATCGACCGGCGCCTTGTACTCGACCAGCAGGCTGTTCCGCTCCTCAAGGTGGATGTCGCTGCTGCTGGGAGTGGCCTCGCCCCAGCCGGCCGTGCCGGCAGCGCCGATGATGAAGTTGGAAGGCGTGACGGTGAAATTGACCGTTTCCTCTTGCGAGCCGCCCGCCGTGTCGCTGGCCTTCACGGTCACCGAGTGCGCCCGAGCAGAGAGCCCCGTCGCGGCGAGGGCCACGTCGAACCCGCCCGAGCTGTTGACGGTCAACGGGGTGAAACTGCTGCTGCCATCGAGCGCATACTCCGCCGAAGCGATGGCTGTGCCCGTCTCCTTGACGGTGCCGATCAGCCGCCCGTTCGCACTGACGTCGTCGGCCTGGACCGGGGCCGTCAAGGCCAGCGAAAGCCCCGATGTGGGCGCCACCGACTGGAGGGTGAACATGACGCTCGCCCTCGTGGTCTTGCTGACACCGTTGGTCGCGATGAGCGTGACGGTATGCGGGCCGTCGTCCACGCCGCCGAGAGTGAGATCCGTGGTGTACGAGAAGTTGCCCGCGCTGCCGACCGTGACGGGGGTAGGCGTGCCCGAGTCGAGCGTGGCCGTCAGCGACGTGACGCCCGAGACGGCGTCGGCGGTGTTGCCGGTGACGGTCACGTTGGTTGCCGAGACCACGCCGTTGGACGGGCTCTGGATGGTGAGCGTCGGGCCGTGAGTTTCGAGGGTGAACGAAACGCTCTGGGTCGCGACCGTCCCCGCGCCGTTGACCGCCATGAACAAGACACTGTTCAGGCCGTCGTTCGAACCGTCGAGCTTGAGCGTGGTCGTGTACGAGAAGTTGCCCGCGGAGTTGACCGAGACCGGCGTGGCCGGGGCCCCGTTGAGCGACGCCATCACCGTGGCGATCCCCGAGAGAGGGTCGGCTGCGTGGCCGGTGAGCATCACGTTGCTCGCGGTCACTGCTGGCGGCGGCTGGACGCTCAGGGACGGAGGCGCGGGTATCAAGCGTAAAACTCAGGGCGGCCGAGTCGGTCGTATTGCCGGCTCCATCGACGGCCACGAACTGAAGGGTGTGTGTGCCGTCGGCCGAGCCGTTCAAGGGGAGCGCGGTGGAGTAGGAAAAGTTACCCGAGGCGTTGAAAGAGACGGGGCTGGACTGGCCGTCGAGCAGTGCTGTCAGCGACTTCACTCCGGCGATGGCGTCGCTCACATTGCCCGTGATCGTCTCTTCGGTCCGGGAGAGCGGTCCCGGGCTCAGGGCGCCCAGCGTGAGCACTGGCGGCACAGTGTCGGGCCGGTTCACGGTCAAGGTCGTCGATGTCGCCTTGTGCCCCGGCGCGGTTGCCGAGAGCTTCACCAGCGTGCTGCCGAAGCCGACGGTGAGACTGATCTGGTAGACCCCTTTGGCGTTGGCCTTGACCAGCGGTAGGGTCGCCCCGGTGGCAACGATTTCGAGCTTGACCTTGGCCTTGGCGTAGGTCTTGCCCCCCACCGTGACCAACCCGCTGGTGCTCGGGCCGGCGGTCACCGTGGCGGTGATATTCGGCTTGGGCGCCGGCTTCGGCTTCCTCTTCAGGGCCTCCACTCCGCCCGGATCGAACAGTCCCGCCGCCCTTGGCCCCTCCGTGACGGACGTCGCGAGCACGCCCGCCGTCAGCAGCGTTCGCTCCTCAATGTATTCCACCAGGAGCGGATACGTCCTCCTCGTTCGCCCGCGGCGGCCAACAGCGCAAGTGTCGTCACGCCGAACGGCGTGCGGCGTTCCGAATGCCATTCTGGAAATCCTCCGATGCCGATCAATCGCACGATCGACCGATCGATCACGCTGACGTCACGCCGTTGGAATGAGCCGATTTGTTCATGATTGATCGCCGCCCCCCACAATCGTAATCGAAGGGACGGGGAAGTCAAAAAAAAATCCTGATTGCAACGGATTTGACGGAGTCACATTAACGCAAATCCACCAGTTCGTACTCGCCGAGGGCGTGCAACTCGAACGCGGCATATTTCGCCATCGCGCGAGACCACCGCAGGCTTGCCGGCCCGCACGGTGTGGGCCGGAGGGCAAGGT
Organism: uncultured Isosphaeraceae bacterium; assembly: GCA_963829765.1. Taxonomy (GTDB): domain Bacteria; phylum Planctomycetota; class Planctomycetia; order Isosphaerales; family Isosphaeraceae; genus CAWFRS01. The sequence goes on along the minus strand of CAWHKI010000250.1, from coordinate 4,653 downwards.
CAGGCAGATACCGCTCGGGCTTGCCGCTGGTGAAGACCCTCGTTGCTTTGGTCGGCCTGCGACGGCTCTCGGAGCCAGTCAATCGGTCGCGGAGGCGGAATCGCCGGCAAATGCCGGGCTGTCGCACAAAAATCCAGGCCACCGGGGCCTGCACCCGCAGGATCAGCCGGGTTACTCCCGACTAATTTCGAAAGAGTGGCTGACGTGACGTGAGGGCTTCGGGCCAGCCCCAGGCGACAACAGCGACAAGGGTAGCAACAGGACCCAGGTCCGCTTCTTCGACCAAGGCACGAACATCCATGCGCTTTGGGATTCAGGCATGATTGAGAGAGTGAATGAGCAAGCCAGAGGCGTTCTGGCTGGCTGATCTCGGCCAACTGGACTGCCCCAGGCCCGCCAAGACGCGATGAAGGGGACGGTCGAGGACTGGGTGACCGAGAGCATGCTGGCTGTCAGGCAAGCCTACCAGGTGTCCGAGACCGGCAAGCGGCTCAAGTCTGGTCAGAAGCTGGGTGATCCTAGCTCACGGCGAATCTGCCGTTCTTACTGCGATATCGTTTGCCCACGGATAGGGCCAGAGGAATTGGCCAGTTCGCGCGCACGACATGGTTTTCACCGAAGTCAGTCAGTTGCGCGATCAGGCAATCGTCGCCGTGAACGCGGCCAAGGGTCGTGCCATTTCGTTCCGCCTATTTCTCATCGTGATGAGCAAGGCGATCGAGCACCGGCGTCTTGCTCGTCGTCTCGGCCTGTTGAAAAATAGTGTGGCGGAGTGCGGGCTGATCCAGTAAAATTCAACAATTGTTGTCACGCCACCCGCTGGAAATGGCCCAGTACCCTCCCTCCTCCCGGCGGATGCTTCGGTCTTTACGCTTGTCGGCATCCTCAACCATCCAAGAGGCAACGAACTCATGACGCGAATGATTCGCCCGGCCTTCACGGTTGCCGCATTGTTTCTGCTCATAAGCGCCACGGCCCGGGCCTACGGCCTGCTCCACGCCGATCTTGAGATAGGGCAGGTGGTCGATCGATATATCGACGAGGTTTTGCGCAAAGAAGCGATCACGCCCGCGACCACGGCCGACGACGCAACGTTGATCCGGCGGTTGACGCTTGACCTGGCCGGCCGGATTCCCACGGCCGCCGAGTCGTGCGCCTATGTGGCATCGACCGATCCTGACAAGCGTACCCGGCTCATTGATCGCCTGATCGCATCGGCCAGCTTCGCGCGTCACCAGGCCGCCGAGCTCGATGCGATGCTCATGGCGGGATACAAAGGGAGCTTGCGCGACTACCTGGAAAAAGCCGCTGGCGAGAACCGGCCGTGGGACCGGATTTTCCGCGAGCTGATGCTACCCGACCAGACTGATCCATTTCAGAATGTGGCGTCGGAGTATCTCCGGCAAAGAGTAAAGGACCCCGATCGGCTCACCGCCGACGTTAGCTCGACCTTCTTCGGGGTCAACATCAGTTGCGCCAGTGTCATGACCATCCGCTGGTCAAGGACTGGAAGCAGGACCACTTTTATGGAATGAAGTCGTTCCTCAGCCGCACGTTCGTCAACGGTGACGAGAACACGGGCTTTCTCGGCGAGCACGGCTACGGCTCGCTCCGCTTCAAGACGACGGAAGACGTGGAGCGTCAGGCTCGGATGATGTTTCTGACCGGCAGGCACGTCGACGAGGCCCTGGCGAAAGAGCCATCGCGCGACGAGCAAAAGAAAGAAAAAGAGGGCCTCGATCGCGCCAAGAAAGAAAAGGTCCCCCCGCCGCCACCGAAATTGAGTGCCCGGGCCAAGCTGGTGGAACTGGCGCTTGAGCCCGGCGATCGCGATTTTTTCGCGAGGGCGATCGTTAATCGCACGTGGCACCGCCTGTTCGGCCAGGGATTGGTCATGCCGCTCGACCAGATGCACTCGGCGAACCCTCCAGCCATCCCGACCTCCTCGCCTGGCTGGCCCGCGATATGGCCACACATGGCTACGACCTGCGCCGGCTCATTCGGGGACTGATGATGAGCGAGGCCTACGCGCACAGCTCGCGCTGGAACGGCGATGAGGCACCCAGGCCGTCGCTCTTCGCCGTTGCCCTTCTGCGCCCGTTGACCCCCACACAACTGGCAACGTCGCTCCGGCTGGCGACCACCGACCCAGCAAGCCTGCCGGCCGATTTGTCACACGAGCGGCTCCAGAAACGGCTCGAGGCCGTGGAAGCAAGTGCTCGGTCGCTTGCCGCGTCGTTCACAAACTCAAGCGGCGATACACAGATCGGTACCGCCGAGGCTTTGCTTTTCAGCAATGGCAAGAACATCGCGCGAGAACTGTTGGCCGACAGCCCAGACCGGTTAGTCGGGCGTCTCGAACGAACCGCTTCCCACGTCGAGATCATCGACCTGGCCGTGCGCAACGTGCTCTCCCGCTCACCCGACGACGACGAACTTCGCAGCCTGGGCGCCTACCTGACGCAACGCACCGACCTCCCCGTAGAGGCGTTCCAGCAGATTGTGTGGATTTTACTGACATGTTCTGAGTTTCGATTCAACCACTAGCCGGCTTGCCCTAGCCCTGAACCGTGCCTAGCGGCGGGCGCGACACGCGGGAGCGAATTCCATGCCCGACACTCGACGCCGATCGTTTTGCGGATCGTCCGACCATGCCCTTTCTCGCCGTGGCTTCCTCGGTGCCGCAGCCGCCGGCGCGGCCGCCTTCGCCGCGGACATGACGGTGTTGGATGTGCTCAAAAGCCCCGCCCTGGCTGGCGAGTTGAAGCGTCATGACAAGCGGGTCATCCTGCTCTGGCTGGCCGGCGGTGCCAGCCAGTTGGAGACGTGGGATCCCAAGCCGGGCGCGCTGACCGGCGGCCCGTTTCGCTCCATCCAGACATCGGTCGCCGGAATTGATATCTCAGAGCTGATGCCGAAGATGGCCCAGCGGATGGACCACACCTGCATCATCCGATCGCTCAACACCAAAAACGGCGACCATGGCGGCGGTGCCCGACTGATGATGCACGGGCGCCGCGACGATGCGAGCGTGCAGCTATCCCGATTTAGGCGCGGTCCTGTCTCGCGAGCTTGGCCAGACGCACAGCCAGGTTCCCGATTACGTCTCATTCTATTCGGCCACCGAGGGCCGGGCCCTCGGATCGAGCGGGTTTCCTGGGCGAGCGCTATTCCCCCATGCAATTGACCACCGACATGATCCCGGAAAACCTGCAGCGGCTTGACGAAATCTCCGAGCTCGATCACGTCCAGCGCGGCGAGCTCCGCGACTTGATGAGCAAAAGGTTCGCGCGCGGGCGTTCGTCGCGAGTGTTGGGCAGCCACAACGTGGCCTACGAGCGCGTGCGCGGCCTGATGGCCAGTGAGGCGTTGTTTGATATTTCGCGAGCCCCAGAAAGTCCGCGACCAGTTTGGGCCGACGCAGTTCGGCGAGCAAGTTCTGGTCGCGCGCCGGCTGGTCGAAGCGGGCGTCCCGTTCGTCCGCGTGGCCCGGGCTTGGTGGGACAGCCACGGGCAGAACTTCGAGACCCATCAAGAAATGGTTCCTGAGCTCGATCATGTCATGGCGGCGCTTCTCGACGATCTGGGCCAGCGCGGGCTGCTTGAAAGCACACTGGTGATCACACTCGCTGAGTTTGGACGCACGCCGGAAATCAATCCCAGCCTGGGCCGCGACCACTTCGCCACCGCCTGGAGTGCGACTCTTTCCGGCGGCGGCATCCGCGGCGGCTCCGTCTATGGCAAGACCGACCCCAACGGCCGGGCCGTCGTCGACGGCCAGGTCGGTCCCGCCGAGCTGTTCGCCACCATTTACCAGGCACTCGGCATCGATCACCAGAAACAGTATATGGTCGGCTCGCCCCGTGCCCCTGACCGAAACGGGGACGGAACCGATTCGCGAGGTCCTGGCGCGAGCGCACCACCGCAATTCGCACCGCGTTTTTCTTCCCCCCCTCTTGAATGGCGGAAAAGGAACACGAGATCCTGACGATGCCCGACGCCAATCCTGAGAAATTCAAACTACTAAAGCAGCTCGCACGCCCCGATATCGTATTCGCCGTCGCGCAAAAGCCCGGCACGAGCCGGCTCTTTTGCGGCGGCTCCAACTTCGCGGTTTACGAGATCGATGTCGACCAGCCCAGGCCGGAGGCGAGAGAGCTTGGTCGCCATGCCAGTTATGTGACCGGGCTCGCGCTGGCCGGCACGACGCTGGTGTCGGGCGGCTACGACGGGAGATTGATGTGGTGGAACATCGAGTCCCGTTCCAAGATCCGCGAGGTCGATGCCCATCGCAAATGGATCCGAGCGGTCACCTGCGCGCCGAACGGTGCCGTCGTGGCTAGCGTGGCCGACGACATGGTCTGCCGAGTCTGGGACGTGGAGAGCGGCCGAAAGATCCACGAGCTGCGCGGGCACAACGAGTTGACCCCAGCCCACTTCCCTTCCATGCTCTTCGCCTGCACCATCTCACCCGACTCGCGCTACGTGGCCACCGGCGATAAGATCGGCCACATCACTGTGTGGGACCTGGAATCAGGTCAAAGAGCCGCGGTGCTCGACGCGCCCGAAATGTATACATGGGACCCGGTCCAGCGGCGTCACTCGATCGGCGGCATCCGCTCATTGGCCTTTTCGCCCGACGGTACACGATTG
>CAWHKI010000249.1:0-4936 GCA_963829765.1 uncultured Isosphaeraceae bacterium | reverse complement strand
GGTGATTTGGCACTATGGGGCGATGCGGTTAAGTGCCGTCGTGAGCGAGTCAGGGGGCCCGCGAATGGCGAGAGTCGACAAGCCGAAGTCGGCGGATGAAGTGCCGCTCGATCTGTTGTCGGTCATTCGGGCCTCGGGGGTGCTTGGCGAGCGCCAGCTCGCGGAGATCAAGAGCAAGGTCATGCGGGGAGATTACCCGCTCGACTCGATCGCCCTGGCCGAAGCTCTGGTGCGGGACAACATCCTGACGGCTTTTCAAGCAAAGCGGCTCTTGAGTAACCGGCCGCATGGGCTGGCCGTGGGGCGGTATATCATTCTCGACCGCATCGGATCGGGATCGATGGGGAGGGTCTACAGGCGCCACCACGTGTTGATGGACCGGGTGGTCGCGCTCAAGATCATCGCGCCGGACATCTCGGCGAATGAGCGGGTGGTCGCTCGGTTTCAGCGTGAGATGAAGCTGGTCGGACGGCTCGACCATCCCAACGTCGTGCGTGCCTTCGACGCGGACCGGATCAACGGGGTCTTGTACATCGTCATGGAATTCGTGACGGGCATCAGTCTGGGCGACCGACTTCAGAAGAAGGGGCCGATCCCGGCCGCCGAGATGATTGATTATGCCGCCCAGACCGCGCTTGGGCTGGCGCACGCGCACGATCAGGGGATCGTCCACCGCGACATCAAGCCCTCCAATATTCTCTTGTACGAAGATCGTCGGATTAAGATTCTCGACCTTGGTCTGGGTGTGCTCATGGAGGCCGACAGCTCGGCGACATTCACGACCGCCGATGGCATTGCCGTGGGGACGGTCGATTACATGTCGCCGGAACAGGCGTGCGGGGGCGAAGTCGATGGCCGGAGCGATCTTTACGGTCTGGGCTGTTCGATGTACCACTTGATGACGGGGAAGCTGCCGTTTCCGGGCGAATCGCCCATTGAGCGGCTCGGCAAACGGATCGGCGGCTCGCACACGCCGATTACCGAGCATCTGCCCGAAATGCCTCGCAACTTTGTCCGAGTTCTTGATAAATTGCTGGCCCACAAGCCTCAACAACGGTTTGCGACGGCGGCCGAGGCGGCAGCGGCTTTGCAGAGTTTAATTCGGCCCAAGGGAGGGCCGGCCGCGGTCGGATCGGCCGACGCCGACGCCGGCGTCCGTAGCTCGCCCGAGCTGAAAACGCTGTTTTCCGCCCCGTCAACCCCCGCCATGATCGAAATCCAGCCCGCCTATCCCCGGTGGTTCGAGCTGGCGGCGCAGTTCGCGGAACACCGGCCCAAGAGCGCGCCTGGCCAGTCTCGTTTTGGTAATCGTCGCCCTTTTCGGGGCTGGCGTTCTGGTCGGAGCGTTTCTGTTGTAGTTTGGTCGGATAGGGGGAGTCGTCCCTTAATGGTGGTGAGCGCACGGCCGGGGGGCGAGCGTGTACGGGCGGCTGCGCGCGAACGGGCGCCGGCGTAAAGACGGCCCGCAAAGCGTCGGCGACATTGGGATATTTGAACTTGTAACCTAATGCCAGCGGCTTCGCGGGCAAAACCCGTTGGCCGGTGGTGACAATGGTGGCGACTTCGCCCAGCGCGACTCGTAGTAAGCCGTCAGGCGGACCAACCGGCAAGTAAAACCGCCACGGCGTATAGGGCCTTCTGAGCACGCTCGAAAACGTCTGGGCGAACTCGGCGTTGCGCACCGGGTGAGGGGCGGTGCCATTCAAGGGCCCGGACGCTTGGTCGTTTTCCATGCTCAGCCGGAAGATGCCCACAATATCGTCGAGATGGATCCAGCTCATCCATTGCTCGCCCTTGCCCACGGGCCCGCCGCCACTACCGATCGGAGCGCCGGGCCCAAGTTTGAAGATAGGCGTCATGATCTTGAGAGCACCAGCCCCCGGTGCGAAAACGATGCCCGTGCGGACAACGGCGCGCCGAACTCCGAGCGAGTCGATCGAGCGTGAGACGTCCTCACACTCCCGGCAGACCACGGCAAGGAAGTCGTTGCCGGACGGGCTCGACTCGGTGAGTTCTTCGTCGCCATGCGGGCCGTAATAGCCGATCGCGGACCCTTGCACGAAGACCTTGGGACGGTTCGGGGCATCCTTGATCGCGGTGACCAGGTTCTCCGCGCTGTGGACACGGCTATCACGGATCTTGCGTTTGACCTCGGTACTCCAGCGCTCGGTAAAGATGCCGTGGCCGGCCAAGTTAACGACCACATCGCAGCCGTCAACTTCTTCTTGCCATCGACCCGCGACGGTGGGATCGCCCGGGATCACCTGATACGCCCGCATCTCGGGATCTCTCCGGACGACATCGGCGTGTCGGGACAGTATCACCGGATGATGGCCCGCGCTCAAAAGGGTTTTGGCCAGTTGGCGGCCGATTAAGCCCGATCCCCCCGCGATGAAAACTCGCATGAAAACTGAACTCCGACAATAAGGCCGCTAACATCCGGTCGTGGCGGCGAACCAAAAGGGCGACTTTCCTTGATGCAGAACTGGAGTTGAGGTTCGAGGCGATCCAGTAATCGAAGTCATCGGCCGCGGACCGCCTGCCCGCCGGCAGGTTTGCTAAAAGCAGGTCCGTTCTAGCGGCGTGCCAGGCGACGAACCTCCGTCACTGAGAGTCCCAATAGCTGCGCGATCTCCTTGAGTGTCTGGCCATTCGCTTGCAGACGTTCCACGAGTTGCCGCTTTTCAAGGGCTCGGCCTTTCTCGATTCCTTTCTCGATTCCTTTTTCGATTCCTTTTTCGATTCCTTTTTCGATTCCTTTTTCGATTCCTTTTTCGATTCCTTTCTCGATTCCTTCTTCGATTCCCTCTTCACGCGCCTCTTGCCAGACGCGTGTCTTGCGGATGTCGTGGAGTTTGAACATGCGGCGAATCTCCACACGGTCAAGGTTGTGATAACGGCGTATCAGCACTTCTTCCAACAATCTTACGATGACGTCGGCCCGTTCGCAATCCGGCTCTTGACGCGCCCGGCGCCACAGCCGCGAGACCAGCTCCGGGGTTTCCTTCTGAGTGGCCGTGGCCAGTTGCAGAATCGCCAGTCCCGGCGGTGCTCCGCCCGCAATTTTCAACTCGTTCAGGTAGATCCGCCGCACTCGCGGCGAAGCGAGCAGGTCTTCGTAAGGCTCTTGCCGCTTCGGCTCGGCCGCCCGGCTTGGAAAAAGAGCGACGGCCATCCATTCTTGATCGGGATCGTTTGCTTCCAAATACGAGAAAACCTTGGCGAACAAGTTGGCGTAGAACGCCCGCGCCCGCTGGAACTGCACTTCGACAAAATAGACCGGCAGATCGGTCCTCGCCGGCACGAACAGTCCGTCCAGCCGGTACGATTTCTTGACTTCCAACGCGTCGAACCGATAGTCGGCCGCTCGGGTGAGCGGTTCGCCGAGGAGCGCGAAGAGCGTCTCGGGCAACTGTTTCAGAAGCTGATAGAAGAAGGAATCGGTTTCCATGACGATCACAATGTACTTCTCAGACTCGTCATGGGGAAAGTCACGTCCCCCACGCGACGTGGCCTTGCTCTCAGCGGGTCTCAACGTCACTTGTAAGCGCAAACATTCGATGCGGGCGTTCGCAGCCCGTGACTTGCCCTCTCTTCGCTAATGTCGCCGTGCACGCTGGGCGCAGTACAATGAATCAGGCAGCGGTTTTTTTTTGAGCGATCAGAGCAGCAATTTGCCGGACGGTGTCAAGGTGCTCGACGCCCGCCTCGTAGGCTTCGATGGTGATGCCGAAATGTTCCTCGATGAAGACGACGAGCTTGAGAGTACTGATGGAATCGAGAATGCCCCCTGTAATAAGGGGCGTGCAGTCGGTGAGCTCACCAGGGTCCTCACCGGGAAGAAATTCGCGCAGAATGAACTGTTGAACGACCTTCGTGATATCTTCCATAATGGCCTCGGGCGGCTCCTCCATCCAGGACGAAGTGCGCGAAAACCGAACTTCCGCCGGCAAATCAATCGGGATTCGATGAGGCCGAGCGTACAGCTTCCGCAAGCTAACCGGTCGCCCGAATCCGGTCAATCTCGAGTTTTGCTCGATATCCCACCAAATTCTTGCCGATGATCAAATTGATCGTCTTTCTCGACCTCGAACGCGCCAATTTACCGAACTTCTCGCGACGGAATTGATTATTGTTGACAGTTCGGCCTGTATCGATTAAAGAGCGGGCGATCGGCGATTTTTTCCTCGCCGACCGTCCCAACAACGTCCGTGACGAGCGAGTCGTCGTCAGCGATTCTGAGATGATCGAGGTGTGATGCGAATGATTGCACGGATGCGTCTTTCACCTCACCGTCGCGTCATTCTACTGGTCATCCTCTCGCTGTCCTCGCTGACGGGCTGTCAGGCGCTCAGGAAGAAGCATGAGGCCAATCATATACCGCAGTTTGGCACGATCGATGCCAACCAACCAGGTGAGCTGCGTAAGGTTGCCCAGTCGGCGTACGTGATCGAGCCCCCCGACGAGCTTGAGATCACAGCACGGCCGGCGTCTCCGGACCTGGGGCAGTCGAGCTTCGTCGTACAAGCCGATGGCAGCGTCGACCTGGGCTTCGCCGGCGACGCATACGTATCGGGACTGACATTGGCGGAAGCGGAAGAGCGGATTGCCATGCAGTTGAATGATGCAGCCCGTAGTCAAGACCCCAAGCCCGACAAGCCCTACAGGGTTTCGGTCAGGCTAGCGGACAATCAGAGCAAGTATTACTACGTGCTCGGAACCGTGACCACCCAGGGTAAGTTCAAGGCCAATGGCAACGATACTGTCATGGATGCAATTCTCCAGGCCGGTCTGAAGTCTAACAGCTTGCCCGAGAAGGCCTATCTTGTTCGTCCCCATCCGCTCGGCGGACATGACGAGGTTTACAGAATCGACTGGTTCGGCATTAAGGACCGGGGCGATACGTTGACGAACTACCAGGCTTTTCCCGGGCGAT
>CAWHKI010000248.1:0-52432 GCA_963829765.1 uncultured Isosphaeraceae bacterium | reverse complement strand
GGGGTAAAACGCTCCAGCGTGTTTTCGGGACAGAGCTTCAGAAGACTCTGAAAATCTTCCCAGACGGCCGGCATGTGGCCGGGCTTGAACGTGAATACATAGTTGCAGTGGTGCTCCCTGGCCAGTAGCAACATCCGCCCGCAGGCGTAGAGGCTATCGCCGGAAAGACACAGGCGTAGCTGGGGTAAATCCCGGCGAAGTCGAGGAAGCAAGCGGCTCGAGCGCCTTGAGTTCGCAGTCTTGTTTACGGCTCTCGCCGGACAAGGCGGCGTTGCTGTCTGAGTTCTCAATGAACTCACTGGCCATGGACAGAGTCAACCTGCTGGCCCAAGCAGTTTGGCTTCCAGCACTTGATGCAGATAGGAGGTGTGAGTTTCGTGACGGTAGACTAAACAATTCGGGCAATGGGGCCGTCGAAAAGCGAGATGACCAGTGGCGTCTAAAGCTACGACCAATCGCCCCTGCAAGCGGGCTGTGTCCAGGCATCTCATACGGATCAGACGACAGAGCATGCGTGTTCGCAACGCAGCATACGGTGTGACACCCGTATGTCCCAGGAAATGATCGAGAGTGTCGTGTACCGGTCGCGTCTCCTGCTGGGTTTGAGCCAATCGGTTGAGATTGTTCAGCACTTCGGTGCCGCGGGCATCGAGATCGAAATCGAGCTGTCGGCGGCTGCCGAGTTGGAACAAGTACAAGCTGATCCCCCACCAGATGAGGAACCGCTTGGCATAGATGACCAGGGGCAAAAAACGGATATCGGGCACCTATCGAGCCACCGATTGAACTCAGGCCAGAAGTGGAGGATGGTTGTCGGGAGCGCCTCGCCGAGGCCTACGACCGGCCCTTTCTCCGTTTCCGCTCCTGAGCATGGGTGCGAACTAGGGCCATGAGCTGGGAAATCTCCTGGAGAAGGCGTTTGAGCCGCCGGTGTTCGTCGATCCATGACCGAACCTCATCCGTGAAATCGATCGGAACATAAACCGTGTGCGTCTTGCCACGGTCTTTGTAGGTCAACTGGTGGGCACGATGCTTCTCGCCGGAAGCGCAGTGGCAACTGGGCTTCCCACACCTGCGCTCAACCACAACGAGGCTAGCAGCTAACAATGGCTTGCGGGCGGTCACTTGGTTGACCCGGCTGTCGAGCATCCGACGAATATTGGTGGGATGACGTGGGATGCGCATGCCGACCTCGAAGCTGGGCAAACTGGAAAGTAACCTAGCTTACCAGAAAATGCATGCAGAAGGCCAGGTGAGAAGAAAAAATATAATAGCCAAAACTCGGTTCGACCGTAAGTCGATCCGCCCAGCGAGGTTGGCTCGCCGTTACGGGGCGAAGAAAAACGTATTCTTCAGGGTTGGATGACCGGATCGTAGATGGCACGCCCGCCACGTCCCAATGCGGCTGCCATCTATGCCATCTATATGCCGCCTATGCCGTCGGCCGGTGGGGTTGTGCATGAGCGTGGGAGTTCCCAGCACAGACGCGATCCCGGTCCGAAGCCCTCGCGGCACGACGTCGCACCGATGCGTTCCTTGGCTCTCCTGAGTGTGTCGGAAGTGAAACCGCTCCGGCGACCCGCAGAGATGATTTCGGCGTGCGACGCAGGCCTGGAAGACAACATTTGCGCAGCCAAAGGTCGCACTCGCGCCTGGCAAAGGCCCGCTCCTCGCCCATAGTAGACGGCCATTGCAATGCCTGCTCGATTGCAATCGGGACGTGCCCCTCGAACCATGTGACCTGGGGGCCGCTGCCGCGATCCTCGATCGCATAGGCCAGCGTCGGGTGCGCGGCGCCAGGTTCCCGCCGTTGTCACACATAAGGACGCGGCGGCCGCTCGGGTCGTGGGGATCGGCGACGAACAAATGGTTGGGGCGGCTGGCCCCGACGTGGGAGTGCGTGTCCTTCGGCCCCTTCGCGGGATTACCGATTCGCGGGGGAGATTTTGTCCACGGAAGGGACGGAATCGCACGGAAAATGAGATCGTGATCTGCTGATGTCGCCCACTTGGGGGCTCTGGAAAAGAAAAGCGATCGACGCTCTGGTCCCGGGGCTTACGCCACCGGGCTCTATGATCTCGCCCCACTTCGGGGGCTCAGAACGCCAGCGTTCCCAAGAGCGGAAACGCGATGAGGGTTTTGGCGCTGCAAGACGAAGTTTTCACCACCCCGGACCTGCCCTGTGAGCCGAGCCAGCGGAAACCTTCAAGCACTTTTCTGAAGATTCGCCCGAGTCGCGCGGCGGCCTGTCACGGGGCGCGGTTCGAGTCGCATGATCAGGATCAAGCGAACATCTTTCGGCCGATTGAGGTTTTCTTCCGTGCCTTTCCGTCCCTTCCGTGGACAATGAATCTTTTCTTACCGCGGAGATATCGATCGCCTTATCGCTCATGTTCAACACCGACAGAAGGCCGGTCAGGAGGGTCTTTCCGGCCGTCGCGGCCGTCGCGGTCCTACCGAGTTTTCGCGATTTATCGGCGCCGCGCACATAGGTTGCGCATAGGTAGCATAGACTGCACGCGCGGCGGGCGTGCAATCTATGGTGTTTTGTGCAATCTATGGGACGGTTACTGGTCGATCGCGTCGGCAACTCGCCCGCAGTTCTTACAAAGGACAAAGGACCACGGGCAACGGACCTGACAAAGGGCCACTGACAACGGAGAACTGACGACGGACAAGTCACTGGTCAATCGCGTGGGCATCTAGCCCCCAGCTCCATTGACCGTTCGGGCCAAAGCCTTCTCTCCGGGCGATCGCGCCGATTCTGCACTTGGCCCGTCTGATCTGGTCCTTGGAAAAACCGGCGGCGCTCGCGGCTTTGAAGACGTCGATCGTCGCTTTGACTCCTTCGGCCAGAAAACCACGCAACCAGCCGTCGCACTCCAGACGCTCGTCCGGGTGCTCTCGATCGAGGGAAGGAATCGCCTTGGGTCTGAGTGCTTCCTCGAGTAAATGGTGTCGCTCCATCTTATTGGCGGCGGCCCAGCCACGCCCCGTCGGCGCGGAAAATCCCTCCGGGGTCGGCGCCGATCATCAGATTTGAACCATTTTCGATCATTTGGACCGAGCTAGCGGGTGGTGCAAATGGGACAGGCCGAACGTTGCGGGCGTCATGGGGGTCAGCACCTTCATGTGAGTCATCCTCTTCGGCTCGCATGCTCGCGGAAACGCGGGCCCGAACAGCGACGTGGACCTGCTCGTCGTGATGCCGGTGGAGGGGTCGGTGACTGAGAAGCGATTGGAGATTCGTATGGCCCTTCGCGAGCGCTCAGTACCACTGGACATCATCGTCACGACCCCCGAAGACTTCGCATGGCGAAAAGACGCCGCTGGGACGATCGAATGGCCAGCGACGAGAGAAGGTAAGGTGCTGTATGTTCGGCCCTGATCCAGTCGTCGACTTGATCATCACCTTGCACACGGACCATCTCGCCGCAAGCCAGCCCTCCTCCGATTGCCAGCCATAATAAACCATGGCCGGATTTAGCGGTCCGGCTGATTATGCAGCCGTCAAGATGTAGATGATTATTTTCAGACAGTTTACGGCGATAACATGGCCTCGGACGCTTTGTGCTGGTTATTCGGGCGCCCAGCCGTAACTCTTTGCTAAGCTTGAAGATGCGCTCGGATTGCCGGTCGTGCCGGTTAATCAGGCGCCCAGCCGTAACTTTATATTGATTCAAGAGATACGCCACAAAGTTGGTTTGCGCCGATTACGCAGGCGCCCAAGCATAACCTTGTGCTGATTAATGAGATGCGGCAAAAGGTTGGTTTGCTCCGATTACTCAGCCGTCCAGCGTAAGTCTTTCGCCCGCTTCAAGTTAAACTATCCCCAAAATAACGAAACAAATAGCGTCATGCGCAAGCCCTTTCCTTGTAAGGAGATACGCCACGACGTTATTCAGTCGTCATGCTGTAAATGATTTTAAACGCTTGAGAAGCGTCAAAAAGCCCTCAATACGACCGTTTATGCCGAATATTCAGTCGTCATTTCCTCTGGCCCTATCCGCGAGCAAACGATATGGTCTTCTCACGAAGCCGAGCCTGCCCGAATGGATCAACTCGCGAAACGGGGTTTAGGGCGGTTGGCGAATGCGAATGCAACAGGAGGATTGCATGTTACCGCGACGGACAAAAGCGCTGTATTACGTCGTTGCCGGCCCCTTGATGCGGGCCAATGGAGCGCTTTATCGCGCCTTTCTCGCCCCACGCGACGGAATAGTGAAGGTGCAGCTCGGCCCCGGACAGAGGAATTACCTCCCCGGTTGGATCAACGTTGACGCGAACATCTTCACCGGGAAGTGCGACGTTTGGGCTGACATGAGGTGTCCGCTGCCGTTCCGCGATGCCACTATTGATGTGTTTTATTCGCACCACGTCGTCGAGCACCTTCCCGATCTGGCGTTTCACTTTCGCGAGCTCTACCGCTGCCTGAAGCCGGGTGGGATCTTCCGTATCGGCGGGCCCAACGGCGACTCCGCGATCAAGAAATTCGCGGAGGGAGACGCCGACTGGTTCATTAGTTTCCCCGATGACAGGCGGAGCGTTGGCGGGCGATTCGAGAACTTCATCTTCTGCCGGCAAGAGCATCTGACGATCTTGACCTATTCGTGGCTGCACGAAATCGCGACCGACGCCGGCTTCACTGCGATTCAGCAATGCCAGCCCGGCCGCCAGACCGGCTATCCTCAGTACATCGATTCGTCGGTACTGGCGCTGGAGCCCGAAACCACGCCCGAGATGCCCCATACCTTGATCCTTGAGGGACGGAAACCGAGCTGAGTTCGACCGATATCTGGATCGATATCTCGACGTGCCTCAGGGGCGTATCCTTGGGCCGGTAAGTGTATACTTGCGTCGGCACGCCGCGCGATGGGTTTTGTTAATGAGCTCGCAAGATGCGCCCCCTCGCTCGGTTACGTGCGAGGGGTTGCACGGTCCATGCTTGACCCCGTTTACTGTTCCTGGAAGAGCGCATGAATCACCGCACGAAAGCCGTCGCCAGGAGTTTGAGTTCATACGAGTCCGACCAGATCGAGCAGATCGCCCGTTGGAAGTCGACCCCGCCTAACGCCTTCTCGGAGCTGCTCAAGAAGCTCACGACGTCGGCGTCGGATCTGGTCGAGAAGGTTATTCCCGACCAACTTGTGATCGGCGCGATCGAGAAAGCGTACGAGACTTCTCAGCTTCTGGCTGGTCAGGAAGCCATACGACGGCAGGCGGGCGTCTCAACGGTTGCTGAAATGAGACAGAAGCCGCTCGAAGAGTGCGATCGGCTGGCACTGCGGGTCGGGTCGGCCGCCCGTGCCTGGGCGACCGTCGAGGGAGCCGCGACCGGCGCCGGCGGCGTTTTCACGACCTTGTTTGATATCCCCCTGCTCTTTGTTCTCTCTCTCCGGACGATTCTCCGAATAGGCCACTGCTACGGATATTCGCTCGACCATCCCCATGACCGGACCTTTACTCTGGGGGTTCTGATCGCCGCGACTTCCGGCTCACTCGCGACAAAACGAAAGAGGCTCGATCAGCTTCGAGAGATCAAGCACTTGCTCGTGGAGGAGACGCAGGAGGAAATCCTGGCGGACGAGGCGCTTTCTCTTTTGTTCCAGTTGGAGATTTTCGAGGAGACGCCTGGGGTCGGGCTGATTTCGGGTGCGCTTCTCAACCTGGCATTCGTGCGGCGGATTGATATCACGGCCCGCCGCGTCTTTCAGGAGGCGCTGGCTTGAAGACAATGGCAAGGTCCATGTGATCAAGCCGGCCCCCACTCATGAACGGCACCTCAGACATGGCTGGCGCGCAGCTTTCGGGCGTGCTGCGTATTCGGGGTGCTACTCGGTCGGGTTCGGCGTGAGCTTACCGGCCTATTTGATCGCGTCCCTGGTCCGATCGTCAGATCATCCGTTTGTCCACATACTGGACAGGCCTGCAAGCGCGACGGTGTCGCCCCCGCACGTTGGGAGCTGACTCGTGGATTTGGGTCGTCGATTTGGGCTCGTGGATTTGGGTCGTCGATTTGGGTAGCCCAAGATGCGGTAAGCTGATAACCTCAATCGATGCAGTGGCGAGGGACGGCAATACGGCGGCAAGGACTGTGCCGCGGGGAGGCGAGCTTGGGCGGGTCGAGACAGGTGCGGCTCCGGGTGGGAGTCATCGGGTTGGGCCGGCTCTGGGAGACGCGGCACAAGCCATCGCTGACGCGCCTCACCGATCGTTTTCAGGTGACGGCCGTTTACGACTCTGTTTTTCGCAGAGCCGAAATCGAGGCGGCCCAGATCGGCTGCGCGGCCTGCGAAGGATTGGCGGCGCTCGTGGAGCGGGCCGACGTCGATGTCGTCTACCTGTTGTCGCGTCAGTGGTTCGGGCTTCATCCGATCGGGCTGGCGTGCGCGGCGGGCAAACCGGTCTACTGCTGCGCTGCCGCTGGCGGACGACCTGGGCGAAGTGGAAGCGCTGGTGAATCTCGTCGAACAGAGCGGAATCATCTTCATGCCCGAGTTCGCCCGTCGGTGCTATCCCGCGACCCTGCGGCTCAAGGAGTTGCTGGCGACCCAGTTGGGACCGCCGCGGCTGGTTGTAGGGCACACTCGGCTCTACGGATTTGACCGCTACGGGGTCCCGGGCCCGGCCACGCAGATTGCCCCGGCCCCACTTTCGATCGACCCCGGCAGCTATTTGATTGATTGGTGCTGCTTCGTGTTTCAGGCACTGCCGCAAGCCTTGCACGGGTATTTGTGCCAGGTGCTTTCCTCGCCCGAGAACGGCGACCAGGAGGCCGACTTCGAGACGTTCGTGGCTTCCTTCGGCGCGGGTGCGACGGCCCAGATCTCGTATGGCCGCTACCACCGGGGGCCCTGGGGCGATGCGAGCCGTTTTCTGCCGTCGCCGGGCTTTCAGGTTTTCGCCGAGCGCGGGGCCGCCTGGCTCGAGATGCCCGAGAAGATTCAGTGGTCAAATTCGGCCGGTGCGACGGAGGAACGGCTGCCGCTGGAGCCTACTGTCGGCGACGTACTCAACGATCAATTCCACCGTCTGGTGCGAGGCGATCATGTCGCTGGCGCCGACGATTCGCGATGCCCTCGAAATCGCACGACTGGTCAACCAGTTACGCCGCGGGCAACACGAGCGAGATGGCGCCACGCGGAAATAGCGCCTTGCGAGCGACAACTTGAGGGATGGCCCTTATGGGGATGGAACCCGCCCATCACATTGCGACAGAGCGAGCGAATCGGGCCCTCCCGTCGGGGTGGGGATGGCTGACCGCGCTTGCCGTTCTTGTCGGAATGGCGCTTTCGATCGATACGATTTTCAATAGTTCGGCGACGTATGATGAGGTCACTTACCTGGAAGTCGCCGCTCGGTGGTGGCGAACCGGCGACCAATCGGCGATCACTCGGATGGGATCGCCCGTGACTTTCTGGAAGCTGCAGCAAGTTCCCGTACTGTGGCTGCTTGATCACACAGGCCATGGCGAATGGATTGATAATCCCGTCGCCCACCAGCGGCAGCTTTTGCCCGTCATCCGGCTGGGGTCACTTTGGATCTGGCTGTCGGCGGTTGTCCTCACGGCCGGATGGGCCCGCCAAAGTAGTGGGCCCCGGGCGATGGCCCTGGCGGCCTGGCTGTTCGTACTCTCCCCCAACCTGATCGCCCACGGCACACTGGCGACGATGGAGCTGCCACTACTTGCCGCCTCGACCGCCATGTTTTGGCTTTTCTGGCGGTTCCTCGACTCAAAGGAGTGGGCCTGGTTCTGGGCCAGCGCCGCCTTGGCCGGTCTGGCTTTTTCTTGCAAGTTCACTGCGATCGTTTTTCCGCCCATCCTTCTCATCATCTGGTGGCTGCGGCGCTGGCGAGACGGAGAGCGTCGAGCCATGCTGCTCACGTGGACAGTGTCGTCGGGCATGCTTGCCTTTGCGATGCTCATGCTGCTCGCCAATCTCGCACTCACTGGGTTTGCGAGCATTCCCCTGAGCACCTCTCGAGGACAGCATCCCAGCCTGGAGAAATGGCTAGGCGCGAAGACCGGCCGAGCAATCGCCCGAGTCTACGAAGCTCCCTTACCACAAGACTGGGTCGGTTTCGCGACGCAGATGCACCATCAGGCCTCCGGCGGTGCCAGCTACCTTTGGGGCGAGCGTCGGGCCAGAGGCTGGTCGTATTACTACTTTGTGGCCCTGGCGGTGAAGGTGCCGCTTGGCTTCTGGCTGCTGGTATTGGCGCGGATGGCACTCAGTCGGGAGTGGTCGCACAACCCGGACGGGTCGCGCTACCCGGCCCCGCAAAGCTCGCTCCCCCTTGCTAAGGGGGCGCTAAACCCCTTTGCGAGATCTTGGGAGGGCGAGCCTCCCGGCGAGCCGCGGTGCCGCCCGGCTCCGACGGAGCCTCGCCCTCCCCAAATCACGCAAGGCCATTTAGGGGGCGTGGACCCGGCAGAACCCATTACAGAAGCATCGGCTGGCGAGGTGATGTTCCCGTCACACCATACGATGATACCCCTGGCGTTCGTCCTCTTCCTGGCAATCACGGCGGTTGGATCGACGCGCAACTATGGAATGCGCTATCTGCTGCCGCTGGCGCCGCTGGCGATCGTATGGGTCGCGGCGCTGGCGGAGATTCGTCGCCCGATATGGCCGCGGTTCGCGGCCGCCTTGGGGCTCGCCGGGCTGGTCGCGGCGATCGCAACAAGCCATCCTTACGAACTAACGTATTTCAATATCCTGGCGGGAGGCGCCCGAAGGGGGGCGACATGTCCTCGCGGACTCAAATCTCGATTGGGGCCAGGGGCTCTTGACTCTCGCTCGCCTTCAGCGCGAGCGGCCTGAATTCCGCGATATGACGTTCTATTACTTCGGCAATACGGACCCGGCACACTACGGCGTCGCGGGACGCTGCCACGTGTTCAATGCGGTTGACGATTGCCCTTCACCAGGTCTCGACCGGGTCGAAACCCCTTATCTCGCGGTGTCCGCATCACTCCAATTCGGCCCTTGGGGGCCGCCCGGCTTTTTCCACGAGCTAGATCGGCTCCGGCCGGTTCGGCTGACCGACGACACCACGATCGCGATTTACCGGACGGCCGATTTGCGGGGCAGTATGACGGCGCATCAGTAAATGTCGCGGCCGCGTGAGAGGCGATCCTCGAGCCCGTCGGCCAGCGAGCCGACGCGCTTTGCGAGCCTTGGGGCATCGATCGAGCCGATGGCATCCACTGTGACGTTTCTCACTGACCTTCTACTTTGATCGACGTCAGCAGTTCGTCAAAGTCCGGGCGAATCTTGGTCATCGTTTTGTCAGGGCCGACCATCTTGATGACGTAGGTGGCCTGGTCGGTGACCACGATCGCGCCCAGAAGCCGGGCGTCATCCCGATCGGGCTCTGATCGGCCAGGGAACCGAGCGGGGTAATAGTGGCCGGCGGTCTCGGCTCGGGTCACCTCGACATTCTTGCCCTTGACCTTCGTGGTTTCGACCTTCGGGGCATTGCCGTCCTTATCTTTGAATTGGCTCTTCCAACGCTCGATGTTCGCTTTTACCGAGCCGACACCCCCTGGAAAGGCATATACCACCAGCTCGCCCGGAAAACCATCGCCGTCGATCGGCTGGACCTTCAGCTCGGCACGGCGCAGTCGAGCCCGAGGGAGGGGCCAACTTCCACGATGTGGGTGCCTCGAAAGTCAACCCTTTGGCATCGACCGTCTGCTTGGCACCGTCTGCTCCGCACGCGAACAGTGTAACCGCGATCGCCGCGAAACCACTCGACACGACATTGTGAAGCCAGGTTGATCGTTTCATTGTCGGTTCCTTTTGTAAGAAGACATGCCGCTCGCTCGGACGAGACTTTCTGGGACGATACTTGCGAACCAGAACAGGCCGGGCTACGCTACCCTTTTCGTTCCGCCAGTTTTTCACGCGAAACTTTGACCGAGAATCTCTCGGACTGATCCTATCAGACAAGCCCCGGAGGCAGGAGTACCGCCCATGTGTCGATCTCGCGTTATTGGTTTAGGCGTGATCTTGTCTTGTTGGCTCGCTCAGTCGGCCCTGGCCCAAAAGAAGGTACCCCGATGGGGCCAAGGTCTTCCTGCTCTCGGGCGGCCAGCGCCAGCACCACGGATATCGTGAACAAGCATTGTACCTATCCAGCTCGATCGAGAACACGGGCCGGTTCCAGGTCACGATCGGCGAAGACGCCGCTATTCTCGAAACACCCGCGATCCGCAAATACGACCTGCTGATTGTGACTGCCGACCGCCGCGATCCGGAGTTCAAGTTCACCCAGAGCCAGCAAGAGGCGATCTTCGACTTTGTCCGGTCCGGGCCACGGCTATGTCTCGATCCACGGCGCCGATAACTGCCCCCAGACTGGCTTCCCCCGTGGAAAGAGATGCTCGGCGGAATTTATTCTCACGTCGGCAAACCCGATGGCAAAGCGCGAAAGGGCGAGTTTACCGTCAAAATCGCCGACACTTCCAGCCCCGTTACCCAGGGACTGAAGGATTTCACGCTGAAGGATGAACTATACACCAACATGCAGATGCTGCCCGGTATTCAGCCCCTGGCCACGATCGAATATCAAGGCGTCGTTTGGCCCGTTGCCTGGACGAACGTCTTCGGCAAGGGCCGCGTTTTCCATACCTCGCTCGGCCACCGCGACTTCGGTCCCGATAAAGACGACCCGCTCAAGAACCCGAATCTCAACAAGCTGATCGTTCAAGGCATCGACTGGGTCGCGGCCGGTCGCACGACCGCTCGAGAAGATCTCAAAACCCGCCTTATGATCCGACAACACCGTGCCGAAACGACCACGAATGGCGCTACCCCCACGCCGAGGTATTCATTGGCTTCGATGACGAGAAAAGGAACAACCATGACAAGCGAGCTGGAACAGTCAAACCAAAGTGTGGGTCTTTCACGTCGCGCGTTTCTGGCCACGACCGGCGGCCTCGCCCTCAACTTCATGATCGTCCCGCGGCACGTGCTGGGTGGAGCGGGGTTTGTCGCACCGAGCGAGCGGCTGAATATCGGTGGCATCGGCGCCGGCGGCATGGGAGGAGGCGACATCGCCACCGTGGCCCGGCTCGGAGCCAACATTGTCGCCCTGTGTGATGTCGACGACCAGCGCGCCGCCGGTTCGTATCAGCGCATTTCCCAAGGCGGCGGCGCTATAAAGATTTCCGGGAGATGATCGAAAAGGAAGACAAGCACATTGACGCCGTAACGGTCGGGACCCCCGATCACATTCACGCCGTCGCGTCGATGGCGGCTATCCGCGCCGGCAAGCATGTTTACTGCCAAAAACCGCTGACCCACACCCTCCACGAGTGCCGTGAATTGACCAAGGCCGCACACAAGGCCGGCGTCGCCACGCAGATGGGAAATCAAGGGCACGCCAGCGAGGGGGCTCGTCTCACCAACGAATGGATCCAGGCCGGTATCATCGGGACTGTTAGCGAGGTTCACGTCTGGTCGGATCGCGCCGGCCGGTTGTGGAAACAGGGTGTCGGCCGCCCATCGGAGACCTCTCCCGTGCCCTGCACGCTCGACTGGAACCTCTGGCTGGGCCCGATCCGCAAGCGGCCGTACAGCCCGGCGTATGTCCCTGTAAGCTGGCGCGGCTGGTGGGACTTTGGGACCGGGGCGATGGGCGACATGGGCTGCCACATCATTGATCATCCCGTCTGGGCACTTCGGCTAGGGCCGCCCCGCTTCGTCGAGGCCCGCACGACCATCGACGGCTCATTCCTCGATGGCGACAAGCCCAACACCGAGACCTATCCGATCGCCGCGATCATCTACTACGAATTCCCCGAGCGAGGCGAACTGCCCCCCGTGCGGATGACTTGGTACGAAGGCGGTCTCATGCCGCCGGCTCCCGCGGAGTTACCGCCAGGAGAGCACTTGCCCGATAACGGCGTTCTCTATATCGGTAGCAAGGGAAAGATGTACCACAGTTCTCACGGCGGCATTCCTCAGCTCTTGCCGCACGGCCTCCACGAATCGGCCGCCGCTGTCAAGAAATCAATCAAACGATCGCCCGGCCACTACGAGGAATGGGTGGCCGCCTGCAAAGGGGGCCCACGCCCGGTCTCAAATTTTGATTATGCCGGGCCTCTCACGGAGATCATGCTCTTGGGCGTTTTGTCGCTCAAAGCGCCGGGACGTCGGCTCGAGTGGGATAGCGAAAACCAGAAGATCCGAAATGCCCCGGAACTGAACCATCTGGTGCATGCCGAATATCGGAAAGGGTGGACGCTGTAGAGGCGACGTTTGCGAGATCCTTCCACACGCGACTGCGAGCTGAGGCTCGCCACCAAGCGGAGGTTCGCGAGCGACATCAGCCACTTATGTCCACGCGCGGCGGCCACCAACCAACTTGCACCCAGAGTGAGCGAGCCGCTACCAACTCCGGCCGGTTCAGTTGAAGGGTGGCGACAGTGGCGCGACCGCACGGCGTCAATCCCAATACTTCCGTTCCGTCCTCACTCCACGAAAAGTGATCGTGCCACTTCAGCCGTCGGGGATTCCACAACCGAACTCGCTTTCCGGTGATGGGATCCCTCGCCTGGACGCGCGTCGCCTTGAACTCGTTACACGCATGACACGCGAGCCAAAGGTTATTCTCCTGCGTCTTGCCTCCTTTGGCTTGGGGAATGATGTGTTCGATGCTCAAACGAAAACCCGCAATACTCTCGGGCGTCCGGCAATAGCCACAACGATAGCCGGCCGTCTTCGCCACGCGATCGCGGAGATGACGCGGCACGCGTGCTTTACCGGTCATTGGGCGAGATCGTCAAAGTTCGGCAATTGATGCCCCCGGTACTTTAGCAAGAGGGCAGCGTAGGACCGTTGAAGCATGATACGGTCCCCATCCGCGCGGAGCCGGCCCAATGCCTGCCTCTCCCGGTCTGTCAGCACTCCCCGCTGGTTCTTATCAAGTAGGCGTTCCAGTCGGCGCTGCGGAGCCGATGGCGGGTGACTTCGCAGAATCCTCCGTAATTCTTCAACGTCGAGGTCTTCCATGGCCTCAAGTTCTGCATGATATTCGAGCGGCACTTTTTCCAGTGACGGTGTCGCGGCCCGGACGATGTTTACAAGGGCCTTCTCCACGGACTGGTTCATGCCTTTGGCGGCGCGGCGGACACGCTCATAAATGTCTTCGGGCAATTCCAAGGTGAGCACTGGGTGGCTCATGATCGGTTCCTTTCACCATTGAGACGTAGTCGAACAGTCCCTCAAGAAGAGGCCGCCACGGCCGAGAACTCGTTAAGAGCCAATAAGCGCCTGGTACACTCCGTTTCGCTTCATTGCGGCGATCCGCATCACAAACCTCCCCGGCGTCAGCCCAGCGTGACCTCGACCCGCGCCAGCTCGTGCGGCGTCAGGTCGATGGATACTGCGTCGCCGTAGACCGACAAATCCACGATCGTCTCCCCCAGAAAATCGGTCTGGCGGGCCCAAGCGGGGTCACGAAACAAACGCAGGCGGCACCGGGCTGAGTGGCCGGACGTTTCGAGCAAATGGAAGATCAAGCCCCAGCCGCGACCGTCGCTTGTCTCGTTCACGAATTCAACGTGCGACACGGCGACTCCCTTGTGGTCGACCTGCGCCAACCAGCCGCTGGCACCAATCGACGGCGGCCCGTCCTCGATCGGCACAACCACGGCCGGTGAAAGCAGGTCCTGCGCCGCATGGAACGGGTACTCCAAGTCGAGAACGGCGCCCAGGGTAAACGACCGCGTCGATTCCTTGCCGGCGACCAGCAACGTATCGAGCATCCGGCTGCCATGCTTCTGGTGAAAAGGCAAGCCTCCAAAGAGCATCGCGGTGCGCCGTGTCCTCGTCGAAAGATCGATGGCATCGGGTGTCTCGGGCCGTGCCGCGTCGGTCAGCTCGGGAGACCAGAAAACCGACCGCCGCAGCATCGAGTTAGGGTCTGGCCAGGCCCAGCGGCATGCCAAATAGACCGACCATGGGTCGGCCTCGGCGGCCTGGTCTAGCCAGGCAGAATCGAGATCGGCAAGCGTCACCTCGATTTCAAGGATCGGCCGGCCCGTCCATAGCCGATAGCGCTGGATGAACGAGGCCATTCGTTTCCCTTGTTGCGGATGGATCACGCCGCCGGTCGCGGTCGCCTGTGCGAGCGCGGGGCCGCCGTAATCGACGTCGAATCGGTCGCACCGCATCTGCGAGGACACGGCCTTACCTTGGGCGTCGACCAATCCCGTCATGACAAGCTGTTGCCCGAGCCGGGCCGTCGGCTCGCCCGCCCCGGCCACACTGCGCAAGCCGCCGGTGACCGCATCGATCTCGAACCCAATCAACTCGTTGCGAAGGTGCCGGCCTCGGGTTGAAAACGCCACGGAGGAGACCGGTGGATGACCTAGGTCGGCCTCTTTCGGGACCCACGCGAAACCAAACGCCGGCAGGTCGACGACCGCCCAGACGCCTTCATCGGTGAATTGAGCTGCGCAGCGGGCCTTCGGGGCGAAGGTCGAGCGCCGCGTCGGGCAAGATCACCGCCGCGCGGCGCGGCACATTGAGCGGATTAATCACGAGATAGCCCGTCCGGGACACTCTAGGCGACCCGGCCGCGGGCGAAGTCGCGACGATTCCCCGCGACAAAGCTGTGGACCAAAACGGGAGTGCGCGGTCAAGCGCCGTCGCTGCCTCATCATGGCGACCCGTTTCGATCAGGTTTTCGATTTCCGTAACCGCGGGCAGATCGCCCACATCGTCCACAGCGGGGCCGGCTCCTGGTGCGGACAATGCAATTGCCTTCGCCATGGCGTGAATCGCGCTCGCCGCCTCGACGCGTGCCCGCAATCGATGATGACGGGCAAGCCGCCCGATGGGGTCAGACTGACGATGCGCCGCCGCCTGAACCAGATAAGGCGATTGGTAATGATCGGGCTCCGGTCGCATCGTCTCGTAAGGCCGGTCGGTCAGATGGAAAAAGTCGTTGAGGGTCGTCCATCGCCCCAGCACCGGAGAATAGCCGGCGGCCCTGCGCAAATCGAGATACCAAGGGGAGACCGGACTGGGCCAGTGCACCATGGGAAGCGCCGCCACATGGTCGTTTTTCATCGTCGCCGCCAGTCTCCAAGCGATCAACCATCCCTGCGATGGCCGGTCGGCCGCGATCGGCGGACGCACCAGTGCCTCGAGGTTGCTGCCGTCCGGGCTCTCCCACAGCCGCTTGGTCTCCGGTTGAATTGGGAATCGACCCGCGTCAAATCCCATGTGAAGCGCGTACCGAAAACCAAACCGCTTGGCGATCTGGGGAAGCTGAGTGTACAGGCCAAACCGCCGACGAGCGTAAGTCTCGACGCTGCGGTCTTCGAGATGCGCGTGATAAACCTCGATCCCCCGCCGGAACTGCCATAAGATTGACTCGATCGGCGAGATCGCGTCTTCGGCCTCGGAGTAAGTCCCGCCCACGACATCGGCCCAGCCATCGCTGATCGCCTGACGAAGCGAGGCGATGCCCTGGGGGTCGCGCAAGGCCTGATTTTCAATCGCCTGCGCCTGGGCGATAAACGAAATGGCGACGGGGTATTCCAGTGGGTTGACGAGGACTCCCGCCGGCATCGCGGGGTCAAGCAGGCAGAGATCAATCAGATAGGCGTCGACGGGGTAGAACCGCTCGCGGGCCTGGGTTAAAACCTCGAAGCCGGCGCGAAGCCGATTGACCGCGCTGGCCCAGTCGCCAATTTGCCAGGAGTGGGCACCGGCCAGCAGCTCGCGCGTCAGGCTTTCGTGGTCAAGCGCGTCGACATGCCCCATCGCCACGGTCAGCTCGCGAAGCATCCAGGCAGTCACGCCCAAGGCGAGGAAATCGCGGGCTGACGCCTTCATTCCTTCGTCTTCGACCGTTTCCATCGCCACGTCGGCGCCGAGCCGGCTCTGAATCTGTCGAATCAAGTCGTCACGGTCGGTGCCCGACTCAAAAAGCGCGGATTTCGCATCCTCCGCCTGCGTTTTGTATCCGGACGGAAGCCGGTCACCGGCTCCGCTGGCGACGACGCGGATTTCCCGCGACCCGGGCAGCGACGGCGCATCGACCGACTCGATCCGGGGAAGTCCGGCGGCGCGAGCCAGAAGCGACGGATGCCAGAGTGCCGAGACAGCGCACCAAACCGCCCTGGCCAGCTCATCACTGACGCCAGGAGGGGGCTCCTGCCCGTCATACGGCACCAGGGCGATGAGGGCCCAGCCGTCTCGCACAGGTTCGAGAGGGGCCCGCAAGACCTCGGTCGACTCGACCTCGGTGTCCCAAGTGTTTGGCGATTCCGGGGTGGGAACCGGAGCTGAGGATAGCGGGGAGGAACGCAGCGTCGCCCGCGGCAAGTGGTGTTTCCTCGGGCTCGAGAGACGACATATTCATCCGATCAAACTCCGAGCGCCGACTTCAGCTCGCGAACCTCGTTCACCAAAGCATTTAGCGTTTCCCTAAGCTGATCGACTTCGGCGCGAAGCGCCAGAATCTCGGTCGACCATGCCGGCGCGACAGGTGCTCCGGCGACATCCACGCGGGCGGTTGACAACCGCGTCGGCGCCTCTTCTTCGCTCGCATGCCGGTTGGAAAACGCCTGGCGGACTCTGTCGAGCTCTTCGGCGGGATAGAGCCCGTGCGCCACGTACACGCCCCGCTTTTGACCGGGGGGCGACAGATACTGCACCAGGCCCCTCGCCGCCAGGGCCTCGAGGATCACCTGCAAGGCAGGCAGATCCGCGAGCGGCTCCATCCGACTCGCCCGAGCCCGCAGCTCGCCCTCCGTCTGCGGTCCCCGCAACAATAACTCAGCCACAATGGCCAGCTCGACCTTGCTCACCTTCATCCAGTCGTAAAGCGTGTGCTTCCACCGCGCCGACCCGGCCGCCCCCCTCGACGAGAATGACCGCCCCTTTCTTACGCAAGCTGTGCAGGGTCTCTTCGACGTCGTCCTGATCATAATTTGTCACCGGGTCGCGGTTTGACTTCTGATTACAGCCGGTCACGATGGCGGCTACCGACAAGGGATAGTACTCGGGAGTCGTCTTGGCCTTTTCGACCAGGACGCCCAGTACCCGTCGCTCTCGCGGTGTGAGAGCAACCCAGGTAGCGCCAGCGCCGCTGGCCGATGCACCATCGCTCATGGCAGCTCCAGCCTCAACGTCTCGGTGACGCGATTCGTGAAATTAGCGATACCGACGGTCACGGCAAGCTCGACCAACTCGCGGTCGCCCAGCTTCTGTTTCAGCCGGTTGTAGACAGCATCGGTCACGTTGATGTGTCGCGTCACATCTTCGGCAAAGCGCATCACCTCTCGCTCCAGGTCGTTATAAGCGTCGCTGGTTTCGTACTGGGCAGTCTCGGCGACCTGACGCTCGTTCAGCCCAGCTTTCTTACCCAGCCCTCGATGGTGATGGAGGCAATAGTCGCAGCCGTTTAGCTCGGACGTTTTGATGTAGGCCAGCTCACGCAGCTTGCCGTCGAGCTTGGTTTTGGGCAAAGTGGCATTAAGCGCCAGAAACGTCTCGAGCATCTCGGGGTTGTGGGCCATGGCCCGGAAGATGTTGGGCACGACCCCGATTTTCTTTTCCATCCCCTCGAAGACCGGTTTGATCTTCTCGGGCGCGTCGTGATTTGAAACGTAGCTGACAAGCGCCATGAGGGATTCTCCTGTTGAACTTGATCCAGAGTTTCCATAGCGATCATTATAAAGCACGGTGGGCTGATGCGCCCGCGCTCATCGTAGCGTCGGCCGCTTGGACCCTTCAAGGTCCCACTCGATGACAATTGGGTTATCGGCATCTTCGACAGCGTCGAGCATCGTGACGGACTTTTCTACCTTCGGACGATCGTCTCAGGGAGACGGCATTCGAGCACGCGTGGTTGATGAGGCTGGTGAGGATCGGGAAACAATTGGAGGAGGCATCTCAAATGGAAACCGTCCTTTTGACTCCAGACCAAGATCGTGCCGAGGCAGTGCGTCTTTGGTTTCGTGAGGACCCCTCGCGAATGACGATGATGGCATCACGCAAGTTCGGCTTGCCCGAGCAAGCGGTGGTCGACAGCTTGGTGGGCCAATGGCCGATCAGGCGTCTGCGAGAGGGCGTGTTCGGTGAGCTCATGGAGGCACTCCCCTCGCTTGGCACGATGCGCGTCTTTGTCCGAAGCAAGGCAGCGATCATCGAGTCCGTGGGCCTCTTCGGTGGCTACTCCGAGACCGGCCCCTTTTTCAACGTGCAGACCGATACGCTCGACATGCACATTTTCCCCGAGGAGATTGCCTCGATCTACGCCGTCGAAAAGAAGGGGCATGACAGCGACTTCGTGACCCATTCGTTTCAGTTTTTCGATCGACAGGGAGACGCCGGCTTCAAGGCGTTCCTCTGGGAGAATTTTCCCGATGTCCCCGCCGCCCGAATCGAGAGTTTCCACGAACTGGTCGCACGATTGGCCCAATGAGGTCGGAACAGTAGACGGCTGACAATAGGCACGATGTTGGCCTGTGATCGCTTCGCCAAGTATCTCTGGGAGTGAAGAACGATGCCTCGACGTTATTTGGCCTTTGACATTGAAACCGCGAAAGACGTTCCGGGTGAAGATTTCAACTGGCGCCCTCACCGGCCGCTCGGTATCTCGTGCGCGGCCACACTCGCGAGCGGGTCAGGCGAGGTTGTGTTGTGGCATGGCAAAAACAGCGATGGAACGCCTGCTTCGCAGATGACTCAGCAAGACGCTTTGGCTTTGATTCAATACCTGCTCGAAATGGTTAAAGATGGATTCACAATCTTATCATGGAACGGACTAGGCTTTGATTTTGACGTTCTGGCCGAAGAGGCCGCCGCGGCCGCTCTGTGCACGAAGTGTGCTCTTGATCATGTGGACATGATGTTTCACATCGTCTGTGCCCTGGGTTATCCGGTGGCCCTTGATAAAGGTGCCCAGGGGATGGGTCTACCGGGAAAGCCGGCCGGAATGAGCGGCTTGCTGGCCCCCAAGCTGTGGGCGGAAGGCCGTCACCAGGAGGTGCTCGATTACGTCGCCCAGGACGTGCGAATGGCCCTGCAAATCGCCGAAGCCGCTGAAAAGCGGCATCGATTTGAATGGATCACGCGTAAGGGGACGAAAAGCACAATGCCGCTCCCCAAAGGTTGGCTCACCGTGAGCGAAGCAATGAAGCTTCCAGAACCGGATACGTCGTGGATGTCGAACCCACTGAAGCGTCGGGACTTTACCGGCTGGTTTACCACCCCTGAGCCTGAAGGGACCGAACGTGGGCCTCAGGCCATGGCTGGCCAACCAAATGACTAAATTGAGATTCGTTGAAATGGCACTTTTTGGCACCAAGTAACACGGTTTGGACGAGGCTCCGTCTCAGAACGCCAATTTGAGGAGCGCAGTTAGGACAATTCGGCGAAGGACCAGGTACACGCGCAGCCTCGGTATGCAAGAACGTGCCGCCACTGGCGCTGAGGGAGCAGGCGCGGCATTAACCCCAATACCGTTGAAATAGCGATAAACTGAAGGCAAGAGAGGGCTCGGTTCTCGTTCCCACGCTCCCGCGTGGGAATGTCCTCTTCGACGCTCCGCGTCGGCAGGAGGCAGCGCCGCGGCTGGGAAATCGCGGGGACGCGGAGCGTCCAGAAAGTGGGTTCCCACGCTGGAGCGTGGGAACCAGACAATACAATATCTCATTTGCCAGCCGCTCGCGGGGCGTGAGCTTGTTGTCGTCGCAGAACCGCGTGATCGGCACGCCGTGGACCAGCTCCATCACGAAGTACGGCCGGCCGCTTTCCGTGATGGCGGCATCGAGGGCCCGGGCAATATTTTGGTGGTCCATCATCGCCAGGGCCTGGCGTTCGGCCTCGAAGCGGGCGACGACCTGATGGCTGTCCATCCCGGGCTTGATGATCTTGAGCCATGCTTGCCACTCAGTTTGCAGCGTGCGTTGTCAATCAGAATGCGGCGCATGGCCCGGCGGCGAAGAAGTGGCCGCGACTATCCCAGAGCTTGTCCGCCCCTTGGCCGACCAGACGCAGGTATGCTTCGTGGACCAAGGCCGTCGGCTGAAGCGTCTGGCCTGGCTTCTCCTGGGCCATCTTCTCGGCCGCGAGTCGCCGCAGCTCATCGTAAACCAGCGGCATGAGCCGCGCCGCGGTTCCGGCGTCGCCTCGCCCGATCCCGTCCAAAATCCGGGTCACCTCATTCATCGATGGTTCCATCCGACAAGAGAATCCCAGCGGAAGATGCGAGCCGAGTTTCGGTAGGCGGTGGTATCTCTTATTTTTCGAAGAACGGCTTACATCGATTGATCGCGCACCCGAGGGAGGGGTTTCCATCGAACTCGATAAGAACCCGCCACGAGCGAGAGCGCGACGCCGCCGTGACCATTTTCGTGCTTTCGTACTTTCGTGATCGATTTGATCTCACTCGACCACAATTCGTTTCACGACAAGCATCGAGGCGTTGAAGTTGAGGAGCAAGCCGACGCGGAGGCCCGATGCGCTGAGATAGGACCTCACCGTTGCGAAGTGCACGCCCTCCAGGGCTTTGATGGCTTTTAGCTCCACGACAATCTGCCCATCAACGAGCAGGTCGAGCTGATGAAGTCCGACCTCGACGCCCTCGAAGTAAATGCATACCCTCCAAATCGATCACGAAAACACGAAAGTACGAAAACACGAAGAAATCTAGAACCGGAATTCTACCTTGTCTTGCCTGTCACAGGCCAGCGGCGAAAGCCACTTTTTGGGAATGGACCCCACGGCGACCGGGCGGGTGGCGACGCCGCGGAACTCGACCAGAACCTGCGGCGTGACGTTCAGCACCTCGCCGCGCCGGTGCAATTCAAGGACAGCCCCGGGCGGCGACGGCGTACCGAGCATCCGTCGCGTTCGCCAAGCGAGCCAGGATGGTGGTGTCGATCAAATAGGCCACTAATCGTACAGCCCGTCGCTGCTCAAGGCCGAGTCGAGAAGGGACACGCCACAGTCCTGAAGGCCTTCATCGCGAGGGGCTAGTCGGCCCGTGAATCAACGGTATTGTCGGCTCATTGTCTAAGAGAGGCCCTGGCGTGGACACCTCGTGCAACGTCTCTACTTACAATATAACAGCCTCTGCAAATTTCGTTAATGCACCTATGCCAGTTCACGTGTCATTTGCGATCGGAACATGTTGCGATGGAATGAATAAAAAATTTTTCCGAAATTTTCGTTCGCGATCATTGCGCGCGCCCTGACAGCCTGAGAGCAGCGATACATCGCGAACACTCGGTAATACCGCGACAGCCAGGAAGGCCGGAAAAACCGTTACGATCGGTTTTGTCACGGCGTTATTATCAGCGATTTTTCCGCCCTAATTGATTAGTACGGTTTTTGAAGTCCAGGCCACCGAGCCGGCTTTTTTTTGCCATACCGGTCTAATAGATTATGGCGTTTTCGTAACCTTCTAATTAGACTATCGGCCGCACTCTAGCAAATAACACGCCACAATCTATTAGGCTCGTCCGCTCCCCGCTGTTATCCTGTCAGGGTGTCGATACCAACACCGCCGCTCGCCCCCCCTAGCTTTCTCTTGGAGGACCATCCCATGCAGTTCGACTTGCCCGCCCACCGGATCATCGGCCCCGCCGGGGAGATCCCCGTTCTTGCCGATGACCTCGTCGTCTCCCGCCTGGCCATGATCATTGAAGGCCAATGCGAAGGGCTCGGTGCCGCCAAGGCCGCCGCCAAGTTCGACCTGAGCAAGCAGCGATATTTTCAACTCCTCAAACTCTATCGCGAACAGGGAAGCGCGGGACTCCAGGGTCACAAGTCCGGCCCCAAACGCAACTATGTCCGCACCGACGAATTCGTTCGCCAGGTCATCCGTCACCGCTTTCTCGATCCCGACGCCACAGTTGACGTCATCGCACAGAAGCTCCGCCAAGCCGGCTTCATGGCCAGCACTCGTAGTGTGGTCCGCGTCATCGAGGAATACGGCCTTCAAAAAAAAACTCCATCGCTACCGTCCCCATCCTGAATCCACCGTCGAGGCACAGACCACCACGAAACGCGCCAAGCCCATACCTTGCGACCCCCGGAGCATCGAGACTGGCGTGCGGCAATTCCTAGCTGACAAGGTCACGGGAAACCTAGCCGGCTTGTGGCTGCTTGTCCCCGAATTACTACGCCTGGGGGCTTGGGACCTGGTGTGCGGCTGGACCATGAAGCGCCCAGAGTACGTCGAACCGCGTTTGGCCATGCAACTGATCAACGAGGCGGCCCTTTGCATCACGGGCTTGCGTCTGCGTCGCAGCTTCGCCATTTTTCCTCAGTCTCTTCAGATGAGCAGCAACCAATGTCAATGTGGCGACTGAGACGGCCGATGGCGCGATCGTTGCGGGCCCAGAACCTAAGTCGTGTTTGGCGAAAGAGATCGGCAACGGGGCCCTCCGAAAAAGTCGCCAAAAAGCGCCATTTTGCCGCGGCGGCCAGCCGTGGGCGGGGCGATGCGGGCGACGGTGTCCGCCACCCAGCGGCCGATCGTCCCGACGGGAGCAGGCCCCTCGAGCGTAGAATCGACGGCGCACTATGCTTGTGGAACCTTCTGGCGGGGCGCGGCTTCGTCAACGGCCGTGAAATCCGCCGGCTGAATGGCCAAAACACGGAGGCCAATGCAGGACGCTCCGCCGCGCGATGGCGACCCCGGGCCCACGCAACCCCCGCCCGGCGATGCCCCGTCGGCTTACGTCTGAATTGCAGTGAACAGTGTATCACGCTCGTCCTGCTGATCAGGTATAATTCTGGTGAAGCCAATCCGGGGAGCCTTCGCCATGCCTGTGCACGACTGGACGAAAGTGGATGATGGGATTTTCCATGACTTTCATTCAAGAGAGCTTTCGCCATGCCGGTTCACGATTGGAGAAAAGTCGATGCCGGGACGTTTCATGCCTTTCACAACGCGTGGAACACTCACCTCATGGGCAAACTTAACGGTGGTCAAGACTTTGTGAATAAGGTCGAATCTGCGCTCAAGAGGGGCATTCACGTTCTCGTTGCCGACCTGTTCCCACTTGGTGTAGTTGAGGGGAAACAGCCGACCATCTAAGCTTCGCGCGGAGCGCGATGAGGTGCCACCCGTGATTTGAACACCATCGCTCACGATTCTCGCTGTGTTCATCGCATCGTCCCCGAGCTTTGGCCAGATGGGGGGCATGGGCGGAGGCATGGCGCAGGGCACGATGATGCGAGGCGGCGGTTCGGTCGGCCCCGGCTTCGTAGAGGTCCCGAGGTCCGTCGAGGTGGAACTGGAGGGAGGCCAACGCGTCAGTGGTGAGATGGAACTCCGGCCCATCACCGTTGACACCGACCTGGGCCAATATTACATCATGCCCGACAAGATCAAGATGATCCGATTTTTGAAACCGGCGAATGACGTCGCGGAAGATGGCGACAAGAACGGCGGCGATGGTGGCGGTGTTGGCGCGAAACTCGTCGCCGGAGCGGCGTCCCGAAATGCAGGCCGGGGATTGCACTCAACGGTCCAATGGGCGCGGCGTTGACCCGGGGGAGGTCGTCACGACGACGGGTAAGGAGATCGTTGGGAACATTTACCTTCCCGCGGACTTCAGGATCACTTTCGACCTCGGCTCGCTGAATCCGTCGCCAGATAAGCTGCTCGATCACGTTCACGAGCGAGCATCAGCATGACAAACCGGCGACGGCCGGCGCGGCTAGCGTTCCCCCCGGGCCTGCTCCCGCCCAAGTATCGAGCCCGCCGCGCGTACTTTCGAGAAGGCAGTTCCATCATTGTTACGTCGCCCGTAGGCGACCGCGTCACGCTCATAAACCTCGAAACGAAGAAGCCTCAGACGCTCGCGTTGTCTGGGTCGAAAGAGGCTCCGCTCAGGTGATTCCCATAGCCACCGAGCAATTCGTGGCGCTGCGGTTGAGAGGGTCGAAAATCAGCCGTATCGCCGTGGCCGACACGGCCAGCGGCACCTGGCACGCGCAAGAGCTGCGCACACCCGTCGAGGGTCAGGCCGTACCGATCGTCGCGGCGGGAGTGGCCGTTTACATGCTGGGCCGAGATGTCTACGCCTATGGCGCTTAGTCGCGGCGCTGGGACGTCGTCGAGCTGGCCGAGGGTGTGCGAGCCATGCCCTTGGTGGGGCGGGAAACGGCCACGATCGAGAACCACGGCCACATCTACATGTTCGCCGGCAACACCGGGAAATGGGAGCACGTGGACGTCCGCGCCGTCGTCGATACCGTCGAAAGCGAAAAGGGACACGCAAAGCAGTAAAGTTAAAGACGACCCGACGCAAGGCTAGATCGGGGATCGGGAGACGGAGCCTCCCAATCGTCCAATAAACGGTCGAACGTCGCTTGGGTCAATCATGCGGATAATTCTCGAGCGAGTGCGCGAGTCGCTGGAAGTCTGAGCCGGGCTGGATGAAGCGCACGACTGTCACCAGCGTTTCGGGGTCGATCAACGTGTCGAACGGAACATAGTTGAGGTTGAGCTGCCCGGAGACCGAGACCAAGACGCCGTCGGCGTGATTTTCCGCCAGGGCTCGGTAGGCACCGACGCCGAGCTGACTTCCGAGGATGACGTCAAAAGCGTGGGGCATGCACACCGGGCCTCGTAACCGAGCTGAACCCCGGTCACTCGCCGCTTTTTGCCTTGTCGTTTTTCAAATTCGGCCGCCACTAGATTGGTCATGTTCCGTGCCAGGTTGGTCTGCGATAGCGAAATGTTGCCGTGATCGTCGAAAGCCACCCCTTCAAGGAACTGCGAAGGCATGTACTGAGCGAGGCCCTCCGCCAGCACGATGGCACCAAATTCCTTGCCTTCGGTCTCTCGGCCGATCATCACGGTGACGATCAGATCGACAATCTTGTCGATCCGCATAATGCGACGCTTACTCGTCGCTTGGGTTGCGGGATCGGTCAAGATTTCCTCGGTCATCAGGTCGTCAGTGAGGTCTTCGACCGAAAGAACCAGGCTGGCCTCGCTGGCGATGGCCGCGCCATACGCTAGCCATCCCGCTGCGGCCCATGGTTTCAATCAGGAAATACATCCGGCCCGCCTCGGCATCGGCAAGCAGATTGCGGATCTCGCAAGCCAGGGTCTCGACGGCCGTGAAGTAGCCGAAGGTGAAATCGATACCCCGGTAGTCGTTATCAATGGTCTTGGGAACGTGAACCACGGCGATTCGCTGCTCTTCCGCGGGTAAATAATCCTGGAACCGCTTGAATTTGTTGGCGGTCTTGAGCGTGTCGTCACCACCGATCGAAACCAAGGCGTTGACTCCCAGCGAGGCAAGGGCTCGGTGCACCGTGCGGAGCTGGGCCGTGCGCTCGGGATCAGCAAGGTGGGCGGGCTGCGCCACGTCTTTGCCGGGGTTGGTCCGCGAGGTGCCGATAATGATGCCGCGAGTGTTCCGCGTGCGTCGCAGGTTCGTTTGGTCCAGAACAATGTAGTCGCGCCCTTCTTTCATCGGATTGTCGTCACGGTAATCAACCAGGTGGGCGTAACCATGCATGATGCCGATGGCCTCGATGCCACTGCGGCGAAACGAAGCCGCGGCCGTCGAGATCACCGCATTGGCCGCGGCGCGGGCCCACCCGCAAAGAGTATCGCCACGCGCATGAGCGCACGCGCCGTCGGTATCGGATACAAACCTGTCTCTGACAAAGGCGACATAATAGACTCCCGTCCCCTCTAACGCACCCACCCGTGAACCACGACGATCCCAGGCAGCCCGCATTCGTCATCGGTGGCCACACTAACGCAGAGGGAAAAATGCGACAATGTCTCTCTCTGAGGTCCATCGTACTGTTTCTACGCGGATAACTTCAGGATTGTTTAGACGGATGTCCGACAACGTGTTTCACCGCGCGATCTATCTTACAGGGCCGACCGCCTCCGGCAAAACGGCTGTTGGCGTGGCCCTGGCGCGCCGGCTGGACGCCGAGGTGGTCGCGCTCGACTCGATGACATTGTACCGCGGGATGGATATCGCGACGGCCAAGCCGACTATTGCCGAGCGCGGCGGCGTCAGACACCACTTGATCGACGTCATC
Organism: uncultured Isosphaeraceae bacterium; assembly: GCA_963829765.1. Classification (GTDB taxonomy): domain Bacteria; phylum Planctomycetota; class Planctomycetia; order Isosphaerales; family Isosphaeraceae; genus CAWFRS01. Next base: position 26,372 of record CAWHKI010000248.1, on the reverse strand, counting down.
GACCCCTGGGAATCGACCAGCGTTTCCGCGTATCGCGAATGGGCCGCCAAAGCAGCCGGCGAGATCGAGGCGCGCGGCAAACGAATTCTCTTTGTCGGCGGTACGCCCTTGTATCTGAAGGCTCTGCTCCGCGGCTTGTTCCAGGGGCCCGGCGCCGACCGAGAGCTCCGCCAGCGGCTGGAGCGCGACGCCGCGAAGCACGGCGATGCCGCCCTCCACGCGCGGCTGGCCGCGTGCGATCCCAAGACGGCCGCCCGCCTTCATCCCCACGACCGCCGCCGGATCGTTCGCGCTCTCGAGGTGCTCGAGCTGACCGGCCGACCCATCAGCGATCTCCAAGCCGAACACGACAGGCCCGCCCCTCAAAGCGTCGCCGTCATGGCCCTGGACCTGCCGCGCACACCTCTGCACGAACGCATCAATCGTCGCGTGGTGCGATTTTTCGAGGTCGGCCTGGTGGAGGAAGTCCGCGCCTTGCAATCGGGCCCCAGACCGCCCAGCGCGGTGGCCGCGCAGGCCATCGGCTACCGCGAAGTCATCGCCATGCTGGCTGGCGAAGGATCTCTCAGTCAGACGATCGAGCAGGTCCAGGCGCGCACGCGGCAGTTTGCGAAGCGGCAGGCGACCTGGTTTCGAAGCCTGGAAGAGGTCCGTTCCGTGGCCGTGCTGCCGGAAGAAGGCCCCGAGGCGATCGCCTCGCGCTTGGTTCCGCGGATAGCGGCGGCCAATAATCTGGCCCGACCCTCAACTTGACCTTTCTTGATTCGGTCCGATCTGCTATCTATCCCCGGCAGGGACTGACTCTCTCTTGGTATGCGCGGACGGTGCGCTCTGTACCGGGCAGAGAAAACCCGAAGTCTCCTGTCTTGACGTTCGAGTCTGTAGTATCGGCTTACCGTCGCGTCGACTGGGGCCGCTCCCAAGGAGGGGATCGAATCCATGGGCCGGCGACACTTGCTGATTTGGGCGATCACGCTGTTGGCGTTGTCGACAGCTCCGCGTGCATGGGCGCAGGACGACGAGGGGAAGCCTCTATTTCCCGAGTCCGTCCCCCTTCCGGACGCCCCAGCCCCATTCCCCCCGGGCGTGACGCCGTCGGCTGATCGGTCAGACGCGGACGACGTCCCAGCCCCGCCCCGAAAAGTCAATCTCGATGGGTTAAGCAAGGATCAGCCCAAAAAGAACACCTCGCCGACACAGTCCAAGCCAGGTCCCAGCGATGTGGAACGGCGAGAAGGACCGGCGAAACCTCCGACTGACGAAAAGGTGACGCAAGCCCAGGCAACCGCCCCTTCCACGGACGCGGGCCCCGCCGCCACGCCCGTGAACACCGCCGATGTGCGCGTGCCGACCGTCGATCGCTTGCCGCTGGGCCAACAGTCCGTCGCTGTCACCGTCGACGTGCAAGCGCCGGCGACCATGAACCTGACCAAACAAGCGACACTCAAGCTGATCGTCAAAAACACCGGTGTCGGCGATGCATTCAACGTCCGCATCGATGACGAGCTTCCCGACGGCCTCGAGTTCGTCTCGAGCGTGCCCGAGATGCAACTTTCGAATGGTCACCACTTGAGCTGGTCACTCAACTTTCTGCAGGCCGGTTCCAATCGTGTCATCACGATGATCGTAAAACCAAACAAGATCGGGCCATTCGACCACATCGCCACGGTAAGATTTGAAACCGGTTGCAAGACGCGGACGACAGTGCTTCAGCCGCGGCTCAAGGTCGACATCATCGCCAACCCGACTGTGGGCAAGGTCCTCCGTGGGCAGCAGGTCGAGTTCCAGGTCTCGGTCCAAAACACCGGCGATGGGCCCGCGCGAAATGTCGCCATTCGGGCCAAGCTTTCACCGGGGCTCAAACATGAATCCAGCCCGAAGGGCGATGAGCCGATGGTCTACGAGCTGACACTCCGCGAGTTGCCAGCGGGCGCCACCGAGAAGCTCGATCCTCTCGTCGCCGACGCCACCCTTGGCGGCGACCAGTTTTGCAGCGTCACCGCCAGCAGCGACGACGTTGTTCCCAGTAAAGAAGAATCCGAGAACGTCAAGAAGATCGAGGTGGTCGAGCCCAAGCTCAAGCTGGCCCTCGAGGGCCCCGAGCAGCGCTACACCGACACGGTCGCGGATTACAAGGTCGTCGTCGAAAACCCCGGTACCGCCCCGTCGCGTAAGGTTCGCGTTCTGGTAACCCTGCCGATCAGCGGAAAGCTGATCAAGTACCCTCCCGAGGCCCGATTCGAGAAAAACTCCAGCAAATTGTACTGGACGATTGATCAAATCGACCCGGGCCCGAAAACCATGGCGCTCCCGTTTCAAGTGCGCATGGGGGGCATCGGCAGTTATGAGGTTCTTGCCGACGCCATCGGCGAGGGCGGTCTCAAAGTCCATGAACGCAAAACGACCGACGTCGTCGGCATCGCCGATGTTGATCTGGTTGTCAGCGAGTCGAAGCGTGTCGTCGACGTCGGGGGCCAGACCACGTTTCAGATTCGACTAAGGAACTATGGGACCAAGGAAGCCACCCACCTCTTGGTCAAGGCCACGCTTTCCCCAAACCTGAAGCTCAAGAGGGCGGGTTCGGTTCCCGAGGGCGTGAGCATCGAAGAGAAAGACAACGAAGTCAAATTCCAGAGGATCGACAAGCTAGGACCGGGCAAGGAAATGATTCTAGGGATGCTCGTGACGGTCACCGGCCCCGACCCCAAGCTCGCCACGTGTAAAGTTTCCGTCATTCACGACGATTTGCCCGACAATGAAAAATTCGAGGACATGGCCGGCGTCAAGGTGACAAGCCAGCGGCGCGTGGCTGTCACACCGGCTAATCCTTGATTTGGAATCCTTGTCTGTTTCTTTCAACGGCCCGAAACGACACCTCTCGCTGCACACCGCCGGTTACAACGACCTGACCGCCGCGATTTGCCCATGTGCTTGGGTCGCCGATGACACGAACCCGACACGCCAACGAGGGGTCCCACCGAACCGACGAACCGGCCGGCGATTCGATCGCCGAAACCCTCGCTGGCGCATCGGGTTAGTGTGAGACGCCTATCGGGTCAAGGTGGTGATCGGCGCGGAGTTTCCCCGAGACAGGGCTAGAACTCTCGCCGCACGGGGCCGGCACCGGCATCGTCGTAGGTCGGGCTTCCCAGCCTGACATTCCGAACACATTCCGAACGTCAAGCCGGAAAGCCTGACCTACTTAAACCGGCCCTTATCGACCGCGCCGGCCCATTTTGCCCAGGCCATCGGCTCAAAGCCCGGCGTGTGAAATTCCGGCTGTTGGGCTCATTCGGTGCGCCCGAAGAACCGAGATATTCAGTGCGAGGCATTTCACCCCACCATTTCCTCGAGCCGAATGTCAGGTGGCCCGATGGTATCGTTCCGAGTCGATCCTCCCGAGGCGGCGGCGGCTAAACCCCGCCCGGCCTGGCTCAAAGCGTTGGGCAATCGGTCGCTGCCAGAGACAGTCGCCATCGACGGGGTGGCGCATCGGCTTCGCGAGACGTTCAAACACGATTCTTGGGCGGCCACCGGGCTTTATGAGGGCCCGTCGAGAGCGTTGCGAGTGGTGAAGCTTCACCGCCAGGCCCCGGCGTTCGGCATTCCCATGGGCTGGTTGGGCCGCGGGATGGCTCAACATGAGACTCGCCTGCTCAGCGCCCTGTCTGACCTGAAGGGACTGCCCGCTCTCGCCGGCCCGGTGTCGTCTCAGGGCGTTTTGCTCCGTAATGGTGTGGCCCGCGACTACATTGAGGGTCACCCGCTCGGCAACCGGGAGGCTGTCAACGACTCGTTTTATCCAGCGCTGCATTCATTGCTAAGCGCAATGCATCAGCGGAAGATTGTTTACGTCGACTTGCACAAGCGCGAGAACATTCTCGTGAGCGAGCGGGGCGAGCCCTGTCTGATCGACTTTCAGATCAGCCTTGCCTGGCCGCGCTGGCTTCCTTCCGGTCCGCTGTTCTCGCTCATGTGCCGCGCCGATCTCTATCATCTCATGAAGCACTGGTCTCGGTCTCGCCCCGACCAGTGCGGGTTCAACGAGGTCGCACTCCGGAACCAAATCCCCTGGCCGATTCGGGCCCATCGGCTGGTCGCTCGCCCGTTCCGCGAATTTCGGCGGCGGTTGCTGGTCACGCTGGGCGTTCGAACCGGCAAGGGACGCGTCGAGACCGAGATCTTCGCCGAACATGCCTTGCGCCAGACCAGCCCGGAAAAGTCCCGGCACTCCTGATCTCCCCCTCTGGCTTGATCTGGTGTAAAGTCTTCACCGACTCGGCCCAGCCCGGACGCGCTGGATGAATCGCCGTCGAGTCGGAGAGGAGCCGAGACATGATGGAACAAACACCCCGACGTGCGCGTCGACTGCGATTTTGGCCCTGGGTTGTGCTTGCTCTGACCACGATTCCCTCCGTGTGGTACGTCGTTGACTATGAAAACGACATCGATCCCGAGCTACCGCGGGTCGTGCGCCCTACCTTCAGCTTGTACCCTCCGGCGGCTTATCGATTCGCCGAGGCGTGCGACACCATCGACCATGTGGCCGTCTACGTTTCGTCGGCCGCCTTGGTACTGGCGGCGTGGGGCTGGTTTCGCCATCCGCGCGAGCGTTATTGGCTCGCGGCGGTCGCTCTCTCCGCGGCCTGTTTCTGGCACGCCGCCACTCCGGCACCACTGGCTGACGGTTGGTACGGCCTAGGTTGGCGAACCATCTTCGATGCACGTGCTCCGCTTTCCAACCGTCTCATCCTGGCCGGCTTGGCGGTGGGCATAGCGGTCGTCGTGGCTCGGGCCGTCCTGGAGCGGCCCTTTCCCTTGGCCTGGAGAGCGGCTCGCGACCACGGGATTCTCGGCCTCCTGCTGGCGACGGCGATCCTCATGGTCATGCGGCAAATCGGCTGGCTGGACCGCGAACCCACGGGCTTCTGGCCGCGATGGTTCTACGTCTGGGGACTTTTTGCGTGGGCATTCGCTCTCGTTAAGGTGGTTCCGACCGCCCCGCCTCGTTGGCCTCGAACCGTCATTTGCGGCCTCATGGTTTTGGTTTCGCTCGGCCTCGACTTCACCGGCCGCGGCCTGTTTTGGTACCAGCGGCCGATTGCTCGGCTGCGAGAAGTCGTTCCCGGCCGGCTCTACTTAAGCGCGATGCCGACCTATGTTGGTTTGAAAATGGCCCAGGAACGATATCACTTTCGCACGATCATCAACCTGTACCCAGAGTACACCCCGGAGCAAAGCCCACACTGGCGTGATGAGCTGCGATTCGCCCGCGAGCATGGACTGAATTATGTAGGCAACGAGTCCCGAGATGGCACCGGCGGCGACAGTTTTGTCTTGCAAACGATCGAACTGTCCCGCGACCCCAAGACCTGGCCGATTCTCGTCCACTGTCACGCCAGTATGGATCGCTCACCGGCGTGGGTGGGCATCTACCGCTTCGCGGTGCAGGGCTGGCCGTTGATCGATGCCCTGCGCGAGCTCGAACAGCACCGCGGGTTGCGTCCCAAGGCGGCGGTCACAGTCTTATATACTCAGATCCTGCCGAAAATCGCCCCGGAACGATGCGTCCAGGATCCCACGTTCGCCCTGTTGAAGGAATGCGCCGCCGGATCGACACTTCCGGAGCCTCGGGTCGCCATTCGCCCGCAATCGGCCAATTCATCCGACGCAAGCCGCCCGTCAACGCCGTCCGCTCCAGCACGCTGAGCTGGTCAGCGTTTCGGCTGTGCAGGAGGGCTGGTCGCGGCCCCGGGCGCGAAGGTCCCAGAGCGCGGTCCACTTTCCCGGCTTTTCGGGCCTGTCGGGGAGCTTGCGCTGAAACCGCCTCGGGCCAGCGAAAGAGCGCTGGTAGTTGCTTCCTCTCGTTCAATCAATTGTGGAAGTGTGAAGGTCCGCCCGCCCAGCCAGCGTCCCTGCATCGCCCCGCCTTTCTTGTCGATCGATTCCCAGATGAACGTGATGGCCGTCTCATACGACCGGACCGCGAGATCGGCGAGCCGCTCGGCTTCCACCCGGTCGGCGTCACGGCCACCGAACGAATAAATCAAAGCGGCAATCGCGGCGAGGACCTTGTTCTCGTAGTAGACCGTCAGGTCGCGATAGGCGCGCATGTAACCGTGGATCTGGGCGGCCTGTTCCCGCTGGATCTTCACGGTGTGCATCGCTTGCTCGGCCGCCCACAGGCTTTCATCACCGAGCAAGCGAATCTTTCGCATGTGTGCCTCAGGCGTGATCGGATAATCGCCCAGCCCCCAGATCAACTCCTGCGAGCCGGGGTGCTCGCGGTTCTTGGACCAATCGGCACCGCTGTTGTCTCGAAACTGCGGACCGAGCCGTGCGACGACCTTGGCGTAGTAACGCAGCGGCAGCAAGACTCCGCCGCGCAGGGTGAGGCGAAATAGCTCCAGCGCGGGTCATCTTCGGTCCAGTACCAGTAAGGCAATAACAAGATCCGCGAAGTTCCCAGGTCGTGCGGGGCCCAGGCCAGCGACGATAGCTCGGGGATGATTCGCGCCGAGACGTCGAACGCTTTCAAGAAATACTCGGCCGCTCGCCGGTCGCCGAACCGAGCTTCGAGCAAATCGACCCAGGGCCGGTCCGTATAGGGCCCTGCATCGGCCGCGTAGTACGCCAGGGCCTTTCTCATCAGCCAATCGGGGTGGTCGCGACTAAACCAGGCGAGAATCCCTCGGCAATTGGGAAACTTGCGCAGCTCGTTGTTGATCTCCCACGCGAGTCGCGGCGAATTAAACGGAAAACCGTGCTCGATGTTGTGGTGCATGACCTCCACCACTGCCGGAACGCCCCCTTGCTCGAGCCAACGCGCGTAAGCCGGATAAGGCTTCGCATCGGTGAACATCTCACCGTTGGCGTGAACGGCGAGCCAGGTGTTGGCGTAGGCGTTCCGGGGCGCGACGTCCTCGACAAAGTCCGCCAATGGCATCATCCAGTTCGACACGAGAAAAATCGGGTTCCTGCCACTCCGTTTCAGCCCCGGCACGATCGCCTCTTGGTACCAAGTGCTCCGCTTTCCCGGTACCGCTTCGCCCATGGCGCCATAAAGGCCGTCGAGCTCCGGGTACGACCGGAACAGCTCGACAATCGCGGCCTCGGTGAAGGCGCGGGTTTGCTCGTTGCGCACGCCGAAGTGTGGTCCCATGGCGGCGAGCGTGTGCCGAAAATCGACGGCGGATGAAACCGCCAGGCCTTCCAGTTGATGTGCCTTGGCGAACGAGGGGGTCGTCACGATCGAGTAGTTGAAGATAAGATTTTTCAGGCCGACCTCATGCGCCCTGCGGAAGATCCAGCGCACATGCTCGATGACGCGGTCGTATTGTTGCCGCGACAGATCGCGTGCCGAAGGGTCGTGATCGTGACGCACCAAGAATGTCTGCCATCCGTGTCGATTCCAGGGCTCGACCCAGTAAAGCACCGTGTTGTAACCATCCTCGACCCAGCCCCTCAGAACGCGATCCCACCGCGACTGATCCCAGAAGGCACGAGCCTCCGCCTCGAGACCTTCATGCTCGTACCAGTAGGGATTCGCAGCGTCTCAACCCCGATCCGGACCTCCAGCTCGCCGCCGCGAGGCTCGGCGACCTTCTCCTGCCGGCCCGCCCGCGCCGCCGTCGGTTCCGGGGCCGTTCTGGCCCAGGCGGCAATCGCGGCCAGAACGATCAGGATCAGAGTCACGCAAGCAAAACGTTTGCCAGGCCCGCGATGGATAATCGTCATGAGAACAGTCTCTCAAGTTACAGCAGGCCCCAACAAGGCAATCAAAGACGCTTGTGACCGCCGAAGAGGCCGCCGAGCCGCCAAAACGGTCATGACGATTCATGCAGCAAGCGGATGCTGGTACGGTAATATCCCGGTAAGCCTGACAACCTGGCCGTCCGTGATCTATGCTTCTTCGTGTTGGAAGACCTGGCAACCGAGTCAGGTCGCCTGAGGATCAACACTGCGTGCTCAAGACTGCCCAGAGATGCTGAATCGTCAACTGGCCGAGCGAGACCGCTCCAAAATCAACATGCTCTTCGGAACGCCACGAACCCGTCGGATGATCCGAACGTACCGTCCTTCGCCCGGATACCTCGAAAACCGGGCGCTCCTTTCGGGTTACTCGCCGACGGACATCGAAGAACTCTACCTCCAGGAGCTCAACGACGCACGGTTCAACCCAGCCGCTTACGGCGTCTCCTTGGGTCTGGACCTCTCCAACGTCGCGCCCTCTCAGCCTTTGGCAATGAACACGCTGCTCGTCGAAGCGGCGCGGCTGCACTCGCAAGACATGATCGCTCAAAATTATTTCAGCCACATCACGCCCGAGGGGGTGAACCCCGGACAACGGATTCAGGCGACGAGGTACGACGCGACAGCTTATGCCGAAAGCATCGAGGAAGACACGGACTCCACCCCGGTCAGTAGTCCCTTCCCCGCGAATTACGCGGCCACCGACACAGCCTATAGCCTCTCCAACCTGATCGTCGACCAGGGAGTTCCCGATCTCGGGCACCGCGTGATGCTCCTGGATATCGGAGGCCAGTTACAGTTGGAGCGGGAGATCGGCATTGGACTCGCGTCGCAGGACACGACTTCCGACGGATTCATCACCCGCCAGTCCGACACAACGATCGACATCGCTTCAACGTCCGACACCAACCCGTTCATCACCGGCGTCGTGTTCGACGATACGACCGGCAACGGCGAGTACGAGCCGGGCGAGGGGCTCAGTGGGGTGACAATAACCGTGTCGAACGTGGGAACGACCACCACGCTCGACGCGGGGGGTTATAGCATCCAAGTCCCGGCCGCCGGCATCTATACGGTCACCGCCAGTGGCGGCGGACTGGCCGCGCCGATCGCGCGCACGGTCGTCGTTCAGAATAACAACGTGTTGCTCAATTTTGACGAGGACCCCAACGGGGCGACGCTTTCCGCGAGTTCCGATGGCTCGGTGAGCGGCGAGCTCGGCTCGTTCACCCCGTTCCAGACGAGCGACACGGCCTCGAGCTATCGCGCAGCGGATTGATTGGGGTGACGGCAACGCGTCGCTCGCGACCTTGACGCCCAACGCAAATGGCGGCTTTGGCGTCAGCGGCTCGAATACCTACGCCTATCCCGGCGTCTACGAGGTCCGGGTGCTTATCACTCACTTAAGCGATGGCCAGACGCTCGCCTTGAACGCCACTGTCACCGTCACCAGCGGATCTGGGGTCACTGTCTTGGGCGCTGAGTGGACGACCGAGAAACTGACCCGCAATAAGTCGATCGAGGTCCTCGACGTGACCTTCAGCGGTGCCCTCGATGAAAGCGCCGCCGACGACATTACGGCCTATATCCTCGATGCGGCGACCAAGAGCGAGAAGCATGGAGGGCGATTCACCAAGCCCATCCGCTTGAGCACAGCATCCTACAACCCGATCACGAATGTGGTGACGCTGACGCCTCGGCGCAAGGTCCCGAGGGGAGAGATGCGGCTCACGGTCAACGCCTCGCTGGTGCTGGACGTGGAGGGCCGTGAGATCGACGGCAACGAGGACGGTCAGCTCGGCGGTAACGACGTGGTCATTTTGAACTACCGAGGGGTCATCAGCGCGGCTCACACATCGGCGCGAAAAAAGGCACATTTGCTGAGCCTGTACTACGATCAGTTGTTTCGCGACCGGCATTGACTCAAAGAGCGGCTGACGTCGGTGTTTAAGCCCCGGATCGTCAAGAAGATCCTGGCGTGATCACTGCGATGACGCGCAGGTGAGAGACGGGAACGAAACTCACGGCTTACCCGCCGCTCTTCTTGGGGTTCCTCGTGGTCGGAGCGATGACTCACTCCGGGCCCGCGGGGTTTGGCCTCCCTGTTTCCTTCCCGGCACGAGACCTGAAGATGACGGCGACCGGATCTTCATGAATCAGCTCGAATCGCTGGTCGAGTCGAAGGATCTCGGCGAGAGCGATCTTTCGATCGGCGACGATGATCCGGGCGGCCTGGAACTCCGGGTCGGCCCATCGATCAGCCCTGCCGGACCAGGTGTTTTGCGATCGTTCGATTCGCTCGTCACCGTGGAGATTTGTTCGTCCGTCCATCGAGACGGGATAGCCAGGGAGCCTCCAGATCAGGTATCCCCCCCAGTCCAGATAGTTGTAGATTGGCTCGGATGGCACGTTCCTTTCGAGATAAACCGCAGCTTGTTCGGGGAAGGCCCGCCGCACCGCCGCGTCGAGACGACCCGGCGAGAGATCCTTAAACCACGCCGTTAAGCCCAGCATCAATGCCACCGAGACGCCCGATGCCAGCACCCGCGGCCATGTGTGGGTAAACCGCTCGGAGCTCGGGCACGATTTCGGAGCGTTACTCGTGAGCGCGACCAGCGAGGCGAGGACGAGTATCCAGCCATCCCGGCCGGAGTGAAACGCGAGGTATGTCGACACGGCCAGAAATGCAACCAGGTAAGTCCCGTTCGAGCGCCAGCGTCCCAGCGCGAAAGTCGCTCCTCCCGCCATGGCAACGAGGCACCAGTCTCTCACGTCGCGGAACTGGGGCGCCCGGAGCTCCTGGATAAAATTGTATACATACGAATGGCCAGCATATTCAAATGCGGGACGGTAAATGCCGAAACCGTAAGGATTGATGCCCGTAGCCAGGAAACAGGCGATCAGCAGGGTGATCAGCAAGGGAACGCCGGAAGGCTTGCCGGGCCTCGCTGGATTCTTGAGGACATATTCGTCGATAAAGCAGCAGGATGCCGCGAGTCCGAGAAATCCTAGACCGAGGACGAATTGGATATGAAGGTTAGCCCAGAGCCCGAAGGCAGGGGGCAGCAGCCATAGCCAGCGTGGACGTGTTCCGGAGCGAATCGCTTCGATCGCGCTGACCGTCAGAATGGTAAAGAGGATCGTGAAATGCCAGGGACGTTCGGTGTTGTTCGTCAAAAGTGCGACGAACGCGGCCGCCAGCAGGCAGACAATTCTGACGTACCGCGGTTCCCGGCTGACAAGCAGTCGATGCAATGCGATCGCGACGGCGTAGACCATGACCGCGCGGAAGACCCAGATTCCCACGAGCCCGAACGCGCGGAAGATCCCAAACGCCAGGATTTCGAAGAAGCCAGCTATAGGCTACCCAGGGCCGCGCTGGCCGAAGGTCGAGAATGGGTCTGTCGCCGGCACTCTTCCGTGCTGCACGACCCATTGACCGGTTCTCAAGTGCCACCAGAGGTCAGGATCGAGCACGGGCCGACTGAGAGTGATCAGCGGCAGGCAATAGAGAATCACACAGAGCACAACTCGGCGGATGACCGGCTCGCGACCGCTCAACTCGCGGAGGACAACCGGGACGCGATCGCGTGTCCGGACTGTCGTCCCGAGGTTGCGGGTGTCGGCCCGTCGCGCCGTGGCGACGCTCGCGACCGGAATTCCAATGTCCGGCTCTTCCCAGGGCCGCTCAGGTAGACTCGTGTGTAAACCCATTGTATGCTCGGGAGCCAATGTTCACTTTTTTCTCGCGTCCATCGCCCGCGCTGGCCATCCTGTTGGAATAGTCACGGTGGAACGATCCCGAGTGAATGGCGTTAGAGAATGCCGGAAGCGTCCCGGTGGTAATTGCGCAGCTTGTCATCTCATCTAGCTTAGTTCTCGTTTTGCACTTTTGGTGGGGGTTTCCGCGCAAATAAACATGTCGGCTTCATCGCCACTTTGCGGAACACTTGGCCTCCGGATTGCACCGAATCGCCAAACCTAGTTACCCGAAATCGGGCGTTTTGGAACGACGAGGCTCGATACTTCGATTTGCGTGCTGTCAGGCCAACGATCGCAGGGCCACACACGACGCTGGGCGTCGAAGACGGCATTTCTACGCGCAGCGTAGGAACGAGCTGGGAGACGTTCGCGGCGTGTTTCCCGCCCATCAGATTCAGCCATCGCCAGGATGCCAGAATCTGTTGGCGCACCCGATTGGTCTCATCACGCCACACGATCTTAAAGCCCGACTTGTCTAATCGGGCAAAGTTATGTAAGTTCCCGGTCTGATCGCGGCGAGCGAGGCAACGGGTGTGCCCGCCAACGGATTGGCCGGGTTAACCGTTTTTGGTGATCCGCTTTCACTGGGGAGGCAGGCATGGACGCCCGCATCCGCGGTACGGGACCGTCAGTGCAGACAGAAGGTGGCAACCTGATCGCGGCAACTGGCCGGCGAGTATCATCGGGCCGCAGCCTTCATGCCGAGATCGAGGTCCCACCGCAATTGGCCGGTTTGCGCGTTGCGCTCGTACACGACTGGTTGACCGGAATGCGCGGGGGCGAGAAATGCCTCGAGGTGCTCTGCCAGCTTTTTCCTGAAGCCGACCTGTACACGCTGATCCATCGGCGGGGCTCGCTCAGTCCGGCGATCGAATCGATGAAGATCCGGACGTCGCCGCTCCAGCTCATTCCCGGGGTCGTGCGCTACTACCGCCACGTGCTGCCGATCATGCCACTGGCCGCTCGTGCTTGGCGACTCAAGAACGTCGACCTTGTCATCAGCCTGAGCCATTGCGTGGCCAAAGCCGTCGTGCCACCGCCCGGGGTTCCTCACATCTGCTATTGCTTCACTCCGATGCGATATGCCTGGGAGGGCCGTGACACCTACCTGGAAAGCTGGGCCGATCGACCGATACGCCGGGCCGTCGCCAGAACGACGTTGACGCGCCTCAGGCGCTGGGACCTCGCGACGGCCAGCCGCGTGACTCATTTCGTGGCGATCTCGGAAACGATCCGCGAACGGATCGCGCGCTGTTATCGCCGCGAGAGCCGGGTGATTCAGCCCCCCGTGAACGTTAACTTTTACAGTCCGATTCCCCGCGTGCCACGCGACGATTCGTACCTGGTGGTGTCGGCACTCGTGCCGTACAAGCGGATCGATCAAGCCATCGTGGCCTGCACCGAATCGGGCCGGCGGCTGACCGTGATCGGCGACGGCCCCGAGCGAACACGCCTGCAAGCCATGGCCGGCCCGACCGTTCGTTTCTTGGGCTGGCAGCGCGACGAAGTCATCGGCGATTACTACCGAAGCTGCCGCGCCTCTTGTTCCCGGGGGAAGAAGATTTCGGAATCGTGCCGATCGAGGCGCTCGCTTGCGGGACACCGGTGATCGCGCTCGGGCGCGGCGGCGTGGCCGAAACGGTCGACGATCATGTCGGCCGAACGTATGCCGAGCCAACCTCAGCGTGCCTGCTCGCCGCGATCGACGCCTGGGAATCCGATGCCTGCCCGCACGACCCAACCGCGGCACGGCGGCGCGCCGAGGCGCTTTCCGGTCCCGTTTTTCGCGACCGCATTCTCAAGCTGCTCGTCGAGGTCATGACGGAGGAGAGCCAGCACATCGTACCGCCCGTCCCACATCTTCGGGCGTTGAATAAGCATCAAAGAGTTCATGGCCGGGCGAGGTAACGAGGGCCGGCACCGAACCGGGATATCGCCGGGCCAGGTCCATTCGGAAATGGCGCGAAGCGGATCAGCACCCAGAAAACCTTGGGAAACCGGCGAGCCAGGCACCCGCCACCATGCATCAGCAAGGACGGGCGAATGGCAACCGTTCCCAGCAACACGAAGGAAAACCCGGGGGGAACTGGTCCGGGGATCACGACGCCACAACTACCCAGCACAAGCAGCGCGACGGCCAGATCCTTGGGAAGGCTGTCGAGTTGCTGGGCGAGCTCGATGTGTAATAAAGGCGGCGGACACTCGCCTAGCCCCCCGACTGCGTCTGGCGACCGATCGGGAACGGAGGGAAAGACAGCCGAAGGTAAACGGCGCATTCGAACCTCGTCTATTGCGTGGATTTCCTCTGTGGCGGGCTAGGTCAACGGTCTACCGAGGCGTGTTTAAGCTAAGGACTCAGAGCAACGGAAAAAGCTGTCTGCGAAATCCAAGCCATTCGCGCGGGAACCCCGAGGCGCGGCCAAACTTGATTGTACGGATTTTGTACGACAACCGCCACACCGGGTAACAGGGATCCCAGCTCACTCGAATATCTCCACGATTCGGCGTTCGGGCTCAGCGGCGGTTGCGTTGTCAAACTCCTTCTGCGTTTGTCGGTCCACTTCCCAAGCAGCTTCCTCTTCCGGCGTTATCACGATGGGTTCCAAACTATGATACCATCTAAGCCATGCTTCAATCTCCTCCGGCGTCTCGGGGCCTTCGTCGTCGTACTCATAGATACAGCCATCTGCCCAAAGCGCGGCGGGTTTGGGTCCCTCTGTCAACCGTCGGTGAGTGGCGCTGGCTGATCGACCGCGAGGATTCACCGTGGTATCCATCCATGCGGCTCTTCCGCCAGACCGATTTTGGCGACTGGGCAAGCGTCTTCGAGCGCATGGCCAGCGCCCTATCGCAAGAACTCGCGACCTGATCACTCGATCATGGTTATGCTTATTCATCGAAATGACAATTTTTGGCACTATACGACAGGGTTTCGGAAGGCCTCCGTCTCAACGAGCCAATCCAAAAAACGAGTTGTGACAATCCGGCAAAGGAGTAGGCGCACTCGCGTTCGGCGCACGAAATTCGGGTCGCCGCGAGCGGCCAGTGGTGCCTTCCTGGGGGCAACAACCCCCCGGAGCGAGTTCAGCACAACGTGAATTGGATGTCTGGGAACCCGCCACCTCGTTCGTTCTCGGCAGAAACCGCGTCATGTTAGTATAATACGTCTTAGTCGTGAGATTGAACACTGACGCGCCGGGCCCGCTGCATGCGAAAGATTCGCCTCAAAACGCCCTTGAATCCTCGTCTTGCCGATCAGTTCCAGCATGAGCTGAACGACTCGCAGCGGGCGGCGGTGACGGCTCCTGATGGATATAACCTGATTCTGGCCGGTCCGGGTTCGGGGAAGACCCGGGTCATCACTTATCGGGTCGCCTATCTCATTGCATCGGGTGTGCCGCCTGAGTCGATCATGCTGGTCACGTTTACCAGACGCGCGGCCCGCGAGATGGTTCGGCGGATGGAATTGCTGATCGGCCAACAGGCAGGCCGGGTTTGCGCCGGTACGTTTCACCACATCGGCAATCGGCTGCTCCGCCGCGCGGCCGGCTTGTTGGGGTATCAACCGAATTTCACGATCCTCGACAGCGAGGACCAGCTTGATTTGATTCGCCTGGCCATGGACGACGCCGGGCTCGTTGGCACGGGCAAGCTCGCCCCCAAGCCGGCCGCCGTGCACCATTTGATCAGTTACAGCGCCAACGTCAACCGACCCCTTGCCCAAATCATCGCGGAACTGCGCCGCGGACTTCGTCCAGTGGCAATCGCACATCGAGGCCGCCGCGCATGCCTACGCCCAGCGTAAGCTCGCGGCCAACTCGCTCGATTACGACGATCTGCTCCTCCAATGGGGCCGGCTCATCCGCGAATTCCCCGACGAGCGGGCCGCCCAGGCCCGGATGTTTCGCCACCTTCTGATCGACGAGATGCAAGACACCAACGCCGTTCAGGTCGCGCTCATCGAGGCCATCGCGGCCGCGGGAGCGGGCAACCTCTCGGCCGTCGGCGACGACGCGCAGTCGATCTACCGGTTTCGCGGGGCCGACTACGACAATATCTTGAAATTCCACGAACGCCATCCGGGCACACGTATCTTCAAGCTGGAAGTCAATTACCGTTCGACCCCCCAGATCGTCGCCTTCACCAGGGCATCGATTGCCCATAATACAACGGGGTTCAGCAAAGACCTTGTCTCCGCCCGCCCCGACGGCTGCCTGCCGTTGCTTGTCCCTACCGCGGACGCCTACCAAGAGGCCGCGCTCATTGGCCAGCAGATCCTCGACGCCCGCGAGAAAGGGCTCAGTCTGGGCCAGATGGCCGTCCTCTATCGGAACCATCACGACAGCATCCTTTTGCAAGGCGAGCTGCTGGCGCGCAATATTCCGTACACGGTTCGCAGCGGGCTGCGATTTTTCGAGCAGGCCCACATCAAAGACGTTCTCGCCCATTTGCGGATCGTGCTCAACCCGCGCGACGAGGCTTCTTGGCGGCGGGTGCTCTTGCTTTTGCCGGGCGTCGGTCCGGCGAAGGCCGCGGCGATTTTTCAGCACTTGTCCCGGAGCGGCCAGCCGCTCGAGTCGCTCGAAAAAGCGGAAACCATGGCACTTTTGCCGACCAAGAGCAAGGGGTTCTTCGCGGGATTTGTCAATGATCTCAAACTGATTCGCGCGACCGACCCGGAGAGCAACCCTGCCGCCGCGGTCGCGGCCATCCTCAAAGGAGGATATCCGGCCACGGTCAAGCTGTTGTACGAACGGCACGACAATCGGATCGCCGACATCGAGCAGTTCACCCTTCTGGCCGCCAAATACGAGAGCCTCGAGCGGTTAATCGCCGACTTACTGCTCGCCGGCGACGTGTACGGAATGGACTCGGCCGAGAGCGATGAGCCGGGCGAGGTCTTGGTTCTGTCGACGGTACACCAGGCGAAGGGCCTCGAGTGGTCGCACGTCTTCATCCCGCGAGTCGTCGAGGAGAGCTTCCCCCACCGTCGCGCCCTCGACGAGCCTGGCGGCGAAGAGGAAGAAAGGCGGATCTTCTACGTGGCCATCACGCGGGCCATGAATGAGCTGACGCTGACTTACCCTCTCACGATGGCGCGCGGGGGCCGGGGCCCGACCGTCTTCACCCTGCCCAGCCGCTTCCTGACCGAAATCGACGACAGTTTGGTCGAACGCGCGGAAATCGAACCGGAAATTGAGCTCGATGATTCGTGGTCGGGCTTCTCGCCACGCGAAAGGCGGAGGCGGGGACGGAGGTCGTGGTTCGCGGAATAAATGGGAGAGAAGGAACGCACGCCATGGTCGGTTGGGGTACAAAGTCCCTGTTGATCGTGACCGCCTTGGGCCTCGTATCGATGGCCCAAGCACAGGGCGTCGACCGAAACGAAAACCGGCTGATCGCCCAGCATGGGCCGGACAAACCTCGCGTCGCCCCGAGTTCCGCCCGCCCGTGCTTTTCGGATCCACGTCATCGAGGAAGGCACCGGCCGCGGTGTTCCCCTGGTCGAGCTCAAGACGGTGCACCAAATTCGCTATGTGACCGATAGCAACGGCATCGTGGCCTTCGACGAGCCCGGCTTTTTCAACCGCAAAGTCTTTTTCACGATCACCAGCCACGGCTACGAGGTTGAGAAAGACGGCTACGGCTATCGCGGCAAGGCTCTTGACGTGACCGAGGGAGGGTCCGCCGACATCGTCATTCGCCGGCTCAACATCGCTCGCCGGCTCTACCGGGTCACCGGCGCGGGCATTTATCGCGACAGCGTGCTGACGGGCGACCCCGTCCCCATCCGCGAACCTTTATTGAACGGCAAGGTCGTCGGCCAGGATAGCGCGGTCAACGCGGTTTACCTGGGTAAGATCTATTGGTTTTGGGGCGACACGAACCGACCCGACTATCCGCTCGGCAATTTTCATGTGCCGGGCGCCACCTCGGAGCTGCCCGGTCGCGGCGGCCTCGATCCAGATATTGGCGTCAACCTGAGCTACTTCGTGGACGACCAGGGGTTTGCCCGACCGACGGCCCCGATGCCCGGCGAAGGGCCGACCTGGATCTCGGGACTGGTTGTTCTCAAGGACAAAAAATCGCACGAGCGAATGTTCGCGGTCTACGCCAAGATCCACAAAATGCTCGAAGTGTACGAACGCGGTCTCGCCGAGTTCAATCCTGATACGCAGCGGTTTGAAAAGGTTGTGCAGTTTCCCGCGCCCTCCGCATATCACGGCGAATTTCCGGACGGCCATCCGTTTCTTTACCGGGACCAAGGCGTCGAGTATCTCTACTATGCCTCGCCTTATCCCCTGGTTCGCATTCCGGCCAAACCAGAGTCATTAAAGAAGGCCGGCTCGTGGGAAGCTTACACCTGCCTGCAACCCGGCACGCGGCTATCGCAGCAGCAGTTCGATCGCGACGGCGACGGCGTTTTGCGCTATTCCTGGAAGACCAACTCGCAGCTTCTGCGGCAGGACCAGCAAACCAAGCTCATCGTCTCGCGCCGAATCAAGCCCGACGAGGCCTTGCTGAATCTCCGCGATATCGACTCGGGCAAGGTCGTGGTGGCGCATGGCGGCTCGGTTTACTGGAATGTGTACCGCCAACGGTGGGTGATGATCAGCGTTGAGTCGTATGGCAGCACGTCGTACCTGGGCGAGGTGTGGTATGCCGAGGCCGATACGCCGCTTGGTCCGTGGGTCTACGCCCGCAAGATCGTGACCCACAACAAGTACAGCTTCTACAATCCCAAGCAGCACCCGATGTTCGATAAGGATGGCGGGCGGATCATCTTTTTCGAGGGGACGTACTCCACGACCTTTTCCGGAAACCAGGACCCGACCCCGCGCTACGACTATAACCAGGTGATGTATCAGCTCGATTTGTCTGATCCGCGGCTGGCGCTGCCGGTGGCGATTTACGCGGAGCCGACGGGCCCCGGCGGTTTGGCTCGACTGGTCAAAAAGAATCCATTGGCGGACCGCACCGCCAGGCCGCCCCGGACCGTCGCGTTTTTCGCGCCCGACCGACCGGGGATCGCGTGGCTGCCGGTGTTCGATCAATACGACGGCGCACACGGTCAATCGCTACGTGTGTCCGCCAACGCTCAGGTGCCGGAACGAACCGGCGACCAGCCCCTGTTTTTCATCCTTCCCCCCGATTTCAAGGACACCACGGCGGCGACGGTCCCGTTCTATGAATACCGCGAGGAAGGGAGTGGCCGGCCGGTCTATTCCGTTGATTCGCCCAACGCGGCCGGCCGCTCGCGACGGACGCACAAGCTGCTCGGCCGTGTCTGGCGAAATCCCGCGCGGTCGCGTTTGTGGTGATGATCATGCCGGATGAAGAAACAACCTGGCTCGGCGACATCGCCGATCAACTGGAAAGCAATCCACAGGAATGCCGTCAGGGCCGCTCGAGACCTTACAGACCCTCGAGCCCGAGCTGCGTTTGTCAATTATTGAGGAGCTTTCAGGGCTCGGCGACCGGCCCGGCGCCGAGATGCTGCTCCGCTTGTTGTCTTCCGCAGGCGATTTCGCGACGCGCACGGCGGCCATCGCTGCTCTCGAGCGAATGACCGTTGCGACGAGGGAGCGATACATCGCGCGGCGTGAGCCGCTAGATCGACAACGGGAGGGCGAGGCTCTGTCCGAGCCGGCAACGGCACTCGGCTCGCACGGAGGCTCGCCCTCCCAAGATGTCTCAAATCGCCCCTCGCAAGGTATAGTACGGCCCGCGCCGGCGCCATCAGGCGACGTGGACCGAGAGACCGGTGGCCAGCCGGACCGGGGCGACGAGCGGTTTCTGCTGATAGCGGCGGCCGCCTCACGGTCGGCACCGCGGTTGGCTCGCTGCCTGGTCACCCCGGTCGACGGCAAGGGACGAGGGTCGATCGTCGTCTCGGTCAGCCAGAAAAACGAGCGCCGGACTGCCGCGTTCCTTTGCGACGTGCAGCGCGGAATTCGCGACGTCGTGGGCGACGTCGAGCCTGAATCGCCCCAAGCCGGCGGTCTGATCGATGCCATGGACCATCAGCCTGAAAGTGAAAGCGCCCGCGACGTCCCCGAGTTGGCCCTCGGCCTGCTTGCGGGGAGCTTGATGTTATGCGGGCCGGCCGTTCCGCCAGCCGTCCGCGACTGGCTTGTCGAAACGCTCGGGGCGGGTTTTCAACCGGCCGCGTTCCCGGCGGCGATCCCCGGCCTGGATATAGCAGCGCTCGACCAAGCGGAGATCCCGGATCGGGCCGCGACCGTGCTGGACGCATGCCCCTCTTGGTTGGACTCTTCGCCGCTGACGTTTGAGCTGGCGGAGGAAATCTCGCTCCGCGAGGGCCGGCCCACGGCCGATCCCGAGCGGGACGCCGGGGCGTATCGCTATCTGTTCGAGCACCGGCTCATCCACTGCCTCGAGTTATACCAGCGGATGCTCCTGTGGATGGCGTGGCTCTGGAAGTTTCGGAATGAGGTCGAGCTTTCACGATCAGCGCTGGCGCTGGCCTGTCAGCTTTCGGACGAGCAATTCGCGGTTCCCTCGCACCCGTTTACAGTCGAGCTGACGACGCGAAGCTTCAAAGCGGCCCAACGCCAGCTTCGCCAGGCGGGCGAACCGCGCACCGATGGCGGCGCGTGAGCGAGAGCGGGGATCGGGAGACGGAGCTCCCTCCTACAGATTTTGTAGGAGCCGGCTCTGTCCGGCGATGTTTTTAGCCCTGTCGTAGATCATTAAAAAGAAAACCCGGAACCGAGGCGGCGTCGCTCGATCGAGCGGTGAGACCCCAGCTCCGGGCGGTCACCCGTTGCGGGACGGGCGTTACTTCCTGGCTGGCTTAGCCGCCTGCGCGGCCTTAGCGGCGGGGGCAGCCGCCTTGACGTCCGGCTTGCCCGATGCCTTTTTCTTTTCGTCGGCCTTCTTCTTCTTGGCCGTGTCGCGTGCATCGCCCATTGCTTGGTCTCCTTTGTGAAAGGTTCCGCAAGGCCAGAATGGAAATGAGGTTGTCGTCCCCTCCAATCGGGGAACAACGTTTTTTAGAATGACATTCTGATTCACGCTGATCAAGAGAGGTTTTGAAGGAATTGTGTGTTGCCCTGGTTTCTCATGAAAGCAAATCGAAGTTGGCTAGGTCGTGGCTGGGCCGCGCCCGGGAAATGAGAACGCATCGAGAGCGACGGTTCGTTCTCGAGGCGCTATTGAGATTTTAGGCCACTCTGATTTCGAACGGCTTGCCGGTCAGAGCGGCTCGTAACACGACCGCGACGGATCGCGGCATTCCCGGCCGCCGACCATGTCGTCGTCTGGGCCGAAGTTTTTCATGGTGTGCAGGCACCAGTAGACGGTGCTGTCAAAGTCCTCCGCGGTCTCGTCGCTTACGCCGTCGGTATAGACATACATCCCTTTATTGCGGAGATGACGGCAGGGGGCCAGTTGCGGCTCGATGATCGGGAGTTCGTCGGGTTGAGTATCGGCCATGGCGCAATTAAGGCTCTTCAAGCCTCCTCCCAATAGCGGTTGCCGACAGCCGCGAGCAGGGCTCGCTTGACGACGGTTTTGGTGAGGGCCACCTTGTACGCGTTCATCGAAAGCGGGACAGCCCCTTCGGCGGCGGCCTCACCCGCGGCGGCCGCGATTTCGATTGACAGACGCTTGCCGGCGATCGCCTTCTCCGCGGCCGCGCTCCGCCAGGGGATCGGCGCCACGCCGTAAACGAAGACCTTGGCCGCCGAGGCGCTCTCGCCGTCCATCACCAGGTTGACCGAGGCCAAGACCAGCGGCCAGTCTTGCGCTTGCTTTTGCCTGGCCTCGTACGAGGCACTCTTCCCCTTGGCCGCGGGGATCATCACCTTGGTGAGAACCTCCTCGGGCGCGATCGTTAACTCGCTGTCTTTTTCGGTCTTGGGGACCTGGTAAAGCTCTTCGACTTTAACGGTCCGGTCTCCCTTGGGCCCGGTGATCGTTACCCGGGCATCGAGGGCGGCGAGTGCCACGGCCAGGCTCGACGGACTGACGAACAGGGCATCGCCATCGGTCATGAAGATGGCGTGATAGCGATTATCACCGGCCCGTACCAGGCTCTTACCGTCCTTCATGGCCAGGAGGCCATGGCCGGCGCGGAAGTACCAGCACCGGGGCGCTGGAGCAAGTTACCGCCCACGGTGGCCATGTTGCGGATCTGGGGCGAGCCGACCTCGACGGTCGCTTGCCAGAGGGCTGGGTAGGCTTCGCGGATCTCTTTACTGGCGACGATATCGGTCAGCGTGGTGTTCGCGCCGATTGTCACGCCGCCGGCCTTGGCATCGCCGGAGATGCCCGCGAGCGTCTTGAGGTCTTTCAAATAAACCACGCGCTCGGGAGACGTCACGTAGTCTTTCATCCGGCCGATCAAGTCGGTGCCGCCCGCAAGGGCCGCCGCGCCAGGCGCGCCCAGGAGCTTGACGGCGTCTTCGAGAGTGCTGGGTGCAGCGTACTCAAAGGCTTTCATGGTAATTACGCCTTCCCTTCTTTGGATGCCGTGGCAAGAGCGTTCAAGACGTTGCGGGGGCTCATCGGCCATTCCGGTACCCGCACGCCGATGGCATTGGCGACTGCGTTGCCGATCGCGGCCGCCGTTGAGATCGTGGGGGGCTCGCCCACGCCGATCACACCGCGTGCCTTTTGGTCGGGGGGCTCATAAGCCCGAACGATAATCTCGGGAATGTCGGCCGCGCCGGCCAGCTTGTACCACTCCATATCGGGGTTGAGCATCGTGCCCGTGGTCGGGTCGACGAGCCGCTCCTCGAAAAGGCCGTAATTCAAGCCGCCAATCACGCCGCCATAAACCTGGCTTTCCCAGGTGAGCTTGTCGATGATCAACCCCGAGTCCTGGATGGCGACAATCTTCTTGACCTTCACCATGCCGGTCTCGATGTCGACGGCGACCTCGGCGAACTGACAGCCGCCGACGCCGACGCTCGACAGCCCCTCCTTGTAAGAGCCCGTCTCGGAGATCGTGGCGGTGCCGAGCTTGCGGCAGGCGTCTTTCCAGGACATGACGGGCTCGCCGCTGATCCATAGTTGCCCGTCCTTGAGGGTCAAGTCGGCCACGGGGGCCTTGACGGCCGGTGAGATCTTCGTCAGCAACGCGTCACGGGCCTTAATGGCGGCGTCGTAGGCCGGCGGGGCCATCGAGGGGGTCGTGGTCGAGCCTCCCGACGCCTGGCCGGGCGGGAAGCCCGAGGTGCCGATGTTCGAGATGATGTCGGTGGGCTTGAGCCCGAGCACTTCGGCGGCGATGATCGCCAGGATCGTCCGGGCGCCAGTGCCGATATCCTGGGTTGCGCTGCGAAGCTCGACCGAGCCATCGGCGTTGATCGTGCACGAGACCTTCTTGTCTTGGGTGCCACCGCCGCCCCACTGGTGCAAGGCCACGCCCATCCCGTGGCGGATCGGCCCGGTGCCGGTTCTGGCCGCGAGGCTTGCGCTTCTCCCGCCAGCCGATCAGCTCGGCCCCGATTTTCAGCTCGGCTTCGTAGATGGGCGTGTGGAAATCGCCGGGGGTGCAAGGTTCTTGAGCCGGAACTCGATCGGGTCCATGCCCAGCTTGTCGGCGAGGTCGTCCATGGCCGCTTCGGTGAGCACAGCAGCTTTGCGGATGGCGCGGGGCCCGCATGGCTCGCGGACCGCCAAAGTTGGTGAGCACCGTCGATTGGGTGACCGTGGTGTTGGGCACGCTGTAGACGTAAGGCAAGATCACGTCGGCGCCACCGCCGACTCCGCCGGTGCCGTGGGCCTCGGCGATCAAGGCGACGATTTTGCCGTCTCGGTTGGCCCCCATCTTGATGTGGGCCGCAGCCGCTGGGCCGGTTGCCCGCGGCCAGATGCTCCTGGACGCGGTCGAGGAACATCTTCACCGGCCGGCCGCCGGCCTTCTTGGAGAGTTTGGCCGCCGTGTCCCCCCACAGATCGGCACCGAACTTGGACCCGAAGCCGCCCCCCATGTAATCGGTGTGAACCGTCACATTCGAGCGGGGACCTTGAAGACCCCCGCCAGATCGCTGGCGACGCCGCGTGACGTTCTGCGTGCTCGCCCAGGCCACGGCCTTGTCGTCGCCCTCTTTGACGCCCTGCTCCCATTTGACCGTCAGGCCGTGCGGTTCCAGGCAAACGTGGGTGATCATCGGCACCGAATAAGTGCCTTCGACTGGTCACCTCGGCCGTGGCCATGGCCTCCTCGGCCTTGCCCTTGGTTTGGCTACGGCCTTTTCGGACGTTGCCCCCCTTGAAGACCGCGGGCGCATCCCTCGGCCATCGACTGCGCCTCGGTGGCGACGTGGGGCAAGACCTCATACTCGACCTTGATGGCGCGGATCGCGTCGCGGGCCTGCTCTCGGTCTCGGCGGCGACCGCGGCGATGTCGTCGCCGTTGTAGCGGAGTGTCGTTCCCGCGCTTGGCGATCGCGATCACGGCCTTGACGCCGGGCATCTTCTCGGCGGCCGAGATGTCGATCGACTTGACCTTGGCGTGGGCGTAGGGACTATAGAGCATCACGCCGAACAGCGTTCCCTCGGGCCGGACGTCGGAGGGATACTTGGCTTTGCCCGATGCCTTGGCCAGGCCGTCGAGCCGCGGAATGCGGGTGTTGATCAATCGGGGGGATTCAGGCCATTTTGCCATGGTTTAAGCTCCTTTCATGGCTTTGGCCGCCGCCAGCGCCGCTTGCACGACGCCGACGTAGGTGCCACAGCGACAGATGTTGCCCTCGAGCCCCTTCTTGACTTCTTCAAGGCTCGGGTTGGGATTTTTGTCGAGGAGGGCCTTGCACGCCGTGACAAAGCCGGGGGTGCAATAACCGCACATGAGGCCGTCGTTCTGGTGGAAGGCGTAGGGCACGCCCTGCTCACCCGTGTCGAAGCTCTCCAGCGTTTCGATCGTCTTGCCCTGGCACGAAACCGCCAGCATGGTGCAGGAATAGACCGGATTGCCGTCGACGATTGCCGTGCAGGCGCCGCAACTGCCGCGATCGCAGACCCGCTTGGGGCCGGTCACGTCGAGCCGATGACGCAGCGTGTCGAGCAGAGTGCTGCGCGGCTCGACCGAGCAAGAGCGGTCCTGGCCATTGACCTTGAGCGTGATGTCGACTGTGCCGGAGAGCACCTTGGGCTCGCTCGGGGCGGCCTGGGCCTCTTCGATCGCCAGGGCGGCCTGGCCGGTCAAGACCGCCGTCGCGGCGGCCGCGCCAGAGCCCCGCAAGAAGTCGCGGCGGCTGTGACCGTTCGGTCCGCCGGGTTTCTTCGGTTCATTTTCTCGCATCGAGCGAATCTCCCCTCGTCACTTCGCCCACAAAGTCGGCTTCATGGGTTCTCCGTGGTCTCACATCTTCCGCTTCGCATTCCGGTCGGGCCCGATCAGATCCAGTGCCCCCCTTGATGCGAGCGACTTGACCGAGACCATTAAACTACGCCCTGCCTCGCGCCACGGCAAGAGCCCGCTGTCCGGCGGCAAGCGGAAACGGGCGCCTTCAGATCGTCGTCGGCTCTCATGCCGGCATCTCCGTGCTGGGATCAAACCGCTCGAATAACCGCACAGGACGATGCAGAACCAGCGGCAATTCGGCCACGAGCACGAACCACGATGTGACGGCGATGCCGATCCGACCAGCCCGAGGGTTCTTTCATTGTGGGACAGCCGCCCTCGGCTGTCCCACAATTGCTCAAGTTATTTCTTCGCGGCGCCTAACTGGCTGGTGCAAGTTCCACGGGAAGATCGAGCCGGCTCCCCCATTCGTTCCAGGAGCCATCGTAGTTGGCCAGTTCGGCGAAGCCCAGCCGCGCCAGGTTGAAAAGAACGACCGTGGCCGCGACGCCGCCGTTGCAATAAGCGACGGTCGGCCGGTCGGCGCGAAGCCCGTGTTCCTTAATTCGCTGGCGGATTTCCTCGATTGGGAGAAAACCTCCTTGGGGCGAGAAAAACAGCTCGCGTGGCACGTGAATCGCGCCTGGAATATGCCCGCCCCGCGGCCCGCGGCGCCTGGCTCCGCTAAATTGTCCGGCGTCGCGGGCGTCCACGAGCTGCCAGTCGAGGTCGGGATGGTCAAGGCGCCCGGCCAGTTGTTCGGCCGTCACGCGCAGCTCCGGCCGGGGCCTGGGCGTGAAGACTGCGCGGTCGACCGTCACTTCTCCCGCCTCGACCGGCCGCCCTTCCTTGACCCACTCGTTCCATCCGCCGTCGAGCACACGAATCTTGTCGTGACCGTAATAGCTCAGGGCCCACCACAAGCGGGTCGCGAATTGGCCGCCGCTATGATCGACCGCGACCACGAGCGTGTCATCGCCGATGCCCCGCTCCGCCATCGCCTCGGCGAACCGAGCCGCCGGCGCGATCTGGACGGGAACGGGATCGTCGGGGTCGATGATGTCGACCGTCCAGTCGATATAAACCGCGCCCGGGATATGGTCGGCCAGGTATTCGTCAGGCGCTCCGCGATAATCGGCCTGCTCGACACCGGGGGCGAGCTGTTTGGTCACCACCGAACCCCGCATGTCGACGGCGCAGGACCCGAATCGTTCAGGTGTTGGGCCAGCCATTCGGTCGAGACGATAAGGTCCAGCGCCATGGTGGTGTTCTCGAGAGGTTTGTTCGAAAGCTGAGTGACACGCTCATTTCCCCGTGGCCTCGTCTCCATGCTACCAGATCGTACGAATCATCTCACAACGGTTCCGATCAGCCAGGTCACAAGGCTCAATACGGTGCTGATCACAATGCACGTGACAATAGGGAAGTAGAACCGGCCGTTTTCTCGCTCGATCACGATATCGCCAGGCAGGCGGCCCAGGGTCGGGAGATGGGGGGCGAGCACCCAGATCAGGCCAAATCCGGCGATGACCAGTCCGAC
>CAWHKI010000247.1:0-14646 GCA_963829765.1 uncultured Isosphaeraceae bacterium | reverse complement strand
TCGAGGCTAGCGCGCGACGCCTCCGACCACCTGCCGCTCGTGGTTGACTTCCATCTGCGCGGGCCCGATGCGAGGTGAGGCAAGCGAGCGCAAGCAGCTAGCGATCGCCTCGGACGCGTCGAGCAAATCGACCAAGTAGAGGTCATCGGTTCGGCGACATAGACGGGCTGTGCCTCGCCGAGGACTTGATCGCGGATGACCCACTTGAGCATGGGCTTGGGCACGAGATCGACCTTTCGGCCGAGTAATCTGGACGCTCAACTCCCCTTCTCTTATCATACGGGGAATTAAGCGGACCATCCAGCCGAGGCTGCGCTACTTCGTCGTGTACCCCCCATCGACCATGAGATGCGATCCCGTGATGAATGACGCCTCGTCGGATGCCAGAAAGAGGATAGCGTACGCGATCTCCCTGGGATCAGCGCAGCGCTGAATCAATTGGGCTCCGCCCCACTGGGGATGCACGTCCGCCGCTGCGTGATCAAGTCCCATCGCGCGAGCCTGGCGTTCGACGATTTGGGTCCATACCACGCCAGGACACACATCATTGACCCGAATGTTATCGGCGGCCAGGTCCATGGCCATGCATCTGGTCATTCCCAGGATGGCAGCCTTGGTGGTGTTGTACGTAACGAAGTTCGGCTGGGCGATGAACGACGAGACCGAGGCGAGGTTGACGATGGCGCCGCCGCCGGCACGGCGGATCGCCGGAACAACATGCTTGGCGACTAAGGCCGGCCCCATGACGTTGACGTCCAGCATTTGTCGCCATTCCTCCGGTGTGGCGTCGATCCCCCGCAAAACAAAGATCGCCGCGTTGTTGACCAGGATATGGACCGTGCCAAAAGCCGCAACCGCCTCAGCCGCCATCCGCTCGCAGCTCGACTCGTCGGCAACGTCCGTGTGCACAAAGAGGGCCTGGCCGCCGGCCTGTTTGATGCGTTCCGCCGCCTCGCGGCCCGTCGGCTCGTCGCGCTCGGCGATCACCACGGCGGCGCCTTCCTCGGCGAACAATTCGGCGGTGGCGCGGCCAATCCCCGCCCCGGCGCCCGTAATAACTGCGACTTTTCCTTGCAATCGATTCATAGAGCTTTACACTTCCGCCAGCCGTTCGCGCGAGTCGCCGAATTCGTCGAGATGCAATCCCGCCTTGTCGAGCAGCGACAGGTAAAGGCTGCACATCTTGCGGTTGGGCTTACCGCGGTAGTCGAGCACGCGGCCCCCCTTGAGCCGACCGCCGGCCCCGCCCATGACCACCACTGGCAATTGACTCGCATCGTGACTGCCGGTCAGCATGCTCGAGCAAAACATGATCATTGAGTTATCGAGCGCAGTCCTGTCCCCTTCGCGGATTCCGTCGAGCTTCCGCGCATATAGGCAACCTGCTTCAGGAAGAACTGATTCACCTTCAACCAGTCCGCGGTGTCGGAATGCGATAGTAAGTGATGGATCATGTAGTCCACACCGAGATTGGGGAACCGGAGCGAGCTATGGTCGTTGTTGAGTTTGAGCGTGCAGATCCGGGTCGTGTCGGTCTGGAAGCCGAGAACAAGAATGTCGCACATCAATCGCATGTGCTCGCCGATGTCTTGAGGAATTCCGTCGGCCGGGCGCGGAATGTCGGGCCCGCCCAAGGTCGGGCGCCAGCCCTGCAATTCTCCCCGCTGGCCGGCCCGCTCGATCCGTTCCTCGACCTCACGTACCGAGTCGAGATATTCGTCGAGCTTGCGCTGATCGGCCACGCTCACCGCACGGCGGAAGTCGCGTGCATCGGATAAGACGGCGTCCAGGACGCTCTTGTCGCCGCGCTTCACCTCATCACGGAACAACCGATCGAACGCCAGCGCGGGGTATAGCTCGAGCGGAGTCGGCGTCGTCGGTGAAGTCCACGAAATGTGGGAACTGTACAGCATCGAGTAGTTCTTGTGAACCGATGGGTTCGACTTCTCGCAGGCCAGCACCAGGCTAGGCACCTTGGTTGACTTGCCATGGGCCCGCGCCAAAAGCTGGTCGAAGCTCGTTCCCGAGCGAATTTCGCCTCCCGAGGCAAGAGGAGCGCCCGAGAGTAAGTTTCCCGTCTGAGAACTGTGGATGTTGCCCTTTTGGGCCTCGGCGTTGTAAAGCCCGCGAATAAAAAGCATTCGCTCCCGAAAGTCGGTCAGTGGTGCCAGCACCTGGCCCAGCTCCATGGCGCGGCCGCTCTCTCGCGCCCACCACTCTTTTGTGTGAAAACCGTTGCCCGCGAACAGGACGGCCAGACGCACCGGTGCCTCGCTCGCGCTCTTAACCGCCTTGGCCTCGTCGCCCCAGACCCGGAACGATTCCATCCACGGTAGCGCGATGCTCACGCCGGCGCCGCGGAGAAACGTACGGCGAGAAAAGCTCTGATGATTCATCGGTTGCCTCCCTGTGAAAAAAGGCGGAATATGTTACACACTTCGACAAATAGATTGAACATCATTCACGCGACTCATGAGTTTCGGCATCTCTGCCGCGAATTTCGCGGAACTGGCGGCTGCCGACAACGGTCTCTAGCACCGCCGAGAAGCGATAGCCGTTGTTCTTAAGCGCCAGCTCCATCTCTTCGAGTAAGGGACCGTCGGAGAGCTGGGTACCCCGACCCAGCGCGTAGCCGAGAAACTTGCGGCAGAACTGGTGGAAGAAAGCGTCGCGCCGCGTGTCTCCCAAGTAGTGCCGCAGGCCGTCCAGTCCATCAAATTCGGTGCCGTCACGCAGTCGGGCGGCGGTGTTGATGGGCCGGTCGCCGAGGTCGCGATCACGCCGGCGGCCGATCGCGTCGTAAGCTTCCAGGGCGTAACCGAACGCGTCGATGCGCGAATGGCAACTGGCGCATCGCGGGTCGGCCGTGTGTCGTTCGACGAGCTGGCGCATCGTGAGCCCTTGCGTGGCCGTCTCGTCCTCGGGGAGCTGCGGAACGTTCTTGGGCGGCCGCGGCAGTTTCTCCCCCAGCAGACTTCCGCCACCCAGTTGCCGCGCAGAATCGGGCTGGTGCGGGAAGCTCCTGACTGCTTGGCTAGCGTCGCCGCCAGACCAAGAATTCCTCCCCGCCCATACTTCCTGACACCGTCCACTCGCCGCCACTCGGGCCCGATGACTCCGGGGATGCCGTAGTGCTTCGCCAGCGCTTCATTCAAAAACGTATAATCGCCCTCGAGTGCCGAGAGAACCGATCCATCATTTTGGAACATGTCCGTAAAAAAGAGAATGGCCTCTTCGTGCATGGCGCCGCGAAGCGCCGCGAACGTGGGGAAATGCCTCGGGCTCTTTTCATCGAGCGAGTCAAAGTCATAAATGTGCAACCACTGGCAGGCGAATTCGGTCGCCAGCCTGCGCACCCGCGGGTCCTTCGCCATGCGTCGGGCCTGGGAAACCAGGACCTCGGGGCGGTGCAGACGCCCGGCGGCGGCTTCTTTTCGCAGTTCGTCGTCGGGCATCGACGACCAAAGGAAATAGCTCAGGCGGCTCGCCAGCTCCCAGTCAGTGACCGGCGCCGCTTTTGGTCCGGTCGGTGGTTTTTCGATGCGGTAAAGAAACGCCGGCGCGATCAGCACACGAGCCAGCACCAGGCGGATCGCCTCATCATGGGGAATCTGCTCGGCACGCAAACGGCGATAAAGCTCGCGGAACTCGCTCGCCTCGGTCGTGGAAAGGGGACGGCGAAAAGCACGATCGGCGAGTGCCACGATCGCGTCGAGGTGTCGAGGCTCAGCCGCCACTAGCTCGCGGCGGAACGCCGCGGCCCGCTCGTTGATCGGCTTGCGCATCGGCTCGAAGACCCTCGGATCGGCATCCTGGCTGGCATACTCCAGGAGCTGCAGAAACGCATCCACAAGCGTGAGCGCGTCCCTGCTCACGAAATGGAGCTCGGCCCAGAGCCGGTCGAGCTCTGCGACCTGAGCCTGGTCGAGCATAAGTCGGCGCAGATGATCGTCTTCACGGTAAAAAAGAGTGAGCGTCACGACCTCGTCCACCGGCACGATCTTCGTGTAGCAAAGCGACGGAGGGAAAAGCTGACGCATCGCAGTGAACGCCGCCTCAAACTTCAGGCGTGTGACCGACCCATCGGCGACCACGACCGGCAGGTCGGGCGAGACCCCCGATGGGGGCTCGGCCCGACCGAGCTTAACCTGCAACTGCACGCTTCCTTCTCGTCCGGTACCCGCATCCAGGGTCCCGCCAGTCACCAACTCACAGCCCTCGACAAAGTCGCCAGGCAGGCGAACTTCCACTACCTGGGGCGCTCGCACGCAAAGGCTCGCGGGGTCGATGTCCGAGCCGTTGGGGTGCTTGCCGAAGAGGTTCGGGGCGAGACCAATCGCCGGCTGTTTTGGATCAGCCGGCGCACTGGCCGCACCCGCTCCTACCTTTTCAAATCGCACGGCACTGACCAGCGGTCCCCGCAATGAGGAGAGTTGGCGATACAACAGGCCGTCGGGACTGTCTTTCGCCGAGCCGGGACCAGACTTCAGTAATCCTTCCATTTCTTGCGCGAGCCGCTGCCTCTCCGCCGCTGTCGCCGCCGACTGCCACCGGGCTAGTAGTGAACCGGCCGGGATCACTCGCTCACCCGCGCCTGCCTTGTCAGGCTCGGTATAGAAGTACCAGACGCCGGCGTTGCCGTGCGAATCCGCGTGCGGATTGCCCGCGAGCACGTCAGGCGAAACCTCCCGCGACAGGTTCCACTCGCGGCCGGCGCCGAACAGGGTGAGGTCCACGGCCGTCAGGTCGCACGCGTGGTTGCCGTCGCGCGGGCCGATCACAAGTGAAACCAGGTCGCCGCGTTGCACTGCGATCTCCTTCAGCGGCCCGATCGTCACCTCTTTCGCGCCTTGCCCTACGCCCGCCGCCAGCCGCTGCCGGACCGCGCCTCGGCGCAGCTCGAGCGACCATGTCACACCGTTGCCGCACTCGGGGTGTGCGTGCTGCACGCGGCCTTTGACAACGACCGCGGCACTGATCGGGCTCATCCAACCGGCTGCCACGCGAAGGGACGGCGATGGGTGCATGGCCAAGCTATGGGGCTTCAGGTTGCCGGGAATCCGAACGTGCTGGCCTGACGAGTTGGCGACAACGTTCGGCGTCTCGTTAGTGCCCCACCCATTCACAAAATCGTAGCCCGACGAGTGCTCGATCTTTCCCGTCAACGGGGAGTCGACTTTAACTCCGGAGCCGCTGGTGCCGATCCCGAGGTAGTCGAGCCACGCGGAGAGGATCGCCGGTTCGACGTGATGCCGCTCCGCCAGGAGGCGAACCTCAACCGGGCCGCTGGCCGCGCTCGCTTCGGCCGCCGCGCTCAAACATTTG
Organism: uncultured Isosphaeraceae bacterium; assembly: GCA_963829765.1. Classification (GTDB taxonomy): domain Bacteria; phylum Planctomycetota; class Planctomycetia; order Isosphaerales; family Isosphaeraceae; genus CAWFRS01. Next base: position 9,321 of record CAWHKI010000247.1, on the reverse strand, counting down.
GCCGCTGAAGCAAAAGCTCGTTGCCGCACACCAGCAAGTTGTCGAGAAACATCGCGTACATCGCGCAAGAGCAGATCAGGACGTCCCGGCGCCACCAGCCGGGGCTTATCCCACACCACAAAATCGTGTTCATTTCCATCACCAGCATCGCCCGCCACCAGCGAGAGCGTAACTTCACCGCTCGCCGAGGCCGGGATCTTTTGCCGCAACTCTTGTCGAATGACAACCGGGCTGACCGGTTCCATCCAGGCCTTCGGACCGCCGACCTTGCCGATGTGCCCAACGCTTGTGAATCGCCAAAGGGCGTTCTGCCAGCGGGCGATTTCGGCCGCGAGTGCGGCTGTCTGGTCGGGAGCGCTTCTCGCCAGTGACCGCGCACAACATCGAGAACCGGCGATCGCTCGCCTCCATTGAGAGTCGACCAGAGAATCCCCAAGTACTTTGCATTAAGCCCCCGCTCACGCGCGACAGCCGCGATAGTCTTCGTGCCCGATGTAAGGACCGCGCGGTCACGGATGGTCGCGTCCAGGTATTTCTCCAGCGGCAGCCGGCCTCCCTGGTTGGTACCGAAGACGATGCCTTGCAAGTTCACCTGCGTGCCGCCGCCCGAATCCGTAAATTGACCGTAAAAGCTCCGGATGCGCCCGAGTATCTCGTTCGTCCAGTCGCGCCTGGTGGCTCCCTGTGAAAACCGAATGCCATCGGGCAAGAGCACGGCGTGGTCGGCGATTTTCTTGCCGGCATCGAGATATTTCGAGAGCAAGGCCGGCGACATGACAAGCGCATTGCCCGTGTTGGTGAATCCCTCGCCGGCGGCGCCATCAACGGGAAACTCGTGGGCGGGCTGCAAATCGACGCCTGTCAGATCGAGCAGGGTATATGTGTATTCGGCATTGCCCAGCCTGCGCAACACAACCGGGCCGGGGTCGCCCGCGCTGGCGAACGCCTCGGCCTTCAAGTATTCGCCCACCCAGGCTCGCAACCGCTGCCGCCGCTCGGGTGAAGGCTGGGGAGCTTTTTTCGGAGGCATCTCGCCGTTGTCGAGCATCTCCGCCACCTTGAGCCATTTCGTGGTGGAGTGCCGGACGTCGGCAAGCGTCGCGAACTGTTCCAGGTCGAACGTCCCCTCCTGCACGTCGGCCGCGTGGCACTTCATGCAATGCTGATCCAGAATCGGGCGAATCTCGCGCGCGAACGAATCCCCCAACTTCTGAAAGATCGCCGGTTCGTTGCCGATGGTCGCCGTCGGCAACACCATCATGCACGTGAGACCGAACAGCAACGCGCCAAGGCCCGTTTGTCTCGATGTGCCGTGCATATCGCCGTCTCCCTTAGTCCCAATACCGTTGAAATATCGATAACCTGAAGGCAAGAAGCGGGTTGCTTCTCGTTCCCACGCTCCCGCGTGGGAATGCCCTCTTCGACGCTTTGCGTCGGCGGGAGGTCACGCCGCGGCTGGGAAACCGCGGGGACGCGGAGCGTCCCGAGAGTGGGTTCCCACGCGGGAGCGTGGGAACCAGACGATCCCAAATCTGGTCTTTACGTGTAGTTAAACCTAATTCAACGCTCTTGCCCTGGTTCCCGATCGTGTTGCAAGTTCCGGTCCGATGCGAATCCGACGGCTCGAATGCGGATTTCTGAGCCAACGTCACTGTCATACACCGAGTTGCCACCACGTCGCGGACCTCGGAAAACGGCACGAAGGAAGGCTGGGGAATACACGGCGAGCCATTAGGGGCGGGGCAGCCTTGATTATACCATCTGACGGCCAAACCCGGTCAAGCCACGGCCTCCGTTGGCTGCAATTCAGACGCAAGCCGGCGGGGCATCCCGGGGCGGGGGTTGCGTGGGGCCGGGGTCGCCATCGCGGGGCGGAGCGTCCCGCGATGGCCTCCGTGTCTTGGCCATTCAGCCGGCGGATTTCACGGCCGTTGATGAAGCCGCGGTCCACGAGAAGGCTCCACAAGCATCAGGGAAAAAATGGCGGAGAATGGCGCTTTTTCGAAGGCCAAAAGCGCCATTTTTCGGTCACTGGAGCCAAGGCCCCTAAACACAAGCCCTTGATTCGGCTGCTCTTATGTCAGCCGGCCTTTTTGGCGCCAGAGGGCGAGAAAAATGGCGGGCGCCATTTTCGGACGAGGATATTGTCGACGTGACCCAGCGGCCGTGAAGGCCAGCGCTACGGAACTGACGAACCGCGGCCCACATGGAAATTTCGCTCGATAAGAAATTTTGAACGGAAGATAACGAAGGTTTCCGTCTGCGCCTCCGTTTGGCCCCGCTCGCGGTCCTCAGCCCGGGGCCCAGGCTGGCCAGCATACCCTCGACGGGCGTGGGAATGGGGACGTGAGGGATTTGAGGATCGCGCCGATCAGTCAACCGGCCTCAAGCCGGCCACCGACCGAGATCAACCCGGCTCAAAGGCTGCTCATTATCGCGGCAACCCGACGGCTCGCCGAACATCAACGACAAAAAACCTCGGTGCACAATCTCCCCCGTTTCCTACATTATATACGCTGTGCGCATTTTGTCAAATTGTGGATGCCGTTTGGCAGGTGAAATCCGAATGGAAGACTTGATTCAGATGAGGTTTAGGATATTTGCCCAAAATTTTTGTCCGGGGTGCTTGGACACACCGGAAATAGGACATGGCGACCTGCCGCGAAGGTCAAATGCGGACCGAAGTCGGGGGACAGGCTCGGTCTGGGGTGGTGAAAAGTTGGGCTTGACCACGGTCTCAATGGCCCCTGTCCCGACCGGTTTTTGTTGCGCGGTGAGGAGGCGTTTGTTGTGCGCGGGTCTCATGACCCCGCACAGGTGCCTGACCGGAGGTCTCCTTCCTTCGGAGCTTACTCAGTGACTGCAAATGCCGTTCTCAGAAAAGGTTATGCCTGGCGACGGAGACCTTCGGTCCGGCACTCCGGCGGGGTCATGAGACCCGCGCCGAACATCAGGGGCCGTCATCAATGGAAACCGGATGAACGTCAAACCTGTGCAAGCCCAACTTTTCACCACCCCACCCCTACCCTGACGACGGACGTTCCGTCAAAGCTTTGACCGGCCGGCTTCTCTTCTCCCCTCTTCAAACGTCTCACAGGGTCGTGTATAAGTCTTTCGTACTTATTATGGGGAAAGCCGCGCTTTCAAATCACGCTGCGCCATCAACGCATTCATCATGGCATGCTTGGGAGCGAGACATTTACCCTGCGGCTTATGGCTCTCGCTGCAAATACGACCCGATGATTGGCGACCGAGTCGACCATGACCCCAACCTCCGTCAGTTTGCTCGATCGGCTCAAGGCGGCCGGGCCGGATGCCTCCGACTGGAATCGGCTGCACAGCATCTACTTACCGCTGATCAGCCGCTGGCTGGGCCGAGTCCCCGGCCTGGGTGTGGAAGCCGAAGACCTGGCGCAAGAAGTCTTGGTGGTCGTGATCCGCGAGATTCCCCGCTTTGAGCGTCAGCGGGAGGGATCGTTTCGAGCCTGGCTACGCCGCGTGACCGTGAACAAGGTCCGGACGTATCGCCGTCGCCGGCGCCGCCGCCCCGCCGTCGGTGTGGATGCCGGCGACGGCTTCCTCAAGAGCCTGGCGGACCCTCGTAGCGAACTTGCCCGTGAGTGGGACCTGGACCATGATCGCCACGTCTTTCAGAAGCTGTTGGCAATCGTCCAGCCCGACTTCGGGGCCTCGACTTGGGCGGCCTTCCACCGTTTCGCCGTTGATGGCGTGCCGGCGGCACGCGTCGCTGACGAGATGGGTGTGAGCGTGAATGCCGTGCTTCAGGCCAAGTCGCGTGTTCTCAAAAGGTTGCGAGAGGAAGCGGGTGACCTCTTGGGGTAACTCGGCCTCTTTTTTGGAGGAATTTTTGGCCATTGCAAGTGTTTTATTGTCAGGGAGTTGAGTAACAACCTCGTCATCGTTTCAATATTTTTGCCGTTATCGCGGCATAAGCAAGCCCGTTCGCCCCTTTCTGTTTTTGTTGTCCGCAATCCCGCAACACCCAGTGAGCCAGGAAATGAAGTCTCGACTCGGTGGTTGAGAACTCATCGAGCATCGGATTTTGTGCCGAAGAGGAGATCGTGTTATGGGCACCCCCGCCGCCGGCCACCCCTCCGCCCCGATTCTGCAGGCTTATGGCCTGGGCAAGCTCGACGACGCTTCGTCCGCATCGGTGAGCCGGCACCTGGAAGACTGCGATCCTTGCCGACAGCGGGTCGCCGAGTTGTCGTCTGACGACTTCCTTGGTCGGCTTCAGCAGGCTGGCGTCGCGCCGGATAAGGCAGCCTCGGAATGGTCGCCTTCCGCGGAATCGTCGACGGAAGGGATCCTGGGCCAGGGCGTCCCGACGCCGCAGTCCGATACACTGCCACCAGAGCTGGTCGACCACCCTGACTGGGAAGTCCTCCGCGAGCTAGGGCGCGGCGGGATGGGCGTGGTCTACCTCGCCAAGAACAAACTCATGGGACGGCTGGAAGTGCTCAAAGTCGTCGGCCGCCATTTGGTCGAGCGGCCGGGAGTCCTCGACCGTTTTCTCCGCGAGATCCAGTCGGCTGCCAGGCTTCAGCATCCCAACATTGTCACCGCGTACTCAGCCATGCGGTTGGGACCGAGCCTCGTATTGGCGATGGAGTACGTCAAGGGGTTCGACCTGGCGAAGGTGGTCAAGACCAAGGGACCGATGCCGACCGCTCATGCCTGCTATTTCATCAATCAAGCTGCCCTGGGATTACAGCACGCCCACGAGCGTGGAATGGTCCACCGCGACGTCAAGCCGGCCAACCTTATCCTCGCTCGCGACGCCAAGAACGCGATCGTCAAGGTACTCGATTTCGGCCTGGCCAAAGTGACGAGCGAGGGCCAAGCCGACAGCAGCCTGACCCGCGAGGGCCAGATGGTGGGTACTCCCGACTATATCGCCCCCGAACAGATCCGCGATGCCAAGTCGGCCGACATTCGCGCCGACATCTACAGCCTGGGCTGCACCCTCTATTATCTGCTCGCCGGCCGACCGCCGTTCCTCGGCGACCATCTCTGGGACGTGTACCAGGCCCATTTTTCGATGGAAGCGAGCCCGCTCAACCTGGTCCGCCCCGAGGTCCCGGTGGAGCTGGCGGCGGTGGTGGCCAAGATGATGGCGAAGGAGCCGGGCCGCCGGTTTCAGACGCCCGGTGAAGTCGCGCGGGCACTGATGCCCTTCATCAAAAAGGGCGATGCGGTATCAATGCCGCCCGAGTCGAAGCCGGGGCCGGAGTTTTCCATCGGGGAACCTAAAGCTGGGAATTCCAACGCGTCTCGCGCGAGCACCAACCCGCTCGAACCCGCGACCGATCTCGCGCCAGCGGCGCAGCCGAAGCAGCCGCCAATGGCGGCTCGACCCGAATCGGACTGGAGCAGCTTGATCGACCTGAGAGAGACCCAGAATCTGACCGCCGCGGTTCCGGCCTTGTCTGAAACCGCGCCGATGCCGCGATTCCTATGGCCATCGGTCGTCGCCGCGGTCTTGCTCTGCGTGTTGTTTGCCGCATGTCGCGCGGGAGTCTTTTCTCCGAGGAACGAAGGCCACAGCCGGCCAGCCGGACAACAGACAGCGAACAGACTCGCGAGGAAGACCGGATTGTGGCGAAGGGCGGTCGGGAGATCGAATCACCGAAGGAAACCGAGCCGGACCACGTCGCTACCCGATCCGGTTCGACTGTGGCATCCGAAGCTTTGAAGACAGGAAACCGGCTTCCTCCGATTGCCGGCAAAGCTGATCAACGGGCAAGTGCTGCCCTTCACCACGCTGAGTTGGGAATACCAAAATCACCCGAAACCGCGAAGGTAAATGGCGTCGAAGCCCAGGTCCGTTGACGTCCGGCAGATCCCAATCCTCGCTGATATTAAGCGGCTCGTGGATCCTAACGCAGTACGGCCGAACGCGGGATTTTGGCCATCGCTGTCGCCCGAAAACCTCGAGAATTGGCAAATCGGTGATCCCGACCACATCACGATGAACGAAAAAGGCGTGTACCTGGAAGCGGGACCGAACGGGAATCTTTTGCTGACTCGCGAGGCGAGTTACCGGAAGTGCACGCTAACGCTCACGCTGTCCGCGAAGGAGGGGACCGAAGCATTCCTCGCGCTTCGCCCCCGTCGCGGCCCACGCGGGTGGCAGGCGGTCACCTCGCGCGTCAACGACGAAGGAGGCAAGATCCATGTCGGCCATCAAGCGATCGATTTTCAGACACTGGAAACCGGCAGCCGCGCGCAGGGATTTCGCGCCCGGCAAGCCTGTTGTGATGAGGTTTGAAATCGACGAGAAGAACGTCGCTCGCGTCGCTGTAAAGGGTGAGAACACGTCCGTCGCCAACCTGGATAGGCCTCCGCCCGGGGAAGACGCAGGGGCGGTCGGCATTCTCGTCAGGTCAGGAACGCTCGTTATCGAGCGGTTGGATGTCCAAGATCGATGATCTGCAACCTGCAAAAGGCAGACGAAGTCACAGCGTACGGTTCCTGGTCGATTCCTTCCTCATTTCCTGTGGTCCGGTGACTAAGCAACAAACAACTTAAGGAGGCAAAATGAAGAAGTCTAATGCGGCGTGGCGCTTGCTTTCGAGTCCTCTGTGCGCTGCCGTTATCTGCCCGGCCGGTGGTTTTGCCATCTGGTACTTTTCGTCGCCGCCGCCCGTCGTCGCGCCGGAGAAGGTCGCGATGGTCGCACCGCCGTCGGGCCCAACACGCTCGTCGCCGTCCGTAGCCGCTCCGGCGGCAAAACCTCATAAAGAACCCACACCCAATCAACGACGAAAAACGGACGCTCCTTCAGACTCCATCGGTGCCCGAGCCCGGATTGCCGCGAAAACTGACGAGCTCCCAGAGTCGCCGCCGAATCCACCTGGACAATTCGCCGCGAAGACACCAGAGCTCGCCGTGCAGCACACGGCGACCGGTCCGCGCAACGCCGGTACAGCAACCCGCGAGCGGGACGCCGACTCTGCGGCCGGCCAGCGCGACCGCGACTCTGCAGAAATCAAGCAAACGGACGAAACTACTGGCAAGGTGAACGAAGCGGCTGCTCCTGATCCCGCGGGGCGCCGCTCCCCGCGGACGTAAAGAAATCGAATTCCTCTTCGCCCGAGAGTGTGCTGGAGAACCGTGGATTGACCAGAGCGAGCAAGTTCTATGTCGTCGCGACGGAAAAAGAAATCGGCGCGGGGTTTGGCAGGATCAGGCCGATTTACAACCTCATGGACGACAGACTGACCCTGTTTCAGTCGTACTTGCAGGCCGATGCCACATGGAAGTTTTGGGACACCGAGATGACTCTGCGCAAAACGCGCTCGGAGAAATTGCTATTGAGCTTGCGAACACGCCGAATAATGCCCTGAACCGGCTGGCGATCCAGCAGCTTCGAAGTGAACAACAGGGTACCCAGTTTTACCTGAACGACGTCATGGGCGCGAAATCGCCCGCAAGAATCTTGCAACGCCCGCTATGAAGCAGGCGGTCTGGAATGAGTTCTTGATGCGACGCGGCGAATTTCTGGAGGCAAACAAACAACTCCGACCAATTGTCGACAAAGCCGTGAAAGAGTACGCAGCACTGGAGGACGATCCCGCCGTCAAGGACGCGTTACAGACGATCGCCAAGCGATCCAATTCACCTGCTTCACTTGGCCCGTCGAAAGACTTGACGAATGCGATCAGCAAGTTGAGAAGAGCCGAGCAGATGGTGTCATTCAACCCGGACGCATACCGAGCCAAGGCGAAGCGAAAGTCGAAAGTGCGGAAAAAAGGGGAGATCGGCAAATGATGGCGAGGCCCGAGCCCATAGACGTCCCGGCATCACCGGGAGAATCAAAGGCAAACCGGCTTGTGATTCCTGATCACCAATGCATCATCTCTCGAACTTTTGGCACTCCCCAACCGGGGTGACTATACTGGACGCATCAATTTCATGAACCGACCGGATATCCGTTCGCCAAGACCGCGGTCTGGATCCCCGCGTCCCGGTCGGGCATGTCCGGCGAATGTGCGTCCGATGGGAAGAGGCGGCCAGAAGCGAGGGAGCACATGCATTGTGGTCGCGGCGAGAAAAATCGGCCTGACAACAAATTCTGCATTCAGGCAAAGTCGTTCGTAGGTAAGTGCTTTAGCACAGGGGAAGGTCGAGTTTCCGCACGAAAATCTAATTTTCGCGGCATATCGCGAGCTGTTTCGGCCTTTCTGTATGAGTGTTTGATCGACCATCGGTAGTGGGAACCGTCAACCAGGAGATCGTGATATGGGTACTACCGCCGCCGTCCACCCGGCCGACCCGATCTTGCAGGCATATGGCTTGGGCAAGCTCGACGATGCTCCGTCGGCCTCGGTGAGCCAGCATCTGGAAAGCTGCGATTCCTGCCGGCAGCGGGTCGCCGCGCTGTCGTCGGATGATCGATCGCGCGCTTACGCGAGAGCGGCGAAAATGCTCCCTTGGCTCGGCAATACTTCGGTCCGCGGAAACGATCAGAAAGACGATCTCTCGGCGGATGCCAAGTTTCAAGACCGAGAACTCGTCCGAATCCTCAAGGACCAGTCTCGGCGAGCCAGGGAGGAATGACTTATGATGATTCATGAAAACAAAATGAGACGGCGGCAAAATGTGCCAGCGATCCATCAAGAAGAACAGAAAAACTTACCACAGAGACACAGAGATCACAGAGAATACTAGTATGCAAATATATCTTAACGTATGTATATTGCTAATGGTACATGGATATAGTTACAGTTTAGGTTGGCGGACTTCTTTCTCTGTGATCTCTGTGACTCTGTGGTGAAAAGATCGATTTATTCGACGGAGGATCGAGTGGCGTTCAACCGCTTCGACAGTTCGACAAAAGAGCTGGTTTGGGATGGTCCAGCCGCCTGGTTGGAGCGGTTTGGCATTGGCCCAGCCGGCCCGGTCGAGGTGATCGACTCCGACATCACCACCTTGACTGCCGCCGCCGACAAGGTGATTAATGAACTGCCCGGCTTGGTGCGGCGGATGGATGAACGGATCAGCGCCGAACCGCATCCAATCGCGGCGAAACTCTGGACCGCGACGTACTTGCTCATGGGGTTGCGTTACTCCAATGAGATTGCTTCCCATTTACTGGAGGGAGTGCGGGACATGCAGGAATCAACGACGTATCAGGCGATCCTCAGGGAAGGCCGTCAGGAAGGAATTGTCGAAGGCCGAATCGCCGGTGAACGACGGCTTCTCGTTCGTCAAGGAACGAAAAAATTCGGGCAGCCTGACCCAGAGACCCTGGCTGCCATCGAGGCGATCCAAGATGTGGAGCGGCTTGAGGCCCTA
>CAWHKI010000246.1:0-24221 GCA_963829765.1 uncultured Isosphaeraceae bacterium | reverse complement strand
CGGGCCGATTTGAGCGGTGCCAACGGCCCAGTGGGCGCCAACGGCAGCAACGACCTGATCCCGGGCACGACGGTGATTGGCAGCACGGCGGTCGATGAGATCTTCGGCACGGTCGGATCAGACGACGATTGGTACCTGGTTACCAGTAATGACGTACTGAACAACGTCGACCCGAACGAAGTCACGTTGATCGACTGATCCAAACAGATCGAGGTGACCCTCTTCCGGCTCTTCGGTTCGGCCACCGCTGACCCCTCGGCGACCGGACCGTACACGACGGCGGGCACGGATGCCTCCGTCGGGCAGGAAACCAGAGGTGGAGCGGACATGCATCGCAGCCCCTGATTGTTACGCAGCTCCTCAAAAAGTACTCAAGTACTACCTGGTCGATGCTTTCGGGCGATTGCTTCACTTCGCGGCTTTGACGGCTGAACTTTTGCGAGTCGAGGACTTGACGATCTTGGGAATCGTCGTTGTCGCCGTGGGTTCGTCCATGAGTGGGCCGGTCAGGTCGGCAAGCGTGCCTCCGAGGACGAAGAGCAGCACCAACATGGCATCGAGCGTTACCCGGGGCGAGCAGTTCTCGATTTTCGCCACCCGCGACTGATCCACGCCGGCCATCGCGGCGAGCTGCTCCTGCTTGATTTTCCGCTGCGCGCGCAACCGACGAATGGCCATGGCCGTCGTGATTTTCAGGTCGATCAGGAGCGACTCCTCGTCGCGGAGGCCGAGGAAATCGGCGGTGTCCCCCTCCACCCAACCCGGCTTTCTGTGTACATCTTTGACCTTATCCATTTTTCACCCCTTCCGGTCAATCATCGCTCTCATCGTACCGACGAAGACGCGATTTGCACTGATCGATGACGGCTCGCGGCGTCTGCCGCGATGTTTTCGAGAAGACCTCGACGATCACGATCGAATTTTCGTCGATCCGATAAATGATCCGCCAGTTGTGGGCGCCATCGCGAACACGGAGCTCGTGGCATCGGGGACCAATCGAAGCCATTGGGCGTGAATGCGGCATCGCCAGAGTCACTCCGGCCTGGAGGCGCCTCAAGAGTATTCCCGCCTCGCGCCTGCCTTCGTTGGAGAAGGGAGGAGACTTGACTTCGCCCTTCAGCCAATGCAGTCGTTTGACCTCGGCTGGCCCCGTGCTCATTCATGAAGGTTAGGGCAAAATCGTCATAATGTCAATACGATCCGGCGGCGCTGGTCGAGACCCAAAGGCCCCCTTTACCCGAAGATTAACCCGTGTACAAGGGTGAATGAGGAAGGCAGGAAACCAGGAAAAGACTCACTCAGGCAGCGATCACTCGCTTCGGTTCCGGCGTTATTTTGGCGAAGTTTAGCGGAAAACCCGGCCCGACGCGCCGGCGCACCTCGATTGCCTCGCCAATGATCCGCTCGGTCAACGCTTGGTGTTCCAGAGCCATTTTTCTCTCTCCTGCATTCCTGGTTTCCTTCGCGCACGTTCTCGGCTAATACTCGGGCTCTCCTCGGGAAGTGTACACGACGGAGGCATCCGTGCCCGCCGTCGTGTACGGGTCCGCTCACCGAGGGGTCGACAGTGGCGGAACCGAGGAGCCGGTAAAACGTCACCCAGAAGATCATCGCGGTTGCTCCAGTACGTCGCGTTGATTGGCAAGGATGAGAACTTCGGGCGAAATCTCGCCCCTAAGATATAGAGAATGCGCGGGACAAAAAACTCACGCGGCGGCCGAAAACTTTTCTTTTCACGGATGTAGGTTGGGGTCTTCGACCAGCAGACCCTCAGCGACGGCCGCGGCATTGAGATCATGGTCGGCCGACACGAGAGTGACGCCGTTCATCCCACTGGCCAGCCACATCCGGTTCAGCTCCAGGGCGGCGGCCAGTTGAACGGCATCATAGGCCCGCAGTTCACGGGCGTCCGCCAGACGCATCGCGTCGGCAAGTATCGAACCGGTGAGCTCAACGACCAGGTATTCCTGGACCAGATCGTGCCGGAAACGATTCAGGGAAGCGGCCGCGTCCGGAGGGGCGATGGCACCGGACCGGCGGCGGCGGGCGAGAGCGGCGCAGACTTCGACGGCGGTTATTCGCGCCAGGTAGGTCAGATTCCCGTTACGGGGATGAGTCAGTCCCTGAACCCAGACGGTGCCGGTCTCGCGGGCATAGCGCTTTACGATCGCGCTGCTGTCGAAAAAATGGACGACCACCTTAGCCGCGCTCGCGGATGATGGTTTCGGAGAGGGGCTCGCCCTCGACCACGATGGGTGAGAATTCCTGGTAGCTAGCGGGATCGGGCCGAGCGGGTAAGTGGCTGAGCAGACCCGCTTCGAGCAAATGTTGGTTCAACTCGTCGGCCGTAAGTGCCCTCCCCTCAATTTGTGCTTCCCGCTTTTTCTGCCGGAGCAGCCGGAGTGCCTCGGTAATCGCCTCATCGGGCGATGCGAACCCACCGCTTTGAACCTCGTTTTGGAGGTAACGTTCTAGATCTTCGGGCAAGTGAACGTTCATGATCAACGGTTTCTCCTTCGCAGAGACATCGTACGACAAGCGGCTTGCTGGGAGCGCGGACTATCATGCCGAGCGGCCCGCTGTCCAGCAGGATCAACCGCGCCATGATCAAAGAGACCTTCGAAGAGTTTCCGATGCGGACGATGGGCGTCGAGATCGCGCATGGCTTCCTCCCATGCACCCGGCGGGTCCTCGTCAGGCATGGACATCATCCGCTCAACGAACGCGGCAATAGCCCGGGCCTTTTGGGCCTGTTCCTCCGGAGTGATCGGGAGAGCACGCCCTGTGGCGTTGTCGCGGGGGACGCGACGCGGAGAAGACCCGCGTGCATGGCCCAGCAGGGCGGCTTCCTTAACCGTGTTCACGTCGGATCCCTCATCAATCAAACCCATTGTCTAGCTCCCCTCGCTTAAGATCGCGACCATCCGCTGATTGTACGCCACCCCGCCTCATCGCGGAAGTCGATCCTCATTGTATCCGTGCTTTTCCGAGTGTTCCGTGGTTAAAGAAATGGATTCCGTCGCGTGATCAAGCCTGGCGGCCCAATCCCATCGCCCACTGGTTCAGCCGACGGTTCCACTCCGGTTCGTTGCCGGAGTCGTCAGCGGTCAGCCAGCCGAGTATGTCGTCAGCGCGGATGCCCAGGAACCGGCTGGCTTCGACCGCCGCGTACGACCCGTCCGCTTGGAGCTGTTCGATCACGAGCTTCTCAGTGCCGACGGCATTGCTGCCTACTGCCCACTGCCTTCGGCATGCCAGACAATCGCCTCGATGCCGCCGTCGGGTCCGTCGCCGCACGAGGCTAACATCCGGCCGTCTCGCGAGAAAGCGACGGCGCGAACCGGGCCTGTGTGTCCTCGAGCACCAGCAGCTCCTGGCCGCTGGCGACGCTCCAGAGCCGCACCGTCTTGTCGACGCTCGCCGTGGCCAGGGTGCGGCCGTCGGGCGCGAACGCCAGGTCTTGCACCGACCCGCTGTGACCGACGAGCAGAAATCGCCGCCGCAGGGTGGGGATATTTCCACAGGCGGACGCGGGTGTGAGAGATGTCCGCCAGGTTCCGGCCGTCGGGGGCCAAAAGGATTTTAGAGGACGGCCTTTCGCCCTGAATCGGGATCGGCTGCCGATCGAGCTGCGATGTGGCTGGCATTCCAGGCGACCAGTTCGAAACGGCCTGGAAGCGAAACGGTCGTCACCGCAGACGGCGATCACGGCGTCCCCCGTGGGCGGGAATGCCAGCCAGCTTGAGCCATCGCCGTATCCAGCGGCTGCCCGGCCGAGCAGTCGGCCGGTGAGGCGTCCCGCAAGGTGAGATCGCCCCTTGGTTCGGCCACTGCGATCCGCCTGCCGTCCGGGGACCATGCCAACGTTGCCGCTCGCAGCTCAACGGGGAGTTGACCGGGCCGCGGCGCCCGGATAAGTCGTGGATGACGGTCTTGTATCGCCTGTCTTCCTCCTTCGTGCCGCGAGCCAAGGGCTCGATCATTTCACTTACGGCGATCGCGCGTGCCATCGGGAGCGAGCGAGGCGGCGAATTGGGCCACGCGAGAATCGGCTGTTCTCAGCGTGCGAGCGATACCATCCTTCAAGTTGCAGGCGAGCACCGATCCGCTGTCGTTCGCGGCGAGGAGCTCCATGCCGCCGGCTGTGAACATCACCGAATTCGCGTGGTTATTTGAACTCGGATTCATGGGGAGCCGCGCCAGCCCGCGGAAGGCGACTCGACCTGACCGGGGCCTCGCGTCCCAGATTCGGATCGTGCCGTCACGGCTGGTGGTCGCCAGCGTGCGGCCGTCGGGTGCAAACGCCACGCACCAGATTCGACCCGTATGTCCGAGGAGCGAGACCTGAGCAGGATCGCGTCGCGAGGTCCCAGAGCCGAAGCGCGCCTTGGTCGTCGCCCACGGCGAGGGTGCGGCCATCGGGAGCGAACGCCAGGGTGAAGGTCGAGGCCGGCGGTCCCTCCAGCACGACTTGCGTTTTCCCGGTCGTGGCGTCGTAGAGAACGGCGTGCACGTTCATCCTTGCCGGTGGCCGCCAGGGAGCGGCCGTCGGGAGCGAAGGCCACGCAGAACCCATTGGTGCCCATGTCTGCCATCGGCCTGGTGACCGCGGCCAGTCCACCCTGGGACAAGTCGAAAAGTTGGACCGAAGCGTCTCTGCCCCGCCAGCGCCAGGGTCGTGCCCTGCGGGGAGAGCGCCATCGATTCGACCCAGTTCCCGTTGTCGGGGTGGTGGGCCCGGCACGTGGCCCGCCGCCGTCCGGTCGCGGCGTCCCACCGCACAATCGTGCCGTCGCGGGCCGCCGCGATCACGTCGCGGCCGTCGGGCGTGAACAGGGCGGCGACGGCGGGACTCGGCAGGCGATCCAAGACCGTCAATTGCGCGCCATCCGATGCGGACCAGATCCGCACCGTGGCGTCGTCGCCGGCCGTGACCAGCCGCGTACCGCTCGGGTCGAAGCTGGCGTCAATCGACCTCGTCTTCATGCCCTCGGAGGACGAGCCGCTCCTGCCCCGTTTCGGCGTCCCAGATCCGGGCGGTTTGGTCCTGGCCCGCCGTGGCGAAAGTACGGCCGTCGGGGGCATATTCGACGTGGTATACTTCCTTACCTTCGTGCCCGGCCCAGCTCTGACGCCCGACGTCGGTGAGGCCCCGCAGGTAGAACCATTCGAACCCGCGAAGATCGTCCGCGCCGGGTACGGGGGCGTGCCGATCGAGCAGATCTCGGCTTCCTTGGCTTCGCCGTGGGCGATCAGCACCGAGGCGCGGTCGGATCTCTGAGGCGTACTGGGCCTGCCGGGTTTCCGCCTCGCTTCGGCGGATTACGGCTTGCTGTTTCTCGGCGAGCTGCCCGGCCTGGCGTAGCCGCATCGCCTGCCCCACGCCCAAGCCGATCAGCACGAGCATCACCAGAGCGGCCGCCCCCGCGGCGAGCCAGCCGCGCCGGTGCCAGGCCCAGCGCCGCAAGCGGGCCGGCCGCGACAGCGGCCGCGCCACGGTCGGCTCGCCGCGAAGCCAGCGCTCCAGGTCCTCGGCCAACGCCAGGGCCGAAGCGTAGCGCCGATCGGGCTCCTTCTCCAGGCATTTCAGGCAGATCGTCTCCAGGTCCCGATCCACGTCGCGACCGATCCCGCTGGGGGGCTCGGGAGGCTGTTGTCGAACCTGCTCGAGCGTCTCTTGCACCGAGTCCCCCTTGAACGGCGGCTTCCCGGTCAAGAGGGCGTACAGAATGCCGCCCAAGCCATAAACGTCGGTCGCCGTCGTGATCGCCTTGTTCCGGCCCGAAGCTTGTTCGGGCGCCATGTAGGAGGGTGTCCCGAGGATCACGCCCGACTGGGTCAGCTCGGAACTGCCCCCCATCCGCTTGGCCAGGCCGAAGTCGGTGACGTGCGGTTGTCCCGCGGTGTCGATCACGATGTTCGAGGGCTTCAGATCGCGATGGAGGATGCCCCGCTGGTGCGCATGGTGGACGGCCCGAGCCACCGTGGCCATCAGGCTTGCGGCCGCCTTGGGATTTGGGCGGTTGTTAACCAGCCGCTGGGCGAGGCTGCCCCCGTCGATCAGCTTCATCGCGAAGTAGCAAAGGCCGTCGTGCTCGCCCACCTCGTAAATCGGCACGATGTTCGGATGATCGAGATTGGCGACCGCCTCGGCCTCGAGGCGAAACCGGCGCAGCTCGTCGCGATCCGCCAGCGGCCCGCCGCGGAGCATCTTCAGCGCCACTGGCCGATTAAGGCTGCGCTGCACCGCGCGATACACGACGCTCATCCCACCGTGGGTGGGTTCGCCGATCAGCTCGTAGTCGCCGAAGACGTGGACCGTGGGATCCATCGCATCATGAGCAGTCCCGTTGCCTTTCGGCGCCAGCACGTACGTATCTTCGCCGTTCCCGTCGAGGCTCGCGTCGCCGGCGACTGCCGTTGACGCTCGAGCGAAACGGCTCGGTCGCGCGCAGCAGACGGTCTTCTTCCTCCAAAAACGCGACGAGCTCGCCGGCCAGATCGGGGTAACGGCTCAGCCATTCCGCGCGGTCAGGCGCCTGACCGGCCTCGAGGGCGTCGAAGTAGGCGGCGAGGACCTCGTAAAGCCGCGTTTCCCCATCCGGCCCCGCCACCTCGCCGTTGTCGATCGCCATGGTTGTCTCGCCTTATTAAGGTTCGCGCATCCGCTCTCGCAAGGCCCGGGTTCCTCGGTGCAAAAGGCCCGTCACCGAGACCGTGGTGCGGCGCATCTGCCTGGCAACATGCGGGACGGACAGTCCACGCAGGTATCTGAGCTCCATCGCGGTTCGCTGGTCCGCGGGCAGAGCGGCAAGCGCGATCGCCAAGTCGGCCATTTGCTCGGCTTGCACCATCTTTTGGCTGGGACTACTCTGCTCGGCGGCCAGCAGTGCCTCGAGCCGCGCCGATGATTGATCGAGGGCCGCGTCCAGCGACTGCGTCCGCGGCATGCGCCTCCCGCATTTACGGAAGACGATTGCGAGCTGTTGCGACAGGATCGCCCGCAGCCACGCCTGAAACTCGGCGTCTGACCGTCCCCGGAATTCCGCAAGATTCTCGTGCGCCTTGAGCAGCGTTTGCTGCACGATATCCGACGGATCGAGCTCGCCGCGCGCTCGATGATCGAGCTGCAGCCGGGCCAGAATACCCAGGTAGTCACGGTAGTGCTCCAGCGGGCGCGGCAACCACTCGGCGGCTTGGGGCATATCGTCCCCTATTCATCAAGAATGCGCGGGCGCGGAAAACTCACGCGAAGGTCAGAAATTTTCTCTTGGCGGCAATCTCGCCGAAGTCACCTGTGAACCTTACTCGCCGGGTTCACTGTCTTACTCGGGGCCCCCGTATGGTACCATCGGAGAAGGCTCATTGTGAACGAAAAGGGAGGTCGACCGGCATGATTGTCATCATCGACTATGGAATGGGCAATCTGCGGAGCGTCCAGAAGGCGATCGAAGCAGTTGGTTCGGCGGCCGAGATCACGTCAGATCCGGATCGGGTGCGACGGGCGTCCCGGGTGGTTCTTCCGGGCGTTGGCGCGTTCGCCGACGCCATGGCTGAACTGCGTCGCACCGGGCTGGGCGAGGCATTTCGCGAAGCCGTGCAGGCTGGCAAGCCATGTCTGGGGGTCTGCCTGGGCTTACAGCTCCTTTTCGACAGCAGTACCGAAGACGGCGAATACACCGGGCTGGGATTGCTCCCCGGGCGCGTCGTCCGCTTTCCCGCGAGGCCGAACCTGAAGGTGCCGCACATGGGCTGGAATGCCCTGCGGATCCGCAGGCCCGCGCCTCTGCTGGCGGGATTGCCCGCGGATCCTTCGGTCTATTTCGTTCACTCCTATCACGCCGTGGCGGAAAATCCCGATGACGTGGCCGCGGTGGCCGATTATCCCGAACCGTTCGTGGCCGTCGTCTGGCGCGACAACCTGACGGCCTGCCAGTTCCATCCAGAGAAAAGCCAGGCGATCGGGCTGGTCATGTATGCCAACTTTGTTGCGATGTGAGCTCCTCCGCGGGATGCCCGCATTCACTTCGTCCCATCGATAGACGAGCCATTGATCCCACTGGGCCGGCCATGGGACAATTCAACGGTCGTGTCGCATTTCCTTCGATCGCCAGGCAACATCGCGCCTGGCGCTGAGGCTTTTCCGTGATTGATCCCGCGATCCGCCATCAGGAAGACGAACCCGGGTCCCTTCCGACCGTGGCCTCGTCGCCTTCGCTGCGAGAGTTCGCGCCACCGAGGTGACGAAGCTCTGCGACCCGGACCAGACGCTTCCGCGGGTTCCGCCGCTGATCGTGGATGGTGGGGCCAGCACTACCCCGACCGAACGGGGAATCGCGGAGTGGGTGGCGCCAACCATCCCGGGCTATGAGATTGAGAATGTGCTGGGGCGTGGCGGCATGGGGATCGTCTACAAGGCACGGCAGATCAAGCTCAACCGCATTGTCGCGCTCAAGATGATCCTCGCGGGTGAGCATGCCGGGCACGAGGCCTCGGTTCGCTTCCTCTCTGAGGCCGAGACAGTCGCGAAATTGGACCATCCCAACATCGTCCAGGTCTACAATTTCGGCGACGACGACGGTCGGCCTTATCTCACGCTCGAATACCTGGACGGGGGCAGCCTGTCCCGAAAGCTCGATGGCACGCCCTGGCCTCCCGAACGCGCGGCCGCTCTGGTAGAAACACTGGCCCGCGCGATCGCCGAGGCACATCGCCGGGGGATCGTCCATCGCGACCTCAAGCCGGGCAACATCCTGCTGGCGGCCGACGGAACGCCCAAGATCAGCGACTTCGGCCTGGCCAAGTCGATGGGCGCCCACGCTGACCTCACGCAATCGGGGGTCATCCTTGGTTCGCCCAGTTACATGTCACCCGAGCAGGCTGAGGGTCGGAAAAGAGATATCGGCCCGGCGGCCGACCTGTATGCGCTGGGAGCGATTCTCTATGAGCTTTTGACCGGCCGCCAACCGTTCCGGGGCGCGACCGTTTATGCCACGCTTCATCAGGTCAAAACGGCCGAACCGGTCCCTCCCAGCCGGCTGGTGCCAGGCTTGCCTCGCGACATCGAGACGATCGCGCTCAGGTGCTTGCACAAGGATGCGTTTAAACGGTATAGCTCTGCCCTGGCGCTGGCCGAAGACCTGGCGCGATTTCAGGCAGGGGAGACAATCCTGGCACGGCCCGTCAGCATTGCCGAGCGAGGCTGGCGGTGGTGCCGGCGCAATCGTGCCCTCGCCTGGTCGCTCACCGCGGTGGCGGCGGCAATCTTGGCCTTGGCGGGCCTGTCGCTTCTTTACGCTATTCAGCAAGTCCATTTCGCCCGGCAGCGGGATGAAGCGAGGAAAGCGGCGGACCTGCAACTGGCCATCAGCGATTTCGAGCGCGGTGAGGCCCTTTGCGAAAAGGGAGAGGTAGGCCCCGGCTTGCTCCGGCTGATCGCAAGCTGGCAAGCGGCACGCGAGGCGTCGGACCCGGCCTGGCAAAACGCGGCGCGGGCGAGTCTTTCGGCCTGGCAGCGCGAATACTTGGGGCCGCGGGCGATATTTTCTCACCAAGGCCGCGTCGCATTCGTCGTCTTCAGCCCGGACGGTCGGACGATCATCACCTGCGGCGGTGACAATACGGCTCGTCTTTGGAACGCCGCCACGGGGCGGCCGTGCTGCCCGCCCATGGATCACAACGGGCCCGTGACCGCCGCGGCGTTCAGCCCCGACGGCAAGACGGTGTTGACCGCGAGTTTCGATACGACCGCCCGGTTCTGGGAGGTAGCCACCGGACGGCCTTTAGGATTACCGCTCAAACATCAGAATATCGTGTCCTCCGTCGCGTATGGCCCGGACGGCAAGACGGTCATGACGGGGAGCGGGGACCACACCGCCCGGCTCTGGGACGCATCGACCGGCAAGCCGATCGGTCCGCCGCTGAAACATCAAGAATGGGTCTCGGGGGTGGCGTTTAGCCCTGATGGCAAGACGGTGATGACCGGAAGCTGGGACGGCACGGCGCGGCTCTGGGGCGTGGCGAACGGCCAGCCCATAGGTGAACCGTTACGGCACCGCGGCCTGGTGAGCGCCGTGGCGTTTTGCCCCGATGGCAAGACCGTGGCAACCGCCAGCTTCGATAGGAGCGCGCGCATCTGGGACGCGTCGACCGGAAAGCCCAGCGGCACTCCCCTGCAACATCGCCATGCCGTGCTCACCCTGATTTATAGCCCAGACGGCAAGACGGTCGTCACCGGCGACATCGACAACCTGGCGCACTGTTGGAGCACGACGACGTTTAAGGAGCTCGTCCCGCCATTGCGGCACGATGGACCAGTCGCCGCGATTGCCTACAGTCGCGACGGCAAGACGATCGCCACCGGCAGCAATGACGGCGCGGGCCGACTTTGGGACGCCGCCACCGGCGCTGCGATCGGCCCGCCGCTACGGCACCAGGCGCAGGTCTCGACCGTCGCGTTTGCCCCCGACGGCAAGACCGTGATTACGGGCAGCAACGACACCACGGCTCGCGTCTGGGAAGTCGCCGCGGCGCCCCCCTTGAGCACAAGGCTCACGAGCGACGAGGCCGTCTTGGATGCGGTCTTCAGCCCCGACGGCAAAATGGTTTTGACCGGCTGCGCTGACAATGCCGCGCGGCTCTGGGATGCGATTACCGGACAGCCGATCGGCGGGCCCTTGGTGCATCCCAGCGACGTGGGTGCCGTCGCCTTTAGCCCCGATGGCAAGTCACTCTTGACTGGCTGTAATGACTCCCTCGCGAGACTCTGGGACACGGCGACCGGCAAACTCCTTTACCCACCCCTGCGGCATTCCGGGCCTGTCCAGGCGGTCGCATTTCGCCCCGACGGCAAGACTTTTGTGACGGGAAGCGTCGACAAGACAGCCCGGCTTTGGGATGCGGCGAGCGGCCAACCCATCGGCCAGCCCGTGAAGCATGTCAGCCGGATAATGGCCACCGCCTTCAGCCCCGGCGGCCGGACGATCATGACAGGCAGCTATGACCGCTCAGCGCGGCTCTGGGACGCTGGGGCGGGAACGCCGATCGACCCGCCCCTTCTCCATCAAGGCTGGGTCCTCGCCGTCTCCTTCAGCCCCGACGGCAAGACTCTCCTGACCGGTTGCATGGACAACACGGCCCGGCTGTGGGATGCCAAAACCGCGACCCAACTTGGTCCGCCGCTGACCCATCGAGGCTCGGTCATGGCCGTGGCGTTTGCCCCCGACGGCGAGTCCGTCTTGACCGGCAGCCTGGACCAGACAGCTCGCCTGTGGGACCGGGCAACCGCCCGGCCAATCGGTGGCGCGATGCAACATCAAGGCCCGGTCATGGCCGTGGCGTTTCGACCCGACGGCAAGGCCGTGCTCACCGCCGGCGGCGACAACATCGTACGGCTCTGGCCGATCGCCCAACTTCCTGACGACCTCGAACGTGTGACAACGTGGGTCGAGGCGAAGACGGGCCTCGATCTCGACCACAACGGATCGGTTCAGGTCATGGACAACTCGAGATGGCTCGAACGCCGGGATAATGCGCTTCAGGAAGGTTCGGCGCTTGCGGGCGCGAAGCCCTGAAGAACTCACCGCCGTCGCATTTTGGCAACGATCTCCGCCAAGTCGCCACGCCCGATTGGAACCAACAAGTAGCCGCCGACGTAAGCAACCGTCCCAACAACCAGATGCAGGAGGAGCCCTAAGACACGTCTGCTCACCGCGTTGCTCGAATCGGCGATTGGAAACAGCAAGTGCAAGAAGGCTGTCGAAACCAAGAGGGCGGCGGCCCCCGCCAGAGGAGCGCTCAAGGTTCGTTTCAAATAGGTTCGCGGGTTGATTTCCAACACGCGGAAAATGTAGATCCCGGGCACCAGCAGATTAGAGAACAACGTGGTCAGCACGGTGCCCCAGATCACGCCGGACACGCCAAGCCGGGCGGTCAAATAACAGCTTATCGGCACATTGATGACCGACCCCGCCAGGGCCGCCACCGCAATCACCTCGATTTTGTTGATGCCGATGCACATTTGAGTGGAAACGGAAAGCACCAGCGGGATCGCCGCGATCAGAAACAGCCGCATCAGGTACGCCACGTCGGATAAGTCATAGCCCAAGGCGCGGATCGCATCCCATTGGCGGTCGCCAAGCCAGAGCGATAAAAACGGCGTGGCGTAGATCCATGCGAGTAATCCGATCGGCAAAAGTAAACCAATGTGCAAGCGGGTACCGTCGTACTTGACCCGGTCCATCCCCCGCAGGTCGCGCGCGGCAGCCAGGCTGGCCACGGCGGGCATGACCATATAGGCTAGCATCCAGCCCGTCTGGCGAAGCTGCATGAACGGCTTGCTCACAACACCATAAACCGTGAGGGCAGCCTCTGAGTTGGCGCGAACCAGAAAACCCAGCACCGCGTTGTCGATCCGGTCGGCCAGCACCACGCTAATCTGAATCATAGAGAAAAACACGCTAATGTGTACGAGCGATTTGTAGTCCGTCCAGCTCGCGCCGCGGAAATGGGGCGAGTAGCCTAGCTCGTACACCATGACCCACAAGGCCGGGCCCAGTCCGAGAATCACCTGCACGGCTGTCTGCGCCGCCACCACCCAGAAAAAATCGAAGCCGGCCGACAGACCCAGCACCAGCACGGCAAATCGCAACACGACGATCAGCAACTCATACCGCGGCACAAAGTCGTATCGCCGCGCGGCTTGCAGCACGCTGAAAACCACCACCGAGAAACCGAAGCACGGGGCCGTCACGGCCTGAAGCCAAAGGAACTTGACGACCAGCGGATAGGAACTGGCCTGAAGCCTCGAGTGCGGAAGGGCGCAATAAGCCACCGCCAGAAGTGCCCCGATTTGCAGGATCGACATCGCGGTGTAAAAGTTCACCCCACAGGCGATCGCCCGGTCGATTCTGTCGCGATCGCCACGAGTCCACGCGTCGGAGATCTGTCTTTGGAGCGCGGAGCTGGCACCAAACTCGAAAAGGAACTGAAAAAAACCAAAACCCCAGGCGAAATTATAAGCCCCATTTTCAACCGGGCCGATCGCCTGCAGGATCAGGCGCGTCGTCCACAGCGCGAAAAGAACCTGGAGCGGGACGCGTAGCGCCAGCCAGAACGTCCCACTCAAAAGACGCCCAAGAACCGGCGGAAGATTCGTGGCAACGGGCATGACGGCAGCGGAGTTGGCCGTACTCTCAGCGTCCCTTTTCGGCAAAGTCAATCCCTTCACTCCCCGGCGGTCAAAGCCATATCATAGCCGCGGCTTCGGCTTGGTCGAAAGGCCAATGGCTGGGAGTTCCGGAGACGCCATGGGGCATTCCATGGCCGAGTGTTGGTTCAGGCCGGATTCGACATCAAATGGAAAAAGTGATTGGGCGCGGGTGTTGAGTGCGCCGAACGGCCGGCAAAAACAGCGGCCGGGCCGAGTGCTTCCTCAATCCTGAGCAGCCGATTGTATTTGGCGAGCCGTTCTGAACGGGCCACCGAACCGATTTTGATCTGACCTGCCGCGGTGGCGACGGCGAGGTCGGCGATCGTCGTGTCCTCAGTCTCGCCCGAGCGGGCCGAGACGACCGCGCGAAAGCCGTTTTCACTCGCCAGCTTGAGTGCGCCCAAGGTCTCGGAGAGCGTCCCCACTTGATTGAGCTTGATCAGGACGGCGTTGCCGGCATGGCGCTCGATCCCCAGTCGCAGGCGATCGACTTGCGTTGCGAAAAGGTCATCGCCGACAAGCTGGACTGAAGCATCAAAGCGCTCCGTCAGCTTGGCCCACCCGTCCCAGTCGTCCTCGGCCAGTCCATCCTCGATCGAGACGATCGGATAACGCTCGCTCCAAGCCGTCAAGAGGTCGATCATGCCATCGCTGTCGAGTGTCTGGTCGCCGTTGGCACGGAGTTGATAAATGCACCGATCCGGGTCGTAAAAATGCGTGGCGGCGACATCGACGGCAATCGCCACGTCGCGCCGGGGTTCGTAACCACAAGCGATGATCGCGTCCACGACGATTTCGAACGCTTGCTCGTTGCTTCGCAGCCGAGGCCCATAGCCCCCCTCGTCTCCCACCAGGTTCGACTCGAAGCCGCTTTCTTTGAGCACCGCACCGACGGCACGATACAGCCCGACGATCATCTCGAGGGCTTCGCCGTACCTTTTCGCGCCGACGGGAATAATGAGCACGTCCTGGACATCGAGGTTGCCCCCGGCGTGCAGTCCGCCCGAAATCATGTTGACCATCGGCAGCGGCATGGCCGGTTCTTGTATAGCGGACGCCGTTCCGGCCGCATCCAGGAGGAGCCGCCAGATCCGATTCAAATGAACAAAGAGTTCTTCCCCGCGCGCGGCGGCGGCTGCATGCGCCACTGCCAAGGAAACGCCGAGCAGGGCGTTGGCGCCAAGCCGGCTTTTGTTTGGAGTACCGTCGAGCGCGATCAACGTGCCGTCGAGGCCAGGTTGATCGTCCAGATCGAAACCCACGACGGCGGGAGCGATTTCGTGCATCACGTGATCGACGGCCTTGAGCACGCTCAACCCACCGTAGCGAGGATTGCCGGCGTCCCGCAACTCAAGTGCTTCGTGCCGGCCCGTGCTGGCGCCCGAAGGCACAATGGCCCGGCCAACGGCCCCTGTCGAGGCGATCGCATCGACCTCCACCGTCGGCCGGCCGCGCGAATCGAGCACCTGGCGGGCTTTCAGGGCCTTCAACGTGATCATGCTGTCCCTCTACCGATCGCGTGATCGAGAACCATGCAGAGATCGTCCCAGGTCGTCGGCCCGGTGAGAAGGGCCTCCCGCGCGAACGCCCGCGCGATGGCTTGGCCCCGCGCGTCGAGATATTCAACGGGGCTTTTGCCGTCAACCCGAGCCAGCGAGCAAGCCGCCACGTGCAGAATCGTCCGCCGGACCAGTTCCGACCGAGCGGCGCCGGTGCAGCCTGTTCGATCCAGATAGTTTTGCCAGAAGCGCGGAGTCAGTGCGAGATATCGCGAAGCAAACGAGCGATCGCTCGAGGCGGCCCAGATCGTCTTGAGCAAGAGATGGGTCAGGAAGAAGCCCAGGTCGAAAGCCGGGTCGCCCGCATGCGCGCATTCGAAATCAAGCAGAATCAAACCCCTCGAATGCACAAGAATGTTCTTGGGGCTAAAGTCGCCCAAAACGAGCGTTCGCTCGCTTGCGGGTCGATTCATGCTCCGGATGATGGTATCAATGCGCGAGGCTCTGTCGGGATGTGCGCTCGACGCCGTCCGGTAATAGGGGTCAACACGTAGTTCTTCAAACAAGCTTGTATCGGACAGCGTATCGCGCAGGGCAGGATGAGTCGTGGCCGCGGCGTGAATGGTACCTAAGATCGTGCCCAGCCGCGCGGCGATGTCGGGGTCGATTCGGCCGGCCATCAGGTGAGTTTTCCACGTGACCGCGTCGTCAGGGCGCAGGTCATCGCGAAAAGGTATTCAGGACGGTCCTCAAAAAGAACGGTCGGGACCGTACCTTCGGGCAGGATCGCGTGGAGCAGTTCGAGTGCGGCTCGCTCGGTCCAGATCCGGTCAAGCGGCGCACGCCAGTCCATGACGACGCGCAAGCGCTCGCGGCATTGCTTGATCACGATCGGAGGTTTTCCCTGCACGTCAACTCGCAGCACGATGTTCGATACGCCACCGCTCAGCTCGCGGACTTCGATTTCGGCTTGGTCCGGCACGCGGCCGGATTCATGGAGATACTCGGCAGCGGTCGAAGCGGTGATTTCGCGCATCGGATGCGGGGCTCGGCGTGAGTCTAGCTGTTGTCACGGCTTTGCTTGAGAGATCAGCCGCGTGACGAAATCAGCGTGCTCGCGGCCGGCCAATCCTTGCTGAAGAGCGGCCTGCACGCTCTGAGTGTCACCGCGAATCAAGGCCGCCGGGTCAAGCCAGAGACCGGGAAACACCTTGCTACGGTAAAGCCCGTCGTCATCGAGCGGCAAACGAACGAATTCGCCTTCCCGCAGCATGAACCAATCGATCTGCCGGTCGAGCACGCGCCAGACGATGTATTCCCGCACCCCATTGCGGCGATAAACGGTGAGCTTGGTGTTCAGGTCGTAGCTGGCGGTGCTTGCCGCCACTTCGGCGACGAGCTCGGGGGCGTTTTCGACGTAGTCGTCGTCGGGGATGTGCGCTTGGCCCCCATGGTCTGGGTCGATGAAAAGCACTGCGTCCGGCTGCGGTTCGTTGTCCAGGTCCAGCCGTACGCTCGCGTTATCGGCGACGATCACGCCTGAAGTGGCTGATTCATAGATTCCGAGCCAGGTGACAAGATGGGCATGGGGTCGTCCATGCCGACGCACGCGAACGGGTGAAGGCATGAAGACGACTCCCTCGATGAGCTCGGCTTTCTTCAAGTTGGGCATCGCATCATAGCGCCGCTCGAATTCAGCCCGGCTCAGCCGGTCGCCGGGCTCGAGTGGCGGGATGATGCTCTCGGAGTTCAATGATGGGCCTTTTTCAGAGACCGTTCGCATCGCCAGACCAGCCTTCCGATTTGAGGCGGCAACATCCCAGTCGACTCCAATTTCACTCAGACTTTCGCTTCAGCGTTCAATCTCGCGACAAACTCCTCGTGTTCACGTTCGGCAAGGCCTCGCTGCAGAATCGCCTGCACGCGCTGAGTATCGCCCCCGACCATGGCCGCCGGGTCGAGCCAGAGACCAGGAAACACCTCGCTACGGTAAAGCCCATCGTCATCGAGCGGTAAACGAACGAATTCGCCTTCCCGCAGGACGAACCAATCGATCGCCCGGTCCAGCACGCGCCAGACGATGTATTCCCGCACCCCATTGCGGTGATAAACGGTGAGCTTGGTGTTCAGGTCGTAGCTGGCGGTGCTTGCCGCCACTTCCGCGACGAGCTCGGGGGCATTTTCGACGTAATCGTCGTCGGGGATGCGCGCCTGGCCCCCATGATCTGGGTCGATGAAAAGCACTGCGTCCGGCTGCGGTTCGTTGTCCAGGTCCAGTCGTACGCTCACGTTATCGGCTGCGATCACGCCGCGGGTGGTGGATTCGTAGCTCACCAGCCAATGAATGAGATGGGCATGTGGTCGTCCATGCCGACGCACGCGAACGGGTGAAGGCATGAAGACGACTCCCTCGATGAGCTCGGCTTTTTTCAGGTTAGGCATCGCATCATAGCGCCGCTCGAATTCGGCCCGGCTCAGTCGGTCACCTGGCTCGAGTGGAGGGATGAGGCCCTCACGGTTAGCGGTCGAGCTTTTTTCTGACACCGTAGCCATCGCACGGACCACCTTTCCGATCTGAGGCGGAATCTTGCCGTCCGAATTTCGGGTCGTTTCATTCCAAGCGAGCGCCGCTCGCTGTTTCGCTCTGTTTCTCTTCTCTAGAACTTTACCCCCACATGTCTCCGCTGATCAAGTTTTTCATGGCGAGAGCGAGACTCGCGTGGAAAAACAACGACCCGAAACAGGGCTGGAACTCTCGCCGCAGAAGGCCGACACCGGCATTCTTGCCCTCCCGTTCCGTGGTTGACCATGAATCTTGACGTGAACGCTGACGATGACACCACGAATGCGTGCGGATCGATTCCATCCCGAGTGAGTGGTTTCCCTTCTGGATCTCGAGTCGCCGATGCGAGCACGAGATCTTCACTGTTCGAGGGCGAGCATTCATTCTTAATCGAACCGCTCGGTGACGGAGATGTGCGGTTTGTCCACCGGGAGCGATCGCCATCAATAATCGCCTGTCACCGCCAGCTCAGGAGCGAGATCCGGCTTGAATGACAACGGTTGACCAGTGGCTTCAAGCACCGACAGCCACAAGTCACCGTTGGGGTCAACCTGATTCGCGCTCCCGAATGGCCAGCGGAATCGGCACGTGCACGAACCGTCCGTGCCAACGGCCGATCACCATCTCGGTCCGGCCACACATCGCGGCGTGCACGGCATTGTGGCCCAGACGCAAGCAGTAGACACTGTCGAACGGGTTTGCCGGGACACTCCGAATGAGATAGCTCGGGTCGATGTACTTCAGATTCAACTTGATTCCCAGTCGCGAGAAGTGCGCCGAAATCTTCTGCTTGAGAAATAACCCGATGTCCCCGAGCTTGGCGTTTCCCGAGGCGTCCGTTGTGTTCGGGCACTCGTCGAGCAGCGATTGTCCAGCCCCTTCCGCCACAACGATGACCGCATGGCCGCGACTTTTCAGCCGATCGTGCACCGCTGCCAGGACCCCGTTCGGGCCATCCAATTGGAAACCAACCTCAGGAATCAAGACGAAGTTCGCGTCGCTCTTCGCCAGCGCCGCGTAACAGGCAATGAATCCCGAGTGTCGACCCATCACCTTCACCAGTCCAATACCGTTCGGCGACGAGAT
This sequence comes from uncultured Isosphaeraceae bacterium, assembly GCA_963829765.1. Taxonomy (GTDB): domain Bacteria; phylum Planctomycetota; class Planctomycetia; order Isosphaerales; family Isosphaeraceae; genus CAWFRS01. The sequence continues at coordinate 5,863 of CAWHKI010000246.1, read as the reverse complement.
TGCCTCGGCGTGCGCCGCACGGATCGATTCGGTCGCCATGGAAAAAGCGGTCTGAAAGCCGAAGCTCTGATCAATGTACATAATGTCGTTGTCGATTGTTTTGGGGATACCGACGATCGCAATCTTTAGTCCCCGCGCTGCGATTTCCTTGGCGATGGCCAGCGCCTCGTAGCGTTCCATCCCCACCAACGACGAACAACATGTTGATGCCTAGTAGCTCCAGACAGTCGGCGATCTCGGTCGGATCTTGCTGGCCTCGCGATGTTCCCAGGATGGTGCCGCCACCCTCGTTGATGTGGCCGACCAGGTCAGGGTTCAATTCCAGCACCGGGTGGCCATGGCGGGCGATGAAGCCCTCATAGCCGTTGCGGAAGCCAAAGATCTTCTTGACGCCGTAGCGGAAGTTGAGTTCCATAACGAGCGCGGATCACATCATTGAACCCGGGACAAAGTCCGCCGCAGGTTACGATTCCCGCTCGCGTCTTCGATGGATCGAAGTAGATCTTCTTTCGAGGCCCCGCGGGTTCGAACCCAGGGAGTTCGGCTGTCGGGACCTCACGAGCGATCGCTTCGGAAGCAATGTCATCGAATAGCACGCGATCGGTTTCATCGACGTTGTGAATCGATCGCTTTCGCGCCGCGAGTAGCAACGCGAGCGGAGAATCGACCCGACACGTTCCCAGGGTCTTCACCACGAAATCTTCTAGTCCCACCACGGTGCCATCCCTCAAGGAGACGAAAGGATGGAAAGCGCCTTGCAAACGTCATGCCGACAACTAAGCTGGCCGTGGTGGGCGAATCCCTGGAACCACTTGCTGGATATTTTGGCAATATGCGCGATGATTGGGCACAGGAAGGTCTATAGTTACGGGCCGGCGAGGAATGGATTCCGAAGCCTTTTCGCGTGCGATCGTTCCCGACGAATCATGGCGACGAGCCAATGCCCAGGGGCAACGGACGAAGCAGTACAGTCGCTTGCGCCCACCCCGCATTTTTTTCAACAATCTCGTTCTCGGGGAAACTACCGCCTACCACGGCTCTAGACAAAATGGCAGAATGTTGGTCCGACCGAATTCTTGCGCCGAGAAGGTTTTCCCTTTGCATCGGGCCGCGATACGCTCGCGAAAGTTCGGTCGAAGCACTCGAGATATCGATTGATCGCAATCCCAACAAAGTCGCCTGCGGAGAACGGACCAAGATGAAACGGGCTTGTCTTGCTTGCAACGTGGCAAAAGTTTTGATCGTCATCGCCTCGCTGACCGTCGCGTCAATGGTCGCGGCGCGTGCTAGCGACCAGCTCCCAGCGGAGCGGCCAACGGCCAACGTCATTCGCGTATCCCGGGCCGATGATCCGATCCAGGCGATCGACGACGAGTATAACCGCCAAGTGATCGAGCTGGCGCGGCGACGGCTGGACCGCTTACGCGCGTCTCGCTACCGGGCAAAAGCCGGCCGAGGCGGCCGCCACGTATGAGCGGCTTTTCCGGCTGGCGATCGCCGATGACCTGTTCGCCAGCGCCGAGGCAGCCGCCGGGAAGGTGCTCCAGGAAGGGACGCCTTCGGCCACAGCCAATGCGCTGGCGCACTTCGTCAAGATCATCGCCGAGACCGAGCGAGGAGCATTTGAACAATCGCTCGCGAGCCTGCGTCAGGCTGTTGCCGAGAGTCTCGCTGAGCGGCCGGCGGCCGGGGCAAACGCGGCCCTGGCCCCCGCCGAAGTGATTGGGATCTGCGAGGCCTACTACCAGCGCCTGGTTGAAGCGCGGCAATTCCCAATCGCACGAGAGGCTTTCCGGCTCGTGCTCGAAAAGCCGTACCGCCCGGCGGTGAAAGACTTCCTCGCGAGCCGGCTCAAACGACTAGATCTGGTGGGCAAGCCAGCTCCGCCGATCCACGGGAAAGACCTCGATGGCAAGGAGTTCAGCCTCGCCGATCACAAGGGACGAGTGGTCCTGATCGTCTTCTGGGCAAGCTGGAGTGAGCCTGATGCCGCCCAGGTCACGTGGCTCGAACAGGTCGAAGGCGCTTATCACAAGAAGGGCTTGGACGTCGTTGGGATCGATGTCGATACACAGGAGAACGGTGGTCAGAAACTGGAAACCGTCTTGCCGAACGTCCGCCGCTTCGTGCTCGACCATAATGTCCCCTGGCCCAACCTGGTTAACGGGTCGGGCGAGCAGGACTACGCTCGGGCATACGGGGTCGCCGATATCCCGGCGAATGTCTTGGTCGGCCCCGACGGCAAGGTTGTCCAGATCGACTTGTCGCGAAGGAATCTCGAACCGGTCATTGCCCAACTGGTCGGTCGGTAAAGGAGACCTACGCACAGACGTTCACCGTCGTACGGATTGCCGACCCGTCCGGGTTCAATTGCGCTGGTTTGTGCGGCGGATCACGAGATTGCCGTTGCCCGATGACGGTTGGACAGTCAAAAGTTTCAACGGCCCGACACAGGGCTAGCACGGGGATCGGGAGACGGGGCTCCCTCCTACAGTTCATATAGGAGGCGGCTCTGTCCGCCGATCTTTCCAGCCGTTCATCGGGTCGTTGAAAACTTTCGGTCGATTCAAGATCCCTCAGAGGGATTGGCAGCCGCCGCGAGTGAGTCGTAAAGCGAAAGCATGAACAGGTGAAAAGCTTCCGCGATCCTTGGCGTCGATAAGCTGCGTACGACCCGAAGCGCCGGCTTGCCGTAATCCAGCAATCTCTGGCGGGCATCGGTGACCGTTGTGATCGGGGCCGACCGGTGCTGTTCGACCATTTCGAGGACCACCAAGCAAGCCTGATCCGAAATATCTCGCTTGGGCTTAAGTTCCTCTGTCTCAGGCGCTTCACTGGGCCAGACGAGCTTACGGGCCGCATTAAAAAAGCTGTTGATCGGGTAGAGGGGCCGGGGATCGGCTTCCGGCGTGGACAGGGGCGGCGGCGGGGGGATGTTATTGCGGGACTGGCTCAGGTTTCGGGCTGCCGCCCCGCGGTCGACCTCAAACCCGGGTGACCGGTGCGATTGGGTGCCAGAATGGGAACTGAAGCCGTTGTCGCGGATCCTGTTCATGTACGAGTTAGGATTATTCGAATAGACGTTTCTTGCCGGCTCCCGTCGGCCGGCGGCGGCTCTGGTAAGAGCGTGATCGTTGATGAACTGGCTCGGTGACGGTACGGGCCTGAAAATCTCGAATCCCATTCCGAAGCCGAATTGGGCCCTCGCTGAGCTTTTGCCGGTCTCGAAAGCTGCCGATCCGATCACGAAAGTAAGCGCGAAAAGACGGAATTGCTTGCCCGCCATCAAGGTGCTCTCCTGACTGCTCAGACCCGGCGCGAGATCCCGGCAGGGTCGTTCTGGTGGTTATGAAAGGTGCGGCCGCTGGGACATCCAAGAGATGAAATTCTAAAGCATTTCCCTCCGGCAAGGAAGCGATAACAACCTGGCGACACCGAAATGTCGCAATCCGCGGGGATTCCGCGGGGTGTAGTTGACTGCAATTCAGACGTAAGCCGGCGGGGCATCCCGGGGCGGGGGTTGCGTGGGTCCGGGATCCCCATCGCGGGGCGGAGCGTCCTGCATTGGCCTCCGTCTTTTTCCTGTTTCTTGCTTACGGGATGGTACAATTTTGTCGTGCTTATTCATTGAAATGTCGCTTTTTCGGAGGGCCCCGTTGCCGATCTCATTGGCCAAACACGATTAAGGTCCCGGGACCGCAACGATCGCGCCATTGGCCGTCTCAGGCACCACATTGACTTGGTCGCTGCTCATCTGAATAGACGGGGAAAAATGGCGGCGAATGGCGCTTTTTCGAAGGCCAAAAGCGCCATTTTTCGGTCACTGGAGCCAAGGCCTCTAAACACAAGCTATTGATCTAGCCGCTCTTATGTCAGCCGACCTTCTTGGCGCCAGAGGGCGAGAAAAATGGCGGGCGCCATTGTCGGGCGAGGAGATTGTCGACGTGACCCAGCGGCCGTGTATGCCAGCGTCACGGATCTGACGAACCGCAGCCGACATGGAGACGTCGCTCGCCGAACATCAGGCGCTGTCATTAATGGAAACCGGATGAGCGTCAAACCTATGCAAGCCCAACCTTTCACCGCGCCAGCCCAGGGCCCAGGCTGGCCGCCGTACCCTCGAAGGGCGTGTGAAATGGAACGTGAGGGATTTGAGGATCGCGCGAATCAGTCAACCGGCCTCAAGCCGGCCGCTGACTGAGATCAACCCGGCTCAATGGCTGTTGATTATTGCGGCAAGCCGACGGCTGGGCGAACACCAGCGACAAAAAGCTGAGCGCACAATTCCCCTCGGGATAATACATTATACACGCTGCGCGGATTTTGTCAAATTTTGGACGCCGTGTGACGGGTGAATTCCGAATGGAAACCTTGACTCAGACGAGGTTTAAGATATTTTCACAAAATTTTTGTCCGGAGTACTTGGACACACTGGAAAATTGAACGTGGCGGGCGGCGGCCTTAGGCCCTATAGGCAATCCGCCCCACCGTAGATCTGAACCCACGGGCCATCAAAAAAGCAACGACCCGAGACACGGCTAGAACGGTCGCCGGACAGATTCGGCAGCAGGATTGTTGTAGGTCAGGCTTTCCAGCCTGACATTCCGGACGTCAGGCTGGAAAGCCTGACCGCGTCACAAATTGACCGGGACTGTTACCAACCACCATGAGGGATAGACCCCGATGAGCATCCGTGGTCGGCGTGTGGCTAACTGGTTCGTGCGATTCATCTGGAGCGCGGCGACGGTCGCCCGGGCGATTGACGTCGGGCCGACGATGGCTGCGGATGCCTGTTCTACGCGCGGCGGCGAGCCGGTCTTCATCCGCGCCCCTCTCCGCTTGCTGCACCCGATGAGAGTGGTGAAGGCGAGGCAAGCGCCGAGCCCAAGATTTTCCCGGTCCTGATCTTCTTCATCCCCATTTCCATCGGCGCGTCCTCCTCTCACGTCCTCCTCGGTACCAACGGCTCGAGCCGGGTTTCGCGGGATTCGGGCGGCGGATCGTGGTTTTATTAACGCGCGTTCGGCTTGAGGGATTTCCTCAAGTATCGTAAAACCTCTGCCGATGGAAGGCCGCTTCGGCGACGCCCGCCTGCCTTTTGTGCCGGTCGGGCAGCGCCTTAAACGGCGATTCTTAGCAACGCCGGATCCAGGGAGGGATGATCGATGGCACCAGGCACCAACCCGCTGCGCGCTGATCTTACGGACGCTTGCCTTGCTGACGGGCCTTTCAGGAGACTTCGCCAAGGCTGACCCCCTTTACAACGTTACGAACCTCGGCTCGGGAAACATCACCTACACGACCGCGAGTGGCACCACGACTGCTTCAAGCGATCCAACGAGCCAGATCATGAGTGTCTCCAATGGGCAGTCCACTTATTCGTTCGCGACCACTCCTGACACCGCGTTTTCCGTTAGTCTAGGTCCCTTGTACGGGAGTCTGGCGAATCTAAACCCCGACCCCGCATTGTACTACGATCCCCAAGGGGCTAGCGGCCTGCAGAACGGGAACGGAATCGCCGCGCTGTCGGCCACCCTGCTTCCGAGTAGAGGGGAGGGTTTCAACGATGCCGTAGCGTATGTGTTCCCACTGAATTCAGACGGCACGTTAGCATGGAGCCAAGGCGGCGCGATCATGTCAAGCCCGGCTTACGCTTCTGGCCAAATATCAATTGCAGGGATTAACACTGCCAATGAGATTCTCCTAGGAGGGAATTACTCGGTCGCGCCGTACAACGATGCGTACGTCTATAGTTTCAACACGGGCAAGCTCACGGACCTCGACACGCTGCCGGCGATCACGGCTGGGGGCTACAGCAATCTGGAGCCTATCGCAATCGACAACCAAGGCCAGATCCTGGTCC
>CAWHKI010000245.1:0-59481 GCA_963829765.1 uncultured Isosphaeraceae bacterium | reverse complement strand
CTCACCCCGGCTCATCTGGCCGAGCTTCTCTCGCTGCCTTTTCAACGTCACGCTTTTTGATCCGCTCCACCTTGAATCGCCCATCCTTCAAGATGGCTGCTGCGAGGCTGATGCCGGTCGCATTCGTGACCACGTTGGCCTCGCGGTGGCGCTCGGACAATTGGGGCCCGAGCCGCGGGTCGGCGGCGGCGGCGATAGTCAATCCGAAACTGGCGAAGACACCGGCTGGGACCAAAAGGTAGTCAACGTGATCCGAGCGTCCAAATGTCAGCGTTCTGTGCACGCCAAACAGGGTGGCAATCCGCCTGCCATCCTCGTCATCCTCGACCTCGAAGAGCGAGAGGCCGGCCTCGCCTGGTCGCAGGCTCAGATCCTTCGCTGCTTCGGCGACGTCCAGCGGGTCGTCGGGGCTGCGACTGTGCCAGCGATTCTTTCGGGCGCATCGCAAGAGCCACATCGCTCGGGCCCGTCCTATCCGTTGGCGCTGGCCGCGACGGTTTCTTCGATCGCCTGGCGGACTTCGGCGTCGGGTTCGGAACCGAGTCGGCCCCGGACAAGGCCAAGTGCCAACTCCCGCGGGAGCAGCCGAGCCGCGCGTGCCGCCCATTCGCGCAGGCCGGGGTCGTCCTGATGGAGGAACATCGCCAGGATCAGTTCCAACCGCGTCGCCCCCCAAGGCTGTGCGCTGACGCCTTGCCCGCCCATCCAGCCGAGTGCCTTGAGGAGCGCCTCGGGCTTGATCGCGCGACGGCTGCCGCTCCAACTCCTCGAGGATCGCGGGAATGGCAGCGCCGTCGGCCTCGGCCAGTAGGCTCGCGACCCCATCAAGCAGGTCGATGTGCCACTCCCGGCGCAGGCGGCTCGCCAGCCAACTAAAGCCCTGATCCCCCTGGTGCCGCCAGAACTCCCGCACCCGCGCCCACGCTTCCGCGCTCGCGTTAGGCCCCTTCCACCAGCCAATCTTCTGATACGCGGCTTCAAACTCGTCTTCGCAAGAAATCGGAGCCGGAATATGAGAAACCTCCGCACCTGCAGCGGTTCCAACGCCCCGGTCATCGTTCAGCAGGGCACCGATCTGGTCGGTCGTCTTATCACTCATGGCGTCCTCCCAGACTCACGCCCCGCCGACTCGACTGGTCACTGCGTCCGCCGCCCTCACGCATCTTTTTCCGGCTCACCGCCCAGGCGCCCGCTGCACGCGTCGGCCACAGCCTAATTGTACCCGATGAGGAGGAACTTGGCACGGGCAAAGTCGGCTGTCGGCTTGCAGCCGGCCACTGGCAAAGGTCGAAGGGGCAAAGGGGAATGCTAATTCACCTAGCGGTTTGGATAATCTGGGGAAGTCGGTTGTCTCTGCTCGTTGTGGACGAACGGACCATGCCCCGAACTGCTCGCTCGTGCCCTGGAGGTTACACCTACCACGTTCTCAATCGCGGGAACGCGCGGGCCACGGTTTTCCACGGGTCCGACGATGATGAAGCCTTGCTCGAAGTGATGGCCGAAGCCAGTATCCGCGGTGGGTAGAAGGCGTGAACGCCGTCACGGCCGACATTGGCCTGGCGATCATTCGACAATCGGTGTGCCGGGATCGCCCCTTCGGAGCCTCAGGATGGACGTTGGAGACGGCCAGGGCTTTGGGTTTGGGATACAGCCTTCATCCTCGGGGACGGCCGCGACCCGTCTAGCTACGCCGGGGGCTAAATCCCGCAGATTTCGCAGATCGCGTCGAGATATAGTAATATCCCCTGGTATGTGGCAATTGGTATGTGGCAATTCTGGATTGAGAGCCCCCAACAACATCCGGGGGTGTAAATTTTCTTGACCAGTTGCCGCGGACCAGACCTTCAGACTGGGAGTTGGTTCGATTTCCAACTTCTTTTCTGGAGGTTTTGTCCGATGGCACTCACGTCCAAGTCGAAGCGTTCTCGCGGTTACCGATCACACTCCGTTCATAAACCGCGCGGTGTGGTTCACCCGCGCGTCCAGGCGGTTGGTCCTGAACATTTCGCCTTCGTTTGCATTGATTGCGCCAAGGCCCGGTCCAAGACGATGGTCGCCGATTTCTACGGTCGAATCCTCTTGCAACCCATGACAACTGAGCACGACCGAGCCGGCCTGGAGGCCACCATTCAGGCGGTGCGAGATACAGTCGCACGGCACGGTATCAAGGACGTGGTCGTCATCATCGAGCGGACAGGACGCTATCACGGCCCGATCCAGCGTGCTTTTCTCCGAGCCGGGTTCGAGGTTCGCATCCTTCACCCCTATACCACCAAGCAATTCCGCCAGCCCGCTGATCCGGGCAACAAGACCGACGACACCGACCTCCTGGCAATTCATCGCGGCGCGGTCAATGGGTTCGGCCTGTTGGAGCACGAACCCGACCCCATCTTCACCCGCCTCCAACTTCTGGCGCGGCATCGTCGCGGCCTGGTCCAGAAGAATGTCGTGCTCCGGCAGCAAATGCTCGAGCATCTGTATTCTTATATGCCGGGATACGCAAGATGTTTTGCCGATATCTTCGAGTCCGAAACCATGCTTTGGGTTGCCAAGAACCTAGGCTCCGCCGCCGAAATCCTTCGAGCGGGCATCGAGGGCCTGACCCGACAACTGCGAAAGGAAAAACTCGCAACGTATAAACCTACTTTGCAAAAGATCGTCGCCTGGGCACGATCCGCGCCTTCGGCCCAAGAGCCTGCTTTACTCTATCGCCAGTTCTTCATCGAGCTCGACGCCGACCGGCTGGCCAAGCTGCAATCGATCCAAGCAATCGAGAAGGAATTGGCGGAAACCCTGAGTCAGACGCCCTACATCCTCTTGCTGAGTATTCCAGGAATCAACATCGTCTCCGCGGCTGAATTCGCGGGCGAGATGGGACCGATCAGGCATTACGCCAAGGCCCAATCCATTGCCGGCAGAGCTGGTTTGTATCCGTCGCGATATCAGAGCGACGAGGTCGATCGCCCCGATGGGCCCTTGGTGCGCCGCGCCAACCGCGAGCTACGGCGCGCGATCCTGATGATTGCCGACAACCTGATCAAGTGCAATGAGCACTTTGGTACGTTGGCCGCGGGCGGAAATTGGTGTCGCTTCATATTGAATCGGTGTCGCCGTGCGCCGTGGAAGTTTTTGCGACTCCAGGGAATCCATTCCCCCGGCCACAGGTTCGCTCCGGCTGGAAGCTATCGGAGCGGTGATGGAGGTAACGAAGTCGCCGAGGCCTTCGAGACAACGGGCCGCCTGGCGGCCTGGCGATCGGGCAGGCCGAAACGCGAGTGAACGTCCAGTACGGCTCGGAAGGTTCAACATGGGAACCGAGCTGCCAGTGCCACGGGGAAGGCCCGCCGTTGGAAGCCCCAAAGTATGACACCGCGAAGCCCCACGACCAGAGGATCTGTGCTTCTCACGATATCCGGCGCCTCCGACGGACGCCCGCGTGCGGGAGCCCCGACGTTTCCGCTTAAGCGGCGAGTAAGCCTGAAAAAAGATGGGACGGCCCGGAGAGCGCCCCGAAAGCAATGTGCACTCGCCCCATGGCCGCAAAATTGGCGCGAAAAGCGATTCCTTGCCGAACGCCACCGGACGGAAAGCGAGGACACGCGGACCGATCCCGGTAGCTGCGCCATCCGCAATACCAACCCGACGCGCCAGCGAGGGGACGCATTGCGCCGCCGCGAGTGACTTGCAGCAACCCTCGCTGGCGCATCGGGTTAATATGGCTTCGGTGGCGTGCCCCAGACGGTGTTCGGCGAGGAGTGTCCGAAAAGCCTGCCTTTGGCGCCCCGCGACGACCCGCCGCGTTCCGGTGGAGAGGACGAGATCTACGGCGGGGCGGATTGCCTATAGGGCCTTGGCCGCCGCCCGCCGCATTCAATTTTCCAGTGTGTCCAAGCAATCCGGACAAAAATTTTGGGCAAATATCTTAAACCTCATCTAAATCAAGGCTTCCATTCGGAACTCACCCGTCAAACGGCGTCCAAAATTTGACAAAATCTGCGCGGTGTATATAATCTAGCAAAGGGTGAGATTTTGCGCTCAGCTTTTGTCGCTGATGTTCGGCGAGCCGTCGGGTCACCGGAATGATCAACGGCCTTTGAGCCGGGTTGATCGTGGTCAGCGGCCGGCTTAAGGCGGATTGCCTGTTCGGCGCAATCCTCAAACCCCTCACGTCCCCATTCCCACGCCCTTCGAGGGTATGCCGGCCAGCCTGGGCCCTCGGCCTCGAGAAGGTCGCCCCTGGCTTCAAGGGGTGCCGCCCGTCAAGGGCTGTTCGGGTCTTCAACCGTCAGCCCTTCGGCGGTGGCGGTGGCGTTGAGGGCGCGGTCGGCGGAAATGAACACGAACGCGCCAGACGGTTGGCGGACCAATCCTTTGCCCAGATGGCCTGCGGCGCGTGATGCCGCGTACGCGAATGACCTCGTCGTTCCGCCGGCCGAAATCGCCCCGGTCCCTCACCGACGAAGGTGGACGCATTACCCGCCAGCTCCGCACGAACAGTTTATCCGTTAAATACAAGCGAAGCTGCGGAAAACGTCTTTTGGTCGCGGATGACCAGCACGAATGCTCCCAGAGGCCTGTCACCTGGGCCATCCTTCAGTGCGTAGAAGATCCGTGACTGTCAGTGCGTGAGCAGGCCGAGTTCACGCCGGGCAGCCTCGGCCGAGAGTCCCAAGCCTTGCCTACATTGAGCCAGTGCCTGCTCGATGACTGCCAGGAACTTGGAATTGGTACCGAGAGCGACTGACTCAAGGTCCGCGTCGTCGATCGGCAAGAGGGCTGCGATGGGTACTCCGTCTTCAGTTACGACGACCGGGCTGCCTGCAAGATTGCGCACCGCCTGCGCAAGAGACTCGCTGGCCTGTATCATTTCGATGTTCTTCATAATTCGTACTCCTCGTTTGCTAGCCAAAGGCGATTCGCTCGTTTCACGCCCACGGCGAGAACGAAGACCTGACCCTCGGTCGTTGTCTCACCCGCTGCGGAACCAACGAGGGCCGACGATTCCACGGCGTAAAAGACGCAAAGCTCACCAATCCGCAACTCCCACGACGCAAGGGGGTTTGGACGCAATCGCTTCCGATTTCGGGTAGCCAGCTCGGGCTGATGACGCAATTGACCATGAATCGAGTCCATCACCAGAGCTCGCTCCCGGGCGTCCAAGCCGCGGAGATGCTCGATTGCCATTGGCGCATATACGATCTCATACGACAAGTCCAGAGCTCCGTGTTCATTTGCCCCGGGCGTTCTGCCTGGCCATACCGGATGTCCGTTAGGCACCGAACGCTGCTCTTTCCGCCAATGATTGGCCACCCTCATCTTTCGACAAAGTCGGCTAAAAAACAATGGGAGGGAGCATAGCGACGAACAAGAGGAGTTCGACCGCGCCAAAGTCCATTCGCTCGGGAAGCGGATGAAGGTCGCGTCTCGACGCTGGCCGACGTTCGTAAGAGACTCGATGCGTCCTCCTAAACGCGAAGCGAGGGATCTATCTCGATCACGGACGATAGTTGGGACTCGCTGTTGAATGCGACTAAAAAGGGAGCCCTATTTCCAATCGGACGGATTGTAGCGATGATCGGGCTGACACGCTGCAACATATTTATAAATCAAGACTTACGTCATTTTTTCTGAATATTCCGATTATACTGCTGACACGCCATAACATATTAACAGGACGTGCGTTACGGCATTTTTTCCGGTCGTGCCGATGGGATCGTCCCAAATCGTTCGTTTTCCAACTTGACACTTTGAGCTGCACGCGTCAGCGCCGAGATGTTCGGCGCACTTAAGCTGATTCCTACAAGCGGTTTATGACTCTGGGTCAGCGGACGTACACCTGGCTTGAACTGTCCAGCTCAGCGACGCTCAAAATGGGCGATTTGGGACGATCCCGTGCCGATTATCCTGCCGACACGCGGAACGTTAATGGTGGCATAGACTTACGGCTCAGCGAAAGTTCCGATTGTAGGGCCGACACGCGGAATTGAAACCTGCATAAGCACTTGTGTCTCGCGGCATTTGTGCCGGCGCCGAGGCATCGTGTGCGCGCTTGTTTTTGTCGGGATTGGCGGCAACCTCGGTTCAAACGTTTAGCGGAAGGCAACGAAACCCGAGAGATTTCACCGCAGAGAACGCGGAGCACGCGGAGACGAAAACAGAGAAGAAGAACAGTGGAGTTGTGGGAACCGGGTCGGATGGGGCGACGGCGAATCCGACTGATTGACTGCAGAAAACGCAGAGCACGCGGGGACGAAAACAGAGAAGAAGTCCGCGATGTCTTCCTTCTCTGGAATCCTCAATTATCTTCCGTTCAAAATCTCTTAGCGTGCGAAATCTCCATGTCGGCCGCGGTTCGTCAGATGCGTAGCGCTGGCATACACGGCCTCTGGGTCGCGTCGACAAGCTCCTCGCCCGAAAATGGCGCCCGCCATTTTTCTCGCCCTCTGGCGCCAAGAAAGCCGGCTGACATAAGAGAGGCTGAATCAACGGCTTGTGTTTAGGGGCCTTGGCTCCGGTGACCGAAAAATGGCGCTTTTGGCCTTCGAAAAAGCGCCATTCTCCGCCATTTTTTCCGTGTCTAGTTAGATGCGGGGCGCTGGCAATTTGCGGATCGAGTTGGAATAATATCGCGATTCTGAAACCGACAGTGGCGAACCACGGAGGAGAAGAGAATCATGTCAAGCGCCGTCGTGGATATCGAAGTGCCGACCGAAGAAAGCGAAGCCTATCGCGAATTGGTGACGCGGGCGGGCCGGCGCACCGGCAATGTTCCCGCGGATGTGATCGTCCGCCATGTCCTCCATTGCGTTCCGGCTCATGAGTGGCCGACACGGGTCGAGGCGCTTGACGCGGTGCTGCGCCGGCTGGAGGCGGCCAAAAAGGATAGCCTGCGCGTTGAGGCGCGGCCGGCGGATGGCCGGCACCTCGGGGTGTATGTGACCCGGCGCCCGGCGCGGGCTCGCGACCTTATCGCACGATCTTGCACGGAGTCGGCCCGATTGAGGGCCGGTGTGACTGCCCGGATTTTATCAAGAACTCGCTGGGCTTGTGCAAGCACATCCTGGTGGTGCTCCAACATATTCACGCCCGCCCTCGCGTGTTGCAACAGGCGAAGAAGGAACAGGAGTGGAGCGACCCCGGCCTGGCAACCGGCCTGTGTTGGGACCCGATCCGGCCGCTGTTGGGTCTCGGTGACTGGCTGGATCGCGTCGTCTGGAAAGAGGACGTCAAATCCCGCAAGGGTCGATCGCTCCGGGTTGGCCAGGCCCTCAAGTGGTTTCGCTCGAGTCAAGACGGCGTCGCGACGTTAAAGAGCAGCTTTCCGGACATGCCGGCCCGACGGCTCGAGCTGGTCGAAGACTTGCTCAAGGCGATGCCGGCCACCAGCGCGAATGGGTCTTTGCATGACCCCGCGCTCAAGGCCTTGCTCGAGACGGAACGCAAACGCCTCCGACCTCTGGTCGAAGGCACACTGAGCGGTGCTGAAATGCGGGGGGCATTTCGAGACATGAAGCGCCGCTCTACCCCTATCAGCGCGAAGGGGTCGAGCGATTCTTGACGGCCGGCCGCCTGCTGCTGGCCGACGATATGGGGCTGGGAAAGACCGCGCAGGCCATCACCTGCTGCGACATCCTCAAGCGGACCGGCCGCATCCGCCGCGGCTTGATCATCGCGCCGGCCAGCTTGAAGCCGCAGTGGGCCCGTGAGTGGCAGTTGTTTTCCGACCTGCCGGTCCAGGTCGTCGACGGCTCTCCGGACGAACGTCAGGCCGCCTACGCCAAACGCAAAGACGGGTTCTTGATCATCAATTACGAACAATTGCTGCGAGACCTTGAGATCGTCCGCCGCTGGGAGCCTGAGCTGGTCGTGCTCGACGAGGCGCAGCGGATCAAGAACTGGGCCACCAAGACCGCACTTTCGGTGAAGGGATTGGCGCCCACGTATCGCTTGGTGTTAACCGGCACTCCCATGGAAAACCGGATCGATGAGCTGGCGTCGATTGTCGAATGGGTCGACGACATGGCGCTCGAGCCCAAATGGCGACTGTCGTCGCTACACACGACGCGGGCCGATGGCCGCCGTGAGGTCGTCGGCGCCCGCAATCTGGACACGATCCGCGACCGGCTGCGGCATTGCATGGTTCGTCGGATTCGGCAAGACGTGCTTGATCAGCTTCCTTCCCGGACCGATACCCGGGTGCCGGTCGAGATGACCGCGGCCCAGGTTGAAGAGCACGACGCTTTCCTACAGCCGATCTTGAGGCTCGTGCAAATCTCCTTGAAACGGCCTCTCACCCAGGCTGAGTTCCTGAGGCTCATGTCGTTGTTGACGACTCAGCGGATCATTTCCAACGGCCTGGCACAGCTTCAGTTTGAAGATTTGTGGCCGACGATCCGCGACCGGCCTCCGGAGGAAAACCTGCTCAAGAGTCTGTCGGCCCCCAAGCTGTTCGAACTCCGCCAGCTTGTGAGGCAAATCGTGCTCGAGCAGGGGCGAAAGATCGTCATCTTCAGTCAGTGGCGGCGAATGCTGACGTTGGCCCACTGGGCGGTGAGCGACCTGCTCGGTGAGCAAGCCCTCCGCGCGGGCTTCTTCACCGGCCTTGAAGGACAGCGGCGGCGGACTCAAAATATTGTCGAGTTCCACGACGATCCCGCCTTTCGGATTCTGTTTACGAGTGATGCCGGCGGAGTCGGCCTCAACTTGCAACGCGCGGCCAACTGCGTGATCAATCTCGAGCTGCCGTGGAACCCGGCTGTGCTCGAACAGCGGATCGGCCGCATTTACCGGATCGGCCAGAAACTGCCGATCGACGTCTACAACCTCGTCTGCGAGTACGGGATTGAATCGCGGATCGCCGCCTTGGTCGGCTCGAAGCAGGCGTTCTTCAAGGGCCTCTTCGATGGCGATAGCGACACGGTCGACTTCGGGCAGGCTTCCAACTTCATGGCCAAGGTCCAAAAGCTCTATGAGCCGGCCGCGATCGAGGCTGTCGCCGCAACGGGCAATGTGATCGACGAGGATGCCGATATCGCCGACACTCGCTTGGACGATGAGATCGCCGATCCGTTCGAGGAGATGATCGAAGCCGGCGACGAGTCGCGAGATCAGGCAGTATCGCCCCCGGCCAGCGAAGATGCCGCTACGGCGGCCGCGCCCGTCGACTCCAAACCTTCGCCATCGCTCGGCGAACCTGACGCCGGCGCACTCAGGAAAGTGGCCGCGATGCCCTCTTCAGGCGAAGTGCGCGAGTTTTTCTCGCAACTGAGGGTTCGTCGCGAAGTGAGCGGCAACGTCGTGATCGAGGCCCCGCCCGAGGCTGCATCCACTTTGGGCGCGCTCTTCGAGGGAATGGCGGCTCTGCTTCAATCGGTCGGCAGGCCCAATGGTTGATTTAACCCCGGTGTGATGTTTCCATCGAACTCGGTGAATTGAATCGATCGCATCTCGTGAAGATCACGCGACAATCAATGGTGCGATGTCTCCATGGGGTTTGGTGAATTCGGTCGAAGCGGATTTAGCGTCACTTTGTCGGGGTTAAACGTCGTCAAGAGGTTGCGTAGTGCGTCGCGGTAGGGCATGCTGGATAGATGGCGGGGATTGTGCCGAGTCCCCAGGTCGCACCCTCGAAGTCTCAGTCCGACCTTTGCAACCCGCCGAGCGACGGCAACGCTCAGTGATCATCCCTTTTAATCATCGGAGTCCTTCACCATGGACCGTCGTGAGTTTCTTAAGCAGACTGCGGCCGCCGGCGCCGGCACTTCCCTTGTGGGCAAGGCCTCGGCGTCGGCCCTACGCGCCCGCCGCCCGCGCCACGTCTGTCTCCCAATGAAAAGGTCCGCTTCGCCTGTATCGGCGTTGGCGGCAAGGGAGACAGCGACACCAACGACGCCGGCAAGCACGGTGAGATTGTCGCCCTTTGCGACATCGACAGCGAACGCCTCGACAAGATGGGCGCGAAGTATCCCAAGGCGAAGAAGTACTTCGACTACCGCAAGATGCTCGAGGATATGGGCGAGAAGATCGACGCGGTGACCGTCAGCACGCCCGACCACACCCACGCCCCGGCCGGCGTGATGGCGATGCGCATGGGCAAGCATTGCTTCTGCCAGAAGCCCCTCACCTGGTCGATCGAAGAAGCACGTCTGATGCGAACGCTCGCCGCCGAGAAGAAGCTCTGCACGCAGATGGGCAATCAAGGGACCGCCGACGATGGCTTCCGCTCGGGGGTGGAGCTGATCCGATCGGGGATTCTAGGCTCTATCGGGGACATCTACGTCTGGACCAATCGCCCGGTTTGGCCGCAGGGCATCTGCCGGCCGAAAGAGACGCCAGGCATTCCCAACAAGTTCCGCTGGACCGAGTTCCTGGCGCGGCCCCCGACCGGCCGTTCCATCCTCGTTACCAACCCTTTAACTGGCGAGGCTGGCTCGACTTCGGCACCGGCGCCTTGGGCGACATGGCCTGCCACACCATCAACATCGCCGCGATGGCGCTCGGCCTGTTCGACCCCGAGTGGGTCGAAGTCGTCGACACCTCAGGCATTGTTGACCGAGAGAGCTACCCGCTCTGGTCGATCATCCGCACCCAATTTGGTCCAAGGAACGGACGTGCTCCGGTCAGCCTGACCTGGTTTGACGGCGGCAACAGGTTACCCGTGGAAAAGCGGACCTATATGGATCACCTCCACGGCCAGAAGCCTTCGGGTAGCGGGCTGCTCTTAGTCGGCACGAAGGGCTCGTTTTATTCCGTGAACGACTATGGCGCCGAGCACACGCTGCTTCCCAAGGAGAAATTCAAGGACGTCGTTAAGGTCAAGCGGACCCTGCCGCGCTCGCCGGGGCATTTCGAGGAATTTGTCGACGCCATCAAGGCCAATGACCCGACCAAGGCGATGTCGAATTTCGACTACGCCGCCCGGCTCACCGAGACCGTGCTCTTGGGCGTCGTCGCCCTGAAGGCCGGCACTGCCATTGAGTGGGACCCCGTGGGCATGAAGGCCAAGAACCTCCCGTCGGCTGACCAGTACCTCCGGCGCGACTACCGCAGAGGGTTTTCCATTCACTGTTAATCGAGATGTCAACGCTGCGAAGATTGCACGCTCTGGCGGCGTGCAATCTTCGTGCAGATCAGTCAGCGTTGACGTCAGTACGAGTCCGCCGAAACGACTTCGCCGCAGGCGACTGTTCCAAGTGCGCGCCAGGTCTGGACGTTGATCGCGTTTTTGACGAAGTGAACGCTGCCGTCGGCGAAAAGGGCATTGACGCCGCCTGGATGGTAACTGCGAGAAGTGACGGCGCCGTAGGTCGGACCGCCGTCATCCTCGTCTTCAGAGATCATATCGCTGTCAACCGCCGGTGACCCAGCAGGCGACTGGGTGTTGGGGGGCAAGGCGGTCGTGAAGCCGTCGTAAAACGAATTGCCGTTGCACCAATGGGTGTGACCACCACCCGCCATGCCCAATGGTGGCGACACCAGGGAGCACCCCGACGTCGGGGCCGCCGCGATGCTTGCTAGCACGGTGGCCGTGTCCGGGTACGCGGAAGTGCCGATTGGTCCCGGCGGCGGCACTGCCCCGCAGTTGTGATAAGCACGCGTGTAAGTTTTGACCTCTGCACCCATCAGCGTGTTGCTCAGACCATCGGTAAATGAAGCGAACGTGCGGCTGAGATTGGAGCCGAATGCATCCGGGGTCGGTGCGCCGGCCGAGAACCCGCCAAACGTATACCAGGTCCCCTCGCACCAGCCGTAGTTGGAAACACCGAATGTGCTCGTCATGCCGGCGCTGTTTGTGTTCACGAACGCTTGCTGGTTGATCTCGCTAGGGCAAATGAAAACCTTCAATTGTGTGCTGACGGCCGTGGCATTCGACGGATCCGTCGTCTTGTTGACATAGTTGATCGTGTTGTAAACGGTACCGAGCTCCAAATACGGAGTGATTCGAGACGAGGCCCCCCAACTTGACTTCCACGCGACTGCACCCGCGCTGTTGAACGTCAGAACCATCTCCGGGGGTAGGACGCCGTTCGAACTTTCGTAATTCTGCATCCCAAGGCCGAGCTGCTTGAGATTATTCACGCATTGAATCCGTCTCGCCGCCTCCCGGGCGGCTTGGACGGCGGGCAACAGCAGCGCGATCAACACGGCGATGATCGCGATGACGACCAAGAGCTCAATCAGAGTGAAGCCACGCCGCCACCAAGCAAACACGCATCCAGTAACGTCGGATGGCGACCCACCAGAGAGTCGCCCCCCAACCGCCGACACGGTGAAAGATCTCGGCCGCCCTATGGTCACGTCGCCAGCCGTCGCGGTGCTATTCTCGCTCGTCGTGCACATGCCGCGTGAACGACTGTCGACTGAAGTCCGCAATTTATTTAGGGTTAACATGAATAGACCACCAGGATTAGCTGCGATCGAGTGGCTTGGTGCGAAAGTCGGCACGAAGTGAACCCTTTGTGTGAAAAGTCCGAACCAGCGGGACCAATGCCGCACGAAATAATGCTTTCCGTTGCAACTGAGATTCAGTCTCAATCGAAGTAAAGTTTATAATCGAGGAGGCCGAGGTGTCAAGCGGTGATCACAAACAAATTTCCGACGAGCGTCATCGATCCGATGCAAGATTTGGCATGGGGCATGACGATAGGACGCCAAGAGCGACTCACGATGGACTCAGTTCATGATAATTTTGAGTCACTAAACTTCGTTTTCAAACGGTCATATCGAACATAGCGAAGGTAGCGAAGTCTCGGAAGGACTGTGACCGATGGCTCTGAAAGGTTCATTCTCCAGAGGATCGCCCTTGCAGTTGGCGCTGGATCGAGGGATGCGACCGGGCGCGATACTCTGTGATGAACTGGCACAACTAGGCGACTATACGATCAAGTCGAGGTTCGACGCCGAATGCATCTGCCACCTGCTCACTCACCACGTTCGCGACGGTACAAACTGGGGAGGCGAGTCGTCGCGGCATGCGCTGATCGGTTTGTTTCAGGATGTCGAGGGACGCGACTGCCCAGCCTTCGGCGTTATGACCGAACTGGGGTTGCCGCTCCTGATCGAAATCGTTGATTCCGGTTGTGCGGATGACTCGAGCATCGATCCCGAGGATGTCCTCTTCGCGCTCAAAATCTTGGTAATTTATGGAACATACGAAGGAACCGACGCTGTCATTCGGGCGGCCCGACGGCCGTTTCAGCCCGACTCGTACTGGTGGCATCTCATCTTGAGTCCGTACGGCGGAGGACATCCCGAAAGCGAGAGGCTTTTCGGAAGCTCTCAGCAGCCCGCTGCCGGTCGATTTTCTGGCCCTCTCTCTCATCGATTCCGCCAACACGGCCTGTAACGGTGGTGCCGATCTTGAGCATCCGTTCGATAACGACGCCGGCAAACAGCAGATCGAACGATGGCTGGCGGATCATGATCGAGGGCGTTTTTTTTACGCCGTCAGCGCCGCGGCGGCACTGCCGCACATCAGCAATCCAGAGCGAGACCGCATGCTGACGTTTGCTCTGGCCCACACCAGCGGCGAGGTTCGCTTGGAGGCGGCGTACGCCCGTGCCAGGCTGGGACGGAACGCCGGTATCGAAGATCTGGCCCGCTTTTGCCTTGACGTCGATTGGTCGTCGAAAGCGCGAGATTATCTCAGGGAGCTGGAACGCGAGGATGCCATCCCGGCCGAGTCGCTCGATCCCGAATTCCGCGCCAAGGCCGAGTTTTCGCGATGGCTCGCCCATCCCAACGAGCTCGGACGCCCGCCTGACGATCTCGAAATTGTTGAGCAAAGAGAGCTGGCGTGGCCTCCGGAGTACAAGCACAAGACACTTTGGCTCATCAAGTATCGCCTCCAGGACGAGACGGGGTTGATGGGCGACGAGCTAGGCGTGGGGCTCGTTGGGAGTATTACGTTTCGTCTGATCGGCGACGAGTTGGAACAACGTCCCCCTGAAGACGCCTATGCGATCCACTGTTTTTGGGAGCTGGAGGCAAAAGGCTATATCACCGAGGCGGAAGTCGAAGATGGCTCGACCGAGTACGACGGAATGCTGCGGCAGATCACGCTCGACGACATGCACCGGCCGCGAATCGTTCGCGTCGTGGAGATCGCCCCCGAGCTCAGATACCCGCAACGCCTGATCGCCGTTGCACATGCCACCAGGCACAATGAGGCGGGTTTCATTGTCGTGGATGGACCGAGAAGCCGGTGGTGTCCGGCAGCCGAGATGCCGAGCGACCAATGTGAGAAATTGGCCGTGATGGTCCACGTCGGACGCGTGTTGCTCGGATTTCCGGATGAGCCTGACCAGCGGCGATTTCTGTGTGGCGCGAGGCATTGATCGAGCGGGGCCTCTAGTCACGCCTCGCTCTGGGTTTTCCGGACTTTGTAGGTCAGGTTTTCGAGTTGCACGCTCAGATCGACGGGCACAAGGTTTACGTCCGGTGGCACGGCCAGCGGCACGGGGCGAAGTTAAGAATGCCACGAATTCCACCGGCAACCAGCGCTTCCGCCACCCGCTGGGCAGCTTCAGCGGGCACGCAGAGGATTGCCAGGTCAATCTTCCTGGAAGTGAGGACCGTTCGCGCCGAATCAATCGGCTCGACAACGATGCCGTCATGTTTCTGGCCGATTTTGTGGGGATCGTTGTCAAACAAAGCGGTGACGCGAAAGCCCCTGGTTCGGAACCCCCGGTATCGCAGCAAGGCTCGACCCAAATTGCCCAGTCCAACGAGCGCCAGTGGCCAGTCGTGGTCAATGCCCAGGATATGTCTCAAGGCGTTGATGAGTTCCGGGATCTGGTATCCAACACCCGCATGGCCGAACTGTCCGAAAAATGCGAGGTCCTTGCGCACCTGTGCATTCTTGATGGCTAGAGGCTGGCCGAGTTGGCTGCTCGAGACGGTGGTGAGGCCTTGTCGTTGAAAGGTCTCAAGCTGCCTCAGATAAAGACTCATTCGCCCGACAACGGCTTTGGGCGCCGTCTTCAAACCCGTGGGCTCGCGCTCCAGTTCGATCACCGGCGGTCTCCAAGGTGGAGAAGAAATGACCAGCCCAAAGAAGGGGTCCGCACGACGTCAAGTGCAGTCACTCCTGCCATCAATGGACGAGTGTACCGCCTGACCTGCGACATGGTCAAGGTCACTGGTCTTGGATCAAACACGCGGTTTGCGCCAAGGTTGCGGCAGCCATCCACGAACGCGTATGTCGCCTCCCACCGTTGAGATCTCGACTCCCTGCAACCGGGCGGCGGCGTGCATCAGGCTGATCCCGCGCCCGTGCGCGGCCGTTTGCGCATGGTCGCCCCCTTCGATAATTGATGCGATGAACACATCCACCGCATCGACTTCCCCCTCGTCCCAGAACGAGCCGAGAACCCGGCCGCCGCCCTCCACCAAGATGTTCGTCATACCGCGCCGCCCTAGCTCCTGGAGTAACGGCCTGATCGGCACGCGACCGCTTCCGGGGAACGTAATGACGTCGCATCCCATATGTGAGAGCAAAAGGCGAGGCTCGGCGGCAGCCCGTTCCGAGGTCGCGACGATCACGGGGAACTCGCTCGCCGTCCGCACCAAATGTGTCGAGATCGGCAAACGCGCCGTACTGTCGAGTACGACGCGCCAGGGACACGCGCACCAGGCGGTCGAGCGGTGAGTTGAGGATCGTCGGCTTCGACGGTCGAGACACCCACCACGATTGCATCCATCTTTCCCCTCAGTTCATGGACGAGACGGCGAGATGGCGCGGCTGAGATCCAGCGACTATCGCCTGAGGCCGTCGCCGTCTTGCCGTCCAGAGTCATGGCCCACTTGGCGATCACAAATGGGATGCCGGAGAGGGTTCGCTTCAAGTAGGGGGCATTGAGAAAGCGGGCCGCGTCGGCTTCGCAGCCAGTCTGAACTTGCAGACCTCTCGCCTGGAGTAGGGACAGTCCACGGCCGTCGACCTCGGAAAATGGGTCGGGTGTCGCTGCGACCACGCGGGATATGCCAGCGGCCAAAATGGCATCGGTGCATGGGGGCGTCTTACCGAAGTGGCAACAGGGCTCAAGCGTTACGTAAAGCGTTGCCCCGCGCCATCTCACCCGCGATTTTGAGAGCGTTAATTTCCGCGTGTGGTCCACCGAACCGCTCGTGATAGCCTACTCCAACGAGTTGACCGTCGTTGACCACAACGGCTCCAACCATGGGATTGGGTTCGACAAACCCCTGGCCCCGTATGGCCTCGCCCAAGGCACGACGCATCCACCCGGCGTCTTCGTTTTCCGCGAGATTCTCTGCCACGCCAGGCGCCTCGGATTTCTTAGATGGAAGAGGCGCCGTTTGTCGTCGAAGATTTCGCGGGCAGGGCTCGCCCTGCGTGCAGAGGCGCCTGGCGCCGGATTGGTGCCCCTGGGCGAACTTGCAGGCCCTGGCCCCGCCTAAAACTCTTGGCCCGGTGGAAAAACGAGGCGATAAACGACTGTGAGACGTCGAATGGCCTCATCCGGAGAATAATGATCGAAACTGGACTGCAGCCATGGAGGGAAGGAAGCCAGGAAATGATCCAACCGGCTTGGATCGACGCTTTTGGGCCGGCTCTTGAGTAAATGAAAGTTGATGGCTAACCTACGCAGAATCTCGCCGGTGCGTGCGTCTTGTTTGCTCTTTGGGTCTTGGAGCGGGAACGCATTCTTATGGTTTCCGCCGAAGGTCTCGAAGTCAGCGACCCACTTTGCTTCGTCGAATCCCTGACGTTTGAGAGAGGCCTCGACCAGCTTCGCCTCCTCTCTCGCCAAGAAACTCTTGCGTGGGATCGGCTGCATTTTTTCGACCTTTTGCCGCTCATCTGGCGACATGGATTTCCATATTTGAAAAATGGCCGCCAGCTCAAACGGCGAATAGTCTCCGACGTCGACAAATTGCAGCAACCGCGCGGTCGACGCACCCGAAACGGGGTGGTCCTTTAACAGCTTCTTGATCAGTTCCATCCGTTCGCCCAGGGCTTTTTGCTTCAATCCGTCCTGCTTCGTCTCGGGCAGAGCGTCCAGCCAATCGTGGTAGCGGTGCAGTGCGGCGAGATAGTGAGCCCGCCGCCCTGGGTCGAGATCGTTCACCTGACGATCAAGGTCTCGCAGAGCCTTTTGCTGGTCGGCTGCATAAACGAGGTCGAATTTCCGGAGGTTTTCAACCAGCCGCTGTCGTGCTCCGCGAGGCAACCCGCGGAGTTGAGCCCATTTGTCGTTCGGGTCAACCTTCGCGGCAACCAGCAGCGAACCAGCCTGGCCGAATTCGCCCGACTCGGCGAGCTGACTCAAAAACTCGAAGGAGTCAACCTCTAAGTATTCGTCGAGCCGGTCGGCTAGCGTCAGGTCATGAGCGAGGCGCTCTGTGTTATCCGGCCACACCCAGCGGGTTAGCGAGTACCCCAGCCCAAAAAAAATCGCCGCCACGAGGCAGTAGACGGCGACACGCCCCACGCGTGCGGACCAAGCGGCGAGAATCGGTTCCCATGTTAGCCCCTGGACCTCAAGTCGCCGGACGTGCGACAGAGTGTTTTCCGAGAAACGCTCTGTGGCCGCCGGAAGCGGCAAGTAGTCGAGCAGTTCCCAAGTCTTTTGAAGCAGTTCTATTTCACGACGAGCCGTCGCACTTTTCGTGAGCTTGGTGGCGATCAGACGAGCGTGTCCCTCCGGCAGTTCTCCGTCGACATAGGCAACCAAGTCGGCCCGTTCATCAGGTGTCAGCCTTAACTGGTCGGGCTGGCTTGTCACGTGCAGTCCCCGCTGCTGTGCAGAAGTCGCAAATTCCAGCCTTTCTCACAGAGACTCTACATCATGCCCATACCGCCCATGCCGCCGCCCATGCCACCCATCCCACCCATCCCGCCGCCCATGCCGCCCATGCCACCCATGCCACCCATGCCACCGCCCGTGCCCACGCCAGCGCCGCGCCCCGTGTAATTGCCCATTGGGCGTGACGCACCGCCCCTGGTGTACACATTGGCATTTCTGCCTCTTCCAGCTCGGAGGCCAGGAAAGTATTGAGCGGCTCGACCGTAGTAGAGCGACGGACCGGTTCCGCCCGCGTTCGATGGATCACGAGCGAACTTATACGGCCTTGCCGAGCGCTCCCCCCCTGTTGACGAGAATACGGATGTAGCGGATCGTAGTTTTGGTCGGCGTAGGCAGAAATCGGGTTGTACAGGCCTTGCCGATCACTTTGGGTGTAGTACTGGCGGGTTACCATTGCGTTATTGATACTGTCCATCGGTGTAGGACGCATGGATTGGAGCTGCTGATTAGGTAGGTAAACCGCATAATAGAAAGTGAAGGGATCGTTGAGGACACCCGCGCCGCCCAAGCCGCCAAGACCGGCTTGAGCCAACGCTTGACCGGGTAGAGATATCAGGCAAAGAACCAATATGCTCGCTCCGCCAGTAGTCCGCAGCAGGTGCCGTACCATGTTATTCACCCCTCGTCGATTGTGCGGTGGAACAACGACCCGTCTAATCGAGGTTTCGGATCACGGGTTCGGCCGACGCGAGAGGAAGTTGGAACCAATCTCCTCAAGTAGGCGCATCGACTAAACTTTAAATCATAACCGGGAAAAGCGGTTCAGCAAGACCTCGCGTCAAAAATCGTGGATTGTGCCCTCAGCGGTTCGATTAAGGGCGCCCAAACGGAACGGCACGGCTCCTTCAAGACGAGGTGCTAAAAAGATGCGCATTTTGCTCACGCTGTGGCGGGACGGGTGTTTTGGCCTGGTAGGGGCTGCTCGATGCTCTCAGGTTCACGGGGAGTCCGCAATATTATGTGGGCCTGGCGATTCTGGTGGTTCTCATGGTGATTGCGCTCGTGAAGGCTTTCAGGATGTGGGAGGAGATTCACGAGGTGGAGCAGCCGGATTCTCCGATCGATCTGCTGGAAGCTTTTGAGGATGCCCATGCCGCTGGCCAGCTTGATGACAAGGAATTCGAGCAAGTACGGCGACGTCTCATGGGCACGGAGTCAGACCGGCATGACCGGTTGGGGCCCAATCACCGAGGAGCCGACACGTCCGATGATTCATGAGACCGATTCACGAAGTGGTCACCTCGTCGCCAGCCTTAAAAAGACGCCAGCTCCACGGTCGTTTGTGTTTTCACGCTCTCGATTTCCGCCAGGCAAACTCGCAGTGCTTGCCGGGCGAGATTACCGGAGAGTCGCTCGGCCTCGTGCCCCGACGCGATCGCTTTGGCGGCGACACTGAGCTCCTCGGTGAACGTGTCGACGGGATCGCCTGAGCCGAGATTGGGTTGGGTCACCGTCCCATCGGGCAAGATGATCGTTAGCGGCGTGGCCGCGTGGCCGTGCCCGCCAAGATTGGCGAATTCAAAAGCGAGAGTCCCCCGCTCGAAATAGAGCTCGAAACCATGCGCGAACGGCCGCCCGGCCTGGCTCAGTGCACCTGAGACGCATGAGACTGTTAAGTCTGGGACATCGTACAGGTATTGCGTCGCGAGATGGACGACCGCGCCATTCTCGACGACTCCACGCGAGTGCACGGCCCGCGGAACGCCACAGATCAGGCCGATGAAATGCGTGTCGTGAATATGCAGATCGATCGCCGGACCGCCGCTTCGCTGGGGATCGGCGATCTCGTTGGACCAGTCCGGCTTCGAGATCACGCGCATCAGGTCGCGCCGTGCGTAGCCGACCGTAACGGCCGGACTGAGCGGCCTCCAGCGCGAAGGCAAACTCAGGGAAGAATGGCAAAACGTGGCCGACCATGAGGTGTTTGCGCGCCGCCGCGGCCGCCGCCACCATTTCATCGGCTTCACCCGCCCGAAGCGCGATCGGCTTTTCAACCAGTACATGCTTGCCGGCCTGGAGCGCTAAAATGGCCATCCGGGCATGGGCATCGTTGGGCACGCAAAGGTCGACCAAGTCGACCTGAGGGTCTGCGAGGATGGCCTCGAATTCTCGGTAACCGGTCACGCCGGAGAGATCCATCTGGCTGCCACGGGGCCCGAAATTGCCCTGGATGCTCGTCCAGTCTCCGGCCAGCTTCTTAGGGTCGCGGCTGCACAAGGCGACGACCCGGGCCCCGGCGGCTTTGCCGGCGGCGAGAAAATGGATCATGCCCATGAAGCCGATACCGACAATGCCGATGCCCACCATTGACTTAAATCCTCTATCGTCTGGCCGGCCAGATGGTTCAAGACAGTCGCAAGCCCAAGCTGGATCCCCGGATCAGGGGCCAATGCCGCCGTGCGTGCGGTAGGCCGTCATGTGCGATGGCTGGTCGAGCAGCCAGAACCGCTCCCACTCGTCCCCCGCCTGACGGAGATTTTCTGAGTCGTTGAGCAACTCCTCGACTCGCCTGGGCTTGTAGGCCGCATAGTGCGGCAAGGGGATGGGCGCATCCCTCGAAGACCGCTAGAGATGCGACCGTGATCGCCAAGGCCGCGAACAGTTTCCGCATGTCGGGCTCCTCCCGTCTTGGTGACCGCTCGGATCAAATGACCCGACCATTCCTTGCACGGGCCTGATCCATGGCGACTCGATACCTGGGGCGAGGCCCCGCCGCACGAGCCAGATTCCGTTCGCCACGTTCCGCGGAATCCTGTCCGTCGAGTCTTTGCTTTGGCGACCCAAGTCCCTGCTAGGCGAAGAGTTGGTATTCTTCAATCCCCGATGGGATTGTGGCGAGCAACGACTGTCCGTGCCTTTCCGCGGCGCATCAGTCGGCGGCCGTGCGGGCCTTCGGCTCGGAAACCGGCTCGACGGGTCCGTTATTTTCTAAATCGGCATCCGAGTCTTCTTCCAATAGGGGAAGTTTTGACGGATCTAGGTTTCGAACCAATTCTTCCATCTCTTTACCGGGTTTGAACGTCACGACGTTCTTCGAGGGAACATAGACCTTGTCGCCTGTGCGCGGGTTCCGCGCCTTGCGAGGCGCGCGTTGCTTGACCTCAAAAACACCAAAATTCCGCAGCTCGATTCGGCCCTCGGCGACCAGCGTCTGAATGATCGCGTCGAGCGTCCGTTGGACGATGTCCTTGGTCTTGAGCTGGGTCAGATTGATATCCTCTGAAATTTTCTTGACGATTTCTTTTTTGGTCACGATGACGATCTCCGCGGATACATGGTCGGCCTGGAGCGGGCAGCAAGCGGCTCAAGTGTATTAGTACCAAAGATTAATGTCAAGAAGGAAACAAGCCTCGGACATTTTCTTGTTCGAGATGGCGATGGAGCGGGGCATAATTCCATGGCAAACCGTGCTTGTCGGTCAATGCTTTGAGCCGGGCGATGTATCGCTCGGAAAGACCAGACGCGGACGGCTCGTAAGCTGGGTCGCAGTAATAAACGCGGCAACCCAGTGGCCGGCAATCGCGTGCGGTGCAGTGCCCTGGGGCATCCTGCCAGGGGCAGGTCTCGCCCCCATCGAGGGGCCGCAGCGGCCGCGGCGCCCTGTGCAACAAAAGCCGAGCCTCGGCAGCCGAGACGAATAGGGTGTGGCCGTATTCATTGAAGCGGCAGCAACGCCCGCTCAACTGGCAAATCGGCCCCAGATGAGCCACTTCCGCGTCGACCTCTGCGTACACCGCGCGGAGATCGGCTTCAGCCTGGGGTTCAAGGATTGGCATGTTCACAGAGGGGGCAGCCATGTCACCCTTCATCCTATTCTGGGGTCTTCGAGATGGATGAAACGATTTCCTCGACGGTGTAGAGACGGCCTCGGCCTGAGCCGGGGCAGATCTCACGGATGTGCTCCCAATCCTCTCGAGTCGCCACGTTTTCCGGCCAGAAGGGCCAGGTCTGGCATTGAGCGGGACGAGCTGGGTAGACCGTGCAGCCCGCATCCTTGTCCCAGAAAATACAATCGCCGCCAGGCTTTTCGATCAGACTATACCGATCGTTAACGCGCCTCACGAACCTTGCCGTAAATTGATCGACGGCCTCGCCCCGGAACGCCGCGAGGCGAGCGATCTCGTCGGATGACACCCACACGTATCCCGGCGTGCCCGTGCAACAGGCCCCGCACCGCGTGCACGAAAATGCCAGGCCATCCCGATACCATCGTATCTTTGTCTCGTGTCTCTGGCTCATCCTCTCGATTCCATTCTCCCGGCGTGACCATTCTGGCTGAAGCGGCCCTACTTTAGCCGCAGTCGCCGCTGGATGCAACAGTCCCTCGTTCCAAACTTTAGGCGCGTTCAGCCGCCGATCGAGTGCATCAGCCGCTCGGGCTGAATGAACCGGGCCGTATTGATCTCATGCCCTTCCCATTTCGACGCGACCGAATCGCGGATCACCTTTTTGATCTCGGCGTCGGAGCCTCCGCCGCGGAGCAGGCCGCGAATGTCGGTCTCTTCAATCGAGAACAGGCAATTACGAAGCTTGCCGTCGGATGTGAGCCTGATGCGGTTACAGCTCAGGCAAAAGGGTCGACTGACCGAGGCGATGAAGCCGACTCGCCCACCTCCATCGGCGTACTCGTAGTCGAGCGCCGGCGCGCGCGGGATCCTGATCGGGGCACGGAACGAGTGGACCGACATCCTGAACCAACGACTCGAGGATATCGGCCGCGAACAAAACCTTGTCACGTTCCCAGAGATGACCCGCGTCGAGCGGCATGTATTCGATAAATCGCAGTTCCAGGCCATGCCGCCGCGCAAATACGGCCAGCGGGACGACATCGTCCTCTGTCACCCCCCGCATGGCGACGGCGTTGACCTTCACGGGATGGAAGCCCGCATCCTTGGCCGCCAGAATACCTTCAATCACCTGCTCAAAACCAGGGCGCCGCGTCAGCCGCTGAAATTTCGCGGCGTCCATCGTGTCCAGGCTGATGTTGATCCGCTTTAGCCCGGCCTCGCGTAGCGCTCGGGCCACTGGCGCGAGCAAGATCCCATTGGTAGTCACTCCGATATCGTTGAGGCCCGGAATGGCCGCCAGTTTCTCAACCAGGATGGGGAGATCGCGCCGAACCAGCGGTTCGCCGCCGGTGAGACGAACCTTGTTCATTCCCAGCGTCACGGCGATTCGGACAAATCGCTCGATCTCCTCGAAGGTCAGGAGGGCCGCTCGCGGCAGGAACTCGACTTGCTCGGGCATGCAGTAGACGCAGCGGATGTTGCAGCGGTCCGTCACACTGATCCGCAGGTTGTCGTGCCGGCGGCCAAACGAGTCGATCAGGCTGTCGGATGGTGATGACATCAAAAGGGCCAAGGTTTAACGGCCGTCTTGTTTACTCGATCCTTATTATACCAGAACCGCCGCGCATGCGCAGCCGGCTCGGGTCGATCGCGCCGCCTAAACGGGGGACGACCCAGGGTGGATCCAACCCTCTGTGCCGTCGGCCCAGCTTTCCTTTTTCCAAATGGGGACGACTTCCTTGAGTGTATCGATGAGCCAGCGGCACGCTTCAAACGAATCTTGGCGGTGCGGGCAGCTCACGGCGACGACAACGCTGACTTCGCCGAGGCCGAGGTCTCCCACGCGGTGTACAATCGCTAGATCGATGACTGGCCAGCGTTGTCTTGCCTCCTGCTCCAACTCGGCCAGCTTTCTCTTGGCCATCTCTGGGTAGGCTTCGTAGGCGAGCGCGACCGTGCGCAGGTCGCCGGTGATTTCACGGACCGTTCCCAGGAACGTGCAAACCGCCCCCGCCAGCGGCGACCGCACGCGTTCGGTGACGGCTGCATGATCGATCGGTTGAGCGGTGATTTCGATCATCGGGGCAACAAGCCTCCACCTCGAAAGTGGCCAGGCCCGTTCATGATGGGTTGGTCCCCTGCCCCGCCACTGACGGGGGGAATGACAGCCAGCCGCGAGCCAGGCGAGATGGGGGTATCGTCACTGGCATATTCCTCGTCCACAGCGATCATCGCGGTGGAAAGCAAGGGCGCCAGCGTCGGAAGACGTTGGCCGAGGGCGGCCCGCAGGTCGGCGACCTTCGACCCGTGAACCAACTCGATTACGAGTTCGGAGCGCCCGGCCCGATCCTTCGCCAGAGCGAAAAAACGAACGCGCACTTGAAAACCAAATTCCTCCGATCTTCCTCCCGAATATTGTCGCCGCACCCAGTGTTGAAGGTCATCCGGTGTGTCAAGGTCCGTGATGACCTCGGGATGGGAAACTTCCCGCTCGA
The DNA here is from genome assembly GCA_963829765.1 of uncultured Isosphaeraceae bacterium. Classification (GTDB taxonomy): domain Bacteria; phylum Planctomycetota; class Planctomycetia; order Isosphaerales; family Isosphaeraceae; genus CAWFRS01. The sequence goes on along the minus strand of CAWHKI010000245.1, from coordinate 35,370 downwards.
TGACCGACTCGCGATACTCAGCCACGAGCACGTTAACGCCGACGCCAGGGGGAAGCGAATTGATCTGGGCCGCGATCGACCAGGGCAGCACGATCGGGTGCCCCCGCCGGCCGTTGTGGATCGGTACGACGATGCGATCCGGTGCCTTCGTGGCATAACCCACAAGCTCGGCGACAATCTCCAATGTGATCCCGGGATAGTCTCCAGGCGTCAGAACGAGGCTATGGGGCGGGTCATCCCGCGCCAGCCGATCCAACCCCAATGCGATTGAATCGCGCATCGATGTGGGCCGTGTTAGCGGCACGACGACCTCGGCCCCGGCGAGTCGCGCCTCGGCGGCGACGGCCGGTCCCTCGGCGGCGTCGAAGGGCGGCGCGATGACGACCACTCGCTCTGCTCCTCCACCTCGTAGCGATCGCACGAGCCGGCCGATTACGGTCTGGCCCGCGAATTCGACAAGCAACTTGGGCTGGCCAAGCCGTGAGCTCGAACCGGCGGCTGGGATCAGGGCCGCGATCATGTTGGACTCGCAATGCCGGCCCCGGCGGGGGTACTGGCCTTGGTCGCGCTCACTATGGCTGCACCGCGAGAATGGGACGTCACGGCCTGGGAGCCCAGATTGCGGCGGGCAATCAGTTCGGCCACAATGCTGATGGCGATCTCGGCGACCGTCTGAGAACCGATCTCCAGTCCGACCGGCGCGGCCACGCGGTCGAGGTCCGAATCGGAGATCCCCGCTTCGCGCAGGCTGTCGAAAATGAGCCGGATCTTGCGGCGGCTGCCGATCAGCCCGACGTAGGCCGCCGCCGTCGGCGCAAGTTGGTAGAGGGCTTCCTGGTCGTGGCCGTGGCCTCGGGTCACGATCAAGGCGTATGTCGTGGGAGTGATTTCGAGCGTGGCCAGCCCTCCTCGATTGGCCCGACCACGAGCCGTTGCGCGGTCGGAAACCGCTCCCGATTGACATACTGGCGCCGGTCGTCAACGACCCACACGTCGAAGTCGGCGCCGGCAGCCAGGCTGGCAACGGCTTGCCCGACATGCCCGGCCCCGACAATGACCAGTCGAATACGCGGCCAGTGAGGCAAATACGCGATCCCGCCGTGAACCGACGGTTTGGGCCTGTCGGCGGGCGGAATGATCCGCTCGACGAGTCCCTCAGGTCGATGCGAGCCCGGCCAGCTCGCCCACGGCCGACCCTCGCTGTCGAACAAGAAACGCATGCCCGGCGCGGCGTCTCCGGGCTGCTTGGTATCGATGACGATCGCCTCAGTGAAACCGCGACCTTCCTCGATCACCCGGTCGAGCTCGCGGAAATAGCCAAGCGGGCCCGCTCCTCGCAGAGGCTGCGTGAGCACGACCATCTTGCCCCCGCAGATCAAGCCATCCGCCCAGGCGTAGTCGTGGTCGAGGACGAACGAATGGATGGCGGCGGATGCGCCGCCGATCTGCTGGATGGCCTTCTGCTTCACCTCGTTTTCGACGCAGCCCCCTCCCAGCGTGCCCACCTGGCCGCCCTCAGGATCGATGATCATCATCGACCCGGCCTTCTGCGGCGTCGAGCCCCGGGTCTCCACCACCTGACACAGGATCAGCTCGCGATTTTGCTCCAAGAATTTGATCAGGTGATGCACCAGGTCTCGCATGCGGTTCGATCCTAGATTCAAAATTCCAGATTCCAGACTAGGCTGCAGCTTCACCTGTTCTCAATTACTGAAAGCTAACTCGTCGTGCCTGTTCCGACAATCCTCACGATCACCCAACGCTTACAAAATCGCTCGCTCATTTGTCATGCCGCGTCAGGCGACCGCGGATTCTTCGTTCTCACGGCCGCTTCCAGTCTGGCTCGATACTCTTCCAGCCCGGGCACGTTCAACCCAGCGACCTTGGCCGTGTCGTCCCAATGCCGGAGCCGGATCGCATCGTGGTAAAGAGGATTCTTCTCAAAGTCGGCTCGTTCCTCGGGCCCCATCGGTCCCCCTTGCAGTCTGAGGCTCAGGCGAGAGGCCGGGGAAAGGCCGCTGAGATAGCTGGGATCGACGGCGCAGAGGTAACGTTTAGCGGCGACGTGCAGCCGGATAGGCTCGGTTACATCGGGTTTGAAGTGCGTAGCCAACCACGCCGAGCCTGCTTCTTCATGCCGACCGTCGAGCCCGCGGTTGGCGAGGTCTTCATCCTGGCCGTCGAGCAAGTGGCCGACGTCGTGCAAGAGAGCCGCGACGACAAGCTGGTCGGAGGCGCCCTCTCGTGTGGCAAGTTCGGCGGCTTGCAGTGCGTGCTCCATCTGCGACACAGCTTCGCCGTGATAAGCCGCCGCGCCGCGCCGGGCAAACAGTTCCATGATTTCGTCAACAATCATCATCGCGAAGGTTTACTCCGTTGTTTCTTGCTTCCAGTGTTTTTCGCCGACAAACAGCACGGGCCCGGTGAGATTAAGGATAGGCCCCGATAGAAAGAAATGCCACTGCGGTCAATTCACCGGCCCGTGACAGCTTGTCCCGTCGCCTGATCGAACCAAACCGCGCGGCTGAGGTCCAGAGATAGCTCGACATATTCTTGGGCCTCGACCGGCTGCCTGGCCGGCAAGCGGGCGATCAACAGGTGCGGTCCCAGGGTCAGAGTCGCCAGCAGTTCGGGCCCGTTGAACTCGAGCCGGCGCAACTGGGCGATCACCTTCGGCTGGAACGAAGGAGGCTCCGTGGGACCGTTCGCCCCAGTGACTGTGATGGCCTCGGGCCGCACGCCCAGGTCGAAGAGCTTGGTCGTTCCCTCCCAGCCCGGCGGCAGCGAATCGACACCCTGCGTCCAGGAGAGCGCGGTCTCGGTGGCGAGCGGAATCACCTTGATGGATTCGCCATCGCGCTTGATCTGGCAAGGCAGGATGTTCATAGGCGGAGTGCCGACGAAGGTCGCGACGAAACGATCGCTCGGGTGCTCGTAAATGGCCCGAGGCGTCCCGCACTGGAGCATCCGTCCCCGTTTGAGAACGACCACGCGATCGCCCATCAACAAGGCGTCGGCTTGGTCGTGCGTCACGTGGACCAGCGTCGTGCCCAAGCGGCGATGAAGGTCGATCACCTGCTCGCGCAATCCGGCGCGAAGCGGCCAGTCCAGACTCGAGAACGGTTCGTCGAACAGAATCACGCGAGGCTCGCGCGCAGCGCCCTGCCTATCGCGACACGCTGCCGTTCGCCTCCAGAAAGTGCATGGGGGCGCCGCGTTAAGACGTGGTCCAGTCCTAGCATGCCGGCCACCGTGTTGACGTTGGCTCGCGCCTGACTACGCGGAACGCCGCGAGCTTTCAGCCCAAAGGCCAGGTTGTCGAGAACAGATAAATGCGGGTACAGGGCCGGGTGCTGGAAGACCATGGCCACGCCACGCCGATGCGGGGCCACCCGCGTCACGTCCTGCCCGTCGATCCAGACGCTGCCTTTGGTGGGCGCATCTAATCCCGCAATCAGGCGTAACAGTGTGCTCTTTCCCGATCCCGACGGCCCCAGCACAACCAGCAGCTCGCCCGGCTTGACCGTCAGATCGAGCGGCTCGAGCGCGTGGATGGTGCCGGGAAAGGTCTTTGTGAGCTGTCTCAGCTCGATCTGGGCCAATGGTGCTGCTCGAAGCGATGGCGCTAAGTCGACCGGTGGACAAACTTATGCCCGTGGCCGGGTGATTGCAAGACGGACCGGCAATCCATCCTACGATAGATTTGCATTTGCCGTTGGCCCAACAGGCCGCGCACCCCGTCGATGACCATGGCAAACCTTATCCAATGCGAGAGATACGACCTTGGCGACAAAGTTTCGAGCATGTACGACCGAAGTGCTTTTCGATAGAATCAACCATCGTGTTCCGAACAAACTGATCGGGATCCGACGTAATGATGTCCACGATGCCGGGACTGGTCTCCAGAGGCACTCCTTAAGCTTCTCAAAGCGGGGTTGTTTTTCCGGCACACGCTGAGTCGACACGGAGGTGCGACGATGATTGGTTTGATAGGAAAGCGATTTCTTTTTCGGCCCCACGACGAGATCGGGCAAAGCGATCGTCGCTACACTCCGACCAAGCTGAACCCAGGGTGCGAGTCGCTCGAGAACCGCCAGCTATTGTCGAGCGGGGCGACGGCCGCGACGATCGCGATCTTGGCGCCCCCGCCAACGGCGGTCGCGAACGCCGCCGCAATCCTCGAAAGCGATTCGCCCAAAGCCTTTGTGGAGTTACAGTCCGCGCTGGCGCGGGAGGCATCGCATTCTATTACGAAGTTGGCACGGGAGACTTTGTGATGAGACGCATGCGCCAGTTTGTTCCGTCGACAATGTTGGCACTCGAAGACCGAGTCGTGATGAGCGTGGCGGCGCCGAGTGCGACACGGCATCCAGATCACGTTCGACCCGTGCGGCTCTCATCGGCCGAGATCGCCCAAAGCAATGCCAGTGAACGAAATTTTAACTCCAGCGTCAGCCAGACCATTCACGCCGGATTGCCGGTCGCCGAGCAGTTGACGACCACCTACAACGATGGTTCGACACAGACCGAGTCGTTACTGAAGGTCCCCGATGCCGCCAACAACACGGTCACCTCGTACGAGACGATTAACCTACGAGACAATCGCGGGATCGAGACGGTCGTTGACACCCAGACTTTCTCCGGCGCCACTCAGCCGTTCTCAGGCACTGACAATACGCACAACCTGACGATCCCTTTACCGAACGGGACCACCGAGACCCAGACGTATCAGGAAGTTATCAACGGGAACCAGACGGTGGTCAACGGCACGACTCACGAGGCCAACGGTGGTATCGAGACCTGGACGAGCGTCAAGATCAAGACCGGCCCCAAGACCACCACAACCAAGACGATCACCAAACCGAACGGCTCGGTCGAGCATCAGAAGATCGTCACCAGAAAACGGGGCCTTCTCGACTCGACCACGAACACCACGACCATCTTGCCCGATGGCAAGGTCCGCAAATCGTCCTCCGCGACGAACGTGATCCGGGTGCAGCCGCCACCGTCGTGAGCGGCGCCGTCGCGGGCTCTCGCCAAGCGTTCGCGATGGCTTCGATAAGATTCATGCTTCCCTTGTGTACTCTTTCGTTTCGTGCACCCGGTCGAAGGGCCAGCGATCTGGCCTGGCTCGTTTCGTCGCTGCCGATTCACGCCGCGCCTACGCCCAGTTCCGGCTGGCTATCTAACGGATCGCGTGCTCGTCGGCGAGAAGAAGCCCCAACGGTATGACACGCAAATCGGTTCCGTCGATTCCGATGGGGCTTTCAAGCCCTATCCGATCAAGGATGAAACGAACGTCGACAAGAGGCGAGCCGCCCTCGGATTGGCCCCTCTGGCTCGATATCTCAGGGAAACGAAGTCACAATGGCGCTCTGGCTTCGGGCCGCCCCAGCCTTCGATGGGGCTGGCTCGGGTCCGGCCGTCTTGTGTCAAAAGTGCCAATTAAACGAATAAACATTAATAAATCAATGGCCAAGCAAGGTAACGAGAAAACGACCAATTCACCTTCGTGAGACCTGCCAGAGCCCGGACCGAGGCCCCGCGTGTCATCCGTGACCCGGAGTAAACTCGCACAGGCAGGGTTGAAAGGATCGAAAGGATGATTACAATGGCGCTCATTCCGGTGCGGGTATCTCCCGCGTCGCGTCGGATTGGGGGTATGCGTTGCTTCTGCAATCGTTGCGGTTACTGGCTTTTACTGGTGTTTTCTGCTTGGGAACGTTCTTCACGCTCGAAGCAGCCGAATTTGAAGTCGTGATCCTCAAGGATGGGCAGCGGGTGACAGGCGAGGTGTTATCCGACAAGCCGAACGCCCTTTACGTCGATTTGGGTTACGACATTCTGCGAATTCCGCGCGACCAAATCTTGCGCCGCGCGAAGATGAACGAATCGGTCTCGGGTACGAAGTCGCCGGCTCGAGGACCGAGCTTGATTCGTCGGGGTTCTACACCGCGGGCGTTATGAAGCCGATGCCGGTGAAAGAGCTTGTGGGCAAGTTCGGTGAGGCGGTGATCTCAATTGAGACGCCATCGGGCAAAGGGTCGGGGTTCATCATCAACAAAGACGGCTACGCGGTTACAAACGCTCATGTGATTCAGGGAGAGACCCGTGTCGCCGCGATTTTGTACTTGAACGTACCGGGGGGCTTCACCCGCCGCCGGATCGAAGACGTCGAAATTGTGTCGCTCAATCCGTTCTTCGATCTTGCCTTGATCAAGTTGCCGCTGCCGGCCGACTTGAAACCCAGCCACGTGGTCCTGGGTAATGATGATGACGTCAATGCCGGGGACGCGGTCTTCGCGGTCGGCAATCCGCTCGGGCTCGAGCGTTCGGTAACGCAGGGAATCGTGAGCAACAAAAGCCGAAACCTCGAGGGCCAGCTCTTTTTGCAAACCGACACGGCGATCAACCCGGGCAATTCGGGCGGGCCGCTGTTTAACCAACGTGGCGAGGTCATCGGCGTGACAAGTCGGGGGATCGCGGCCTTCTTCGCCGACAATCTGGGGTTCGCCATACCGATTTACTATGTGAAACAGTTTATTAATCACCGGGAAGCGTTTGCCTTCGACAAGGCCAACCCGAATAGTGGATATCGTTATATTGACCCTCCGCGCCGGCAACTGGCCGGCCAGCCTGTCGGCTTGAAGGATCGACCGAGCCGTGCCGCGCTCAAGGAAAAGACGCTGGCGAATCCATCCGGTGGGAACCGTACCGCGAGCGGGGCAGCCCGCTAGTTAACGGGTCTCGCAACTCGAATTTCGTGGTTTGTGTTTGACGATCGGCAGGCTCTTTGGCCCCCGCCGAGAGTGCTTTGAACTGGTGGTTTGAAGCGCGAGTTATGGCGCCGGCACTTTCACCGGCGGCCAGATTGATTCACTCCCTCGGCGAACCGGGGGATGTCTGAAATTGGGAGTATCCTGACATGCAAATGGCGCAGCGGGCGATACGTCGCTTGGCCTTGATCGGATGGCTCGGGCTTTTGGGGATGGCGGGTTTGCCCACCCGCCCGGCTCAGGCCGCGGTACCCCCGGAACGAGTGCTTCCCGGCACCACGCTCTTTGTACTCAAGGTGAACGATGTCAAATCGTTCCGCGAGTCGTTTAGCAGCAGTCAATATGGTCGGGCCTGGAATGATCCCGGCATGAAAGATTTCCGCGAAGATCTGGCGGGGCGGCTCGAAGACACGTCCAAGGCCGTCAAGGATCGGGTTGGCGTCAGCCTCAAAGAGCTGCTCGAGATCCCACAAGGCGCGCTTTGCGTCGCCGTGATCGGTCGCGACGATCCCAAGCAGTCCACCGCCGGCGTACTGATCGCCGACGCAGGCGAGAACCAGAAAAAGCTGGAGGAAGTGCTTGACCGGGCGAGCAAGCAGGCCGAGGAGGCCGGCGCCAAGGTCTCCAAAGAGTCGTTCAGTAGCTTGACGCTTCATATCGTCGAGCCGCCGAAGGAGGGGGCCAATCCCCGTCCGACCCTGATCTGGACCAGCGCGGGGAACATTTTCTTTGTCGGCACCGATCTCGAGGTTGTCAAAGACCTGGTCGCTCACCGCGACGGTCGCGACAACTCGCTGGGCGCGACCGAGTCGTTCACCAAGACCCTCGCCAAGACCGACGCGAGCAAGGCCCAGTTGCTTTGGTACATTGATGTTCCCAAGGTCGTCAAGCTGTTGATCAAGGCGAACGCCAAGGACAACGTAGCCCAGGCCGACCAAACCGACGCCCTGGCCTCGGAGTTGGGGGTCTACGGCCTCAAGTCGGTTGGCGGGTCTATCTCTTTGGGAGTCGGCGCCTACGACAGCTTGTCCAAGACGTTTTTCAACGTGCCCAAGCCGATTAGTGGTCTCCTCAAGATGTTCTCTCTGCCCCCGGTGGCACTCAAGCCTGAGTCATGGGTGCCGGCCACGGTGGCTAGCTACCAGACCCTGAGCTGGGACATGGACAACATCTACAACGCCTTCGAAGAACTGGTGAACAAGTTCCAGCCGGGCATGGTCAATCTGATCGAGCAACAATTGGTCGGTCCCGACGGCGGTGAACCTCTGAGCTTCAAGAAAGATGTTTTCGGGCCGCTTGGCAACCGGGTGACCGTGATCGGCGACTACAAAAAACCGATCAAGGAAGACAGCCAGCGAATGCTGATCGCGATCGCCCTTGATAATGCGAAGGCATTTCAGTCCACGCTTACGCGGATCTTCCAGGCTACCGGAACCACCCCCGAGAAACGTGAGTTCCAAGGGACGACGATTTATGAGTTCGCGGTGAACCTTCCTAATGCTCCCCAAGGAAATGCCGCCCCGCCGGCGCTCAAGGGCCCGATCAGCCTGGCGATCGCCAAGGATACGCTTTTCGTTACGACCGACGCCACCTTGCTCGAGCAAGTGCTTCGGCCGGGCAACGCTTCCCTGGCCGACAGTTCATCGTATCAGACGATTGCCAAAGAATTACCTGATAAAATGAGCGGCATGAGCTTTGCTCGCCCCGACGAGTCGGCCCGGCTCTCGTACGACATGATCAAGAGCGGAGCATTCGCGAAGGCTCTTGAACAGGCGATGGCCGCCCGGCCGGGTGGCGGCGGTGCTGGTGGTGCTGGTGCCCCCCCCCTGCCCGATCTGAAGAAGTTTCTCCCCCTCGAGAAACTGCCGGACTTCTCGGTCTTCGCCAAGTACCTGTCGCTGAGCGGAGGCTCTAGCATCGCGGACGACGATGGCCTCACCATGACCGGCTTTACGCTTCGCCATGCCAATCCGTGATTGCCCGCGGCAAGAGTTGCATTGGTGGTGAGAACAAGGCGGCGAGCCCGGGAGAACCCGGCTCGCCGCTTTGCGTCGTTTAAGCCTGTGAGCAAGTGCCTGGCGGCGGCCAGCCGTCCGATACTAACCCGACGCGCCAGCGAGGGAGCGTATGTGCGTCGTCTAAGCCTGTGAGCAAGCGTCCGGCGGCCGATCGTCCAGCCTGACATACTGTGGTTTCCGGCCACGCTGGGTTCGCATCGTTTGATGAGCTTTCGCTGCCCACTTGCGTAAGAGCGGCCTCGAAAGGGAGGTTAAGCCGTGACCACCCAGATCAAGCGGCCAATGGCCCGATCGATCGAGGTGCGCGGTCTGCGCACGCACAACCTTAAAAGCATCGAACTCGATCTGCCGCTCGGCAAATTTATCGTGGTCACGGGCGTGAGTGGTGCCGGCAAGAGCTCGCTGGCGCTGGATACATTGTATGCCGAGGGCCAGAGGCGCTATGTTGAGACGTTCTCGCCATACACGCGGCAATTCCTGGCAAAACTGGACAAGCCTCCCGCGGACCGGATCGAGGGCATACCGCCGGCGATCGCGCTTGGCCAAACTCGTGGCCGGCATTCCGACCGAAGTACCATCGCCACGCTCACCGAAATCCACGACGCGTTGGGATTGCTGTTCGCTCGGATCGGCCAGGTTCAGTGTCGAAATTGCGGCAAACTGGTCGAGCCCGCATCGCCGGCGAGCGTCTCTCGGGAAATCGAAACGTGGCCGGACGCCACGCGCTATGAGATTGCATTTCCGCTTGATGTCCGGCCCGAGACAGACCGAACGGCCTTGGCGAGGTCGCTGCTCGCGCAAGGCTTTACTCGCCTTCGCGTCGATGGGCGGCCGGTTTCGCTCGACGAGCCTGGGCTCGAATTAGCCGACAACGTGGCGATCGAGGTGATCCTCGATCGCCTGGTGCGCGGCAAGGATCTCGCCCAGCGGCGGACCGATTCGATCGAGACCGCGTTTGAAAAGGGGATGGGCCGCTGCCTGGTCATTGCCGGTGATAAGCCTTACAAATACGCGAGGGGTTGGCGCTGTCAGCACTGCGGTACGGACCATATCGAACCGCAACCAAACTTGTTTCGATACAACAGTTCGTTGGGAGCCTGCCCTGTTTGCGAAGGGTTTGGACGTACGATGGAGCTCGATTTGAGCCGCATTGTCCCCGACCCGTCGCGAACGATTCGTGAGGGTGCGCTCGCTCCCTGGTCGACGGCAGCGTATCGGGGCTTCCTCAACAGGCTGCTGGAAGGTGCGCGCGAGCTTGAGATTCCGGTGGATGTCTCGTTCGAGCGCCTGACCGCCGAACAGGTGCAGCGCGTGCTCGCGGGAGTGCCGGGCAGTGCATTTGGGGGCCTAAAGGCCTTTTTCGATCGCCTCGATCGCCGGTCTTACAAGCCCGACGTCCGCATCTTTCTGGACCGGTGGCGTCGCTATCAATCCTGCCCGGCCTGTCACGGTGCTCGGCTGCGGCCGGAGGCGCTCGCGGTCAAGATTCGCGGACGCGACATGGTCGGGCTGTCGTCGTTGACGATTCGCGAGGCGCGCCTGTTCGTCTCCGGACTGGCGTCCACTGCGCGTCGAAGCGGTGCCGGCCCCATCCTGGCGCAGGTTGACCGTCGCGTCGCCTATCTGGCCGAGATCGGGCTCGATTACCTGACTCTGGACCGGCCGGCGCGCACGCTCTCAGCCGGCGAGCTCCAGCGCGTCGGCCTGGCGAAGACGCTTGGCTCGGGTCTCGTGAGCACGCTGTACGTCCTCGATGAGCCCACTCGCGGCCTTCATCCCCGCGAGGTCGGCAGGCTGATTACGATTTTGCAACGCCTGCGCGACCAGGGTAACACGCTCGTGGTCGTCGAGCACGAGCGCGATGTCATCCTGGGCGCCGACCACGTTGTCGACCTTGGCCCGGGCGCGGGCGCCGCCGGGGGGCAGGTTGTCTACAGCGGACCGGCCGCGGGTCTTTCCCAGGTCGATGGCTCGGCGACCGGCGACTACCTTGCCCGCCGAAAAAGAGCTGCCGTCACAGGCCCGCGCCGGCCCGTGACCGAGCGATCCATCCGCCTGGTTGGCGCTCGCCGCAACAATCTGAAGGCGATCGACGTGACCTTCCCGCTTGGTCTGCTCACGGTCGTGACCGGCGTCAGCGGATCGGGCAAGAGCACTCTGACCGAAGAGACGCTGTACCCTGCTCTTTGGCAGCACTCTCGCACTCGTCCGACGCCGACTCCGCCGGCCTTTACAGCGAGCTGATTGTCCGTGGCGACGTCGCCGCGGTCGTGTTTCTCGATCAGTCGCCCCTCTCTCGATCGGCCCGGTCGAACCCGGTCGACGCACCTGAAAGCGTTCGACGAGATCCGCAAGACGTTCGCCGCGACTCATGAGGCGAAGCTGCGGAACTACGACGCCGGCCGGTTCAGCTTCAACGTCGACGGCGGGCGCTGCAACGCGTGTCAGGGGCATGGCTTCCTCGCGATCGATATGCAATTCCTTCCCGACGTAATGGTGCGCTGCCCCGAGTGTCGCGGCACCCGCTACCGGCCGGAAATTCTCGAGGTCACGTACCGCGGCAAGAACATCGCCGAGGTGCTCGAGCTGACCGCCCGCGAGGCGTTCGGCTTCTTTCGCAACCGCCCCAAAGTGCAGGCGAGGCTACGGCCGATGCTCGACATCGGGCTCGACTACCTGACGCTGGGCCAGCCGGCTTCGACGCTTTCGGGCGGCGAAGCCCAGCGCCTCAAGCTCGCAGGCTTCCTGGCGCGGTCGACGGCCGCCCTCAATCGCCCGGGACCGGCCCCGCACACGGTGTTCCTGCTCGACGAGCCGACGGCCGGACTTCATCCCCTCGACATCGTCAAGCTGCTCGAGACCTTGAATTCCCTGGTCGATCGAGGCCACTCCGTCATCGTGATTGAGCACAGCACCGAGCTCATGTTCGCCGCCGACTGGATCATCGACCTGGGGCCCGGTGCCGGCGACGAAGGAGGTCAGGTGGTGGCGGAGGGGACACCCGAGGATGTCGCCGAAAGCGGGACACTCACCGGTCAGGTGCTCGCGTCGCTTGGGTCGACGGACGGCGACGGCCCTGTTACGCTGGCGACAGGAGGAGAACGGCGATGAAACCCATCCACCTCACCGATGAGCTCGAGGAATTTCTTCAGGAGGCGGTGCGTTCCGGCCGCTACGCCAGCGAAGAGTCGGTGATCAGTGATGCGCTCGAGCGGCTGCGGCAAGCCATCAGCCCAGTCGACGCCATGACCGCGTCGGGTGCGTTCCGTGCCGAGCAGGCGAAAACGCTCACCAAGCAACAATTTCAGCGCCACCTCGTAGAAATTGGCCTGCTGGAGGAACTCAGCAATCGTGGAGGCGGTAACGTCGGCGCACCCTCGTCCGCGGACGCCGAAGAGGACATACTGTCCGAAGTCGTGATCCGCGAGCGATTGATCGAATGGCTGACGGGCTTTCTGGATAAATAGTGGGTCTTGGTCAACCAGGCATCAAATGATTGGCCGCTGGGGTTTTCTCGCCGAAAGCCGAACATGCCGGCACTGGCAAGCCGCTCGCCTGATACACCGTGGGGCGGTTTTCGAGCCCGGTGTCTGTTGCCGTCCTCATCCGCGGTCTGCTACCATCGATTTGGTTCTTCACCAACCTTCACCAAAAAGATGCTGGAGCTGAACATGAAGTCGACGGACGCACGACGTGCGCACCTCAGCAATCCGCTGACGGGCACCCGGCTCGACTTTCTCGAGCCCAGGTGCCTGCTCAACGCGAAAATGCCCGCCGCCATCACGATTCAAGAGACTCCGAACACGGGCAGCCCGGGTACGAGCGACCTCCTGATCACGGGAACCAAGGGGAACGACCAGATTTCCATTAGCGACAATGGAACGGGGACGGCCGGCAACATTTTCGTCTCGTACAGCGGCGGCGGAATGTACATGTCCACCGAGGCCGTTACGGAAATCGGGGTCAAGACCGGAACGGGCAAGGATCAAGTGACTTATGAGCTCGATGGCAACCTTATGACACCGAACCAGGAGCTCGTGTTTGTCGGGTCCGGCGTGAAAAAGGGAGGTGGCTCGGTCCAGCTCACCGTGAACATCGTCGGTAAGGTCCTTGCCGGGTCTAACCTCTTGGTCATCGAGGAACCCGATCCCAAGAAACTGACCAGCATGACGGTCAACGACTCGGGTGAAGTCGACGGCTCTTTCGAGGCGGGTGTCTCTTCCTTCGGAGCCACCAAAGTCAAACCCGGTCCAATCAACTACCGTTTCCAATCCACGGCGACCATCGGGACGGGCGGCGACCTCGTCGCGGGCTTGGTCGGAGGATCGCACAAGGACACCGGCGATATCACCTACTCGGGCACGAACGACGGCCAGTTTGGCGTAACCGAGCTGGGCAACGGCGGCAGCGACCAGTTGAGCGCCGACGTCTTCATGAACCCGGGATCGACGGGTACCGTCGGCACCGCGGGTGATGAGTCTATGGTCGAGGGATCGGGAAAGAGCGACCTGAGCTTTACCGTCGCGCAGGGCACCGACACCACAACGACCACGAACATCTTCGCCCAGGTGGTCGGAAAGTCGAAGAGAACCAAGGTCGTGCACACCGCCAACGTGTCCGTGAACTCCAAGGGCTCGGTCACTCTGGTGTCGTAAGCGGTTCGCTTCTCGACGATCTCACGATCGATCGCCCGGCGGACGGACGCGAGGGGGCCGTTGCGATTCGCCTCACGCCCGTGCGTGGTGGGACACGCATCCGCCGGCGCACTTGTCGAACGGGTCGACCGGGAACATCACCGCGAGCATCAGGAGCCGGAAGTCGGAACCTGACCGGAAGGGTTTCGAAGGGGGGACAGCTCCTGCGTTTCCGGCCGGCGGGCTACCTGGTCGATGCTTTCCCGGATTTGCTTCCCGTCGCGGATTTGACGCCTGATCTTTTGCGCGTTGAAGATTTGGCGATCCTGGAAATCGTCGTTGTCGCCGCGAGTTCGTCCACGAGTGGGCCGGTCAGGTCGACGAGCGTGCCCCCGAGGACGAAGAGCAGCGTCATCATCGCGTCAAGCGATACCCGGGGCGAGCAGTTCTCGATTTTCGCCACCCGCGATTGATCCACGCCGGCCATCGCGGCGAGCTGCTCCTGAGTGATGTTCCGCTGCGCCAACCGACGAATGGCCATGGCCGTGGTGATTTTCAGATCGATCAGGAGCGACTCCTCGTCGCTGAGGCCGAGGAAGTCGGCGGTGTCCCCCTCCACCCAACCCGGCTTTCCGTGTACATCTTTGACCTTACCCATTGTCTCAGCCTTTCTGGTTATTCGTCGCTCTCATCATACCGACGAAGGCGTGATCTGCACTTGTGGATCACGGCTTGCGGCGTCTGCCGCGATGTCTTCGTGAAGACGTCGACGATCAAGATCGAATTTTCGTCGATGCGATAAATAATCCGCCAGTTGTGGGCATCGTCGCGGACACGGAGCTCGTGGCATCGGGGACCAATCGAAGGCATTGGGCGCGAATGCGGCATCCCGAGTGTCTCTCCGAGCTGGAGACGCCTCAAGAGCGTGCCCACCTCGCGCCTGCCTCTGTTGGAGAAGGGGGGGAGACTTAACTTTACCCTTGAGCCAATGCAGCCGTTTAACCTCGGCAGGCCCCGTGCTCATCCATGGAGACTATGACAAAATCGTCATAATGTCAATGCGATTCCGCGGCGGAACTGCAACCTCCGCTTGAATTATGCCAAAGTGAGATTAACCACGGCATGGCGTTCTTGCTGTCAAGCCCAGCTTGGCATCAGCCGACGTCACGACCATCGCCACGAGTTTCGGGGGCCCGCTACCTCACCTCCTCGAGGGTTCTCGGGCCTTTGCCCTTCGTGGGATCTGTCTTCCACGGCCATTCATTGGAATAAAACGGCGCCGCGGGCGGTAGGAGGGGTTTCATCCCGCGCTTGGTTGCCTCTTCCGCGATAAACTTCCGACCGCCGCCGCCCAAGAGCTCGGCATCCATGAGGTAGTAGTCCTTGAAGAAAACCTGTCCCAGCGCCCGGTCCGAGACAATTCGCCCCAAAAGGTCGAGCATCTTTTCGGGCGTCGTCGTGAACTCGGTGGTCTCTAAGAGCAGCAGCCGGTTGCCGATGGCTTCTTGTCCCATGAATTGCACGAGGATCGTGAACAGGATGTTGTTCTGGCGCGTCACGTAGATCGTGTTGCTGGCGGCGTAAGTGCGCTCCCAGTCGGCTGCCGAGCATCGCCTTCCAACCGGCCACGACATCCATCCAGTGGGTCACCTGGGCGCGCGCCGCGATCGCGATGGTCTTGCCGAAGTAGCGCGCGCATCCGCGGGCAAATTGCTCGACTTGCTGGGTGGTGAAGGTCCCCGATTTGAGACATTCGTCCATGAACGCCAGGTTCAGCTTGAGCACGGTCTCGAGAATGCGCCCGGTCTTCCTGGGAGAGCTCAAGCCCGTCCAAGCTTTCGAGGGCGGTCTGACAGCGCGTTCGGAAGACTTGCATCGGGCCATGCCACGACCTGTCGGAGGGATCGGCCAGGTACGGAGCCACGAGCTGATAAACGGCCATGCTGCTGTGAGATACCGATTTCGAGAGTTGATAGATGATGGGCACCGGCGGGGCGACGAGCGGTTCGTGGCCCGGGCGATAGAGAATCATTCGGCCGCCGCCCTCGCTGAAAAGGGCCAGGATGATCGGCACCCGATCACGCATGTTCCGCTTATACTGCGCCAGGGCCCCTTCGTAGATGTCCATCATCGACGTGTCGAGGGCCAGGACGTTTTGCTCGGCGACCGCGCGCTCGCTGGCCGGCTTGCGATCGGCAATGACGACCTTCAAAAAGTCGGGCACATCGCCGCCGCGCACCGGCAGACCCGCGAAGCTCATGACAAAAAGCGCGAGACCGAGCGCCACGAAAAAGGCGGGCGAACCGGTGCGGCCCGCGTCGGACAGAGTGTTGGTTCGTCATGTTGGACCTTTCTGATCTTGCACAAGGGTTCTCTTTAGAGAAGTTCCCGCAACGTCAACGACCTCGGAACTTCGTGGGCAAATCTTTACCCCGCCACGAGGCGGAAAAGGAGCGCGAGGCCCCCGAGCAGGAGCCAGACCAGGACAAATCCGCCGATCGAAATAACCCTCTTCTCGGGTGCATTGGCGCGAAGCCAGGGGCCCAGGGCGTTCATCAGCGGGGGTATCACGACCCACTGCGTTAAGGCCACGCTGAGTACGTTAGCAATCAGCATCGACAGAGCCATACCCAGGAAACTCAGGTGTGGCCCGACAAGCAAGGCAAGCACCATGACGGTGGGATAGAGTCCCAAGAGCACCGTCATCGCAATTTTCCACGAGGGAGGCGGCTCCCCTTCCGGCCCGGTCACCAGCCCGGCGAACCAGGCACCGAAACCGGACGGCAACGTCTTGAGCTGGAAGTCGCCGATCTCGTCGCGGAGCTTCTTGGTCCACTCGGCTCGTACCGGCGAGTTGAGCCAGCGCTCTAATGACTTGTGGTCGTCGAAGTGGATCACCGCGACCCATTCCTGAGTTCGGTCATCCGCCGGCGGATAGAGCTCGGTGCCCCGGTAACCGGGGAATTCTTCCGCGGCCCGGGCAAGCCAGCGCTGACACTCGAGGAAGTGCTGCCGGCGGTCCGCCGGAACGTGCTGAACGACAACCGTGGAGACCCGCGCACCGGGGATTTCCATGGGAACAAGCGGATCATGGGTCGGTGCCGTGCTCATGCGGTTCTCCCCGGGCTCCGGGTCTTATTGCAACTCTGCCAGTCGCGAAAAAATCCGGTCGGCACTGAACGGGAGGCTGTGAAAGCGAATGCCCGTTGCGTCGGCGATCGCGTTACCCATCGCCGGGCTAACGGGAATGAGCGGAGCCTCGCCGACCGGCTTCTGCGCCGAAGGGACCATACCGGTCGTAGGTGTCGGCGAAGAATACCTCGGAGCGGGGGATGTCGGCAAAGGCGGGGATGCGGTAATTCCGGAACGTGGGGTTCACGACCGCGCCCGAGGCGTCAATCACCATTCGCTCGAACATCGTAATCCCGATCCCCTGGGCGACGGCTCCCTCGACCTGTCCCAGCGCCTGCACGGGATTGATGACCTTGCCTGCATCGTAGGCGTGTACACTTTGCAGAATACGGATCTCGCCTGTGACCCGGTGAATGGCGATGCGAAACCCATGGGCCAAGAACGCGAACGAACGCGGCGTCCCATACGCCTTGCGCCACGTGAAGCTTGCCGCGCAGTGGTGCCTTGGTGTAAAGCTCTTCCAAAGTCAGCGAACGTGCTCCGCAACGGACTTTCCCGTGCTCGAGGTCGCATTGATCGAGCGGCGAGCCGGAAATCTGACTGGCCAGCTCGAGAAGGTTATCGCGCATGGCCTTGGCGGCCTTCTCAACGGCGAGTGTCGCCACGCTGGTGCCCGTGCTGGCGAAGGTCCCCGTGTCATACGGCTGCAAGTCGGTATCGACATAGTCCATCACGATCTCGGCGGCTCGCGTGTTCAATACGGCGGCGGCGACCTGCCTTTGGGCGTTCCTGATGCCGTTGCCGAATTCGGCCGCGCCCGCGGCCAGGTGAAACGTCCCGCCGGCGAGCAGTGCTAGTGTCCCCGGACAGAAAAACTGCACGAAATTCAGGTCGCATGACGCGAGTACCATTGTCTCATTTTATGATTCGTCCATGTCCACTCGAACGGGTGGGCGTACAGGCGGTTGTACTCTGGCCACGAGGCCATGAGATGCTCAATATAAGCCTCGCGGCTCGCCCACGATCCACGTTTCAGATAGCGGCGATCGAAAGCATGATTGAGCAGCTCCGCTTGGTCGAGCCAGGAAGCACGAGCCGGCGTCAAGCAGGGACGCCACCAAGTGTGACATCTGGCGAAGTAGTCCTTGGTGGACTGGGCGATGTGGCTAGAACCGCCATCGTGCACCAAGTAGATAGCGTTAAGCCAGTGGTGGCGTCTGCGGAAATACCTCAAGGCTGCAACGTAGTGCTCGGCGTCGTTGGCCTCCAGGCAGAGGGCTTCCATCTTTCCGCTATGAACGATCAGGAAATTCAGGATGTTGACCGTGCCATGTCGGGTGTAGTCGTACTCCACTTGCTCGATCGAGCCAGGGATGGCGCGGTGGATCGGCACCCGCTCCAGAACTTGGCAATTAGGCATCTCGTCAGCGCACACTACCCAGATCCCGCACGCAGCGAGCCGCGCGGCGTTGCCGTAGCACCACAGGACCTTCTCCGCCCGTTCCTTGAATCGCGAGTCGGCCCGAGTGGTTCGCCAGTACCGCGTCCGATGCGGTTGCAGGTCAACATCATCGAGTATCCGCCGGATTGTCCGGGGGCTGATCGTTCCTACGATCCCATCAACGATAGCTTGGCGTGCCAGGTCTTCACTGGACCAGTGGGTGATATGCAATCCCTTGGCCACGGGCTCCAAGCAGGCCAGTTCGACGATCTGAGCCCGCTGGAGGGGGGGAAATCGTGGCCTGTCGCCCCGAATGTTCTTTCCGGCCGTCGGCGAGTAGGCCAACGACACCGTTGGTTTGATACCGACGACAGGCTCTCCAAACCGTGGCTTCGTCGCACTGGAATTGATCGGCTACCGCCACGGTCCGGTCGCCCGCAGCCCGTGCCAAGACGATCCGAGCGCGCTGCACTTGGAACCACGGCAAGCCCTGGCTTCGAGCGATTTGCGAGAGGTCGGATTCGTCGCCGCGATGAATGCAGAATCGATCGGGTTTTCGGCCGCGCATGGCATGATCTCTCCAAGTAACCTGGCCTATCACTGCCAGCTTACCATGCGCCGCGAATTTCGTGCAGTTTTTCTGTCCGGGGACACTAGGTGAGCTTCCGACCGGTGTTCGGTGGGGGGCGCACAGTCTTGGGCATGGATCGCGGCCCCCTTTCCTTCCAGCCATTCGTCTCCGTCGGGTTTTGGCTCGCCCCGGCCGCTGGCAAGGGCTGCTTCGACAAAATCGACGCACTGATCCAGGCCATAACTGCCGATCACGCTATCGTGCGCGAAGGGCCAAATACTGTGGACCGGATCGTGCGCCCGGATCATGTTCTTGCGCCGAACCAGGAATGGGTCGAGCCCCATCCTGCGGGCTAGCTCGTCGACGGCACTCTCGACGGCGAACGACGGCTGCGTCGCGCCGTAGCCGCGGAACGCGCCCGACGGCACCGTGTTGGTGTAAACCGCGTAGCCCGTCCCTTTCTTGCTTGAGCAGGTATATGTTGCCAGGCATGAGCCCAGGGACGAGGCAATGATTTCACCGCTGTGATTGCCGTAGGCGCCCGTGTTCGAAACATTGCGGATCTCCATCGCCGTGAGCGTGCCGTCCTTCTTTGCGCCCAACTTGACGGTGATCTTCATCGGATGCCGCGAGACCGCCGCGGTGAATTCTTCCGTACGCGTGAATTCCCATTTCACGGGGCGCCCGGTTTTGAGCGCTGCCAAGACGCACAAATCTTCGCTGAGCATTTCTTGCTTGCCGCCAAACCCACCGCCGACAAACTCGGAAAACACGTGAACCTGGTGCGCGTACAAGTCGAACAGATGGGCAAGTTTTGATTTCGTAATGTGCGGAGCCTGTGTGCTGGTGCGCACATGGACGCGGCCGTCGGCGGTCCACCAGGCGATCGTGCCATGAGTTTCCATGTGCGCGTGCTGGATCTTCTGCGCGTAAAACGTACCTTCATAGACCGTGTCTGCCTCGGCGAACCCCTTTGCGACGTCGCCGGTCTCTGCCTCGATTTTCTTGAACACGTTCTGCGAAACGTCTTCGATCCGCGACGCAAAGCCCTTGTCGCCATGGATTTGTGGCGCGCTGGAAAGCATGGCCTCTTCGGGATCAAACACGGCGGGGAGCAACTCGTACTCCACGTGTAAGAGCCTGCAGCCCTCCTCGGCGGCCCCCTCAGTTTCGGCGACTACGGCGGCGACCCGCTGGCCGACGAAACGCACGACGTCATCGAGCATGTACGTGTCGTCGGGATCGACACGGAAATCGTCGTGGCAAGCCGTCGTGAAGAGCCGCCTTGGCACGTCTTCCCACGTAAAGACGGCGCGCACCCCGGGCACAGCGAGCGCCTTTTCTTTGTGGATGGCCTTTACGCGTGCATGCGCGTGCGGCGAGCGCAGGACCTTGAGGTGAAGCATCCCCTCCATCTCGACGTCCATCGTGTAATGAGCGTTGCCGGTAACGATCGGCTCGCTGCGCGGGCTGGCTACGCTGGCGCCGCAGGCATGGCCCGCTTTGTCTTCTTGGACGGAAACGACGCCAAGAATCGCATCCTCGATCGAGTGGTAGCCCGTGCATCGACAGAGGTTTCCCTTGAGAAAGAAGGGAAGGTCTTTCTTTGCCTCGTCGGAGAGGCTTGCCGAAGTCATAATCATGCCGGCGGCGCAAAAGCCGCACTGGAATGCCTGGGCGTCAATAAAGGCCTGCTGCATCGGATGCAGTTTGCCGTTGGAGGCAAGCCCCTGGAGCGTGGTGACCTCGCGGCCTTCGGCCCGAAATGCAGGAACCAGGCAACTGTGAACCGGCTTGCCATCGAGCCAGACCGTGCACGCGCCGCAATCCCCCGCATCACAACCTTTTCTCACTCCAAACCAGCCAAGGCCGCGCAGAAAAGTTCGCAAACATTGGCCGGGCCGCGGCTCCGCCGCGAATGATTTGCCGTTGATCCGATAGTTCATGGCGGTTTCCCCGGTCGAAGAGTGTTCAGCGGGAGAGTTCCGAGCGAATCTGCTCTGCGAAGTAGTGCGTCAGGTGCTTGCGGTGAGCAGGAGACCCGTGCACGTCGTCGAGGTAGAGGCCAGACGGCACGCTGTCATCGATCACGCGGCTCAGTTCATTCGCGGCCGGAACTCCTTCAAAACGGAGTTGCACCGGGCGGAGAGTGGCGGCGGTAATCGTCAGCAAGATTTCACCGCGCTCGGGACAGCGGGTGCCGATCAAGAGCACTTCCGATCGCCCGAGGTGCGTGAGCGTGAACCGCCGGAAGGCGAATCGCTTCGTGAGCGCGGCAGCGGGCAGAAAGATCGATCGCAACAACTCTCCGGGTGCGAGGACATTCTGGTGGTTGCCCGTCACGAAATCGAGAATGGAGACCCGCCGCGGCTCGCCGCTCCGCGGCCAGAGCGTGGCCATACCCTCAAGCGCGGCCGTCAGCGAGATCATCGGGCCCGCCGGCAGCGACATGCAGATGTTTCCGCCCACCGTCGCCTCGTTCCAGATCTTGAACGAGGCGAGAAACGACCGGCAGCACTGGCGGAACAGCGGCGCCGCCGTCCATTGCGCCGGCGCCCGGTCGACGAACTGGTCAAGCTCGGCAACCTTGCACGTCGCGGCAATCTCGAGACCGTCTTCTGAAGATTGGAGCGAGGGCCATTTGAGCAACTCGAGATCGATCAACGTGTGAACGTCAACTTGCGGTTCCGAAAAGAGCCAGGTGCCGCCGGCAAGCCACGCAAATCCGGCTTCCCAAGAGGCGATCTCGCCCGCGCGCGGGGCGACGAACTCGATTAACTGTATGCAGGTCCATGGATGATAGCCCCGCGCATGGAGAGAAGGTCCCTGATATTGGGCAACGTGAGCCCAACCACCATCTAAACGCAGCAGTCATTCAGCACGATCAACGGAACACCGCGGCGAACATCGGATAACGGGACGCTCATTCGTCTTGAAAATGAACGCGGCTTTGAAGTGTCGAGACCCTCTTAGCTTAGGATCACTGATTCCGTTCGTCAATCGCCGCGATCGCAATCAACGAGGCATGTGGACGCCGATTTTTCGGTAAAGCGTGTTCAGCTCAGAGCGACGACGCGGTAGACTTGGTTTTCCCGCATGGACCATCTTCGCAGCGCTCGACGGATCGGCCCGCACGTCGGCTCGACGGCCTGCGAACAACCCACCCACCGCGAGACTTGACATGGCGACCCCACGAGCCGAGATGAGATCGCTGATCGCGATCGCCGCGGTCGTTGTGCTCGTTACGAATCTATACGCGGGCGGTTCGCCGGACGGTCGGCACGGTTCGCTGAATGCGCGGCATCGAATCGCTGCTGCAAGACCACTGTTTCCGTTGCCACAATGCGGAGAAGCCAAAGGGAAAGTTCCGCATCGACAATCTGCCGTTCACGATTGCCGACGCGGCAACGATGGAACGCTGGCGTAAGGTCTTAAACGCACTCAATGCCGGCGAAATGCCCCCCGAGGACGAGAAGCAGCTTCCCGCCGCGGCCAAAGCCGATCTGCTCGATGATCTTGCGCACGTGCTGGCCGCCGCTCGCACCGGGCTTGCCCAACAAGCGGAAACGTCCCTCATCCGCCGATTGAATCGGCGCGAATACAAGAACACCTTACGCGAGCTTCTCGGCGTCGAGGTCAATGTCAGCGAGCTTTCCGCAGACTCGGGTACCGGCGGATTCGATACGGCGCGAGCGAATCTCTTTATGTCGAGCGACCAGTTCGAGCAATACCTCTCGTTAGGGCGCGAAGCCCTCGATGAAGCTTTTGAACTGCAGAAGCATTCGAAGGATCGTAAGCAAGAGCGGTTCGAAGCGGAGGTCTGCGTTGATCGCATTCGCAACTCGCTGAAAGAGCGGCTCGAATGGCGTCGCTCTTATACATTATGGACCCACGCCGTCGACGCCGCGGCAGCTCGCCCCGAAAACCGGAAAGCCGCCGCGGATATCCGCGAGTCTAAAGAACCATCCGCCGTGGGATTTCTACCACTCATGGAAAAAGCTATCCGGCGCGCCGGCACCCACCGAGTTTGGCTTTGTCGACGGCGAAACGGCCACACACCTAGGCGAAGGTGCGTGGCGGCTGATTCCCTATCACACGTACTTCATGGTCCAGCCGGAGTTGAGAACGGGCGCATTTCTCACGGTCGGCGACAACGCCGTCAATCCCTGGTTCGTCTTCAACGTGGGCTATGATTGGCCCTCAGGCAAGTATCTTATCAGGGTGCGGATCGCCGCGACCAAGCAAGCCACGCCCGATCGGCGGTTCATGGAATTCGGCGTCTATCCGACCCATTTGAGCACCCATGAAGTAGTCGGAACGATGGAGTCGCCACAAATCATCGAAGTCCCGTTGATAGTCACCAAAAACGGCGACCGAACATTCTTCGTCCGCGAAAAAGGGACGATGGACAGCAACGAACAAGCGAATCGAAAACAAGGCGAAGGGGCTCGTATCAACGGCATCGGCCCAGAGTTTGCGTTATGGGTCGATTGGGTCGAAGTCGTGCGCCAGCCCAACACCGATGGACCGCCCCTAGCCCTTGCCGCCCTTCGGATTCCTCTCGGCGACGACGGCCCGGCGATCGAGCCTCAGAACCTCCGTCACGCCATCGAGCGGTTCGCACGGCAGGCGTTTCGCGGTGCTGATCCCTCGTCCGAGTTCGTTGACCGCCTAGTCGGAGTGTACAACCAGCGCCGCAAAGCGGGCGCTCCCCATAGTTCTGCGCTCAAGGATGCACTCGCCATTGTGCTCGCGTCGCCGAGGTTTCTCTATCTCGTCGAGCCGTCGGGAAACAACGCCCACCGGCCTCTCACGGGCAACGAACTGGCGGTTCGGCTCGCCTACTTCCTTTGGGGTGGCCCACCAGACGCAACCTTGAGACAACTCGCCGCTCAGGGCGAGCTCTCAAAGCCCGAGGTGCTCGACGAACAAACCACACGGCTCATCGGTGACGCGCGATCGGCGGAATTTGTGAAACCGTTTGTCCATCAATGGCTGAGACTAGACCGTTTCGACTTCTTCCGGTTCAACAACGAACGCCATCCCGCGTTTGACGATAGCATCAAAATGGCGGCACGAAATGAGGTTTATGAGACGTTTGCTTATCTGCTCCACCAGAACGAAAGCCTGAAGTGCCTTCTGAAGTCCGACTTCGTGGTCGTCAACGGCCTGATGGCGAACTACTATGGCTTGAGCGGTGTTCACGGCGATGCGTTTCGCAAAGTGTCGCTTCCGGCCGGGTCGATGCGCGGCGGGTTGCTCGGCATGGCCGCGATCCTCGCCATGGGGAGCAACGGCGAGACAACAAGCCCCGTTGAACGGGGCGCCTGGGTGTTGCGCAAGCTCCTCAATGACCCGCCACCGCCCGCGCCGCCGAACGTCCCGCAAATTTCTCGCCTCGAGGGGCGACTGCTCACGACGCGCGAACGTCTGCGAGCGCATCAAGAAGCCCCGCAATGTACGAGCTGCCATCGCAAGATCGATCCGATCGGACTCGGTTTGGAGAATTTCGACGCCGTCGGCCTATGGCGAACGGAAGACAGCTACGAAAAGACGGGACTGGGAAAGAAGACCTGGACCGTCGATCCCGCCGGCGCTTTTCATAACGGTCCGGCATTCCGTGATTACTATGCCCTACGCGACCTCGTCGCAGCGAACGCCGAGCCCTTTGCCGCGGATTTACGACCGCTCTCATCGAGTATGCGCTCGGACGTCCGCGCCTTTACAGCGACGAATCGCTTGTCGAAGAGATGCTCGCCGTCGCGCGTGAACGGAACTTTTCCATGCGCGAGTTCATCCGCCTCCTCGTCCGGAGCAACGAGTTTCAGTCCAAGTGACGCTGTCACACAGAAATCGAACGGAACCGGCCGCACACGTACTCCCATGGAGCCCACAAGATGAAAACCCGCCGCTCGCGTCGCACGTTCTTACGGGCCGGTGGTTCGCTGATCGCGTTACCGCTTTTGCATTCACTGGGTTTCCGGCGATTGGCCGAAGCCGGAACCGCGACGGTGGTGTCGCAGCCGAAGCGGATCGTCTTTCTGGGCATTGGCTACGGCGTGACGCAGGAAACGTGGCTTCCGGACGTGAAACAGCGCGGTGAGAATTATACGCTGCCGCCGGGTCTCGCACCCATGGCACGGCATCGTGCGGATTTCTCGATCGTGCAGGGCCTCACGAACAAGTTTACGGACGAGGCGCATTGGGGCAGCACCTTTTGGTTGACAGGGGCCAATCGCTTCGAAGGGGGCGCGGGATTTCACAACAGCATGTCGGCCGACCAAGTCGCGGCGGCGGTGCTCGGCAAGGAGACGCGTTTCGCATCGTTGCAGCTCAATGGGTCGGACCCTGACCTTCCCGGAGCTGGCCACGGGCCAGGGCTGTCGCTGGCGTGGGACGTTCGCGGGAAGCCGGTCGCCGGACTGAATAAACCGGTTGCGGTGTATCACCGGCTGTTCTCGGAAGATTCGACGCCGCTCGCAACGCGCCGGGCGATGCTCGCCGACAAGCGCAGCGTGCTTGACGTCGTACTCACCGACGCCCATGCTTTGCACCGCGACCTTGGTCAGAACGACCGGGAAAAGCTCGACGAGTACTTCCAGAGCATCCGCGACATCGAGACGGCTCTTTCCAAAGAGGAGCAATGGCGGAACGTCCCGAAAAGGAAGGCGCCGATCGCCGAGCCGCCGTCTTCGATGGCCGGCCGCGAAGAAGTCAAGCTGATGTACGACCTGATCGTGGCGGCGCTTCAGACGGACAGCACGCGGGTCGCCACCTTTCGCCAGCCGATCGCGAGCCTACTGACAAGCCTGAGCATTCGCGTCGCCGCGCACGATATGAGTCACTATAGCCCTGGCGAACGCATTGAAGCGTCGCAAACTCGCGACCTCGCGCAAAGCGAGCTATTGGCCGGTCTGTTTGACAAACTTAAAGCTGTCAGGGAGGCCGACGGCACCCGGTTGTTCGACCACACGTGCGTCGTTTTTGGGAGCAACATCCGGAGCGTGCACTACCTGGACAACTGCCCGACGCTGATCGCCGGCGGAGGCGCGGGCATCAAGCTCGGCAGGCACGTTGTCGTCTCCAAGGACACGCCGCTGTGCAACGCTTGGCTCACACTACTCAGGGGCATCGGCGTGAATGTCCCGCGTCATGGCGACAGCACCGGAGTCATCTCCGCGCTGACGTCGTGAGTTTCTTCGATTTTCCGGAACGTGTGTTAATTCCCGCATAGGAAATCGATCCCGCGATGGCTTTCGTAGAGCTCCTTTCCTCCATGGCCAAGTCCAGGGAGCGTGACCAGCACTGCGTTGCCGCCCAGGGCTTTGTATCGCTTGACGAACACGGCCGAGTTGGCATCGAACGGCACCAAGGAGTCCTTGTCACCGTGGATGTGCAGGATTTTGACGCCAGCCTTCGCGAGCGGGGCAACATTGTCGACGGGGTTGAACTCCGTGGTTCGGCGCGTCAACTCCTCGAGGCTCAGGTCGTAACCCAGGCCCGGCGCGGGGGCAGTCAGCACTGTAGGCAGCGTGGGCCACGTTCGGAAGTCCGTCACCGGGCAGATGCCAAAAATCCGGTCGACGCACTCCGGGTGGCGGAACGCCCACGCATAGCCGATCAGCCCTCCGTTACTCTGCACAACCAGCCGCGCCCGGCGATTGAGCCGGAATTCCGAAGTCACCCGTTCATAGAATTCCTGTGACGACCGCGCGGCCGACGGGCTGCCACACGAGGTTCCCACATCGACGCCGGCAATATGGAATCCTGACGACAGGAACCGTTCAACATACACGCGATGGTGAAGCGCACCGTGGCCGTCGTTAATGCCTAGCCAAAACGGAAAAATCCAAACCCACCGCCGGTCGGGATCGATCGTTCCTTTGGGTTTGACGACGTAAGCATTCCTTCCGCCGACCGTAAATTTCACCAGTTCGCCATTCGCGTAGTCGGCGGAGACCGTCGTCGGAATCATCTTCCGGACGTATTCCGCGTTCGGCTCGTCCGCGCCTCGCGACATGCCGTTCGCGGTGAGAATCATTAACCCAAGCAGCACGTGACTCTGGTATCGGTATTTCATCGTTCCACTCCAAAAGTGATCCACGTTATCTTGATCGACCTCGCGTGCATCTTCAATCGGTGCATCGAAGACGATCCGAGGCCGCTACGGTGAGCTCATCGGCAGCAGCTCTTACCCAAGGAGTTAAGCAGGCCGAAGCTGCCGCCTGGAAGATTGTTGAAACTGGAGTAAATCAGTTCAACGTCGAAGCCACTGTGTGCTGCTGCCCGCAAATCCGTGCGGAGCGACGGTGTCCCCAAGTAACCCCTCGTTGGCGCAGTGCGATGGCAGGAACCCCAGCCGGAAGTCAGAGTTGGTGGAGCGTGGTCTTTTTCTTCTTTAGAAAGTGGAGGCGGCGGGAGTCGACGGAGCCGGTCAGAGTTTCATCTTTGAATTTGTTTGTGAACGTCATTCATGGCCCGTATGAACCTTTGACTTCAGCCGCGATCCGTTCGCGGCCATTCTCAACCCGTCGGGCTGATTACGAAGGAGCTCATCGAGGACTTCAACTGCGTAACGGCCTTCGGCGAGAGCGAGTTCGGTCACGAATTCAATCACCCGCTGTGAATAATCACGGGCCTGCTCCCGTACGGGTACATGCACGATTGGCGGATTCGTGCCGGCCCTTGGCCCGGCAAATGGCAACAAGGAAGGCCGACTAGCCGCCAAGGGCTTCCAACCGTGCTGGAGCAGGTAAGCTTGGGCTGCTTTTGATTGTACCTGTGCCACACGGGGATCAATCCAGGGATTGCGGGGCTTCATGAGCCTTTCCTTTCGTGCAAACCTGCCATGATTCCGAGCACGGCCTCGGTCGAGAACAAATTGCTCCGAGGAATCGTAATCCGAACCGTCTTTGCCGCCATTGTAGAGGGGTAGCCCTCCAGCGACAGCCAGTACGCGCCGCCGCGCAAGACCAACTCATCCGGTAACTGGCTGATCCATCGGTTTTCGTCAATCGGCATCAACAGAACCACCAAGATGCGTGGTACGTTGTCCCCCGCCACTCGCAAGTCATCGTAAGTCTTCCTCTCCAGGTCAAAAAGAACCGCGGAATCGCTGATACGGGCCCGAGTGGTGCTTTTCAATTGCAAATCCAACTGTCCGCCAACGTCGGCAAGCCGTGATCCGCGGCTCCGTATCGCCCGCAAACAGAGATCGACGCCATAATCGTCCCCCGGTTCGCTGCATATCAGACCGGCCTTCGCCGCAATTGCCCGGACATAAGCCTTGCAGATCGCTTCTTGGCGGTGCTGTTTGGTCAACAATTCTGGCTGTTCCCAGGCCAAGGTCTCAGTGTTAGCGGGCGAGCATAAGGTCTGCCGACAGTCGCCTCGCTCGACCGTGTATCGTACCATAGTCGAATGGAAAGGCTGAAGAAAGATAAGGAATAACCCATGGCGATCAAGGCACGGGACTTCATCGCGAAGCTACCTGAGCACGAGCAACGAGCGATCAAGGCACGCTCGCGGAGTTGCTCCTCGAGGAGTTGACCCTCTCGCCAATCAGGGAGGCGCGGCTCTATCTCAGATCGAACTCGCCGGTAAGCTTGGCATTCAGCAGCCTGCCGTCTCGAAGATCGAGCGGCAGACCGATCTGTATCTGAGCACGCTGCGCAATTACATCACGGCCATGGGGGGCGAACTGGAAATCATCGCCCGGTTTCCCGATCGCGAGCCCGTGCGCATCACCCAGTTTAAGCCGTTGAAGCGTGGCCGCGCAATCAAGGGCAAGGCGACCGGAACCCGCACCGAAAGGTGACACGAAGCGTCGATATCCGAGACAATCCCACTCGTTGCCGAGTTTGCCAACGCGCTGGCATTCGCCCACGAGCTGGGCTTGGTCCACAAGGATATCTCGCTGTTAAAGCGCCCAATGATATTGCGCCTGAGCCGGCAAGTCGTGTCGCTGCTGTTGACCGCCACGTATACCGACTCGCTGAATCCACCGAATCACCATGCGTGATTTCGCCGCGCGGGGTTCTGAAACCGGTCGCCACGGCGAAAGCGATCCTTCGAGACGACCCGGGCCGGAACCCCAGATTGAACACCCTTTCTGGAACGGGGAAGTGATATCGATTGGAAGAAGATCAGGGGTAAGTCCTGCAGAGACGGAAGCCGAAGTAGTAGTAATTGCTCGTCGGAGCGTTCCTGAAACGGCTTGCTGAACGGACACTGGCCGGAGGAAAGTCCCACGCCGCACTCCGAAGAATACGTTCGTTTTCACTTACAGATTCCGAAATACTGATGTCATCTGATAGAGAGGTGCGCACTGACGAGCTCCCGTAACCTGCACTCCTGTCATGCACCCATTCGAATGCGTTCCCCAGCATGTCGAATAACCCCAGGTCATTCGGTCGGAGACTTCCGCAAGCCCAGCGCCGCTCGTTGCTATTTACGTGGTATCGAGCATACCCGTCA
Source organism: uncultured Isosphaeraceae bacterium (assembly GCA_963829765.1). Classification (GTDB taxonomy): domain Bacteria; phylum Planctomycetota; class Planctomycetia; order Isosphaerales; family Isosphaeraceae; genus CAWFRS01. Next base: position 6,322 of record CAWHKI010000245.1, on the reverse strand, counting down.
AGAACGCCGGGGGAGTGACCGTAATAGCGACTTGTCATCGTACCGGAACGGCAAGCGTACTCCCACTCCGCCTCGGTTGGAAGGCGATAACCCTTGCGCTGGAGAACGTCGGCTGGGATCGTCATCCCCGTCGTGAATCCGCCGCTTTCGGTCGGAATGTAGCACCGCTGGTCCTTCGGCAACCCGTCCTGTTCACTGAGCCAGTTACAGAAGGCGGCGGCAATGTGCCACGGAATCCCCCCCATCGGATGGTTCGGGTTGGCACTAGATCCACCTACATCAACCATCATTTTAACTGAATTATAATTGAAAACGAACTTCCGTTTCAAGACTGACGAAAATTGTACCCAGGAGACCTCCTTGGTGGCGATGGCAAATCGACGCGGGATGACCACGCGGTGTGGTGTTTCGTCGCTCTCGCGATCCGGCTCGGTCGGCGGCGATCCCATGAGGAAGTCGACCGGGCCGTCGACCACGGTGAACGTCTGACCCAGCCTGTTCACGAACCAGCGGCGCTCGCCACGGTTCTTGAGTTTCGATAACTCCGCATCAATCTTTTTCAGTTTGTCCTCGTTCTTCCACTGCCGCAGAGTCCACTCCACCGCCCCGTGGATTCCGGCGTCGGGGTCATTGCGATAGAGATCGAGCAGCGTGCTGATCAGTGGTCCTTTGTCTCCGGGAGACAACCCGTCCGCGCCGTACGATCCGAGCGCCAGGATCAGCCCTCGGCGCATCGAAGTCTCGGGATGGAAGAGAACAGTGTCCATGAATTGCTGCCCCTGGGCGGGCGTCGGCTTGGCGTTGGGGCTGATTCGGTTGAGTTCCGCAGCGATCGGTTTCGGATCGGCACCCAGGGGATTCAGCCAATTGACGATGAAACTCCGTAACCGGGGGTCGGCGCCGTGGCGCAGAAGGGGCCAGACCTCTTCGGCCTTGCCCATTCGAACTAGACCAACCGCCGCCCGCGCCTGGCGTTCCGCCAGTCGGTCCTTTACCGCCTCTATATCCCTGTCGGTATCGGATACTACTGCCTTCTTAGCGATCTCCGCCTGGAACAACGGTATGACTTTCGCCTCATGGGCCTGGGCGATGGGGAAGAAGGCGGCATATGACTTGTGGTCGGCATCCATCAGGAGGTCAGCGATCAGGTTGGGATCGTCACTGGCGTAGTCGGCGAGGATTTCCGTCGCCACCGAGTGTACGGTTTCCGGACGGCTCTTATCCCGGAAGATCGCGGCAACCGGGGGAGTTAGCCTCGTACGAGCAGGACGGAGGGCCTCAAGCCACGGGCCCAAAGAGATCGAACTGATCGTCACGAGTGTCTGAGCCACTTTACCGGCTTCCGCATCCCACTTGGCGTTACCCGGGTCGTAGACCGCCAGAGCAGCGGCGGACGGCAGTAAACCCTCATCGCCCGGCTTCGCTGACTCCAGCATCGCCCAGAGCTTCGGAGCCAGGCGGCCGCGGTGCGTTTTTCAGCGCCTCACGCAGCACAGGAAATTCGCCGGGAGCCGCTTTGATCAGACGGTTGAAGAGATAATCAATCTGGGAGTCATCGACGGGAAGAAGGGCAAGGCTGGCATGCAGATGTTCCTGACTTTGAGGCGCGGTACTTCGTACCACACGCCTTAACGAAGGATCAGCCCAGCGGCGATTACCATCGAGCCGCCGGATCGTGGCCGGAAGGGCCGGTGTGTCCACCTTCAGAAGTGATTCCACGCGCGCCGCGGCCCGTATTGTGCCGTAGCCTTCGATCCCTGCCCAGGTGATCGAGGAGAACAGCATGACCAATCCCAACGTCCGCAGACCATGCAACCGCCCCGCACGTTTCATCATCTTGCGTTGCGGCGGGGTCCAGTTCTTCTTCTTGGTCAGGAACCCGATGTTCGCCCACTCCAAGGCGGACGGCAGGTGCCGGTTCTCGGGCTTGGCATTCCAAAGCGCCGACCGTTCCGCCAGCCGAAGTTCCGCCCGTCCCCGTCGGCTTTCCCGTTGCTTGCGGGTCAGCCAGTCCCGCAGGGAGTGGACCAGGTAGTCGTGGGTCAGTGGGCTGCCCCCCGTTTTTTGGTCCACCCCAAATGGGAGACCGCTAGGGAGAGCTAAATATGAACATCAGATTTAATCATTGTATTCCGGGTGGTGCCCTTCTTGTCACAGGCCGCGCTGAACTCTTTCGGCGTCGCGTATCCCAGTGAGCTGTGAGGCCGGACCGCGTTATATTCCCGCCGGTACCAGAACGCCTTCGCTCGAGCATCCGCGACATCCTCGAATTCTACCCGCTCCAGGAACTCGTCACGCAGCCGACTGTGGAACGATTCGATATAGCCATTCTCCCAGGGGCTTCCCGCGGCCACCGGGATCGGCCTAGTTCCCACACGCGGCAGCCAGTTCACCAACGCTTCACAAATGAACTCCGATCCATTGTCGCTCCTGATGCGAGTCGGCGCTCCGCGACGACCAATGACCCGGGCAATGATCCGGCGCACATCGGGTCCGGCTATCGACTCGTCCACGTGCAGCGCCAGGCACTCACGAGTATATTCGTCCACGAGGGTCAACCACTTGAGAGGACGACCGCTCGCGGTCCGATCATGAATGAAGTCACAGGTCCAGACGTCGTTCTTGCACCGGGCCGGTTGCTGGGTACAGCTATTGGCACTGGTGCCAGGCTTTGGGCCCAGTTTCCTGGGTTTTCTCAGTCTCAAGGGCCGTTTCAGCCCCAGGCTGATCCAGAGCCGCCGGACACGTTTGAGGTTGACCGCCCAGCCCCCGCGTACCAGAAGCGCGTGGATCAGTCGGTATCCGTAGCGAGGATGGCGCCGCGCCAACCGTTTGATCTCCCGAGTCAAGGCGGGCTCGTCAGCTCGGCGCTTCCGATCGTATCGCAGGCCTGATCGAGACCGGCCCATGACGCGGCTGATTCGCCGCTGGGATACGCCGTACTTCTCGTCGAGGTAATCTGCGGCGGCCCGCTGTTGGTCAGGCGTCACCACTTTTTTTTTGCGATGTCCTGAAGCATCGTTTTGTCGAGGAGCAACTCGGCCACCAACCTCTTGAGGCGGTCAACCTCGAGCTCCAACTCGCGGCACCGGCGATCGGTATCGACTTGGCCGGGTGCGTGTCGTTGTCGCCAACGATAATAAGTCGTCTCGGCGATGCCTTGCTTGCGACAGATGTCAGAGACGGTCAGTCCTTTGGCCAGATCGCGGTCGGCTTCACGGAGTGATCGCGCGACCTCGTCGGCGTTCCTTCGCCTTTTCATGGGTTCCTCCAGGGCTTACTCTACCCGGAGACTCCCATTTCGACTGGACCAATTTTCGGGGGGCACCCCATGCCATCCCGAGCAAGCTCGGCGATCGCTTGATCGAGAAAGGCGTGTTGGTCGCGGCTGATCTCAGCGGTTCGATCCGGCACGTTTCCAAAGGCTGTCCCGAATGCCGTCAGCACTTTGCGAGCATGGCGAAGATCGAAGAGATCGACCAGGGCGATGTTGTGTCCCGGTGTCAGATCGACTTCAAGTTCGCTTGCGAATCGGCTCACGGCGAGCCAGAAATCATCTCGTACCAGCACAATCGCCTGCACATGCTCACCGTCGCACTGCCGGAGAGCGGCGGCAAGCTCCGTGTTTTCCTGACCTCGCTTCGCGTAGAGCCATTGCTCGAACTGATCCAAAACCAACAGCACTTTATGCTCACGAGCTAAAATGCGACCTCTTCGCAAGTTCGCCAGCGAATTGACGAGCCCTAATTCCTGGGGCAGTTCAGGACATGCCCTACGTAAGCCCTTGAGTAATCGGGCTTCGGTTTCTTCCGGGGTCGCCTCGATGTATACCACGACTAGGTGCTCGGCCAGCCTGGGCAGCAAACCCGCCTTCAGCAGCGAGCTTTTTCCACACCCGCTTGGTCCGTAGATCATTCCCACCTTGAAGGTTAGGTCGGGGTCGATCTGCTCGATCTTTCGCTTCCAGAATCGGATGCTGTCAGGTAGTCCATCCCGGTCCCGTGGTCCAGGTAGCAATTCCAGGAAGAAGTCGGCATCATGCTCATCGAAGGATCGCAGCCCTTTCGGAACGATCTTGATCTGTCTTTGATCTGAGTCAGATTGCTTGGGGGTCACTGGCGATGGAGTGATCTCCAGGGTTGATCCGGGTGGGGTGCGGAGGGTAGCCGCACGGCCGATACCTGTGACTTTACCTGCCACGGTTTGGAGAAAATCCCGCAGATCCTCAGCCATGTCCTTGGCGGTGGTGTAACGCTCCGATGCCCGCTTCGACAACGCCTTGAGACAGATGCGCTCTAACTCTTTGGGGATCGTGTCGTCGATTTGTCGAGGAGGGCGAGGTTCGGTGGTTTTGATTGACTCAATGATCTCCCGGTGAGATTCACCTCGGAACGGCCGGCGGCCGGTCGAAACCTCGTAGAGAACCACCCCCAAGCTGAAGATGTCGGACCGTCCATCGACACGATGCCCCTCGCCTCGGGCCTGTTCCGGACTCATGTAGGCAGGCGTCCCGGCTAAACCGCTGCCTTTGCCGAAATCCTCATCCCTGAGCGCCAGTCCAAAGTCGGCGACGAACGGCTTTCCCGAGGTGTCAATCAAAATGTTAGCGGGCTTGATGTCCCGGTGGACCAAACCCCGCGTATGAGCGTAATGAAGAGCCTCGGCGACAGTGGCGATCAGTGCGGCAGACTCGTGAAAGCCGGGGCGTGCCTCATTGATCATTCCCGCAAGATCGCTTCCCTCGATGAGCTTGGACACGACGAAGCACAACCCGTCGTCGGTGCGCCCTACATCATAAACAGGCACAACATGGGCATGATCGAGGCTCGCCAGGATCCGGGCTTCGTTTAGGTACGCTTCGATGTCCTTGGGACGTGAGACTCGCTCGGGGGCGTGGAACTTTGATTGCAACGGAGCGATTCAGATCATCGTCGTGGGCTAGATAGACCCTGCCGAACCCTCCCTTGCCCAAGAGCCGGATCACCCGATATCGACCGATCTGCGTCGGATCGTCGAATGGGGGTGGGTCGCTTGGGATAAGCGACGGTGTCAGCGACTCATAATGCTCTTGATCCATGACGTGACCTTGTCGCCAGTTATGGTCGGGGTTTTGGTCTCGCTGAAAGCCCCGACACACGGATGATATTGCCGCATATGACACGAGGTCAAGGGAGCGGTATGGTCGCCGGGGTTGTTTTATCTAATCTGGGACCGGGCAACACTGATGCTGACTCAACGCCTCGATGTGCGCGACCATTACGGCCTCTGCACTTCGCCACAAGAACAGGAGCTCCGACGATGACGGGCCTGGCCATTGCACCAACATTCGCCCTTCTCTTGGCTTGCAGCGTGGCTGTGCCAGATGAACGAAGACTTGTAAAAGAAGACTATCAGGTCCTCCAGCGCGATGCGAACGATCGAACGCTCTGCATGGCTGCGCTGCCGGCGGGCACGAGCCCGATGCCCGGTTCATCGTCACCGTGGAGCGAGATGGCGGTCAGTTGATTCGCCGCGATCCGACCACGCCGGTCGACCTTGCCGGAATAGGCCTGGGCGTGATGATCGGCGACGTTCCCACAGGCGGCCCGTACACGATCCGAGTCGCTCCGGCCGACCAGCCGACGGCGCCGGCTCGTCAGTTCTTCCATATCCTGGTCGGCGACATCTGGCTACTGGGCGGTCAGTCAAACATGTATGGGATCGATGTTGTCAAGGAGGATCTGCCTGTGCTTCCGTGGTTGAACATGCCGAACGTCCGCCACATCGATCTCGCCGTGCACTGCTGCCCGGCCCTCCCGCTAATCCATCGCATTCCCGAAACGCTAGCCGCCTTTACGCTCAAGAGCCAGTACCCGGATGACCCCGATGAAACAATTCGAGCCATGATCGCAAGCGGGAACCTGTTGGCGGAATCGATTGCTCGTACTTCTTTGTTCGCAAGCTTCATGCGAAGAGTGGTGTCTGATTGGGTTCATACCCTTGCCATGGGCGGCTCGCGTCGATCCGGGACCCGAGTGCGGCGCGCACGCGCTACGACTTGCCGCGCACCACGTCAAAGAACGCCGGTGGCCGGATCAAGGGCCTGGTTTTTCCAGGGCGAGCAACATGCCATCTTCGGTGACGGTCGCGGGCCGGAAGAAAACCGTCGGAAATCGTATTCCTGATCGACTTACGGCGATCGCTTCGGCCAGTTTATCGAAGGGCTCCGCGCCGACGTCGGCGACCCGTCGTTACCGGTGATCTACGGTAGACCGCCGGCATTGATAACGGCCCGGAAGGTCGTGCGAGAGCCTGGGAAATAGTCCGAGAAGCGCAACGGCGG
>CAWHKI010000244.1:0-9655 GCA_963829765.1 uncultured Isosphaeraceae bacterium | reverse complement strand
CTGCCGGTCATCCCTGACGCTTGCATTACCAACGCCCCGCCGATAGGCTAAGTTCCGTACAGGTCGACCCTTCGACGGAACTTTTTTTTCATGGTCGATTCGGTCGCAACTCCCGCCACGCTGGATGAGTTTTCCGGCGATGGGAGGGCCCGGGAGCCGCGGAACGAGCCAACTATTCGATGTTCTTGAACGAGCTCGATTACGCTGATATGAAGAAGGAGCATCAGCAGGTTGAATGGAAGGAGGCCTGGCGCGACGAGTACCTGAGATGGATTTCGGGCTTCGCCAACGCCGACGGCGGCATGCTGGTGATCGGCATGAACGACAAGGGGAAGGCCGTGGGCGTGCCCGATGTGCGGCAAGTTGCTCGTCGATCTGCCCAACAAGGTGCGGGACGTCCTTGGCATTCTGGTGAAGGTCAATCTGAAACGATCGCGCCGCAACGAGTACCTCGAGATCGTTGTCGATCCTTATCCGTACCCCGTCAGCTACAAGGGCGAATATCACATTCGCAGCGGCGGCACCAAGCAAGAGCTTAAAGGCGCGGCGCTGGATCGGTTTCTTTTGCGCAAGGTCGGTCGGCATTGGGATGGGGTTCCGCTTCCCAACCTCGCGGTCAAGGATTTGTCGAGACCAGCGATTAACATGTTCCGTGAACTCGCCCGACAGAGCCAGCGGCTGGATTCCGCGACGCTCAAGCAATCCGTGCCGGCGCTCGTCGAAAAACTCCACCTGCTGGACGGCGATTATCTCAAACGGGCGACGGCGTTGCTTTTTCATCCCGACCCCGAGCAATTCTTTACCGGCGCTTTTGTCAAGATCGGGTATTTCCGCACTGATGCGGATTTGCTTTACCACGATGAAATCCACGGAGACCTTTTCACACAGGTCACGAAGACGATGGACCTGCTCCTGACCAAATACCTCAAGGCGGGCATCAGCTATCGGGGCATTCAGCGCGTCGAGACGTTCCCGGCGCCGGAGGCGGCGCTCCGCGAGGCGGTGCTGAACGCGATTATCCACAAGGACTATTCCTCGGGGACGCCGATCCAGATCAGCGTGTACCAGGATAAGCTGATGCTCTGGAATGCCGGCGAGCTTCCGCCGGACTGGACCGTGGCCAAACTGAAGGGCAAGCATTCCTCGCGTCCATTCAACCCGGACGTCGCCAATGCCTTCTTTCGCGCCGGTATGATCGAGGCCTGGGGACGGGGAATCGAGCTGATGCTGCAAGCTTGCCGCGCCGCGCAGGCACCGGAACCGGAGCTGCTTTACGAGCAGACGGGGCTATGGGTGACCTTTCGGTTTGCGGCGGCGAGAGAGGCAGGTACGCCGGTAAAAACGCGGGTAGAAACGCCGGTAAAAACGCGGGTAGAAACGCCGCATCGAATTCTTGAGCTACTGCGGGCAAGTCCTGAAATGACGCTGGCGGACGTGGCCGCCGTCATCGGCAAATCGTTGAGCACCGTCGAGCGAGCCAGCGCCAAACTGGTGAAAGAAGCGCGGCTTCGTTATGTGGGGCCGCGTAAAGGCGGCCATTGGGAGGTCCTGAAATGAGCTCCATCGGTCAACCCCATAGCTTGCAATGAACGCCTCTACGCCGATAGGCTAAGATCCGTACAGGTCATCCCTTCGACGGAACTTTTTTTCATGGTCGATTCGGTCGCAACTGCCGCGCTGCTGGATGAGTTCATTCGGCGTTGGGAAGCCTCGGGCGCCGCGGAACGAGCCAACTACTCGATGTTCTTGAACGAGCTGTGCGACCTTCTCGAAGTCCCCCGTCCCGACCCGGCCGGGCCCGACGACGAGAAGAACGCGTATGTGTTCGAGCGCGCGGTGCCATTCCCGAACCCGGACGGAACGACCACCGTCAAGCGGATCGACCTCTACAAACGCGCCTGCTTCGTCTTAGAAGCCAAGCAAGGGAGCAACAAGGTTGCCGAGCCCGAGGCGTTCACCCTTTCCGCTCCGAAAAAGATGAAACGGCACACCGCGGTGCGTGGAACGGCCGGTTGGGACGCGGCGATGTACGAGGCCAAGCGAGCAGGCTACGCGACGACGGCCGTACCCATGCCTTCCCCGAAGTGGCGGACACACTCTCGGCCATGGCGGAAACGCGCGGATCATCTCCACGTCTCGCGGTTTGAGCTAGCTTCCCGCTGTTTTTCCGCAACGGCAATGGATAGCAGTGGACATGCGTATCACAATAGTCTAGGATGAGTTCTTGGTGAAGGCTTTTCGTTGTTCCCCAACTTCTTCTTGCATGCTATAAAGTGATACCATGAGTCACACTGCGCCGGAAATGGAACTGTCATTTGAAGCTGACAACACGCCCGCTGGGCTTTCCGCCTTGCTGGAGCGCAATCTTCTTTCCCGAACCGAGCGTTGGCCGCCGCCGTTCGACAAGACGGAACATCGCCTTTGTTTGGGGGATGCGCGGGATCTTTCGTGGATCGCGAATGAGTCCGTGCATCTGGTCGTCACATCCCCGCCTTACTGGATACTCAAGGATTATGAGCACAGCAACGGTCAACTTGGTGACATACAGGACTACGAGCTCTTCCTGAGCGAACTAGATAAAGTTTGGGCCGAGTGCAATCGTATCTTGGTCCCGGGCGGGCGGATCTGCTGCGTCGTCGGCGACGTTTGCATCTCCCGGAAACAGGGGGGGCGACATTACATCATGCCCCTGCATGCTGACATACAGGTCCGAACGCGGAAGATCGGCTTGGACTGTCTGACCCCCGTCCTCTGGTACAAGATCGCAAATGGCGCGAACGAGGCCGAGGGGAACGGAGCGGGCTTCTATGGCAAGCCCTACCAGCCGGGAGCGGTGGTCAAGAACGACGTCGAATACATTCTTTTTATGCGAAAGGGAGTTAAGTACCGGTCCGTTACCCATCAGCAGAAGCTGCTGTCAATGCTGACCAAGAAGGAAATGCAAAGCTGGTTCCGGGCAATCTGGGACGACATCAAAGGGTCGTCCACCCGAGGCGGACACCCGGCACCTTTCCCCGTCTCACTTGCGGAGCGGTTGATCAGGATGTTCTCCTTCGCTGGCGACGTGGTGTTTGATCCCTTTATGGGCCAAGGTTCGACCAATCTTGCTGCGATGAATGCTGGCCGGAGCTCGATTGGCAATGAGCTAGAGAGGACCTACTTCAAGATGGCGTGGGACAAGGTCCGAACTGCAGCGGCGAGGCCCTCGTGGTTCGGCGCCACCCAAGCCGTTGTTTCCCGTGTCGTTCGCCCAGCCGGTAGCGGGGCGAAGACCGCATGAGCGCCATCTCCAATTACCGCCTCCTTGAGACCTTTGCTAACGTCTTTCGTGATGGTCCATATCTCCACCGGGATTCCACCGTGGGTAACTTAATCGCTTCCCAACTCTATGAGGACTTGTACGCCCTTGGAAAGTCCCGGAAGCTTGTCGAGCGGATCGAAAGCGGACAGCACGCGATCAACATCAGCGGAGGTCTTACGGGCATCACCACCCGCCGCGCCGACGGTACCTTTGGCGAACGGAACCCCAGCGTAGCGCCTGTCCGGGAATCAGGCTATATCGTGGCCCGGAGCCACCTTGCCACGATCGAGATCGGTGCCGAGGTGAAGATTTTGATGAAGGCGATGATCAAGCAGATTGACCGAGTCATCGGCGACATGAAAAAGCAGGTTCTTGAGTTCCAACACGGCGGCGGTAACCCGATCTCGCTAGGCATCGTAGGAATCAATTATGCCGAGCAGACGACTACTTATGAGGGGGCGAGGTCGAATCCCACGGATGGCAAGAAACACAAGCACCCGGTACAGGAGGCCAACAAGGCAAAGATTCGGCTCGACCAATACGCCCGACCGGCCTTTGACGAGTTCCTCCTCCTGGAGTTCCGGGCGTCGAATGTTGAGCCTTTTCCCTTCGAGTGGCTTCACACCACCGCGACGCTCAAGGAGTATGGGGCGGTCCTGACACGAATCTCTCGCAAGTACGACGTTCGGTTCTGAATCTCGAACCGCCGTTGCCGCCGGGCGCCGCAGCAGGGTAAGTCGTCAACCAAATTCTCGGCGGCGGTGTGAATCAGGAGCGAGCCGAGGAAGAGAATCGCGGCCTGATCCGTTGGCTCCGGCCGGAATATCAAAATCCCGAAGGCGCCGGGGATTCTCCCGCGCTTGAACGGTGTCAGTTCATTTGAAAGGCCGGGATTCTCCCCGCGCTGAACGGTGTCAAAGGCGGGATTCTCCCGGCGCTTTGAACGGTGTCAGTTCATTTAAGGCGCCGGGGATTCTCCCGCGCTTTGAACGGTGTCAGTTCATTTTAACCTCCCGTTGCCCGGGGGTTCCGGAGACACCATCCATAGCTCCCGCGGGGCTTGTGCACTTGGCTGTGGGGGTTGAAGACACCCACTTTTCGCTCGCGAATGCAAGCACGGGGTGCGTGAGACAAGGTGGGTTTTTGGAAGCTGCCGTCGAAAAAAACGTGAACGCAGCTAGGTTGCCGGAAGAACGCGCTGCCGCATCTCTGCCGGCGAGAGCCCGCCCTCCGCGTTGGCACGCGCTCGTGACCGTTCGATCAAGGCGATGAATTCGGGATTCGTGCTCATGGCGACTGTTTCAAGGTCCGTATTGGTAAGTGTTAGAATCACGGCAGTCGGCGTACCCCGGTCCGTGAAGACAACGGGCTCCGTCCTGGCCTGATTCAGATACTCGGTCAGCGTGCCCGCGGCCTCGCCGATGTCGATTGTTTTCACAGTTGCATCTCCTTCCCTCCGATCCGAACTGATGGTTCCGACGTTGGCGAGATGGGTTGCAATCACCACCAAATCGAAGGCCGCGTCGCAACCTCAGTGGCTACTGTCCTTTAGAGCGACTCGACTTGACGCGGTACCGGGGCGATGCCCTGGAGGCGGTGCACCAGCGGAGCACGAACTTCACGAAACTCGTGTGGAAGGACGACGGATCATCGTTCCAGATCGCCGTTAAGGCGATGATACCGGCCGAGGTCCACCAGATCGGCTTCGTTCATTCCGATTCGCCCGTGCTACGCAGCCGCTCCAATGCTAGCTCGAGCAGGCGATCAGTAAAAAGCCGCTCTTTCCGCTGAGCGTGGACTGCGCCCGCGGGCCAATTCCGAATTCCATTCCTGATTCCCTGGAGGGTCGGCTCCGCACCCTCGCGAACAATCAACCAATCCACCGTGGCCAAAGCCTCAATACCAAGCGGCGATTGAAATCCGTCGATCAGTTCGTCCGCAGCCTCGATCGCGGGCACGTACGCCCTCGCCTCGTTGCTTTTCAGATACAGTTCGAGACGTTCACGTTTGGAATCCTCAAACCAAATCGTGTCAAACGCGCTAGCGTCGGCGAGCCGCTTGTCGCAATGGAGATAGCTGCCATCGAGCCCGTTCAACAAGTGGGTCAACCGGTTCGCGTACGGCCCGTAGCGATCGGCCTCAAACCGGAGATCCAGTGGGTTGTCCAATCCCATCCGCTTAATGGTACGCTCGAGAAACCAAGCCAGCTTTTGCGTTTCAAGCAATGTGCACTCGATGCCGAGCACCCAATAGCGACGAACCATCTCCGCGATCAATGCTCGGGCAGGCGTCAGAATCTCCACGCCCTTCTTTTTGGCCACGTTTTGATACGCCGCCGTTGGTTCGTAAACGACCACCTCAACGTCTTCCAGGTCCCCCAGCGCGGTCTCAATTAACGGGCGCACCAACTGCCAATCCAAGCCACCGTTCCCGCATCCAAGCGGCGGAATCGCGATCGAGCGAATCTGGTTCTCGCGGATCACAGCATGCAGCGCCACCAAGCCGTCACGCACCCACTCGAATTTCGCGCGCTGGCGCCAATGCCCTTTTGTGGGGAAGTTGATGATCCAGCGCGGACCGTGGAGTTCGACGCCTCGTGTGACGAACATCTCGCCCAAGCGAACCTCCCCGGCCTTGCATGCCCGCGCGTAGGCCGCATAGTTGTCCGGGAAACGTTCCTTGAACATCAGGGCGATGCCCTTGCCCATCACACCAACCGTATTCACGGTGTTCACAACGGCTTCCACGTCCGCGTCCAAGAGGTTGCCTTGGGTGATTCGCATCATACTAGAAATACCAATTCGGGGTGGTCTTGACACTTATTCGCGCGCCGCATTGCTCGAACTGCATTTCAAGGTCGCGTTTCACCGTGTCGTCATAACAGCCGATTCCCAAGAGCGCCTCCAGGGGGACGCGCTGGTAAACCAAGGCCTCGGCCTGATACCGCAGTTGCTTGCCAGGATCAGCATCGTCGGTCTTGAAGTTGCGGCTTTGTAAAAGCGCCCAATCTATCTTATCCAGATCAACCACGCGAACGTAAAACTCGGTGTCGGGCGGGTAGGCGTGTTGGTTCGTGAACACGAACGGCAAACACAACTCACTTAGGCGGTGTATTGAGGAAACAAAGATCGCGATATCCCGGTTCTCGCGGCGGGCGATGCCGCCGTGCCCGGTCTTTATCTTGTACATCATCATCGAAAAGGGCGTGAAGTAGAACGGCACGTAATCACTCAACGTGCCGCGAGGTGGGATCGGCACGATCCGCCGCGAACGCTTTTCGATCAACTCGGGATTGCCAATGTTCACGTAATTTGAATCCTGTTCGGAAGAGCTTGCGCAATGCAGGCCACGATGCTCCAGAATCCAGGACACATTCGACACATGCACTATTCGGAAGATCAGGGCCCGTTCTGGAGAGAGATTCCAAGTCATGATTAATAGTGCGGGTCTCCCGGCGTTGCCTCGGCTCGCCCGCCTCCACTATCGCGAGGTAAAATGTTCGAGTTCGGACCGCGCGACGTACAAGCAGCCGGCATGCGAGCGTAGCTCGTTGCCAAGGACTTATTGGGCAACTCCGATTATACGAAAACCGAAGGGCGTTGACTTCGTTGGCTTTCGAGAGACGGTTCGGGAGTCTGAAATCGCGGCAGGCTTTGCGGCGCCGACTGCACGACGACCTGAGAGACTCGTCGTTTGCCAGACGCGACTGGAACACCGATGTCCGGGCGAGGCGCACGCTCGGCTCTGACGAGACGATCGAGCACTGGTTTCTTGCCGAGCATTTCCTGGCAACCTGGAGCAACTGGCTGGGTCTGTTCGATCGATTCCGCAGGTACTTCGGACAGCCGGCCGATGCGTTTCCGAGAACATGGTTTCAGCTCATCGGCAATTGCGAAGTGCTCGTTTTCACCCTGACGCGAGATCGAATGCTGGACGAAACCATCGCCAAGTCTTGGGTCGATCCGGGTTTCAAGCTGGACCGGCCGGCTAAAGGCCGTGGCTACGCGATGCGGCGCCGAGCGTCTCGGCTCTTCTGAGCCTTTCTTGGAGGAAACAGGCTGTGTCAATCTCGCTGCAAGAGCCCGCCGGGCTTTCCGCGCTGGTCGATCCCATTGCGAGCTCCGTCGACAGGCTGCTCGGTCGGCTCAAGACCACCATCGGTGAGCTCGGCTATGAGGCGGTCATCGAGGACCTAATGTCGCCCGAGCTGCTCGGCGGAGAAGACTCGCTGCTGGCCTCCGACGACGTGATGGTTGTCCCGGGCCAGCTTGCCGATGACGCGCGGCCCATCTTGTTGGCTGTGACGAAGGGATGGGGCGGCAAAGAGCCCCATTCGTTTGCCAAGGTGATGCGCCAGGTCAAGGCGCGGCTGATCGAGGCCAGAGGAACGATCCAGGTGGTGATTGTCTTTTGTGACTGCTGGGATTCGGCCTCATTCCAGGAAGAACATCGCGACGAGTTGAGTGCTTACGACAAGAACGGAGTACGCTTCGTGTTCATGCTCGTGGGTGTTCCCGACAGAATTGTCGTCCCGGTTCCGGTCGGGCTCGACTGAGCCCGCGGTCAACGGCTTGTTTTTCCGCTCGAAAGAAGTCGGCCTCGAGGGGGTCCGATCCGAATGGCGCCAGTGGCGTACGCGATGTCCAGCTCCTCGGCCAAAGTGGTGCCGAGCCGGTGTCGGGTGTGGGCCTTCCCAAATGGGAACTTCGCTGGGCAACATGCGGGCTGTCCCTGACGACGTGTTCGAGCGTATTCCCGCTGACAGCTCTGAGCAGCTTGATCATTATCTCTATGGCGCTCCGAAGTCCTGACGCATGCCGATCACTTCGTCCGCGCAGGGTTTGTCAGGCCGCTGTAACTCATGCGTGGCTCGGTACTTATCGCGTGCATTGAGCGCGGGCTTTTCACGTCGCGGCACGTCATTTAGGCCGCAATCGGCCACCCTCCGCAGTGTCCCCCGATCCCAGCCGAACGACCAATAATTCCGGATGGTATCCCCGAACCACGATGGCGTCTCCCAAACCAGCCTTAATGCCCGTCGACTCTCGACCGCTTGCCCAATAGCTCATCGAGGTGTGCGGCGATCGGCTTGTTCAGCGGTAGGAACCAGACGGCGGGTTTGCCCTGCGCGCGGTATTGGCGATCGAGCGATTCTAACACCTCCTTGACGGGGTTGGCCGGCACGAGGAGTTGATCGAGGTGCGGAGCGATCGGTTCCTTGAGCGGCAGGAACCAGACCGCCGGCTTCCCCTGATTGCGATAGTTGCGGTCGAACGCGTCAAAGACTTCCTTTGTGGTCCGGGCTGGGCCGAGGGCCTGCTCCAGCAAGGGAGCAGCCTTTTCCTTGAACGGCAACTTCGTCAGTTCCGCGCAAGCGCGATAGCGGGCGCGGGCGGCTTCGAGCGCAGCGTACGCCTCGACCTTGGGGAGCGGCGGCGGGGACTTGCCAGCCTTGATAGCCGCGAGCAACTCGTCGGACTGCCGGCGCAAAGCGGGATCGACCAGCTTCGCCTTCGGTGCGGCATCATACGCGCCGAGCGACTCCTCCGCCAAGCGCTGGGCCGAGGCCCGATCGTCAAGGCGCCACTGGCAAAGCGAGAGGTGGTAGCGGGCTCGTCCTTTCCTCGCAGGGTCCGTCGGCGGGCTCTTGTCTAGTTCCGGCATTGGCTTGACAAGTTCGTCACGCGCCTCTGCAGCCAGGCCCAACTCGCCCAATGCCGCCGCGCGGTTCGTGCGGGTGAGGAGTTCAGTACGGTGTCGCCCGATCCGACCTATTCAAAGCGAAACAAAGCGGATCTCAACCCGTTTATCGACGCCCTTGCGATTCGCCTGAGCATGGCCAGCGAGTGACCATCGTAATCGGCGTCTTCGAGCCGGCTGATGACCGAGGGAGTCGTGCCCGTGAGCGTCGCGAGCTGCTTCTGGGTGAGCCCGGCTTTCGTACGGAGGTCGTAGATCTTTCTCGCGACCTCAGCGTTCGCAAGCTCTTCCTCAAAGGCCGCGCCCTTCTGGGGGTCCTTGCCGACGTAGCGATCGTAGACATGATTGAGCGCCTTCGATTCAAAACGGCTCTTTCTCCCCACGTTTATTTCTCCGGGTCGAACCTATGTTTCTTGGGGCAAGCCAGCCCACGATCGGCACGGTCCCGTCATCCTCAGTAAAAAATACGACGAGGGTCTCGGCATCTATCCATCCCGTTTCCATAGGCACATCCTGAATTTATCGCAGATTTGCGATTTTTAATCAATCGCGGATCGGCACGAGCGGAGCCAAAATGGGAACGAAGGGCATCACCGCAGATTTCCAGGAGGTCGGCCGGAGTTTCGTTTTATCGAGGTGGTCAGCTCGAATTTC
>CAWHKI010000243.1:0-11774 GCA_963829765.1 uncultured Isosphaeraceae bacterium | reverse complement strand
GATGCATTCACGAATTTCGGAAAACGCGAGCGGGCCCATCCGGATTGATCACGAAAGGGCGAAACGACGAAACGGCGAAAATGGGAGGGAGCAGAGCGACGAACAAGAGGAGTTCGACAACGGCCTTTGAGCCGGGTTGATCGTGGGCGGCGGCCGGCTTGAGGCCGGTCGGCTGATCGGCGCAATCGTCAGATCCCTCACGTCCCAATTCCCACACCCTTAGCGAGCGACATCTCCATGTCGGCCGCGGTTCGTCAGATCCGTGGCGCTGGCATACACGGCCTCTTGGTCGTGTCGGCAAGCTCCTTGCCCAAAATGGCGCCCGCCATTTTTCTCGCCCTCTGGCGCCAAAAAAGTCGGCTGACATAAGAGCGGATGAATCAATGGCTTATGTTTAGCGGCCTTGGCTCCAGTGACCGAAAAATGGCGCTTTTGGCCTTCGAAAAAGCGCCATTCTCCGCCATTTTTTCCCTGATGCTTGTGGAACCTTCTGGTGGACCGCGGCTTCCTCAACGGCCGTGAAATCGGCCGGGTGAATGGCCAAAACACGGAGGCCAATGCAGGACGCTCCGTCCCGCGATGGCGGCCCCGGGCCCACGCAACCCCCGCCCCGGGATGCCCCGCCGGCTTAGGTCTGAATTGCAGCGAGGACGAGGTTGCGGAACTGGGTGACTCGCTCGGGACTGGGCTCAACGGTCAGCCACTCCGTGGCCGCTTGCGGGCTCAAGCGGACCGCGGTCGTTTGGTCATTGATCGCAAGTACGCAACCCGAAGCAACTCGGAATGAACATCATGGACGCGATTCCGTCGAACCGACTTTCGTGGCGTTGTGTCTGCCTGTCGCCGCGCTCCTCGTCTTGGGTAGAATCTAGATCCATGAGGTCGGGGAGCGAAACAAAGTTGCTGCCGTCGCGGGGACATTCACGGAAAATGATGAGGCGAATCTTTATTTACGACACCACGTTGCGCGACGGCAGCCAAGGGGAGGGGGTCAATTTCTCGCTTCAAGACAAACTGCTGATCACGGCCCGCTTGGACGAAGCTGGGTTTGACTATATTGAGGGAGGCTATCCTCTTTCCAACCCTAAGGATGCCGCTTACTTTCACGCGGTGCGCGACCTCGATTTGAAGCACGCCAAGGTCGCCGCGTTCGGAATGACCAGGCGCCGCGACGTTGCCGCCGAGGACGACGTGGGGATGAAGGCCCTCGTCAGTGCGGGCACGCCCACGATCACAATCGTGGGGAAGAGTTGGGACTTGCACGTGCATGACGTTCTCGGTGTCTCGCTCGACGAGAACTTGCGGATGATCAGCGACTCGGTCGCTTTTTGCGCTTCGCGGACGTCGGAAGTCGTCTACGACGCCGAGCATTTCTTCGATGGTTTGAAGCGGAATCCCGATTATGCTCTGCGAACGATTCAGGCGGCCGCGGAAGCCGGGGCGGCCTGGATCGTCTTATGCGACACCAACGGCGGCGCATTGCCCGATGAGGTCGCCGCCGCCGTTTTGCAAGTCGCTCGTGAAATCACGGTTCCGCTGGGCATTCACACGCACAATGACGGCGACCTCGCCGTGGCTAATGCTCTGGCGGCCGTGACGCACGGTGCGCTCCAGGTCCAGGGAACCATCAACGGCCTGGGCGAACGGTGTGGGAACGTGGACCTTTGTAGCGTGGTGGGCAACTTGGCACTCAAGTACCCCCAATATTCGGTTCTCGCGCCGGGCAAAGTGGAGCATTTGACGGAGCTCTCTCGCTATGTGTACGAGACGGCCAACATGAACTTTCGGGCGAGCCAGCCCTTTGTCGGCACCAGTGCATTCGCGCACAAAAGGGGGAATGCACGTCCACGGCGTTCGCAAGAACGCGGCGAGCTACGAGCACATCGACCCGGCAACCGTCGGCAACGAACGCCGCGTATTGATCAGCGAGCTCTCCGGCAAGTCAAACATCGCCGAGAAATTGAGTGAGTACGGCCTTGAACAGGATAGCGAGCTGCTGGCACGGGTTCTGGACCGCGTCCAAGAGTTGGAGAATGAAGGCTATCAGTTCGAGGCGGCCGAGGCGTCGTTCGTGCGGCTGGTCGAGCGGCTCGCCGACGGGCATCGGTGCTGGTTCGACGTCCTGACCTATCATGTGAGTGTGAGCGGAAATCCCGGCCGCGAATCCGCGCCCTCCACGGAGGCGACCATCAAGCTCGTGGCTGACGGCGCGCTCGAGCACACCGTCAGCGAAGGCGACGGGCCAGTGAATGCCCTCGACGGGGCCTTACGGAAAGCCCTCGAAGGACACTACCCTCGCCTCAAGGACATGAGCCTGGTCGACTACAAAGTCCGGGTCATCAATGCGCGTGCTGGCACGGCCGCGCGTGTGCGCGTGGTGATCGAAAGCAAGGATCAGGACAACGTCTGGGGGACCGTGGGTGTCTCGGAAAATGTGATCGAGGCAAGCTGGTTGGCGCTGGTCGACTCATTTGAGTACAAACTCGCCAAGGATGCCCGAGCCGGCTCGCCCCCGCGGTTGGTTATGGCGGAAGCGCAGAAATGATTTCTGAAAAGCTCCGCACGGCCAAGGTCGAGTTGCTAATCGGGCCCCAATCGCTCCAAACCCAATATCGATGAGGGAATCGATGAGCTATTCGGTCAAGCTGACGGACAGTGCCGTTATCAAACTGAACAGTTATCGCCTATCGAAACGAGAGGTTCGAGAAATTCGCCGGGGATTGCATGCGCTGACGACGAACCCCCGACTGCGTTTGATCCGCGTTGGGCCACCGCACGAGAAACTTCAATACGACCTGGTCGTCACCAACGCCGGAGATCCGCGGCGCAACGCGCTTTACTCCTTCACCATCCGCTATGGCGCCGACGAAGAAACCCTTTTTGTCGTGGACTGCGAACTCATCGTCGAATATCGTGCTCCATAAGTGGCTTTCCAGCGCAGGGTTCAGATGCCGATCATGAATGCCCTCGACCTTCCCAAGCAATACGATCCCCAAGACGCCCAGAGCCGCTTCTATGAGCTCTGGGTTCAGAAGGGCTATTTCCACGCCGATCCCGCCCGGTCTCAGCCGCCCTACTGCATCGTGATTCCGCCGCCCAACGTCACCGGCGCGCTCCACATGGGCCACGCACTTAATAACACGATCCAGGACATTTTGATCCGCTGGCGGCGGATGCAAGGTTACGACGCCCTCTGGATGCCCGGGACCGATCACGCCGGCATCGCCACCCAGGCCGTTGTCGAGAAACGGTTGCTCGAGGAAGAGAAGAAAACCCGGCATGACCTTGGTCGCGAGGCCCTCGTTAAGCGCATCTGGACCTGGAAAGACGAATACGAGAAGCGGATCTTGAGCCAGCTCAGGCTGATGGGCTGCTCCTGCGACTGGGAGCGGACCCGGTTTACCCTGGACGACGTCTGTTCGCGAGCCGTTCGCCGCACGTTTTTCAACCTCTTCAAGGCGGGGAAGATCTTCCGCGGCAAACGACTCGTCAACTGGGACACCCAGCTCCGTACCGCCGTGGCTGACGACGAAATCTATTACGAAGAGGTTGCCGGCCACCTCTGGACGATCAAGTACCCGCTTTCCGGGTCGACGTCCGGCGAAGTTCTCCACATCGCCACCACCCGGCCGGAAACAATGCTGGGCGACACGGCTGTTGCCGTGCATCCCGACGACGACCGTTACAAACATTTGATGGGCAAGCACGTCACTTTGCCTTTGACGACTCGCGAGATCCCGGTCATCGCCGATCCGCTTCTGGTCGACCCCGCCTTCGGTACCGGTGCCGTCAAGGTGACCCCCGCTCATGATCCCAACGACTATCAGGCCGGCCTGCGCAATGCCCTGCCGATGATCAACTTGCTTAATCCCGACGGTACATACAACGAAAACGCTGGCAAATATGCCGGCGTCGATCGGTTGCGGGTGCGCAAGCGGGTCGTTGAAGACCTGAAGGCGCTCGGCCTGCTTGAGCGCATCGATCCGCACCAGGTGCGTATCAATCACTCCGATCGTAGCAAGACGCCCATCGAGCCCTATCTGTCGGATCAATGGTTTGTGCGCATGGGGGACGAGTCCGACGGCGGCCCCGGCTTTGCCCAACAGGCGATGGACGCGGTGACGTCGGGCCGAATCGCGATTCACCCCGAACGATATGCCAAAAGTTATCTCGACTGGCTGGGCGAGAAACGCGACTGGTGCATCAGCAGGCAACTCTGGTGGGGGCATCGGATACCAATCTGGCACTGTGCAACATGCAAGGAAGACGATCTCGAGCGTGCGTTCGCCGGTCGGGCGGGCGTTGCCTGGCGCCTGGCCGAGGCGGGCGGGTGGCTCGTCTGCGCCGAGTCCGACCTGAGCGGCGACGAGCTGGGACCAGGCCACACCTTGATTCAAGACCCCGACGTTCTCGATACATGGTTCAGCTCGGCCCTCTGGCCCCACTCGACCTTGGGCTGGCCGGACGAAACGCCCGAGCTCCAAAAGTTCTATCCCACCAGCGTCTTGTCGACGGCCCGCGACATCATCACCCTCTGGGTGGCCCGGATGGTGATTTTCGGCCTGTTCAACCGCGGCGACGTGCCGTTCCGCGACGTCTATATCCATGCGATCATTCAGGATGGCCAGGGCAAACGGATGTCGAAGTCGGCGGGCAATGGCGTCGACCCTGTCGACATTGTCGAGATCTACGGCGCGGACGCCCTGCGTTACACCTTGGCGGCGGGTGCCACCGAGACCCAGGACCTGCGGATCCCCGTCGAGCCGCTCAAACTTCCCGACGGCCGGGTCGTCAACACCTCCGAGCGGTTCGAGCTCGGTCGGAACTTCGCCAACAAGTTCTGGAACGCGGCCAGGCTCGCCTTGATGAACCTGGACGGCTACGAGCCGGCATTAGTCAGCCGCGACGAGCTGCCGATCGAGGATCGGTGGATCATTGACGGCCTCGATCGGACGATCGAGGAAGTGACAACGGCCCTCGATCACTTCCAGTTCGCCGAGGCCGCTCGCCAGCTTCGCGACTTCACCTGGGGCCACTTTTGCGACTGGTATCTTGAATTTGTGAAAGGCCGGCTGCGCGATCCCGCCGCCCGACCGGCCGCTCAGCGCATGTTGGCGGCGCTCCTCGATAAACTCTGCCGCTTGCTCCATCCGATCATGCCGTTCGTGACCGAACAAGTTTGGCAAGGCTTGAAGAGTCTGGCCCCCGCGCGCGGGCTCCCCGAGCCGATTACGGCCGAAGCGAGCGTATGCATCGCCGCCTGGCCGAGCCCGCTGGGCTGGCACGATCAAACAGCCCGGCGGACGGTCGACCAATGGTGCGAAGTGATCAAGGCGATACGTAATTTAAAAGCCGAGCGGAACGTTCCCAAGGAAGCGAAGATCGCGCCGATCATCCTCGCGCAGGGGCTCGTGGCCGAATCACTGCGAACAGGCGAGCCCTTCCTGCGGTCTCTCTTACCGGCCGAATCGGTCACGATCGCCGCGTCGATCGACCGCCCGGCCGAGTGCGCCGTCGCGATCTTGCCCGAGGCCGAAGTCATCCTGCCGCTGGAGGGCTTGATCGATAAGGAGGCCGAGCGGGCGAAGATGCGCAAGAACCTCGCCGACTTTGAAAAACAGATCGGCGGGCTGCGGTCCAAGCTGGCCAATGAGTCGTTCGTGGCCCGGGCGCCGGCCGAGGTGGTCACCCAGTCGCGTGCGCAAGCTCGCCGAGCTCGAATCCCAGCGCGACGCCGTGGCTGCGCTTCTCAATCGTGTCTAAAGTGCTTCCTCGGCGGCAACGAGGTCCCCGTAGTTCATACTTTCCAGCCTGATGCGCCTTGACCAGGTTAGGCTGGAAAGACTGCCTGCCCGGCCGTGTCAGGCTGGAAAGACTGACCTACCTCTTGCTCGACCGCTGCCACGCGTTGACGGTGCGTGGTAAGTCTTCTATGATCGAAATTCACGCTTGAGTCAGACAGCCTGGAAAATGAGACGGTGCTCCTTGGTATGAGCCTCACTCATCGGCTGCTTTCTGGTCGGAAGAGGTGCGATTGCCGTGGCAATTCAGATGGAGCTCACGCGGATCATTATCAACGAAACGAGCGATTCGCATATCATCTTTCTCAAAGAGGTAGATGGCGAGCGGATGTTCCCGATCGTGATCGGCCTTTTTGAGGCGACCAGTATCGACAGGCGTGTCAGGGACCAGCAAGCCCCGCGTCCCTTGACCCACGACCTCCTGGCGAGTGCGATCGATCTCTTGGGGGGCGAGCTTCAGGATATTTATATCAACGAGCTCCGGGAGCACACGTATTTCGCCAAGCTGCGAATCCGGCACGAAGGCGAGCTCGTCGAGGTGGATTCGCGCCCGAGCGACGCGATCGCGCTGGCGGTCACCGCCGACGTGCCGATTTTCGTCGCCGACGAGATTATCGACGAGGTCAGTCAGTGAGATTGCGACAACTCGGTTCCGCGCCAGCGAACGCGCTTCGCCGAAAATGTGAGCGCGGTGGGGTCTGACGGCAAGAACCATTGGGAACCTTAACCTGTCTGCAATACCGGAGGGGTGCCAGAGTGGTCGATTGGGACGGTCTTGAAAACCGTAGTAGGTGCAAGCCTACCGTGGGTTCGAATCCCACCCCCTCCGCTACGGGCCATGTCGCATGGCCGTGATATCCTGCCGATCGAGTTGTGGACGACCATGTCGACGATCGGCCATTCTTACCGAGGCCGCCCCTCTTGTGTCTTTGCCCGACCGTCTTGCGAATGCGTGCATCCACGGAAAGCGTCTCAGAATTCGTGAGGACATCGCCGGCGCCTCGCCTGACAAGCCCCCCCTTTTGTCGGTTCCCTCGCCGCGTGAAAGAATTCTCCCGCGTATACGGATGGCAGGCATTGTCACGCCTCACCCTCGATCGCGAATTCGCTCCGGCCCGCTACGAGCGTTTTGGCCATTCCGGCGCTGCGCGAACCGCCCTGGGCTTCGAATGACCAATGCTAAGGAAAAGGGGGAGTGGCTTCCGGCCCGCATGGCTCGCATAATCGCCCCAACAGAGGTACTCGGGCCGGGTGTCTGTCCCCTTTTTCCGTGGGCAAGCCGCGTGCTGCGTGCCTGTCCCGTTTTTTCCGTGGGCGAGCCGCAGTCCCGGTTCATGCCCCCTTTTTCCGGCGCGAGCCGCGGGCCGGGTGCCCGTCCACTTGGATGGACCAGAAACATGCCGGCGTGGCGGAATGGCAGACGCTGAGGACTTAAAATCCTCTGGGGGTAACCCCGTGAGAGTTCGATTCTCTCCGCCGGTATTTGAGAAGCACGGTCACTGACTTCCTTAGCCACCGTTCCCGTCTGCTTGAATCATCACGGGCCACGCTCGGGACCGACGACTGGAAAAACGGGTCTTTGGCGAGCTGACGGGCGAGCTCTGCGTATCCCGCGGCGAGCGGATGGCTCGCATCGCCGTATTGCTCGCTGGGAAGCGGCGGCGGGACCGAGTGCGGGATTCTGTTTTCTCGCAGCCAGGCCGCGATCGTGGCCTTCACTTGCTCGTACCGCTTGAGGCTCGCCGGGGTAAGCACATGCTCATTAAAGGGCCCGACCAAGACGAATACCCGGTTTTCTCGTTGCCGCAAGAGCTCGACCACGCCTCGGAAAGCCCGCCATTGCAATGACGAATCCAGATCGATCCAGGGATAGTCCTGCTTGCCGATGCCATTCTTGTACCAGGGCTGCATCGCGTGCCGTCGCGAATTGTCGGAAGGAGGCAGCCCCCGCGCCAGCGGCGTCAGCGGATTGCTGTAAGGGTGCTCCAGGGTCCAGCCGGGAATATCGACCCGGTCGTAGTAGGCTTGCTGGAGGTGGGCCGTCCAGGTCGCAAGCGGCAGCCAACGCTCCACCAGCACGCCAAGCCGGGGAGAAATCTCAGCCTTGTAGGCCGGAATGCTCGGCGCGAACTGCGGCACTAATCGGGGATGGTTGAACTCGTCCGATCTGTCGTCTTGCAAGTCGGCCCGCCGTGAGCTCATCCACAGAGGGTTGCACTGGATCAAGACATTCTTGCCAGAAACACCATCGGCATAAAACTCGACGAGCCCACCGAGCGCCAACGGGTGCGCGCCATCCAAACCCAGGTTGGCGAACCGCTGTTGCCCGGCCAGCGCGTTCAGATAGTGCGACAGCGTCTCCCGGCCGGGAAACGTATTCGCCCCATATCGACCGAATCGCCAATCAGCAAGGTGTCGCCATGGTCGGCGGCCAGCCCGGCAAAGCACTCGAAGAGCCAGTAATCGTTGCTCAGGTCGTGCGGAATTCGATAATCGGGCTCGAGTGCGAACTTCTCCGCCCGGCGCCATAATTCGGGCATGACAATGACGATCGCGACCGCGAATAGCCCAAGGCCGAGCCACTGCCGGCCCGTCAGGCGAATGCCATTGGAAAGCGCGATCGATTCAGCCTCGGTTGGCGACCGGTTGACCGCGCTGTTTTCTGGCCCTGCCATCGTCTACCCCCCCCTGCTGCACCGATCAAAACTGGAAATAAATGAACTGTTTGGTGCTCGGCTGGGCGATGATCGCCAGGTACGCGATCATGAGCGCGGCCAGGCCCACGCGCACCGGCTCGACTTCGATTAACCACTTCAGCGACGACCGGCTGGTGTAGAGAAGCTGGTAGACCCACACGGCCATGACAAGGCCGCCCATCACAAACGGGAAGCGCGGGTCTGTCCAGCCGGTCGTGAAGATCCGGCTGATGATCAGCCAGGCGTCGGTCATGCTCTGCGCCCGAAAGAAGATCCAGGTGAAGGTGACGAAACTGAAGACCGCCAGTTGCTTGGCAAGCCGCGGAATCCGTTGCTGGTAAAACTCGGTCTGCTCCAGGTTGCGGGTGAGGCAGCGGCCCAGGGCGTGCAGGCCGCCCCAGACGATAAACGTCCAGGCCGCGCCATGCCAAACGCCCGAGATGATCATGGTTATCACGATATTGATATAAGTTCGCATTTTGCCATGCCGGCTGCCACCCAGTGGGAAGTAGAGGTAATCCTTGAACCACGTGGACAGACTGATGTGCCAGCGGTTCCAGAAGTCGCCCAGGCCCGTTGCGGTGTACGGGTTGTTGAAGTTGAGCATCATCCGGAAACCCATCGAGAGCGCGATGCCGCGGGCCATGTCGGTATAGCCGCTGAAGTCGAAGTAGATTTGCCAGGCAAACGCGAATGTTGCCAGGAGCAGGCGCGGCGCCTGGAACAGTCCAGGATTGCCGTAAACCTGGTCGACATAAAGCGCCAGGTAGTCAGCCATCGCGACCTTCTTGAAGAAGCCGACGAGGAAAAGCGATAGCCCATCGGAAAGGTCTCGACGCGTGATTGTCGGCGCTCGCTGAAGCTGTGGCAAAAGGTTGTGTGCATGCTCGATCGGGCCCGCCACCAATTGGGGGAAGAACGAGACAAACGCCAGGAAGCGCACGAAGCCACGCTCGGTCTGGATCACGCCGTTGTAGGCGTCAATGGTGTAGCTCATCGACTGAAACGTGTGGAACGAGATGCCGATGGGCAGGATGACCTTGGTAAATAACCGGTCTTCCGGAACGCCCACGAGCGCGAGCAGGGCATTCGGATACGCGATCGGATCGGGCAAAATCGCCGAGAACCCGAGGTACGCCAGCAACATATTGATGTTTTCAGTGATAAAGCCCGAGTACTTGAAGTAGCCGAGGAAGCCGAAGT
Source organism: uncultured Isosphaeraceae bacterium (assembly GCA_963829765.1). Lineage (GTDB taxonomy): Bacteria > Planctomycetota > Planctomycetia > Isosphaerales > Isosphaeraceae > CAWFRS01. The sequence goes on along the minus strand of CAWHKI010000243.1, from coordinate 2,074 downwards.
TGCTGACAAGGCTGATGACAAGCCAGAACGTGCGTGCCCGAGGGCCCCGTTCCATCAAAAGGACCATGAGGTAGTCGATCGCGGACGTCCCAAAGAGCAGCAAGAGGTACCAGGGATTCCACCAGCCGTAGAATGTGTACGAGGCGATCATCAACCAGATGTTCATCAACTGGTTGTTTCGACGGACAAGCAGATAGACGGGATAGACGATCAGGAAAAAGACGAGGAACACCCAGGTGTGGAAGAGCACGGTTGCCTCGTAAAGATGAAGAGATATCGCCCCGACTTATCTTGCATCCTTCGAGGGGGGTGCCTTGCGTACGCAGCGGAAGCCAATGGCGTCGCGGGCCAGGCAGGCGTCGGAGAAACCGGGAACCTCGCCGGAGCGGTAGGCTGACCGCAACGCGTCGGCGGGCGACTTCCACGAGCCGCCGCGAAGCACGTATTCGTTGCCCTGGTCCGGGCCGCGTGGCTCCTTCACCGGGCCTGTGTTGTGATCGCTTGTCTTGTAATAGGTTGGGGAGTAGATGTCTTGGCACCACTCGGCCACATTGCCGTGCATGTCGTAGAGGCCCCACGGATTAGGCTTTCTGCGGCCGATCGGGTGAGTCTTTTTGCCGGAGTTATCGGCGAACCAGGCGAAGTCGCCGAGCCGCCGCGTATCATCGCCGAACGAGTACTCGGTCGGCGTCCCGGCCCGGCAGGCATATTCCCATTCCGCCTCGGTCGGCAGCCGGTAGCCGTTCGCCGCGAAATCGCACGTGCCGGTGTCTTCGTTGTAGCAGGGTTGGAGCCCTTCGTAGACGCGATCGGGCGTTGCAGAACCGGGCTGCCTGAGGCCAGGTCACCTGGTCGACCGGCAGGTCCGCCCCCTCGAAAGTGAGACGGGTTGGGGAAGGCCTCGATCTTGCCAAGCTTTTCGTACTCGGCTTGGGTCACCTCGTGTCGCGTCCATCAGGAAGGTGTCGACCCATACCTTGTGCACGGGTTTCTCTTCGTCGCGACCGTGCCGGCTCCCCATCTCGAAGTAACCGGCCGGAATCGCGACCAGCGTGCTCCCGCTTGCCGTCTTGATCGTCGCCAGCGCCGCTCGCACCCGGCGAACTGTCGGCTTTGTGACAGCTTAAAGGGGTGACGGCCGCTAACAGGGCAACCAAGGCCATCGCATGCTTCCGCAACATCATTTCGCCGAGCCCTTCTTGACCATGACCCAGCTCGGTTGCTTGCACGACTTACCGTCGTGCGTGATGGCGACCCAGCGATTCTTGCCCTTCGCGTCGGCCACGCACACGTTCCAGCCGGGCGCCGCGACGCCGGGGAACTCCGGCAAGAGGCCCTTGAGGCCGAAACCCTTGAACTTAGGCCCGCGCGTGAACGAGAGGTATTTCATGTCCGGCGACCAGGTGACGTGATAGGTCTCGACGGGGGAGAGGCTCGTGACGACGTCGTGGACGTTGGTCGCCTTCGGGGTCGGCCCCGACAAGTCGAGGTCGGCGACGCCGGCACAGTAGTCGCCGTGGCCCCAGCAGACCTTCTTGCCATCGGGGCTGATATTTGGCCGGCAGCCGGAGAGCTTGAGATCAACGACTTTGGGGCCGTCGGCCTCGATGGCCAGGATGCCGTGAGCGAACCCCATGGCGCCGTGCACTGTCGCGACGAACCACTTGCTGTCGAGCGAGCAGTTCAAGGTGTACAGATGACGCAGCTTGTGGTTGACGTGTTCCCGCGTCGTGCCGGTCTTGAGATCGTAGACGAACAGTCCCTTGGTCGCAGCGTCCATATAGGTGAATAGCTCGAACTCACCTTTCACGTAGGCGATCTGGGTCCCGTCGGCGTTCCAGCACGGCTCTCGGCCGTTGGTGGCGATCTTGACGCGGCCCGTACCGTCGCTGTTCATGGTGTAGATATCGCGAATCTTCGCATCCCCCTTGCCTTGGTCGGCGACGAAGCAGATCTTGGTGCCGTCACGTGATGGCTTGGGGTAAAGCTCATCCACGTCGGTCGTGCGCGTCAGGTTGACGGCGTGAGAGCCGTCGGCGTTGCTCAGGTAAAGCTCCCAGTTGCCGTCACGGTT
>CAWHKI010000242.1:0-48855 GCA_963829765.1 uncultured Isosphaeraceae bacterium | reverse complement strand
TGGGTCGGCCGGGCACCGTTACGGCCGAAATCGTTGGGTGTCTCGACGAGGCCGCGGCCAAAATGAAATTGCCAGAGCCGATTGGCGATCGAACGCCAGGAAAGCATGTTTCGTGGACTGGCAAGCCAGTCGGCCAGGGCCGCGCGACGGCTCCCTTCGTTCTCGGGCTCAGCCAGAGAAAACGTACTCGGCAGACCGGGAAGGCAGGCCAGCGTTCCCGGACCGACTGGCTGGCCGGGCTGCTCGACTTCCCCACGCCGCAGCACGGCGATGGGGCGTGGTGCGTGCGGCGTTATGCCGAAGACCGTCGCTCCGTGTCTCAGCGACTGAAGCTGACCGTCAATCTCTGCAAGCTCCGACGTCGCGGCGTCGCGTTCGGCGCGGAGTGTCGGGTTAACGAGTGCCTCGGTAAGCCGTTTCCGTTCTTGCTCAAGCTTGACCTTGCGGTAGAGTAAGTCATGCCTCGCGGCAGCTCGCTGATCAGAGACTGGCAGGCATTCGTGCCGACTATCGAAGCCGTCGACGAGGTTCACGCGGGCCCAACGGCCGGCTTCAATCGAATCGAGCGCTGTCACTTTGGCACCGCGCCGCGGTTGATGCCCCCGGACATGACCTCGAGCTCCGCCAAAGCAAACAAATAGTCGTCGAGTCGTTTCCACAGCCGGGTCGCCGTAACCCTGACAAACCGGGCTGCTCGACCGGCCGGCCGGATCACATAAGGCTCGTCCTCGGGCTTTTCATGGTCGGCACGCTCGCTGCTTGCTACGCACTCCGCCGTGGCGAAGGCCGGATCGTCCGAAAGCTCGACGCGGAATCGCGTTGGAAAGCCAAAACCAGGCGTATCGGGAAAGTCGACGGGCCGCGCCGGGATCAATCGGATCTCGTCGATCGACATCGGGGAACCGAAATCGACCTGGACCCAAGCGGTGGCTTCCGGCTGGGGATGAATCGCCGAGTGGTAACCGTTCGTAGCACTGTTCCTGCTTGGAGTCTTCGTGGCCGTGCTCCGAAGCTGTTGACGTATCGCACTAAGCTCGGTATCGAGATGGTCAAGCGTGGGGTTTGCGATCGCCTCGATTTGCCGCGTCACTTCCCGAGAGCGCACGGCCACCGACTCGCGACACTTCTCGATCGCTTGCCGCCGCTGTGCCTGTTCACGGCTCTGGTACTGCCTGTCTCCGCGATCGACTCCCGCGAAAACGGCCTGAAGGCGGTAATAGTCGGTTTGAGCGATCGGGTCAAACTTATGATCGTGGCACCGCGCACAGTGAACGGTCATGCTCACAAACGTCGACATCGTACTCGAAACCATGTCATCACGATCGAGCAGCCGTGTCTTACGTTTGTCGACGGTCCCTTCGCGCAGCTCGACGTGGCCCACGAAGTCCCACGGGCCCGCGGCGATGAAGCCGGTCGCGATTGCGCCTCGACCTTCCTCGGGCCAGAGCACATCGCCGGCAATTTGCTCGCGGATGAACCGGCCGAAAGGGAGGTCGGCATTGAAGGCGGCGATGACATAGTCGCGATAGGGCCAGGCATGGTCTCGTCGTTTGTCCTTGTCGTATCCGTGGGTGTCGCCGTAGTGGACGACGTCGAGCCAATGCCTGCCCCAGCGCTCACCATAATGCGGGCTCGCCAGCAGCCGATCCACCAGCGCATCATAGGCGTTAGGATTGGGGTCGTGAATGAACCGGTCGATTTCGCCGGGAGTCGGCGGGAGGCCGATCAGGTCGAACGTGAGGCGGCGGATCAGGGTGCGTCGATCGGCCTCGGGACTCGGTGAGAGCCCCCGTCGCTCGAGCGTGGCCAAGATGAATGAGTCGACAGGCGTCAGAGCCCAGTCCTTTGCCGAGACCGCGGGTACTGGCGGTCGACGGAGCGGCTCGAACGCCCACCAGCGTTCTCCGTCGAGACGGCGGTCTTTGAGCGCGAGACCGGCTGGCCAGACGGCGCCGTGCTCGATCCAGCTCTTGACGGCGCCGACCTCCTGCTTCGAGAGAGGCTGGTCTTTTAGGGGCATCTCGGGTGGGTCGCCGCTAATCATGTCAAGCAGAATGCTGTCCTCGGGCTTCCCCGGCACGACCGCCGGTCCGCTATCGCCCCCTTTGAGCACGGCCGCGGCCGTATTGAGCGCGAGGCCCCCCTTGCGCGTCGCTTCGCCGTGGCAGCGAATGCACCGCCGTTCCAAGATCGGCGCGGACCTGGTCGCGAAACGACGCATCGTTCGCTCGGGCCACGTTTTTCGCTGCCGCCAATCCCAGCCAAGCGATCAATCCCAAGCGGACGATCGATTTCATCACCTTCGGCACCCTGGCTCGTCCCGGGCCTCTTGGCCCCTCGGCGATGACGTTTGGACGCCTCGCGCCGCTCTCCGTCGCATCATGGTTCGATGAAATTCACGGTAGAGCCGCGATGCCGACGAGTCAAGATCGGGGATGGCGGACGCGAAGTGACTCAGTGGGCGAGCGGAAACCGGCACGCGACGTAGGTCAGGCTTTCCAGCCTGACATTCTGTGCCAAGCGGCAAGGCGTCAGGCTGGAAAGCCTAACCTACGTCAATACTTCCGCAGTCCCGCTTAGTCGTTGGTCTGCGAGAGGACGCCGATGGGTTGGAGTCTATGGTCGACGATCACATGGCTCCGGTTGCCGACGGTCCGCGATGGCGTGAGAACCGTCACGCGCGAGCGTTTCGCGATCTCGAGGTGGCTTAGCGGCTGGCCCACGATCGTCGAGTTAGACACACTCGTGAACTTGACCAGGTTGAGGTTCCCATTGTCATTGAGAACCATGCCGGTCGCACTGCCGCCGCGGATTGATTGCGCGTTTCCCTGAATATCGATCAGTGCCGAGGTAGAAAGATCCGCGCGGAAGGCCTCGCTCAGGCCGGTAAGAAGATCGGGATAGGCGAGGGTCACGGTCCCAAAATCGGTGAGGATGGTGTTTGTCCCATTGGAAGCACCGGTCACCAGGGCGAGACTTTGATCGATACTTCCCAGGGCCGCGCCCGGCTGCGTCGGAATGGGTGGATTAACCTGAACCGGGGTATAGGTGTCGTTTTGGGTAACGGCGGTGGGCGTTCCACCCGTAAATTGATAGATCAACGTGGAGCCCTTAACGACGGTGACCGTGTCGACGGACTGTACGCCGAGGACGGGCTGGGTGGGCGTGAAACTGTCGAAGGTCCCGCCCACCGCGGCCGCGATCGTCGTCGAACTGGCCGCCGAGCCGGTCACGCCCCCCAGCAGCGTGATCCCAGACGCGGGTGTAAAGCCCTTGGGGCTCCCGAGCGCGGGCTGCGCCACGCCGGCTTGAAGGCTGGCGGCCAGGTTGATCATCTCGAGCTCGTTGGTCGCGTAGCTCGCGAGCACGGTCACTATATTGGTCGAGCCGATCCCGTTGACCGGCTCGGACGTGGTAAACGAGCCCACGGCCGCGCCTGTCGTCGCGTTGTAGGCATACACCGTGGTCCCAGAGCTGACCAGAACGTCGAGCTGGCTCCCGTTGTACCCGAGGTTCACGCCCGCCGACGACGGCTGTCCCGGGACGGTGATCGGCGTGAAAGTCGGATCGACAACCCCGGTATCCGTGTTCAAATTAATGTCGAAGCGGACCAACTGGCCTGTCGTGGAGTCGAAGCCGAAGATCTTGGGGTCAGTGAGCAGATTGATCGGCCCGGCTGTGTCGCCGTCAATATGGTTGACCTTGACGATGACACCCGGTGGCGCGGGAGGAATTGTCTGCGGAGGCTGGCCCGGAGGCAGGGATTCAACGATGTTGGTGCCGGGCGTGAACGTACCCGAGATCCCGCTGAGGGTCTGGCCCCCCTCTGCTTGAGTCGCATAGGTCGTCGTCACGCCGTCGTTCGTGATGCTTGTTGACTGGCCGGCCTCGAGCGTGGTCGCGGCCGTCGAGCTACTGGTGCTCGTGGAACCGTTCGGCGTGCTGCTTGTGTTGATGACGCGCAGCGATGCCGAACTGTTGGTGCCTGTTGTCGACACGAGTTCAAGCGTGGCGACGCTCGCGGTGCTCGTGGACGTGGTTGGTGCCGGCGGAAGCGCGCGGAGCTGGACTTGAGTCCCCGGACCGATCGAGTCGAGCACCAGCGTATTGACGCCCGAAGTGAGATTGATGCGCCCGCCCGCGATGAGATCAAAATTATTGAGATAAATTGCCTTGATCACATTGCCGCCGACGCCGCTGACGCTATTCTGCGCCCCCGCGGCGATCAACTGGCTGTTGAGGATACTGGCCAAGGGTGCGCGGCCGTCGCCCCCCTTCACGTGGCTGACGATCTTCGAATAGGCATTGGTCCCGTCAAAAACGAGGTTGAGATCGCCCTCGCTATTCACAGTCGTCCCGGCCAGGTTGCCGAGGCCCTCGACCTGAATGACGGCCTGTCCCCCCGACGGCGTGGTATACGTGAACCTGGTGCCGCTCTGCGAGAACGCCCCATTGGCCGAGGCGTCCCCGGCTGACTGCCACTGCGAGGTGCTACTGAGCAACCTCCGCGGCTCCAACCCCTCGATGACCGGCTGTGTCCGACGGGTCTGAGTCACTCTCGCGCTCGACGGCATCCGCCTCATCGCCATCCTCCCGATGACCCACTCCTTTGGTCCGGGACCGCCGCCCTATTGACCTCACTAATCAATTCGGCAAACGGCTCTCACGGCATAACCCAGCTTTTCGGATTTTCCCCGAACACCGCATTTTTCAGAAAAAGCCGTCGCCCGATGAGTGAGCCCAAGGGCGTCAATCGTTCCGGGTTGTCGCTGCTACAGTGTTGGACAATTGCCGCAACATTATGCACTGATTCGAGATAAAGCTTGGACAGTGGACTCCGATTCACGCGCCTATCGAGTTCGTTGTTCAACCGTTTCAGAGCCAATGACACCAATATTCTGCGCGATCTGGCCGTAATGACCCTGGCATCCAACCGGCGTGACCGGTAGACTCGGCGAGAATACAATCTTCCGAACGCCGGAAATTGTCGATAATGCTTACTCGCACGAGAAATCATCGGAGATCCGGGCCACCGGGGTGGCTCAAACCTACTTGCCGACGAAAGGAGAATTGATGGTGGTGCGCCGTTTTGAGAAGTTCGCCGTTTCGTTCTGTCTGGTTCTGGCCTTGGGAGTCACGCGGGTTAACCCCCTGTTTGCCCAGGCCGACGCCAAAAAAGACACTCCGCCGCCCAAGGCCGGGGCCCCCGCGACAAAGGAAACCCCAAAAACCGACACGGCCAAGCCGGCCCCGGCCAAAAAGGACGAGTCGGCGAAGTCCGAAGCGACCAAGGCCACGGAACCTCCGCTGCCGCCGATCCCGCCTGAGGTCCAGGCCAAGATCGAGGCCGCGCAAGGCCGTCGCCGAGGCCATCGTGGCCGCCCAGGACGCGGGCCTGGTTGAGACGTCCATCGACCCCCCGCCGATTCTCGACATCCTGATCACGGGGCGCGCGACCGACCTCCGCACGCTCAAGAACACGGCCGCCAAGAAACCCTACGCCGTCAGCCCCGAGGTCTTTGGTGCCTGGTTCACGGGCTACGGCAAAAAAGACCTTGAGGGCATCAACTACGCGGAGGACGTGCGAATCATCAACCCCAGCGCCGGGCTAAAGCAATGGTACGACACGCGTGCCCAGATTCTGGAACGGTACATCCAAGCCATTCGTAAGGCCAAGGAGCCGACACCCAAGAAGGAAGAGCCCAAGCCGGCGGAAACCAAGAAGCCCGCCGAACCGAAAAAGACCGACGCCGCCAAGAAGCCCTGAAAAACGTCTCGAAAAGCTCAGCCGAGCGGCACAAGGTCTCAACAAACGCCCGGATCGGTCGGATGGCGGCCGATCCGGGGTTTCGCATGGTTCAGTTGTCCAAACCCCGTACGTTCGTGCCGCCGACGTCATGTCGTGTCACGTCGGCTCCACGACGACCTCGGTTTTCACCGAGTTGGCGATGAAACACGCATGATGTGCTTGTTCGTGCAGCTTGGCGATTTCCGCGGTGGTCGGGATCTTCTCTCCGCTGAATTGCACCTTCGGGCGCAGGCTTACCTTGGTCATCGCCAGCCGGCCCGCTGAGTCCTTTGCGAGAATGCCGACGGCTTCATCCTGATACGAGTCAATCACGAGCTGTTTTTTGCACGCAATCGCCAGGAACGTAAGCATGTGGCAACTCGAAAGGCTGGCGACGAACGCCTCTTCCGGATCGACGCAATCGGTGCCGCCCAAGTAGGCCGGTGCCGCCGACGCGCGAACGGTAATGCCCGCGTCAAACGTCCAGTTGTGATCTCGGTTATAACGCTCATACGAGAAATCGGCTGTTTCACGCTTCCACGCGACCGTGACTTTGTGCTCGGACATTTTTCGTCAAATCCAATCATTAATCCCCTGGCGGGGGCGGCGTCCGAACGGTCTGACCGACAATAAACGAACCGCCGCGGCGATCCGGATGCGCCGCGACAGGACGCCCGATGGTCGCGGACGCAGCGCGAGGATCGCCAGGACACGGCAATCCATCGTCAAGCCGTGACAGTCATTCGTTGAATTACCACACCGCATCGAGTGTAATCATCCTTGGTACCCGTGCCAAGGCACGTGCTCGCGAGCATGATGCAAAATTCCGACGCCAGCGGCTTTTTCGCCTCGCCTAAATCGGCCGGACGCCGGACGGCGGCAATCGGAAAACGCGCGGCGAGAAACGGTGGTCTGGTGCGCCGCCTGTCAAGAAATCACAACTTCCTCTCAAAAACATGTTAAGCGATTTTCAAAATGCGTCATCGAGGCACCATTCCGTCGTGCGAGGCGGTTACTCATTCCACGTAGCCAGGCGTCTGGGTTTCGAGCCGGCAACAACCCGCACGCGGCTTCTCAAGATCTTGCTGCTGGTTGTCGTGACCTGGGTGCCTCTGGTGGTCTTGACGTTCTTGAGCGGGCATGCCTGGGGTCATTCGGTCGGGGAGCCCTTGCTCTTTGACCCCGTCATTTACACCAGGTTCTTGTTTGTCGTTCCGTTGCTCGAGCTCGCCCAGGTCGTCGTCGAGTCGAGCCTGGGCGTCCAGATGCGGCAGTTTCTCAACTCGGGGCTCGTGCCGGAGGCGGAGCAGCCCGAGTTTTTGCTGCGCGCGAGGCCGTCGTTCGACTGCGCGGGTCGGTGGCGGCCGAGGCCTGCATCGCGGTCTTGGCCCTGGTGCTTTCCTTGAGCTCGCGGGTGATCGTGAGTCCCGGCCCCGATAAATCGACGTGGGAACATATTGGCGATACAATCACGCCCGCGGGCTGGTGGTACGTTCTGCTGAGCGTGCCGATCCTGGGGTTCTTTCTGCTGCGCTGGATCTGGATCTTTTTCCTCTGGGCGTGGTTCCTGTTCCGTGTCTCACGGCTTGACCTAGAGCTGACCCCCACTCACCCCGACCGCGCGGGGGGCCTGGGCTTCCTCGGTTGGGGCCTGGCGTCCTTTTCGCCGGTCCTGATGGCCGTCTCGGCGGTGTTGTCGGGCAGCCTCGCCCGCGAGATCCTCCATCGCGGTTCGTCGCTCAATGACCTAAAGTATCATGTGATCGTCTTTGTGGCATTGGCGCTCGCTATTGTGCACGCCCCGCTCTTGGCATTTGCCGGCAAGCAGGCTCGCTGCCGATTCCAGGGGCTGTTAAACTTCGGGACCTTGATCTGGCGGCACGACCTCGCCTTCGACGAGAAATGGGTCAAGCCAGCTCGACACCAAGCACGAAAGTCTCTTGGGCAGCCCTGACACGTCGTCGCTGGCGGACCTCGGTGTTGCCTACGAGCATGTGGAACGGATGCAGTTCATCCCGTTCGACAAACAGGCCGTGATCGTGCTGTTGCTGAGTACGCTGATCCCGATGATTCCCCTCGTGAGCACGGTCATACCAGTGCCCGAGATCATCGCCAAGCTGGCCACATTCATGGTTTGACGCGGCGATCGGCCCGAGAGAATCGTCCCGAACCCAATACTCGTTCAACAGCGCCCCCGTGGCAGGCTGGTATTCCGGACCGCGGGTCGGTCAAGCTTTTGCAAGACTTCCCCCGGAAGGGCAGCGTCAACCCCTTTTGCGCTGCAAACCATGGCGTGCGCCAACGGATTTCGGCGTTGAGGGGCGGTGGCCGATACTAACCCGACGCGCCAGCGAGGGTTCCGTCGCCACTCCCCTCGCTGGCGCGTGGGTTGGTATGGCCAGCGGGGACTCCGATGCGACTACGGCTCTGTCGTGCGCGTTCGCCAGAACCTGTTGGCGCACCCTGCGAACCATGGCGTGCGCCCTGGTCTCCGAATTCTCTCGAAGATATCATTGAGACCGAGCTCGTGGTGATATGGCCAGACCTGTGGGTTGAAAAGCGGGGGCGGAGACGGGCGATGGACCGGACCGGAGTGAAAACCTCGCGCCGCCTCATGTGCCGGGAATGCCGGGCGGAACTCGACAAGCTCGATACTCACGGCGCAGCGGGATGCTGTCCTCGCTGCGAAGTCGACAGAGTGCGAGGCGCCGGCTCGCGAGTGGTGGACCAGCCCACATTGAGCGTACCCAGCGCGACGCGCCCGCTGGGCGGCTGGCGTCCTGATCTGGCGGAACTGGGTGCTGCGGCTACTGGCGCGAATGTACTGGATGGGAACACTCGCTGGTTCGCTGACACTACTCTTATGCGGAGGTTTTGTCCCCGTGGCGCGGGGGTGGCTGCGATGAAATCGATCGCTGGTCCGACGTGGTGGCCGCGCTCGGGGGCGTTTGGTTCGCTGACGAGACCATCGATCCCGACAGCGATCTCGGCCCGGTTCTGGCCCGGGTTGACGCACCGCTGCTTTTCGCGACGATCGAAACATTGGGGCGGCGACTGGGTGTCAAACCACCTTCTCAGGTCCGGCTGAGCTATCTGCCTTGCTGTGGAGTGGTTGCCTGGGGCCGGTCGCGGGCCTTGCTGATCGGTTTACCTTTGTTTCGGGTGCTCACTCAGGGCGAGTTGAAGGCCATCGTCGCGCACGAGCTCGCCCACCTGGCACGCGGAGATGCGACGGCGGCCGCGCGCTCGGCGCGGTTTGTCCAGGCACTTGAACAGGCCGTCGAACGCGACGGCGGGCGGGTGCATGGTCCCCTCGGTGCCTGGGCCCGCTTCTGCCTGCACGAAGCGTCATGGCTCATCGAGCCCGTCGCGCGCGGCCAGGAGGCACGGGCGGATCGGTCCGCGGCCGCGATTGCCGGTGGCAGCGCTGCCGCGTCGGCCCTGGTCAAGGTCGCGATCGTTCAGCCGCTGTTCCGCGAGGTCCTCGCCGCATACGATCCCGGCACGTGCGGCGAGTTAAACCTCTACGCCTTTTTCCGCGCATTCTGGTATCGCCTGCCGGCCGATGTCCATTCGGCCATGAGGCTGAACGCTCTCACCAGCCGCCTTGGCGATTGCGACCCGGCCCACCCTCCCCTGCCCGACCGCATCGCCTCTCTGCAAGCTTATCCCGACCCAGCGAGCCTCAATGGCGACGGCCAGCCCGCCACCACATTTCTCGGCGATCTCGAAATCTTCGAACAGATGCTACACAACCGTCTGTTTGGACTCCCGACCGTCGAACCCAGCGTCTTTCACAGGGCCGGTTCGTGACGACTGCCTGCAGCCGCTAACGGGCGCTCATTGCCCCTTGCTGGCCATCCCCTTTTTGAGATGAAGATCGAAGAACTCGAACGTTTCGGCGGTGGTCCGCTCCATCTCTTCGCCAAACCAGCCATGCGAAGCGCCGACCATCAACTCGACCCGGCCCGGGACTCCCGCGGAACTCATCGCCTCGGCCAGCTTGATCGCCTGGTTGAACGGAACCAGCGGGTCTTTCGTTCCCTGAAAGGTGAGGACCGGTGCGTCGCCTTTCGACACGAATGTGACCGGAGACGCCTGGACGGCGGATTCCGGTTTTTCGCGGCGGTGCCCCCCAGGAAATCTCTGAGCAACGGTTTGCCGATCTCTGGGACGTCGTCGGCGGTAAGGTCGCTCGGGCCGAAGTAATTCACGACGGCCTTGATCCGGCTGTCAGGAGCGCCGGCGGAGACCTCCCCTTCCAGGCCGTCCGTCGGCGCCGTAACGCCCAGCATCAAGGCCAGGTGTCCCCCCGCCGAAAAGCCGATCGCGCCGATTCGCTCGGGATCGACCCTGTATTTTTTGGCGTTCGCTTTGAGCCAACGCACCGCGGCCTTGACGTCATGAACCTGCGCGGGGAACGGATCTTTGGGACAAAAACGGTACTGAGGCGAGATCGCGACATATCCCCGCTGAGCAAACTGGGGGAGCATCGGGCGACATCGGCCTTATTCCCCTGGCGCCAGCCCCCGCCGTGGATGACGAAGACCGCCGGAAACGGTCCCTCACCCTCCGACGGGCTCGCCAGGTCAAGCTTGAGCTCGCCCGAGCCGGTCTTGGCGTAGATGATATCTTGCTCGGTCGTCGTTTTTGACGGCTCGCGCGCGAGGCGGCCGTTACGCCGAATTCGAGGAATAAAGTGACGACAGCTATCCCCAGAATCGATCTTAAGTTCATGAGTCAAACCTCTTTCTAGAACCACAAAGCCTTGTTCACGACATTCACGAGCGGCTCGCCACGAACGAACCGGCCCACGTTTTCTACCAAGACTGTCCGGTGCCGCTCGGCAATGACCGGCGAATAACCGGCGGTGTGAGGGGTCAGGATCACGTTGGGAAGGTCCCAGAGCGGGTGATTAACGGGCAACGGCTCGACCTCGTACACATCGAGGGCCGCCCCGGCCAGTTTACCGGCCCGCAGAGCGGCGACCAGATCGTCAAGCACCACGATCGCCCCGCGCCCGATGTTAATCAAGAAGCTGCTGGGCCGAAGATGGCCCAGGGTTGTCGCATCAAACAATCGCTCCGTTTCCGGAGTATGCGGCGCGGCGATCACCACGAAGTCGCTCCATCCCAGTAGCTCGGGCAACCGCTCGACTGCCTCGACGGCCTCCACGCCAGCGGGCGGTCGAGCACGGTCGGGAAAGCGGTCGACGCCGCGAACCGACATGCCAAACGCAAGCGCCCGCCTGGCGATCTCACAGCCGATTCCCCCCATGCCGACGATCCCCATCGAAGCATGGGGAAGGTAGATCGTGGCGTGGTCCATCGCGTTGACGACGCCGGGGCCAGTCATGTTGCTGACCCGAGCCGACTCACCGCCCCGCGGCTCATAACGGTGCTCGACCTGCTGCCGAATATAAATATGCAGATTGCGGGCAAAACAGAGGACATAGCCCATCACTTGATCGGCGATCACGTCGCCGAAAAGGCCGCGCACATTGGTGAGCAGACACGGATGTTCGACCAGTTCGGGAAACATGTAATGCTCGAGGCTGGCCGTGAACGATTGCACCCAAACTAGGCGATCTGCCCGTCTCAGCATGGTCGGGGTGATCTTGCCCAAGAACGCATCCGCCCCCGCCATGGCGGCCTCGGCTTCCTGGGCACTCGCGGCGTTGACCCACTGGGCACCGGGGGCGGCTGCTTTCAACGTGGCGAGCCGCTCAGAATCGACAGCGGGATAGATGACGAGCTTCATGGACGTTGGTCTCGGTGCGAGGGCGCGAGGCTGCTGCCGAGGTCGATCGACAAGAGCTTATTGTGACCCGCCGCACGTGTCGGTGCCAGATCGGAGGCCAAACATTTGCTCTGGCTGAAAGTCCCTGAGGCACCAACACACCCCACTACTCTCATCCGTCCACCAGACAGGGCGAGGGGACGTCGGCAATGCGATACCGCTTTTCAGCGAGCGGCCAACGAGGCGTTCTGACCGCGCGACGGGCGGCAAAGGCTCACCAGGTGGCTAGCGATCTTTTGGGCCCCGTCGGCGGGGTATGGCGACGGCCCGGGCCTGATCGCGAGTGGCGCGCGTCAGCGCCGGGCCCAGTTTGAGCGTGAAGAAGTCGCGTGAGGAGATCGGCACTCCTCCGCCCCAGTGCGCAAGGCCCGGTCTAGTGACCGAAATTCGGCGAAGCCAGTGCGCGGAGGATAGATCATCGGTATGCCGCGGGTCATCGCCTCGCAGACGGTCCCGTAGCCGGCCTTGGCGATGATGGCATCGCTCGAGGCAATCAGATCTCCCCCGGCCAATCGGCCGACGGTACCAGATGAAAATTGTCGGGCTTACCGCGAAGCGAGGGCAGATAGGCCAGGAAATGAACGCCCTGGTCGACGAAACCGCGTAAAGCCGACCAGTCGAGGTCGCTCTGTCCATAGCGACCGATGTAGATGTAAACCAACTTGTCGGTCTCCTTCAGGCCGAAAAGCCGGCGAAGTTCACTGCTGCGATCACGACCCTCATAGACGACCATACCCGAATTAGTGACCGGCCGTAGCCACGACATGCACATGGCCGGCTCAAGGCGAAACGTGGCGGTCGCCTGACGGTAGCAGACTCGCAGGTCGGCGACAAATCGTTGGGCCTCGGCGCCGGCCGCCCGAGCGTACGGGGCGTAAATATCGGCCCACGTGAAGTTGCTCATGAGGAAACCAGGAACGCCCGCGCGGCGGGCCGCGACCAAGGGGACGGCTGGCGCGTCACAAAGCACGGCGGCCGTTTTCTGGTCGCGTAATTTCCGCGTGTGGTCATCGAGTGTGGCCATCGCCTCGCTGTGAAATCGCATGGCGAGCTCGATCGTCGCCACCGCGTCGGTGGCATTGCTTTCGCCCGGAGGATTGACAGCCCCGACGTCACAGACGTAGTGCTCGAACTCGGCCGGCCGCTTGAGCCGCTCTCCCCAGTGCTCGAACAGATTCGCGTTCGACCGGATGGTCACCGGTACGTCGGCCGGCACCTGGTTGAGCACGGCGGCCGTTCGGTTCAGGTGACCGAAACCATGGCTGGTGACGTAGACCGCCAGCGTGCCGCCGGCTTGTTCGCGACCGTTCTTCATTGCGCGAGGGGTTCCTGGAGCGAGGCGAGGGCGATAGGAGAGCGATGTAGCCGCAGGGGGCACAAGCCCGCCTGCTTAATGGCAAAGCGAACCGTCGGATCAATCCGCGTCAAAAACCGCGGCAACGGCGACCGAGAAACCCGGCAACACCACCGACGCGGCCAATTCGCCGCGCCGGTAGATGCCCGCCTCCTCATAAACGTCCCCACGCAGATGAAGAACGGCAATGGTTTCCGTTTGAGGGTTGACAATCCAGTATTCCGGGACGCGGCCCTCGGCATAGTCGCCCCGCTTGTCAATCAGATCGCGTTCCGGTTTCTCTTCACTCACCACTTCCAGCGCGAGGTCGGCACCCAGCCAGAAGCGGTTTTGCCTGCGCTGATCGGCGGCCGAAAGCAGCAAAAGCAGATCGGGCTCACGAAACTTGCCCGGCCGAATCCGCAGCCGCAACGGTGAAAAGCGGACCTTCCCGCCTCGAGGGTCTATAAAACCAAGGAAAGCAAGATACAGGAACCCCAGAATCGCTTGGTGCTTATCGGTGGGCATGGGGAGGACTTCCAGGAAGCCATCGGTGAACTCGATCAATCGATTGCGGTGGTCGGTCAGAACGAGATACTCATCCTCGCTCCATGCTCCCTGGGCCGGAAGTATTTCCTCGAGCATATCCTTCCACTCCTGGGCAGACGAGAAGGTGGCGTGATCTGCTGCTGTGCGGTCGCCATGGCGTTCTCGTGAAAAAAGGACCTTGAACTCGACGTGATTATAGCTGGAAGTCAACGCCCCGCGACTTGGTTAAATCAGCACACGCCGGTTGAAAACTCACCGAAAACATCGACAGCCCTCGCCGGCCGCCCCTCGGGCCGCTGCCGAATCCATACTAACCCACTGGGCGACGGGTCGCGCGAGTCGCTCGCGGCGGCGGCAAGCGTCCCCTCGCGGCGCGTCGGGTTGGTTTTGCCGCGACGGAGCTCGCGGGGTGGCTCCGCCTGTCCATGCTTTTTGCCGGCTGGCGTTCGGCGAGGAGTGTCAAAACGCTGTCGCCGACCGTCAAGGGAAGTTTGGTGATTTTCTCACACCCCGGACACCGGCTCATCCAGCCTGGCGTGGAGCATGGCTTGCTCGATGCGGAACCGCGTTCGCCTCGAAGTGCGCAGGCCACTGGCCCAGTAGATTCCTCCCAACGTAAGTGCCCCGCCGACTAAGAGTGCGGGTGTTACCAGCTCGCCGAAAAGCCAGATTCCCCAGATCACGGTGAGGAAGGGCGACGCGTTACTGAACGTGGCGACCTGGCTTGCGTCGAACCGGCGCAGTGAGAGATTCTGCAAGGCCCAGCCCAGCGGAGTAATGAAGAACCCCAGAAGGGCCAATGCGAGCCAGGCCGGCGAGGAAACCTGGCTAAATCTCGCCAATCCTGGCCAGCCCCATACAGCCAGCGGGACGGAGAGCAGCCAACCGACAAGAACGGTCGCACCGAGGGCCGGCATGGCACCATGGCGCTCGATGAGCGGCTTGCTCGCCGCGATATACCCTCCCCACGAGAGTACGGCCCCCACGAGCAAGAGGTCGGCGAGCAAGACAGCGCGAGCCTCAGCAGGCGCGGCCCCGCCGCTATTCCAGTAATTGCCGATCCCAATGATGACGATGCCCGCCACGCTCGCCAGCACACCCCAAAGCCGGCGCGGTCGGGTCGCTCCATTCGCATCAACCAGGCCAAGAGAAGCACCACGAGGGGACAGGTCGCGTAGAAGAAGCCAACGTGCGAGGTCGGCCCCAATCGGGCCTGCGCTCAAAAAGAAACCCTGGTTGATCGGCACGCAAAGCGCGGCCGTCACCAGCAGAAGGGCCCCGTCCTGTCGGATCATCCGCCGCAGGATCCCCTGGCCCAGCACCCATGGCAGCAAGCACAGGCCGGCCATACCGAATCGAACCGCCGGAACCAGCGTCGGCGGCAACTCCGCGACGGCCATCTTGGCGGCCGCGGCCGTCGTTGAACCGACCGCAACCATAAGCACCAGATAGACATAGGCGCGGAAATCGACCACGTCACGACACGACTCTACCGGCGGCTCACCGCGCCGGTGCGCGTCCGTTTCTCGTTTCTCCCTGATCGCTCCCCCGCTTGGCATCATTCCGCCGTCTCGTTCCGCGTACCCAGTCATCGATCTCGCCTTCGTTTCTTCGCATTTCAAGCTTGCAAGCCTACGATTATGTGCCATCGCCACAGTTCATCCTAGGCCAGATGGCAAGGCTTGGTCATGCCTACGATCGACCTTAATGCCCCTGAACTCATTTTGGCTTACAATAACGGCAGACCGGTCGGTTGAATTCCGCTTCAGAAAGGAGATGGCATCGATGCCATCCGCTTCGAAGGGCGAGTCGAGCATAAGCATCATCCCCGAGCCGGGCATCGGCCCCCCCGCCCGCGGCAATGTCAGCGCGGGCACGCAGGTCCTCAGTCGAGACCAGTCGCTTTCACCGCGAGACCTCGAAGCGCGCACGCGAAAGATTGGCGGGGAACTCTTCGAGCGGATCGGCCGAGGACCTCAACCGTGGCAGCGGGCCTGGTCGGAGGAGAAGTTCATCGCCACGACGCTGGATGACGCGCGGGTACGAGGCCAGCTCTTCCGGTTCATTGACGCCTTGCCGGCGCTTAAAACCACCGACTCGGTCCGGCGCCACCTGGCGGAGTATCTGGCAGAGGCAGGCGACCGAGTTCCCTGGTGGCTCCGCCTGGGTCTGTTGCTGGCGCCGGCTGGTACGGAACGAGCGGAATGGCTGGCCAAGGCGGCGCGGGCCGCGGCGGGTGCGATGGCCCGAAAGTTCATCGCCGGCGCCACGCCCGACGAGGCCCGGAAGACCGTCTTGGCCCTCCGAGCCCGCCGGCTCGCCTTCACGGCCGACTTGCTCGGCGAAGCCGTGATCAGCGAGGCCGAGGCCGACTTGTACCAAGAGACGTGCCTGGCCCTGATTCGCGGGCTGGACCGACCGCTCCGACACGCCGCCGAACTCCCCTTGATCGACCGCGATCAACACGGACCAATTCCGCGCGTCAACCTTTCCCTCAAGCTGTCGAGCCTGACAGCCCATTTCGACGCCATCCATGCCGAGGCCAGCATCGATCGAGTCAGCCGCCGGCTGCGGCCGATCTTGCGCACTGCCCGTGAGATCGGTGCTTATATTCATGTCGACATGGAGCAATACGCCTATCGGGCGCTCTCTTATGATCTGTTTTGCCGTGTGCTCGAGGAGCCCGAGTTCCGCAATTGGTCCGACGTGGGGATCGTCGTGCAAGCCTACCACGGCGATGCGGAGAACGAGCTGCGGATGCTGCGGGACTGGGTCGAGCGCCGCGGCTCGCCGATTACGATCCGGCTGGTCAAGGGAGCGTACTGGGACTATGAAGTCGCCACCGCCCGACGGCTAGGGTGGCCCGAGCCTGTGTTTCTCGAGAAGTGGCAAAGTGATGCGTCGTTTGAGCGCTGCGCCGGTTTTTGATCGCGCATCACGAGCAGTTGCGGCCGGCCTTTGGCAGCCACAATGTCCGCAGCTTGGCGCACGCGATCGCCGCCGCCGAGGCCAGCGGACTCCCCAGCTCTGCCTACGAACTGCAAACTTTATACGGCATGGGCGATTCGATTCAGCGTGCCCTGGTCGATCGCGGCCATCGCGTGCGGGTCTACACCCCCTATGGCGCCATCCTGCCCGGAATGGCTTACCTGGTGCGGCGCTTGCTCGAAAACACGTCTAACGAGTCGTTCTTGAAGGCGAGCGTCGCCGCGAGGGCAGACATCGACGATTTATTACGCGACCCCGAGGAGATTGGATCGATGCTGACGCGAATGCGCCGTCGTAACAGCGAACCCCGGCCAACCACAAGCAGCTCGCCCGGCCTGGGACCATTTCACAACGAGCCGCCGACCGATTTCGCGCGGGGGAAAACCGAGACGCGATGCGTCGCGCGCTCGACGAGGTTCGACGCCAGCTCGGCCGTCGCTATCCGCTCTTGATCGGTGGAAAGGAGGTCGACACTGGGTCGCGCCTCCTCGATTCGGTCAATCCCAGCCAGAGCTCCCGCTTGGTCGGTCAGGCGGCGCTGGCCGGCGTCGAACACGCCGAAGCTGCGGTCGCCGCGGCCCGAGCCGCTTTCCCAGCCTGGGCGGCGACGCCGGCCGCCGATCGCTCCGCTATCTTGATCGCGGCGGCGGCGATCATGCGAAACCGCCGCTTCGAATTGGCCGCGTGGGAGATCTACGAATGTGGCAAGCCCTGGGCCGAGGCCGATGCCGACATCGCCGAGGCCATTGACTTTTGCGAGTTCTACGCCCGCGAGATGCTCCGGCTGGCCGCGCCCCGGCACCGCGACGCGTCCGGCGAAATGAACTACGCCGAGCACATCCCCCGAGGCGTGGCTATCGTTATCCCCCCCTGGAACTTTCCTCTGGCGATTCCCACCGGCATGACCGTGGCCGCGCTCGTGGCGGGGAACACGGTCGTCCTCAAGCCGGCCGAGCAATCACCCGTCATCACCTGGCAGCTTGTTCGCGCGCTCACAGAAGCCGGGCTACCCGCCGGTGTTCTCAATTACCTGCCCGGATTGGGCGAAGAGGTTGGCCAGGCCCTCGTCAATCATCCCGAAATCGATGTCGTGGCCTTTACCGGATCACGCGATGTGGGCCTTTTGATCAACCGCCAGGCGGCGGAAGTCAGGCGTGGCCAGAATCATCTCAAACGCGTGATCGCGGAGATGGGGGGCAAGAATGCGATCGTGATCGACGACGATGCCGATCTCGACGAGGCCGTTGTCGGGGTGATCCATAGCCGCATTTGGCTATTCGGGCCAGAAATGCTCGGCGTGTTCACGCGTGGTTGTTCTCGAAGGTATTTACGATGCCTTTCTCGCGCGTTTGGTCGAGGCGGCCCGAGCCGTCAAGGTGGGGCCGGCCGATGACCCCGAGACCCTGGTCGGCCCGGTGATCGACGCCGACGCGCGGCACCGCATCCTCGAATACCAACGAATCGCCGCGATCGAAGGCCGCGTGGTCTATCAGGGGAATGTGGGCACGCTCGCCGACCAGGGGTACTTCGTGGGCCCGATGATCGTCGCCGATGTCCCTGCTTCCGCTCGCGTGGCTCAGGAGGAGATCTTCGGGCCGGTCCTGGCGGTCCTCAAGGCGAACGACCTGGGTGACGCCTTGCGGATTGCCAACGGCACTCCCTATGCCTTGACCGGCGGCCTTTATTCGCGAAGCCCGGCCAACATCGAGCGGGTGCGCCGCGAGTTTCTCGTAGGCAATCTCTATATCAATCGCGGGATCACCGGCGCGTTGGTCGACCGTCAGCCGTTCGGCGGGTTTAAGCTCTCGGGCATTGGCACCAAGGCCGGCGGGCCTGATTACTTGCTCGAGTTTCTGCTGACGCGATGCATTACCGAGAACACGATGCGCAGGGGGTTTGCACCGGAGGAGAAAGTGGGCGGATGAAGTCGAAGGGCACACGATGACAGGTACAAGAGCAATACTTTAGGGGCTGATCGCATCCCAATGGCGAGCTTCCACGTACCGCGATAGATGCCTCGCGTTGTAAGTCGCTACTATCAGGCGATCGCGCAGGCCCGTGAAGAGGAGCGCCTGGGCTGCGAGGATCACGTCGGCGTCAATCTCCTTGGCATCAGCGGTCGCGTTTCCCTTTTTTCGCGAGTCGGCCCAGAGCTCCGCGGCCTTGCGCATCGCGTCCGTCGATATCGGGATGTAAGCTCCAAGCTCTTGCCGAAGGTCGTCGAGCCGCTCGATGCCTTCCCTCGCCCCGCTCAGGAGGAGCCCTCGCCGTACCTCGTAATCGGCGATCTCGGGAATGGCGACGATTGCCCCGTTCGCCTTTGCCTGGATGCGCCAGTTTGTCAGTTCTTCGACTTCAGGTTTGCCCCGCTTCCGACATGCATCTCCCAAGGGCCCCGAATCCAGGACAATGATTCGGGCCACGCTCAGGCTCCTTGTTTGATCATAGCCACCGCCTCTTCCGTCGCGCCCGGCGGCTCATCGGCCTCGACGGAAAGCGTTGCGATCGCAGCGGGGGCGTGTTGTGCAAATCGCTCCCACGACGGCTTGGAAAAGATCCCACCGAAACGACGGCCTGTCGGTAGGAAATCGCTGTCAACAATATCTCCCGGATTGATGAAGACCTTGAAATATTTAGGGTCCAAGTTAGAGACGCACAGGATTTGATCCTGCGGCTCTTTGTCAGCCCTGCCTATTCCATAGATGGGGGGGGCGTCGAGCGAGACGTCGTCCAGCACTTCCCAATTGTCGTCATCCGGCCGTTCCGAAACGAAGAAAATCGAATTGAGCGGCTTAACAATCACTGCGTATAGCATAGTTCTGCCTCCTCGTACCCTTTGGGAAAAACAACCGGCCTTGTTTCTAAATGGTAGCGGATGTCCATCAGCCCGTCACCGTGACTTGCGACTTTTCGGGATTTGCGTCAGCCTAGACAGGGCGTAGGGCAAGGGGAAAGCGACAGGGCGGCAGAGGCGGTTTCTATGCATCGCATCGCCTGGACGTGCTCATGCTCGCACTGCTTAGAACGGCATGGGTCTTGGGATTTGCAGCGGCATCCGGTAATCTGGTTCGACGCCGGGGTACCGTTTCCCATTTGGAATGCCACTGAGGTAGCAACCTATGTCGCAAACCGTCGTGAACAGCAAGGACGAACTGTCCCCCCGCGCGAAGGACAGGATCGTCACCCGCCGGGCCTTTACATCCTGTTCGCCACCGAAATGTGGGAGCGGTTCGGCTTTTACACGGCGGCCGCGATCATGACGCTTTATCTCCAGCGCGGCGGATTCGGCTGGACCAAGCCGCAGGCAACGACCCTCTGGTCGAATTACCTGATGTTCGTCTACGCCACTCCGCTGATCGGCGGGTGGCTGGCCGACAGATTTTTGGGATATCGCCGGTCGGTGCTCGTCGGGCGGGCTTTTCTTCATCGCCGGATATACGATGCTCGGGCTGGGATCGATCACGACATTTTATATCGCCCTGGGTCTCCTCTTTGCCGGCAACGGTTTTTTCAAGCCGAATATCTCGACCATGGTCGGCAACCTTTATCCTTCCAATAGTCCGCTCAAAGACTCGGCCTACAGCATTTTTTACATGGGAATCAACGTGGGCGCGTTGCTTGCGCCGGTCGTTGCCGAGGGATCGCTGCAGTTGCTCGCGGGGTCCCAGGTGCTGGACATGGCCAAGAGGGGTGAATCCCTCTCGCCCGAGCAAGCCGCTAGCTTGCGCGCCGGGTTCTCTCACAGCGTTCTATGCGGCCGCGATTGGAATGACGGTCGGCATGGTGATCCTGACGTTGTTCTATCGGAAATTGGCCGAAGCCGAACGGCGGCACGTCCCGCTCGCCGCGGCCGACTCCGCGGCCGTTTCCTTGAGCGAGGACGTCCGCCCGGCCGAGTCGAAACTTTCCGCGATCGATCAGGTGCCCGAAGCGACGCGGATCACAGCCTTGCTGGTCGTCTATGGAATCGTGATCGTCTTCTGGATGGTCTTCCACCAGAACGGCAGCACCATGACGTACTGGGCCGACGAGAATACGGACTGGAACGTCTCGGGCGTCGTCTCCAACGCGATCAACCCGTTCTGGATCGTCGCCCTTTCGATTCCACTGGTCAACGTCTGGAACTGGCTGCGGAAGCGGGGGCTGGAGCCTTCAACTCCCGGCAAGATGGCGATGGGGATGTTGCTCACCAGCGTGGCCTTCTTGATTCTGTTCGTGGCGGCCAAGTCGGGCGGCGACCAGACCTTTGTCACCGATGCCCAGGGCCATTCGTGCTCGACGACCACGGCGAGCTGAAGGCCATCCAGAACCGCGTCTCGCCGCTCTGGCTGATCGCGGCCTACATGGTGATCTCGCTCGGCGAGCTGATGCTCAGTCCGATGGGCCTCTCGCTCGTGTCGAAGGTCGCGCCGGCCCGGATGCGCGGGCTGATGATGGGGGGCTGGTTCGTCGCCACGGCGATCGGTAACAAGCTCACGATGATCGGCGTGCTCTGGACCAAGTGGTACCACTCCTCGTTCTGGCTGCTCTGCTCGCTGTTGGCCCTGGGGATGGCGTTCGTGCTGCTCGTGCTCATGCGGCCCCTGAAAAAAGCGATGCCGGGCGTCTGAAGTCTGATCCTACCGAGGACTTCATTGATCCAGGAACGAGCACCATGCGACTGCTTTTTGCGTTTCTGATCATGATGATGGCGGCCTCTCCGCTCTGGGCCGCCGGCCGGCCGATGACGGTCGACGACCTGCTCAGGCGTCAAGGGCGTGTCCGATCCCCAGCTCTCGCCCGATGGCATCGCTGGTCGTCTACGTGGTCTCCGAGCTCGACCGCGCCACCGACAAGAACAACAGCAGTCTCTGGCTCGTGCCGGCCGCCGGGGGCGAGCCCAAACAATTGACGACCGCGCCGGGCGCCAACAACCACCCGCGCTGGAGCCCCGACGGCAAGACGATCGCGTTCGTCTCGCACCGGGGCGGCTCGGACCAGGTCTGGCTCTTGCCGATCGACGGCGGCGAGCCGCGCCAGCTCACCAAGCTGCCGATCGACGTCTCCGGCCCCATCTGGTCGCCCAAGGGAGACAAGATCGCCTTCACCGCCGAGGTCTACCCCGGGCAGACTCCCGACCAGACCGCCGCCAAGGACAAGGAAAAAGAAGCCTCCAAGAACAAAGTCCGCATCTATGACCGCCTGATGATCCGCCACTGGAAAGCCTGGGACGAGGGGAAGCGGAGCCACCTCTTCGTCGCCGACGCCCAGACCGGCGAGGCGAAGGACCTGACGCCCAAGCTCGAGGTCAACACCCCCCCTGCCCCGTTCGGCGGCTCGACTGACTACGCCTGGTCGCCCGACGGCAAGGAGCTCGCCTTCACCGCCGAGCCCGCGCAAGACGCCGCCTGGTCGACCAACACCGACATCTGGACCGTCCCCGTCGAGGGAGGCGAGCCCAAGAACATCACCGCCGGCAACCACGGCGCCGACGCCCAGCCGGCCTATTCGCCTGATGGGCGAGTGGCTCGCTTATGTCAGCCAGGCGCGGGCCGGGTTCGAGTCCGACCAGTGGGTGCTCAAGGTCTTGTCCCGATCGTCCCGGACGAGCTCACGAGCTGACGAAGAGCGCTCGATCGTCCGGTGCTGTCATTCTCCTGGGGCTCGACTGGCAGGACATCGACGGCGATCATCGACGATATGGGAACCGAGCCGATCGTCGCGATCCGATTCGGCGTGTCGACGCGACGGTGGTCGTCGACGGCCTCGGCCTCCGCAAGTTTCCGCGGCTCGTGACCGGTGGCGTTCAGTCCGGCCTCAACGTGAACCCCAAGATCGGGCAAAATGGTCTTTGCGCATCACACAGCCGCAGGCCCCCGCCGAAGTTTTCATCGCCGAGCGCCCGATGGCTCGGACCTGACCCAGCTCACGCACCACAACGCTCCGCTCGTCTCCCAGCTCGACTTGCCCAAGCTCGAAGGCTTCTCGTTCCCAGGAGCCGATGGCGACGAAGTTCACGGCTGGCTCTTGCGACCGCCGGGATTTGACCCAAGCAAGAAATACCCGGTCGTCTTCCTGATCCACGGCGGGCCGCAAGGGGCCTGGCATGATGAGTGGCACAACCGATGGAATTACCAGATGTTCGCCGTCTCCGGGCTATGCGGTGGTCGCGATCAACCCGCGCGGCTCGACCGGCTACGGCCAGAAGTTCACCGATCAGATCAGCCAGGACTGGACCGGCCGGGTCTATGAAGACCTGAACAAAGGGCTCGACTACGCGCTGGCCAAGATACGCATTCCTGGACGGCACGCGGGTGGCGGCCTGCGGCGGCTCGTATGGCGGCTTCATGGTCAACTGGATCGCCGGCCACACCGATCGCTTCAAGGCCCTGATCAGCCACGCCGGGGTCTTCGACCTGACCAGCAAGTACGGCACGACCGAGGAGCTCTGGTTTCCCGAGTGGGAGTTCGGCGGCACCTCCGTGGGAAAAGCCCGAGCATTATCGCGAGCGATCGCCCAGCAGCTTCGTCGCCAACTTCAAGACGCCCACGCTCGTGATCCACGGCGCCCTCGATTTCCGCGTTCCCGACGCCCAGGGCCTGGGCATGTTTACCTCGCTTCAGCGCCGAGGGCGTGCCCAGCCGGTATGTCTGGTTTCCCGACGAGGGGCACTGGATCGTCCAGCCTGCACAACCGGGTCGTGTGGTGGAACGAGGTCTTCGCGTGGTTGGATAAATATTTAAAGCATTCATGAACGTGCACGATGAACCCGGCGAACCTGAGAACGCTCGACCGGCCGCATCGGCCCTCGCCGGCATCATCGCCAGGCGGTGTCCGCGCTGTCGCGAGGGCCGAGTTTTTCGTTCCACGTGGGTCATGAACGAAGATTGCCCAATCTGCGGGCTCGATTTCGACCGTGGCGAGCCGGGCTATTTCACCGGGGCCATGTATGTCAGCTATGCCCTGGTCATTCCCGTCATCGCCGTGCTCACCTTGATTGAACACTTGATTGTGCCGGACTGGTCGTTGTTCCGGCTGGTCGTTCTGGCCTCGCTCATTTGCTTGCCGTCGACCCCGCTGATCTGGCAATATTCACGGGTCATCTGGATCTATTTCGACCGGTACTTCGATCCGGAGGACGACCAGGACGAGCATCGCCGATCGACTACCCCATGGCTAAATGTCAAGGTATCTCACGCATGTCGCAACACGATGGAACAACGGCCTCGCTCCGACCGATCGCCGACCTGGCCCGCGAACTGGACATCGCTCCCGAGCACCTCGAGCCGTATGGACGAGACAAGGCGAAGGTGCGTCTGGAAGCGCTCGAGGCGGCCGAGGCAAGCGGTCCGCGGGCAAATTGATCCTGGTGTCGGCGATCACCCCGACGCCGGCCGGCGAGGGGAAGACGACGACGTCGATCGGCCTGGCACAAGGATTGTGCCGGATCGGCCACCAGGCCGCGCTGGCGCTACGCCAGCCGTCGATGGGGCCGGTATTCGGCCGCAAGGGGGGCGCCACCGGCGGCGGCGCCAGCCGGGTCGAGCCGTCGAACACCATCAACCTCCAGTTCACCGGCGACTTCCACGCGATCACGGCGGCCCACAACCTGCTCGCCGCCGCGATCGACAACCGGCTTCATTTCGGCGATATCGACCTCGACCCCACTCGCGTCCTCTGGAAACGCGCCCTCGACATGAACGACCGGGCGCTGCGGCACATCGTGATCGGCCTGGGAGGCAGCTCGCAGGGCGTGCCGCGCGAGTCGGGCTTCGATATCACGGCCGCCAGTGAAGTCATGGCCATCCTTTGCCTGGCCGACTCGTCAGCCGATTTGCGGTCCCGGCTCGACCGGATCCTGGTCGGCTACTCGGCGAGCGGTCAGCCCGTGATGGCCAAGACGATCGGCGTGACCGGCGCGATGGCCGCGATCTTGAACGAGGCGATGATGCCCAACCTGGTGCAGACCACCGAGTCGACGCCGGCATTCGTGCACGGCGGACCGTTCGCCAACATCGCCCACGGCTGCAACTCGATCCTGGCGACCCGCATGGCCCTGGCCATGGCCGACTACGCCGTCACCGAAGCCGGCTTCGCCTTTGACCTGGGCGGCGAGAAGTTCTTCGACCTCAAGTGCCGCGCGGGCGGTTTCAACCCGGCGGCGATCGTGCTGGTGGCGACGGTTCGAGCACTCAAGATGCACGGCGGCGTCGAGCTTGACGCCCTCAAGGAATCGAACCCGGGCGCCGTCGAGCGGGGACTCGAAAACCTGGCCGCTCACCTCGATAGTGCCGCCCATTTCGGCAAGCCGACGGTCGTGGCGATCAACCAGTTCGGGTCCGACACCCCCGAGGAGATCAAGGTCGTGCACGACTACTGTGCCGGCCGCGGAGTTCCGTGTGCGACCGCCGATGTCTTTGGCTCGGGGCGGCGGGGCGCGATCGATCTGGCCGAGAAAGTGGTCGCGGCCACGGCCAGCCCGCGACGCCGCTACAAGCCCCTTTACCCGCTCGACTGGTCCGCCGAACGGAAAATCAAGCAAATCGCCCGCATCATGTATGGCGCCGCCGACGTCAACATCCTGCCGGCCGCGGCCGCCAAGATCAAAAAGGCGAACAGGCTCGGTTACGGCAAGCTGCCGATCTGCATGGCCAAGACGCAAGACTCGCTCTCCGATAACCCGAAGCTGCGCGGTCGCCCCCGGGATTTCACGCTGACGGTCCGCGACATCGAGATCGCCGCCGGGGCCGGCTTTCTGGTCGCGCTCACCGGCGAAATCGTCCGCATGCCCGGCCTGCCCGAACGCCCCGCCGCCGAACGGATCGATGTCGACCCGACCGGCCGGATCGTGGGTTTGTCGTGAGGTCACGCGGCGGTGGAATCGCGCAGGCCACCTGTTACCGTGTTCCGCTCAACCAGACAGGCCATTCTCACCATGAGTCCACGCAGACGTTCCCGGCGGTCGTTTTTGAAGAGCTGTGTCGCGCTCGTAGGGACGGAACCACTCATGGAGGGTTTCCACCTGGCGCAATCGCGAGAAGCCGCCGGGCCGCTCATGGCCTACGTGGGAACCTTCAGCTCTCCGCTTCGTGACGTGTTGGCAACCCAAGTGGACCTGCCGCCCGGTAATGGTCGCGGTATTCACCTCTTCCAGGTAGATCGTACCACCGGGGCAATGACCCCCGCTGGCATCCACGAGATGGGAACGAGCCCGAGCTGCCTCGCATTGAATACTGCCGGAACCCGTCTGTATTCGGCCAACGAAACCGATCGTGTGGGCGAAGAAAAGCAAGGCACGGTCAGTGCCTTCGCCATCAATCGAGTGGACGGGAAGCTGCGGCCGCTAAACACTGTGCGGTTCCGGCGGCGCCGGTCCCACCTATGTGAGCGTCCATCCGTCCGGCCAGGTTCGTCCTGGTAGCCAACTATTTTGGTGGCTCGGTCGCCGTGCTGCCGGTTCTTGCCGACGGCCGTTTAGGCGCCGCCGCCGACATCAAGACCGATGCCGGCAAGCTTGGCCCCACCAAGGGCGACCAGCTGCCCACCGGGCAGCTTTGCCTTCAGCGGACACGATCGGACTCACGCCCATATGATTCAGGCCGATCCCTCCGGACGCTTTGTGCTGCATGTGGACCTCGGACTGGATCAAATCTTCGTCTGGAAGTTCGACGAGCGAAACGGAGGGCTGACACCGGGTAACCCGCCCGCCGTCTCGCTGCCGCCAGGAGACGGGCCCCGGCATTTCCATTTTCACCCCAATGGCCGATGGTTCTACTCGATCCAAGAAGAAGGCTCGACCATCGTCTTGTTTGACTACGATGCCGCAACAGGCCGGTTGGCCTCACGGCAGACGATCTCCACCCTGCCCCCCGGGTTTGCCGGCAGCAATTTCTGCTCCGAGATCCTTGTTTCCGGCGATGGCCGGTTTGTCTACGCCGGCAACCGGCTGCACGATAGCATCGCGATCTTTTCCGTCGGGCCAAATGGCATCCTGAGATTTATCGGTGAAGAAGGCACACGCGGCAGTTATCCACGCAGCTTTAACTTCGACCCCACCGGCCGGTTCCTCTATTGTTGCAATCAGCGCGGAGACAACATCGCGGTTTTCCGTGTGGATCACAAAACCGGCGGCCTCGACTTTACCGGCCATTACGCCCCCGTCGGCAATCCGTCAATGATCGTCTTTCTCGATCTTGCAGACATTAGGTCTTGAGCCACGCCACGATTTTCTGAGCAATCTCCTCGCCTTTGTCTTCTTGCAGGAAGTGTCCGGCCGCTTCGATGGTCTCGTGCGGCTGATTCTTGGCACCCGGCAGCAGCTTTTGGAATGGCTTATATCCGCCGGCGGTCACGGGATCTTGATCACTGAAAAGCGTGAGCACTTTGCCGGGCCAATGTGCCAATTTTTCCCAGGCAACACGGTTGGTTTGCGACGCCGGATCGTCGGGGGTGATGGGCACCAGCTTAGGAAACACCCGCGCGCCCGCTTTATACGCATCGTTCGGGAACGGTGCGTCGTAAGCCGCAATGACCTCGTTCGACGGCTTGGTCACGCAGCCTCCCTTGGCAATGCCGCCAACATGGAGGTCCGGAACCGATTGCGAATACTCGAGCCACTTGAGAAAGCCTTCCGAGGGCTTGTGGTCTCCGGTTGGCAATCCGGTATTGGCGGCAATCAGCCGCACGAACCGGTCCGGATTGTCGACCAGCACGCGAATCCCAATCAACCCGCCCCAATCTTGGCCAAACAGCGTGATTTGATTTAGGTTCACCGCCCGCACCAAACCGTTCATGACGTTCACGTGCAACTGATACGAATAGTCCTGTCGGTTCGCAAGTTTGTCGGACCGGCCAAAACCAATCAGGTCGGGCGCCACGCAACGATGGCCGGCGCTCACCAGTATGGGAATCATTTTCCGGTACAGGTAGCACCATGTGGGCTCACCGTGGATCAGCAAGATGGGGGGGGCGTCCTTGGGGCCTTCGTCGACGTAGTGGACACGCAGCCCGTCGACCTCCACGTACCTGGGGGCGTATGGAAAATCGGCCAGATGCGCGAAACACTCATCCGGGGTTCGCAAGACGCCTGGCTTGACTTCATTCACTTCTGCCTGGGTGCTGGTCATGGTCGACTTTCCTCCCGAGAAATGCGCAGCGGTTGACCCAGGTGGGTCGAAAAACCGTTTACTTCACTGCGCACCAGCTTCATGATACGCCCCGAGACGTTCCAGTCCTGGACATACAGATTGCCGTCGGTGTCCCACGAAGAGCCGTGAGTGCCGCTGAAGATGCCTTCGATCCACTGCTCTTGAGGGACGTTGAAATTTCCCCCCTTTTTGGGATCAGGGTTGAAACCGAGAACCGCCATGATGGTATTGCTCTTGTCGAGAATGACCAGTCGTCCTTTCAAATCCGGCACCGAGACATAGTCGCCCTGGACCGCGGCCGACGTGGGCATTCCCAGGCCCGTCACGACCTCGCCGATGAATTCGCCGTTTAAGTCATAGTGCAGCAAGCGGCCCTTGGGTGCATGATTACGGTCGCAAATCAAGAGGCGGGGGGGCTCATAGCGCGTGTCGAGAGTCATGCCGTGGGCGGTGTTGAATTCCTTGAGACCGTTCCCCTTGGTCCCGAAGTGCATCAAGTATTTCCCGGTTTTGTCGAATTTGAAAATATGGTCACTTGCGTAGCCATCCGCAAGGAAGATATCTCCGTTGGGAGCGACCGTGATCGCCGTCGGGTTGAATTTCTTCAGATTCAGCCCCGACACTTCCGGAAACGGGAGTTTGAGCACGATCTCGCCGGTTTGGGCATTGAACTTGATTCCCTCGGCGTTGTTATTGCGGGCCCCGTAGATGAATTCGCCATCGGACTCTGAGCGGAACTTCAAATCATGAATGTCGGAGTACTTTTCTCCGAGGAAGCGCCGAACGACCTTGCCGTTGGGTGAGAAGACGAAAACGCCCGCATGGGCGCTCGTATAGATGTTCCCCGACGTGTCGACGGCGACGCCGCCGTGTGTGGGCCCAAGGACTGACTTTCCATCAGCGCCCAGGCCCCAGCGCGGCACCGTGTCGAAGGTCATCAGCCCGCACCCCATCCGAACCGGCTCGGGCGTCTCGGCCGCGAAAACCGAAAAAGCAAAGTTGAACACGAGTGTAACCGCAGTGCAGACCTGACGTTTCTTCATGATCAAGGCTCCCCGTTGTTTCGTCTTGCTGTGGTCGTCGGATCGCGCGTAGACCCGGTAAACGCTGAACCACGACCGAGTGCGCTTGCCGCTGGGCTCTCATTATCCGCTTGGGGCGTTGGTAATTCAACAATGACCATCACGACGCCTTGATTGACGGCGAACGCTCCAAAAACGAGGGCCGACCCCGCCGCGATGATCATCCGTTGCCACACAGTGATGCGAAATCGCGAGGAGCATCACGACGCTCCCGGGCGAAATTCAGGTGATTACCTCCGCGACCGACGTCCCGCTGGTGCAGCCGCCGGCTGGCCGGCGGCTTCCTGAACAACGTTGGGATTGACGGCTGGGCCAACCCGCTGCGTCAGATCCTGCGCGATGCGATCTGGGGAACTTGGGTCGATAGCCGAATTGATATGTTAGCCAAAGCCGCTCCGGCCGGAATCGTCAGCGGGGCGATCTACGATGCGATCCTGGCAGCCTGTGCGGTTAAGGCTGGTGCCGAGACGATTTATACGTGGAACGTGCGCCACTTCGCTCGATTCGGCGCCGAGATCGTGGGGCGGGTGCGCATTCCCTGAATCAAGAGATCCCGATGAAGACGCGATTCACGACCCTTTCACCATTCAAGAAGAATGATGAGAGCGCCAGCGATCTTGCGCGAACTCGCCCGATGGCCTTCTCGTCAGTTGGCTCGCTCGTTCCCTTTCGGGTTTTCGCCATTTCGGGCTTTCGTGATCTGTATTTTGAACCGACCGGAACCGGGGCTGGCTGCGGCGCCTTCGCGGCATCAAGCTCTTGGATGCAGATCATAATGCACCTACTTTTCCAGGTGACCGCCCAACAGCCGCTTGCGGAATGAGGCGAGATTGCGGCACTTGCCAGCGAACTTCACGAGCTCGTTGAGGCGGTCATACTCGACCGCCTTCAGCTCGATCTCCAACGCTTGGGCCTTGGCGCCAAACGACCCTCGAGGAAATCCATGATGTCTTGCCGCCGTGCTTCCGTGGCACCATTGCGCTCTCGGCTTCCTCGACGACCTCCTGGTAAAGTGGTGATTCGATCATGGCGTCGCGTCCTCCCAAAATGGTACGCAAGTGCTTGAGTAACGTCGCATCCGTATTGTAACGCAGCGGCAGAAGGAACTGGGTAACTGCCAGTAGGTTTTCCTGATCAGTCGGCCCGATCGACGGGGACGCATGCTCGATCCGAGCGCGGCAGGCCTGACGATCTGATCGGGCGGACCATCAAATTTGGCCAGCGCTGCCCACGGAACCAGGCCGACATCGCCCATCGCCAAGAGCTTTTCCGCCGGAACCTCCCAGAGTTTGATCGCTTTCCATCGAAGAATCCACTTTGTGAAGCCTCGTCGGCTTTGGAGTTGAACCGAGTCGGCGGCCACGACGTTTCCCTTCTTGTGGAGGAACAGGACGAGCACTTCCGGCAAGATGCCGCGTTGCAGATAAACCAGAGCCACGTCGC
The DNA here is from genome assembly GCA_963829765.1 of uncultured Isosphaeraceae bacterium. Lineage (GTDB taxonomy): Bacteria > Planctomycetota > Planctomycetia > Isosphaerales > Isosphaeraceae > CAWFRS01. The sequence goes on along the minus strand of CAWHKI010000242.1, from coordinate 18,746 downwards.
GGACGGCCTGGGACGGCACGCCGCATCGGGATAGGTCGCGATCTCGACGATAAAGATATCGGGCGTGGGTTGAGATGCGCTTCGTACTTCGAGCAATCCATCGGGAAGCTGTCGCGCCTGAACGGGTTCAGCCTGAAGGGCTTTCCATTCGTCAACGTCGTCGACGTCACCGAGGCGAAGGATTGAGTCGCCATGGTGCTGGATCATGTACTTACCGCATTTGTCGTACTCATGCATGGGGCTGCTCCTGGATGCGGCCGGTTGCACGTCTGGCAATGAACCGCGCAGCCGAACACCCGGACTTGGCGGCGTCCGAGTAAAACATACGCCATGCCGACGAGAAGTGTCCGACTCGTGCCGGACGTTGCGGGCCTATTTGCATGATTCTTTTTGTGGCTTTGCGTGAGGAACTCTGAATCCGAGGCTCACGCGACCGGAGGATCTCACGCAAAGCCGCAAAGCCGCAAACGGAAAAACGATTCTTCGTTGCGTTAGTGTCCTACTTTTCCAGGTGACCGCCCAACAGCCGCTTGCGGAATGACTGCGAGCCCTCGACGCCGGCCTTCGCGCTGACATTGCACGAAACGGCAACCGAGCCCGCGTCCACGACTGCCGTCGGTGCCGCCTCCCCACGGCAACAATCGGCATCACAAGCCGGGCCAGTCGCGACCGCCGTCACGGACGCGGTCGGTGGCTCCCAGCCTGCCGCCGATTCCGGTCCGGCCTCCGGCGTCGCCGCCCCAGTCAATGCCCCGCTGGGTCTGCATGCGAGGGCGTCCGACCAAGGGTTCCTGCCGATTCAGTACGCTTTCACTCGCTTTCACCCGAAGAGCGTGGCCGGCCCGCGCGCTAAGCTCGCTGCCCGGTGCCGTCTCGGCAGGGTGAACCGTTCCATTGTCACGTCCAGCGACCACGCCCGCACGACGGTCGTTTCGATAGCCTCGTCCTCAGACCGCCCCGAGGGTCCGAAAGCGGTGCGCCGGACGACTGGTCCGACCGACGAGCTCATCGGTCTCTGAATCCCTGAATCGCCTGGGTGTCTCGAATCCCTTCGGGGGGATTGCACTGCACTATGCACCAGACCAGTCCGCCATTTGCTTGTCGAACGACCAACATAATGCCGCCACGGATCGCTATGGCAATAGCGTGCTTCTTATGTTTTAGTTTCGTGTTCGTGTTCGAGTTCGTGTTCGTGTTCGAGTTCGACGTTCCGATTCCTCCGTTTCCGTTTCCGGTGCGACTCCGTTTCCGTGTTTGTGTATCAACTTCTCGCTCAGAGGTTGATTCGACTCGTCCCTGATGAGGCTTCGCTTGTCGGCAATCACAGCGAACAGGTAATAAAGGCTGGGAATGACCAAGATCCCAATCACGGTGCCCACGAGCATCCCGCCGACTGCGGCGGTGCCGATGGTGCGGTTTCCGATCGCCCCGGGGCCGGTGGCAACGACCAACGGAAGGAGACCGGCGATGAAGGCGAAGGAGGTCATCAGAATCGGCCGGAAGCGCAATTTACCTCCTTCGATGGCTGCCTCCTTGAGGCTCACGCCCTCCTGCCGCCGCTGTACCGCGAATTCGACGACCAAGATCGCGTTCTTGCCGAGCAAACCGACCAGCATGACCAGACCAATCTGGGCGTAGACGTCGTTGGACAACCCCGTCACAAGCAGCAAAAAGAAGGTACCGAAGAGCCCGATCGGCAGCGACAGGATGACTGCCAGCGGCAGCATGAAACTCTCGTATTGGCCGACCAGTACCAGGTAGACGAAGACGACGACGATCAGGAAGATATAAATAGCCATGTTTCCCTTTCCCGCCTCGTCATAAGATAGGCCTTCCCAGCCGATGCCGTAACCGCGAGGCAGCGTCAGGGCGGCGACCTCCTGGATCGCCTGGATGGCTTGACCGGTGCTGTAGCCGATAGCCGGCGTACCTTGAATCGCGGCGGAGGGATACAGGTTGTAGCGGTTGATCTCGTTCAAGCCCTGCTTTTTCTTGAGCCGCATGAACGCCGAGTAGGGGACCATGTCCCTCTTATCGTTCTTGACGAATATATTGTTGAAATCCTCGGGGAACCTCCGGAACTCGGGCGCGCCCTGGACATAGACCTTGAAGAACTGGCCGAAGAGGACGAAGCCTTGCTCCCAAGTGCTTCCGATGACGATGGAGAGGTTTTTCATCGCATTGCCGATCGACACACCCTTCTGCACGGCCAAGTCGTTGTTGATGATCAGCTCATATTGCGGATAGTTGCTGGCGAAGAAGGTGAACAGTCCGCCTACCTCCTTGCGGTTCGACAAGCCAGCCATGAACTTTTCGGTCACTTGTCCCAACCGGTTGTAGTCCGTCACCTGTTGGTTCGACTTGTCCAGGATGCGCATGGAGAATCCCCCGGCCGCGCCGAAACCCGGGACCGCGGGCGGCTCGAAAAACTCGAGCTTAATATTGGATACCTGACGGCCTTCTTCTTTGAGCTTTTCAATGATCTGCTTCGAGGTCATCTTGCGGTCGGTCCAGTTCTTCAAATTGATGATACAGGTCCCCGCGTTCGAGCCCCGGCCCTCGGTGAGGACCTCGTAACCGGCCAACGACGAGACCGAGGAGACGCCTTCGACGCGTCGGGCGATCGCCTGCAGCTCGTGTGACTTGGCGTTGGTGTACTCTAGCGTCGAGCCCGGTGGCGTCTGGAGGACGGCATAGATCATGCCCTGGTCCTCGAGGGGGATGAAGCCGACCGGAAGCCAGGTATTCACGAGGTAAATGCCGGCGCCAAAGCCCATGACGGCGGCCCCGGTCAATGCGCGGCGCGTAACGATCCGGCGCACGAACCCCGCATACCGGCCCGTGACCCTTTCGACACCGCGGTCGAAAAGATGCAGGAAAATGCCCAGGGGCCCGCGCTTTTTCACGTGGCCCGTGTGGGGCTGTAAGATCATCGCGCAGAGGACTGGCGTGAGCGTCAGGGCCACGATACCGGAGAGAATGATGGACGTGGCCATCGTGATGCCAAACTGGCGGTAGAACACCCCCACCGGCCCGGTCATGAAGGTCACCGGAACGAAGACGGCTGTCATCACCAGGGTGATCGCGATAATCGCGCCGGTGATCTCGTGCATCACCTCTTTGGTCGCGCGGTAGGGCGAGAGTCGCTTTTCTGCCATCTTGGCATGCACAGCTTCGACCACCACGATTGCGTCGTCGACCACGACCCCGATCGCCAGCACTAGCGCAAAAAGCGTGATCAGGTTGATCGATAGGCCGAACATCAGCATGAAAAAGAACGTCCCGATCAGGGATACCGGAACCGCCAGGGTCGGGATGAGCGTGGAACGCCAATCCCCGAGGAACAGGAAAACCACCAGGGCTACGAGCACGAAGGCCTCGAACAGGGTGTGGAGCACCTTGTCGATGGAGGCATCTAGGAAGGCGGAAACATCGTAACTGACCGCGTAGTCCATGCCGGGGGGGAACAGATCCGCCTTGAACTCCTTGAGCTTCTCTTTGACCGCCTTGATGATGGTGGCGGCGTTGGTGCCGGGGAGTTGCTTGAGGACGATGGCTGCCGAGGGATGGCCGTCGATGTCCGAGTAAAGGTCGTAGAACGAAGAGCCCAGCGCGACTTTGGCGACGTCCTTGATCCGCAGGATCTCGCCCTCGGAATTTGCTTTCAGAATGATGTTTTCATACTGCTCCGGCTTGTTGTAGCGCCCTACCCAGGTCAGGACGTACTCGATGGTTTGCGACGTCTGGCCCGTCGCCTGGCCGAGTCGTCCGGGCGAACCAATCATGCTCTGTGCTGCCACAGCCTTCATGACGTCGTCGGCGGACACATTGTAGGCTCGCATGCGGTCGATATTCAGCATGATCCGCATGGCATACGCGCGGTTGCCGAGAATATTGGCGCTGCCGATGCCCCGGGTCCGCCTGATCTCGGGCAGGAGGTTGACGGTGACATAGTTGTAAAGGAAATTCTGGTCGACGCCTTCAGCCGTACTGTAGACGTTCACATACATCAGCATGCTCGTCATGGCCTGCATGACGATGATTCCCTCCAGCTCCACGATGGGAGGGAGCCGCTGCTTGACGATGTTGATCCGGTTATTCACGTTCAAGACTGCCAAGTTGGGGTCCATGCTTGGCTCGAAGATGATCTGGATCGCTCCCTCGCCGGCACTGGTGGCGGCGGAGGCCATGTAGCGCATTTCCGGCACGCCGTTGATGGCCTGCTCCAAGATAATCAGTACCGAGTCAACCAAAACTTCGGCACTGGCGCCGGGATAAGAAACCGAGACCACCACGCTCGGCGGCGCGACGGAGGGGAACTGGGAGATCGGCAGGGCATTGATTGCCAGCGCCCCAGGAACAAGAGAAGTACCGAGATGACGATCGCCAATGCCGGTCGGTGGAGGAATTGTGCGAACATGGTGTTGCGATGCCCTGCTTGGTTTCCGCAATCTTTGTCCAAAAGGCGCGGACTCGCAAACCGATGCGGCGGACGTCAGCCGACCGCGCGTGATAACCGTCCGTGGCGACGGTACGTCGTGGCAAAAAACCTCGGGAGCGTGGCTCTCCCGAGGGCGCAGGCGCATAAAGGAAGCCTGTACCCTCAAGAAGAACCCTGAAAGCAAGAGTTATTAGCCGCCTGTGGTGGCGGCTCAAGGCGAGACCCATCGCCTGACTAGAGCCCGTTCTGCACCTTTTGCCCAAGAGACCGCGAAATTTCTGGCGCCGGTGCCCCTCGAAACCGAGGTTCGGCCCTGGCCCACACCGCAACTCGCTGTAAGCCCTGGCAAGAAAGTCAAGAACGAGCTCTAGGATGAGATCGTAACGTACAGTGACTTCGAGATCAAGTGAGGGTTGGTTATCCGCGGTGGAATTCATCGTTGCACTTGAGAACGATTCGGCCAGTTTCCGCAAGGCGCGTTCCAAGACACGGGCCACCTCGGCTTCAGTGCCCGAACGACCCACCCTGGTACTGGCGGCGATTGGGGGCGCGTGGGCCGTTGCCCACGCAGCCAAGGCTCGTCGACGTAGCGAATTGCGCCGGCAGCCAGCGACCGGCAATCCCACCGATGCGACCGAGTGTCCGACCGACGCCTACCAGTGCCCGCACGCACAATGCCTCGCCCCGACTACTTAACCCGCTCTTAACCCAGAGTAACCACCGTCGAACGTATTGGCCGGCATACTCGATCGGATCGGCAGTAGTGCCCGAACTTGAGGCGAGCAGTGCTGTCTTTCGCCCCCGAAAGGTGCGTCCGTAGAGAGGGTGACACGGATCGATGACGGTGACGGTCGGGATGTGTCTCTGACTGCCCAGGCAGCTAGGGGCATCAAGAATATCCCTCGTTCCTCTGTGGCATGAATCCGTACACCGGGGAGGACCATAGTCAGCGAGCGCCCCGACGCCTGGCTCTGTGAACTGACATTGCACGAAACGGCAACCGAGCCCGCGTCCACGACTGCCGTCGGTGCCGCCTCCCCACGGCAAGAATCGGCATCACAAGCCGGGCCAGTCGCGACCGCCGTCGCGGACGCGGTCGGTGGCTCCCAGCCTGCCGCCGATTCCCGTCCAGCCTCCGGCGTCGCCGCCCCAGTCGATGCCCCGCGGCGTCTGCATGCGAGGGCGTCCGACCAAGGGTTCCTGCCGATCCAGTACGCTTTCACTCGCTTTCACTCGAAGAGCGTGGTCGGCCCGCGCGCTCAACTCGCTGCCCGGCGCCGTCTCGGCAAGGCGAATCCTTCAATTGTCGCGTCCAGCGACGACGCCCGCACGACGGTCGTTTCGATAGGCTCGGTCTCAGACCGCGCCGAGGGTCCGAAAGCGCTGCGCCGGACGATTGGGCCGACCGACGAGTTCATGGTGCTCGTGAGTGTCCCAATCCCTCTGAATCCCTCCGTTAAGTCGCTCAATCATCACGGTTTCGGCGCACGCACGTCTCGACTTTCCACGAATAGGCCCTACTGATGCGGGCGGAGCAACTGCCGCGAAGATTCCTGGCCGTATGGGATAGGCCCAAAACCCAGAAAGGTTTGCTGGATTCCCTCATTTGCACTAGCCCCGATAAGATAGTTACACGGCGGATTCCGGCGTTCCTCGGGGCCGGATTCTAGTCGTCGTGGGGATGCACGAATTATGATCCTCGACGATGATGACCTCGGCCAACTTCCGCGGTTTCGAGAAGTTGGAGCTGGCGTTTGACGTCGGAATGAATGACCGGGGCGGTAAGAGCGTCGCCCAAGAGGACACCATGCGAATTGACCGGATTGAGCTGCGCAATTTCAAGAAATTTGCCCAAGCGACGTTCGAGTTTCCCCGCCCGGTGAATGGGCTGGCGGATGCGGGGTCGTTTCACGTCCTAATCGGTGAGAACGGCACGGGAAAGACGAGCATTCTCGACGCGGTGGCGGTGGCGCTGGGGATTTGGCTCGAGAGGGTGCCCGATTCGCTGTTGGCCAACAGCTATCGCCGTCTGACGACGAACGACAAACGGCAGACCGCCACGCGGGACGGGGACCGAATGCTGACCCACCAGGTGCTTGACACTATGTCGGTGTCCGCCACGGGTGCCATTCTGGATCGAGTCGGGGTTTCCTGGGGGCAATCATTACCGGTTGGGAAAACCAGAGTCAGTAACGCCACCTCGAAAGAGGTCATGGCGTTGATCTGGTCGGCTTACGAGCGCATCGGGCGGGGCGAACAGATCCTCTTGCCGGTGATTTGTTACTACGGTGCGGGTCGGGCGTGGCTGGCTCACAATGAACGAAAGAAGGCCAAAGCGAAGTCGAACGGCCCGGCGAACCGCTGGGAAGCGTTCTACGACTGTTTGAACGAGCGCATCCGAGTGGCGGATCTGGCCCATTGGTTCCAGGGTGAGCAAATCGCCAGGGGTAGCCCGCAGGGCCACTATCGACCGGGTTTCGACGTGGTCCGGCGGGCGGTTCTGGCGTGCGTGCCAGGGGCCGAAGGCGTCTGGTACGACGGCCAGAGCGAGGAGATCATGCTATCGATTAGCGGCAATCCGCAGCCATTCGGCAATCTGAGCGCCGGCCAGCGCGTGATGCTAGCCATGGTCGCTGATCTGGCAATCCGAATGGTGACGCAGAACAACTTTCTTGTGCCGGCCAACGTGTTGGGTCCGGAGGATGAACCGTTGCCGCGCGTGCTGGCCCAGACACCAGGAGTTGTGCTGATCGACGAATTGGACGTGCATTTGCATCCGAAGTGGCAGCGAGGGGTAACAGGTGATCTCAAGAAGATCTTTCCGAAGATACAGTTTCTCACTACGACACATTCGCCACAGGTGATCGGTGGCGTCGAACCCCAGGAGATCATCCGACTATTGCCCGATGGCGGTTACGACGTGCCCGCTCAATCGTTCGGGATGGACACGAACTGGATTCTGGAGGTCTTGATGGACGCTGACAAGGAGGAACCAAGCGTCAAACAGGGTATCGAAGCAATCTTCAACCTCATTGGCGAACGAAGATTGGACGACGCCCAAGCCCAGGTGCTGGAATTACGGCAACGGATAGGCAACAGCGAAATGCTGCAGAGGGCGGCTTCGACCATTGAACGTATACGGACGATCAACCGATGAGATATATAGTGAAATCACCGGATCCGCCCGCCTCAATTCGCGAATGGCTCGCTGTTCAACTTCCCGTTGGTCTCAATCTGGATTATCGGAATTTCAATGCCAAGCCCGAGCTGCGTCGCGAGCTGATCGTGGAGCAATACGGATTGTGTGCCTATACGGGCCGCCGATTGATGAGCGGCTGGTCGGGTATCATGACGCCAATCTTGTGTTTCAAGCACACATCGAGCACGTCAAGCCGCGAAGCGTGTGCGAAGCGGAGTTGATTGCCCGCGGAGGACATTACGGGCGCGAACTGTGCGAAGACATGGACCATCACAACCTCGTCGCAGCTCTCGAAGTCAAACGCAGCCCCCCCGCCCGTTCTGAGATATTTGGCGCCGCCGCACACGGGGACGAGGTTCTACCCGTGACCCCGTTGCAGCCTGGGTGCGACGAACGTTTTCAGTTCGATGAGAATGGGGGGGTTCGCGGATTGGACGAGCCGGCACGTACAACCATCGGCCTGTTGAAGCTAGATCACCCTACGCTGATCGCCTGGCGTCGTGGGGCCATTGCCGGCTTTTTTTCCTCCCGATCTGACGTTGACGTGCGCCGAAATTGAGGGGTTGGTCGAACAACTGGCGCAGGCGACTGTTGGCAGATTGGCCGAATTCAGTTTCTGCATACGTAGCTACGCGAGGTCCCTGCTCGCTTGAATCGACTGTTACCGGGCAGGTCATGGGAAACAGCAATCGAACCGAAGCCGCGTTCGAAACCGTGATGGTGGGTGGCCTGTTCATTGGCAGGCGGGGCTTTCAGACACGCATGTTCCCCGTGAGGCACCCTGCCGCGGATTCCGGTCCGACCTCCGGCGTCGCACTGCCCCAGTCAATGCCCCGCCGCGTCTGCATGCGAGGGCGTCTGACCAGGCGTTCCCTGCCGATCCAGTACGTTTTCACTCGCTTTCACCCGAAGGGCGTGGTCGGCCTGCGCTCATCTCGCTACCCGGCGCCGTCTCGGCAGGGCGAACCGTTCCATTGTCACGTCCAGCGACGACGCCCGCACGACGGTCGTATCGATCGCTTCGGTCTCAGACCGCCCCGAGGGTCCGAGAGCGGTGCGTAGGACGATTCGTCCGACCGACGGGCTCATGGAGCTCATGGGTGTCTAAATCCCACAGTGCTAGACCCGGCCGTGCCGAGTACGGGCCGGCGGCATAAACTGGACACCAGGGACACGCCCCAGGGACGCGCCTGACACCAGGGACACGCGCGGGATCTCCCCGCGCGCGTCCTTCCTGCCAGTCAGCTCCTGGTAAGATCTGCTCGACATCACGCCAGACCTCGATACCGAAACGGTGAAGATCATCCGTGAGACGCGAAACAAAATCGGCGTCGCGGCGAAAATAGATCACAAATACATATCTTGAAACATCAATGCTCATTCTCGCCCGCCGCCGATCCTCAAGTAACTGAAAGAATAGACATTTCTTGCCAGGCCATCGAATCAATCTGTCCAGGTTGTCAGACCTAGCAACATCAAGGTTGTCAGACCTAGCAACAAGTTACTTCGGAGGGTCACTGCCCTCGCAGCCCTCCTCCAAATCGCTCAACTGTTTGCAGATTCTCGCATGAGTCGATAACCGATAACTGAAACCTGGGGCAGCTCCGGCAACGCTATCCGCTCGGACGTGCGGCGGGGCAAGGAATCGGGTCTTTCGAGCAAATCAACACCGGTCTGCCGTCTTTGCCCGCCTCCAGTACGGAATCCACGAATCTTCTGACGGCCTCCGTATTGGTGAGTTTTGGGTCCAGCATCTTCAGTTTCATGCCGCGAGAGACGAACCATCCCTCGTGCTTCGGCGGCTCATGCTCATCGATTTCCCTCTGCAACCAGGCTGTGACCTTGTCGCCGACCGGGATGCCCAAGAGCTAGCACTGCCAGCCAGAACCTCTTGTCGCGGGACCAGAAGGTGTGTTTCACCTCCTCGCCGTTGGCTTCGGCCTCTATCTTCCTTACCTCGGCCTCAAGCCTTTTCCGGGTCAACGGGTCATTGGCGATCTTTGCCCTTTGCATGAGCCAGTCGCGGACGGCATCAACGTCGTATGGCCTCTCCTGCACTTCGCCGGACATTGTTCTTCATCCGCCATTTGACGATCCATGGCCTCTTCGCATGCAACGCCTCGGCCACTTCTTCGAGGCTGCTGACAAGCTGTCGATTGCTCGCCGCTGCCCGGGATTCGGTTTTATCTGTTCGGATCTCACGCATCCTCGTGGTCCTTGAGACCACATCGACGTCCATGCTCCACGTCTATTAGGCCGCGGCATCTCACCGGGTGGAAGGCGAGGTGAATATGCCGACGGCCGAAATGGCCCGGACCTGACACCACTGACACCACTTTCCCCCCCTGGCACCACTTTCCCCCCTCGGAACGCGAGGCGATCGCCAGCTTGCCTCTGTACCCCGAGGGTTGCAAATGTCGTCGGCCAACGGATCGCCCGGTGATCGACCTGTTCGAGAACGTGCAACGTCACTCGCTGCGAGTGGGCAAGCGTCCAGAGGCCACCTTGATGACTGAGTTGAGCCAGCTCCAACGCCGAATCTTGCGGCTGCTGCGCATGACAGGCGTCTATGACTCCTTGGCGCGGCACCCGTGTTGCTTCGAGGGAGGCAACATGAGGATGACCAGCCCCGTTCCAAGACATGAATTGCGGCAGCGTCATTGCGTTTTGGGCACCATCTTTGGGATTGGAGGAGTCGCGGTGCGTGGTAACCGAATCTGTTCTGGTCCGTGGACCTCGCAATCCAGGTCTCCTCCCGGGTCCGGCGTCAGACCAAGCACCTGCGTGTGGTGCGGCGGTTGAGGAGATCAGCCACGGATCACGTACGGCCTTTGGTTGGCCCATCCCCGACAGGGCGGACCGCGGCCGCTGCTGCTGACCTTACCCACCCGCTCACAAATCTGCCCCTTCGGAGACTCGGAGAAATTACCCAGCGGATGTGCCGAATGTAAGTTCACAGGCTTTGGACGAGTGATTATCGACGCGCAATGGTCACGGCGCGACGACCTGTCGTCTAGCGGATTGTCAACCCATATCGCTCAAACAACGCATCGAAGAAAGCCCCGCCGACTTCCTCGGCCGTGTCTTCACGCAGCTCAGCTCCGCCGAAGTGGAATACGTGATAGCCTGCCAGCTTCAATTCCCGGTCTGCCGCCGCCATCGCCCCATACCGCGCCGGATTAGCCTTTCCTTCCTTATCGGCATAATGCTGCCTGCCATCGACCTCAAGCACGACACGCACGCCGCCGGGCAAGAGCAGTAGAAAATCCATCCTGAATCTGAAAAGAGCGTCCCGGCCGCACTCTCACCGTCTTCGAGTCCCAATGCAGCCACACCTCGGGCAGAAGGGCGGGAAGCCCGGGAATCGCGGTCTTAAACCGCTTGAAATACGACTCGAAGAGAAGGCGCTGCGGAGGAGAATTGTCCGGCAGGCTTGCAAGAAGCCGGCGATACAGCGTGTTTTTAGCGGTTTTGTCATTTGGGATGTTAGTCAAATCCGCCCACCAAGCCTGGAGATCATCCCAGGTGAGCCCTTCCGTGCGGATCGGCCGATCGTACACAAGCACCTTGTCGGCATTCGAGACGATCTCGATGTCGTTGTTGACCGCGTCGCGGAATCGCATATCCGGCTTGACCTGAGAGGCGAATATCAGGTTCTTAGGACGGCCCGCCACCGACCCGTATATATAGCCCAGCGTAAAAACGGGATAACCATCCCTGGAATCGGCTTCTCGCAGTTCAACGCCCGCTTCTTTCATCGCGGCGTTTGCCACCCCGACGAATCGCCGTTGAGAGGTCTCGTTTGGTCGCACATCCGCCGAGGCAAGCCCTTCAAGAAACAGGGCGAATCTTCTGTCCGAGCAATCATATGCTCCGAGCGCATCGAAGAGATCATCCACAGAAAAATCGCCGGGATTCTTATGGACATGCTGCTGAATTAATGCCCGGAGCGAGCGATCCCCATAACGCCGCCCCAGCACGAATGCCTCGATCGTCCCCCCCGAGCCAATGTCCAATACCCATAAGCGATCGAGCAGATCATCAAACCGTCTGGCGTCAAGATAGAGATCCTCGGCGTCCATCGCCGCCGCCAGCTCGCGTCGAATCCTCTTGTTTATCTCTGGTGACGGGAGATCGGCCCACAAAATGTCTTGGAGTTCATTCCGCCCCCGCGCTGGGCGGGAAGTGAATCAGGAAAAGCTCCGCGGTATTCTGAAGACGGTCATCAGGCAGGCCATCGAAGGCTTGTGTCATCCGCTGTTGTTTCGAACCCTCGTCAAGGCAAATCATCCCGAGCTTTTGGCAGGTATCCGGAATCGTCGCGTGGGTATCTCGGCCGTAGAGCGAGATGATATGGGGCCTCAAAACCGCGCAAGGTGAGCCAGGTCCACGGGATTCCCCTAGCTAGCGAGGTACAGGATTGCGGTCAATACTCGTCATCGTCCTCGTCATTAGGTCCTATCACCAGCTCGATTTTTCTGTGTTCGATGGCTTCCCTTACGCCCAACGTCCATAGATGCGCATCGAGCACTGCGCAGGTCTCATTGAACTCCCAATTCAACAGGCTGACTTCCTTCGGGGTTCCCTCCGATATCGCCTTTGCGATCACGGTACCAATCGCATCGCGCACGGATTGATCGAGCCCACTCAATATTTTCAGCACCAGTTTCAGCCGGTCGCATTTCAAACGCACCTGATTGCCTTCGTTGACGAAACACTCGATGGCGATTCCCTGGATAAAGGGCACAGGCCAAAGCTTCGGCGATTCGCCCAGGTCCACCAGCAGCCTCCTTGCCGAGCGCTCGCCTCCGTCGGCAACCTGCAAAACATTCCTCCCCAGGACGATCTGGTCCTGAGTGTCGAGTTTCCTTATCTCCTCCGGGCCAGTGCCGGCGATGATCTCGACCGCCGGCTGCTGTCTATACCAATTATGAGATTTCAGTTCGGCGATCAACCGCTTTAAGCACACGCCCAGGGACAGTCTTGCCAAGCGAAGATCGCCAAACTCCATCTCATCCACGCATTTCAAAAAGCGGTCCTTCTGTCGCTCGGAAAGCACCTGCTCTTGCATCAGCCCGTCTACATATTGGAGGATAGTAGCTCGTTTCGAGGATTGGTCCAACGCGAAACCTATTAGCGAATCCTGGGCACGCTCGCCGATGGAGGCGAAGAGGGGCTTTCCCAATACAACCGGGATGAGGATCTTCGGGTACTTTCCCGCCGCGGCGTGCCAATCATCAGGCGTAAACAACGAACCGGACTTGGCGAGCATGGCCCTGCAGAAGTAAATCCCTCGCCGAAAGAACAGCTGCTGGGAGGCGTCGTCGGCTATCTTTTCCAGTTCCTTCCAATACTTACAGATATACCATGCATGGATGTGTTCGTCGATCTTCAAGACGATCTCACCGGCGAACGTCGCAATGACAGGCCCTTGATCGTCCAGGAAATTCTTGTCCAGGAGCAGGCTCTTGAGCAGCGAGTCCACATAGCCATGCCGAAGACGGACAGGCTGAGACAGCACGTGCTCGACGGCCATCGCGGCCGCGTGCGACACCTGCTCGGGCAGCGGCGCCTGCTCATACGGATGTCCGTAATGCAGCGCATCTCGTAGATGTTCAGCAGAATGGCGTTCGCCGTGTCATTGATGAAGCCGTACTCCCTGGCTTTATCGAGGACTAATTTATCGACCGACTTGTGATCCTTCTCCATTTGGTCGAATATTCCGACGATCTTTCCTGCGGGCGCCATCGCGTTTCTGGGCCTCCCTGAATCGACGCTTGATCGACTCGGCGCAGGAGATCCAGACCATGACGTAGGCACCGCGCGAGCGCACCGGCCTCGGCGGCCTTCGCGGCATCGTCAAAGAGAGGGCGATCCTCATGGTCGTGGATTCGAGCGGCGTAGAGGCTGATGTCCGGCATGCGTCAGGCACCGCCCCCTGTTCGAGCAATCGATATTATCCCGGCTCTTTTGGGGAAGATTGCGTCCACCCGTTCCAGTATCCGCTACGTCGATGATGCGATGCAAGACGGCTGCTCACGGGGCAGGCACCTTACCGTCGGCGAAGCCGCTGATCCCTGCCGGCAAGAGGGAGGCGAGCGGGGACGCAGTTAGATTTAACTTCCTGGCACGTCCCGCCCGACCGCGGTGGTGTTCAGGTCGGGCCGAGCTTCGGCCTTGCCAAGAGTCCGTATCCGGGCCCGGGACCATTGGCGGTGCCGAACTGAGCCCGTTGCGCAGCCATCGACACGCACCGTCGGCGGTGATGTCGCCGCGGGGTGCTAACCTGCTTCGGTCTGATCGAACGACGCACCTACGAAGTGCACCCTCAGCTCAATTCTATTCTATCACATCGTGCTCACCCTCGACCCGTGAACGGTTACGTGAGATCAGTTCAGGCCCCACACCACTTCGACGCCAGGATGCCCGGCCTCCTACCGGCCATCCACGAAGAGCCGCGGCTCCTGTCGCGCTGCTAGGACGGTTCCTTCCGGACCCGGGGTAATCGACGCCGGCGCGGGAGTCTCACGCCGTTGCCCTTGCCCGTGGTTTCAAAGGTTCGGGATGATCCTGCGCGGCGATCACCGTCCGAACCGCTTCAAGAAGAAGCCTCCGAGCGTGTCGGGGTGTCGGCTGAAGAAGGCGCGGCGGATCTTGCCGAGTGCCAGGACGATGACGTACTCCTTGATCCGCGAACACTAAAATCCTGGAGGAAGCCCGAGTTCACAAGCGACCTGCTCGCAGGGGTCACCTAGGAACAAGCTTTTTACTCTGCCGTCCGGCCGCGAGTTGGCAGATGTTAAAACCTGCGACCAGTTGGGCGATTTGCCAGGCGTGCTGCAACATACCTGATCGCTCGACTTGTTCTGCCTGTACCGAATTCTTGCCAATCATCACTGAAGGAGAACATCGATGCCGCATGAACGACACCCGTCTCGCCGCACCTCACTCGCAGTCACCGCATTTCGATCTGCCAAAATGGTTTTTGAGTGTGAAATCCGGAATCTTCCTGCCGATCAAGCGAGACTCGGCTGCACCTGCCGTGGCGCCGACACCGACCGCCATGGCACAGAGGAGCAAGATGACCCTCGGACGCCGCATGGGAAACCTTTCCGATGTAAAAGTTGAACTTCGACGCATCGCCCCCCCAGCTCCGCATGAACGGCTTATCCATTACATACGAGCGAAGCCGCGAAAAACGCCTTTTTGCCTTGAAGATCGCCATTTGCGCCAATAGTTGCGTCACACTTAAAACCATGCAGTGGTTAGGGATACGCCAAAAGCGTGCGCGCTCGAAAAAGTTGCGTCACACGTAAGTCCAATCCCTGCAAGGCCGTGACGCTGTGACGCAGTTTTGGGGCCTGCTCGCTCGTGCGCCGCTCCACTGCCAGTTCGCGCAACGAATTTTAGGGTTGTGCAGGTTTTAGGACGCGGTGACGGATCGCCTGGGTCTCAGCAAGATTGGGCCGCAAAGCGTCGTGGACATCCGCGACTCTTCTGGCAAGAAAAGAGTAACCACGCCCGAGCTTTTCAGGGCGTTCACAAACCCGATCAGCGAAGAGCCCCCATCTCCGCATGAACGGCTTATCCATCACATACGGCCGAAGCCGCGAAGAAGGTCTTTTTGACTTGAAGATCGCAATTTGCGCCAGGCGGTGCGTCACACTTAAAACCATGCGGCAGCTAGGGATACGCCAAAAGCGTGCGCGCTCAAAAAAAGTGCGTCACACGTAAGTCCAATGCCTGTAAGGCCGTGACGCGCGTGACGCAGTTTTGGGGCCTGCGCTGGTGCGCGCGCTTTACTGCGCAAAGCTGAAGGTTTCTGCTGCCGATTTCGCGAGAGGGTGGGATTATACTGAGCCGGCTGTCCACTTCGCGGTTGATCGCGGGTCCAGTTCAACATATTCCAGTACCAAGTGCCAGTGGTAACGGTCCCGGTCAATTTGTGACGCGGTCAGGCTTTCCAGCCTGACGTCCGGGATGTCAGGCTGGAAAGCCTGACCTACAACAATCCCGCTGCCGGCTCTGTCCGGCGACCTTTCTAGCCGTGTCTCGCGTCGTTGATAATCAAAGGCCTTTGAGCCGGGTTGAGCTCGGTCAGTGGCCGGCTCGAGCCCCGGTTGACTGATCGGCGCAATCCTCAAATCCCTCACGTCCCAATTCCCACGCCCTTTGAGCGTATGCCGGCCAGCCTGGGGCCCGGGCTGAGAACCACGAGCGGGGCCAAACGGAGGCGCGATGGAAACCTTCGTTATCTTCCGTTCAAAATCTCTTAGCGAGCGACATCACGATGTCGGCCGCGGTTCGCCAGATCCGCAGCGCTGGCATACGCGGCCTCTGGGTCGCGTCGACAAGCTCCTCGCCCGAAAATGGCGCCCGCCATTTTTCTTGCCCTCTCGCGCCAAAAAAGTCGGCTGGCATAAGAGCTGATGAATCAATGGCTTATGTTTAAGGGCCATGGCTCCAGTGACCGAAAAATGGCGACTTTTGGCCTTCGAAAGAGCGCCATTCTCCGCCATTTTTTTCCTGTCTATTCAGATGAGCAGCGACCAGGCCAACGCGGCACCTTGGATGGGCGATGGCGCTATCGCTGTGGGCCCAGGACCTTGCCAAATTGTCAGCCCGCTCGCTGGTCTTGGCAGGCGATTGACAATCGCATCCAGGCTCTTCCACGCGGGAATCTCTAACACAGTAAGAGCTTAAGAAAACATCGACAAGTGGTACACGGCTTGCTACTCGTTCCCCTCTGTCCAGTTGGGCGATGGGTGTTTCCACGGGTTTCGCCGCGGTGTGAGGCGGCAAAGTCGAATCAAGCACGTCTTAATAGGGCCCGTTCAATGGCTACGGTGATCGATCGCCAGGAATACACGTTTCAGGCCGAGATCAAGCAGGTTTTGCACTTGCTGTCGCACTCGCTCTATCAAAGCCGGGAGATCGCGCTGCGGGAGCTGATCTCCAATGCGTCTGATGCGCTCGACAAGATGCGCTATATCTCGCTGACGGACGAGGGCCAGCGCGATGTGGGACCGCTCGAGGTCGTTCTCGAGGTGCGAGAGGCCGACAAGCAACTGGTCATTCGCGACACGGGAATTGGGATGACTCATGACGAGTTGGTGACCAACCTGGGGACGATCGCGCACAGCGGGTCGGGCGAATTTCTGAAGGCACTGGCCGCGGCCCAGTCAGACAAAGAGAAGTCTGGGGTGTCTCTGATCGGCCAGTTCGGTGTCGGGTTTTACGCGGCGTTTATGATCGCCGATCGCGTGCGAGTGCGAACGCGCGGCTATGCCGAGGAGTCGGGGTGGGAGTGGGAGTCGGAAGGGACCGGCACGTTCACCATTACGCCCGTCGACGAAAAACTGCCGCGCGGCACTGAAGTCATCCTTCATCTTAAGGAGGACGCCAAGGACTTCGACTCCTCCTGGCGGATCAAGGAGATCGTGCGGCGGTATTCGAGCTTCGTCCCTTACCCGATCCGGCTGGGGGCGGGCGGCGAGGTCATCAACGATCAGAAGCCGATCTGGGTTGAGCCCAAGAACCAGGTCACCGACGAGCAGTACGTCCGGTTTTACCAGCACCTGGCGCACCACCCCGAGGAAAAGCCGCTCTGGCATTTACACATGGCGGCCGACTCGCCGATTCAGTTCCGCGCGATTCTTTACTGCCCGCCGACGAACCTCGAGAATCTGGGGTTCGCCCGCTCGAGCACGGCTTGAACCTTTGCGCCAAGCGAGTGCTGGTACAAGGCGATTGCAAGGAGCTGGTACCGGAATACCTCCGCTTTCTCCGCGGGCTCGTCGATTCGGAGGACTTGCCGCTCAACGTCTCGCGCGAGACCCTGCAAGACAATAGTGTAATCCGCAAGATTCGCTCATCCCTGGTCAAAGGGGTTCTCGACCGCCTCGATCATCTCGCCCAAGACGATGCCGACAAGTTCCGCGTGTTTTATGACCAGTTCGGCAGGGCCCTCAAGGAGGGCCTGGTAGTCGACCCGGCCAACAAGGAGCGAATCGCCAAGCTGCTTCGGTTTCCGTCTTCAAGAAGCGACGATCCCTCCGCGGGCGTGTCACTTGATGAATACCTCACGCGGATGCCCGAGGGCCAGAGCCGGATTTACTATCTCGGAGGCAACGACCTGGCATCGCTCGCCAAGAGCCCCAACCTCGAGATTTTCCGCCGCAAGGGGTTGGAGGTCTTGTTCCTGACCGATCCGATCGACGAATTCGCCCTTAGCTCGCTCCATTCGTACCAGGGCAAGACCCTGACGTCGATCGACTCGGCCGACCTTGATCTTCCCGATACCGGGCCGACGACCGAGCCCGACCAGAAGGCGGGTGAAAGCTCGGCCACGGAAAGCGGTTTCAGCCGGGTTTTGGACTTGTTCCGGACCGCGCTGGGAAATCGGGTCCGCGAGGTTCGCGAGTCGAAACGCCTGACCGACAGCCCGTGCTGTCTGGTTAACGCCGACGGGGGCATGAGCACGCAGATGCAGCGGTTGCTGAAGATGGCCAACAAAGAATTCACCGAAAGCGAGCGCATCCTCGAAGTCAATCCATCAGCACCACTGGTGCGGCGGCTGTGTCGGCTCAGTGCCAACCCGCAGCACGACGATTTCATCAAGACATGTGCCAGCAGCTTTGGACTAACGCGATGATCCTCGACGGCCTGACGCCCGAGCCCGAAGAGATGGTCTCGCGGGTTCAGTCGTTCATGACCGAGGCCGCCGAGAGGCGTTCGCCGCTGATCATCTGAATGTGACGATCGATCGTCAGCCCCCGTGCACCCAGTTGAAGTAGAACGGGAACGGGTACGGGCCAGGTCCAGGCGCGATCGGGTCGAGATCGTAGATCGGCACGTAAGACCCCATGTTGTAGTACATCCCGACAGGCCGCCACGGTTGCACAATCCCCTGGAAGAAGCGGGCCGGCCGCCACCAGGGGCGGCTCGACGAATCGACTGTGCTCTGGCCCGGCATGCCGTAGAAGAAGGGATACACGCTCTGCGTATCGGGCGTTTTCAGCCCTAGCCCGTACAGTCCCTGCGTCTTGAACCAGTTTGGGTGCGAAATCGTGCCGGTATCGCCGTACCGGGTGTTATAAAAAAAGA
>CAWHKI010000241.1:0-34119 GCA_963829765.1 uncultured Isosphaeraceae bacterium | reverse complement strand
GCCCCGTCCCCCGCCCGGCGACCACGGCGGCCGGAATCGTCGCCAGGACGTCGCGTCGAGTTAAGGCCGCCGCGCGGTGATTCTGAGCCGAACGACCCATGGAAGGAACGTCCAAAAAATGGCGAAGAACTCGAAGTGCAATATTTGTTCAACAACGTCGTCCTAGTGTGGCGTTTACGGAGGACGCGGTCAATGGTCCAACCGAGCCGCATGCCCGGCTCCGGTGCGACTTCCGCGCCCGGGGATTACGCCGATCGGGAGGGATCTATAAAGGTCGCGGCGTGAGCGGCGACAGCTACAGCGACAACGGGAGGGCGAGGCTGGCGCGGTGAAAAGTTGGGCTTGACGCGGTAAAGCGATTGGGTCTTCCGCAGAAGAAGGACGGCCTGGCTTTTGAGGTCGTCCTGCCGGAGCGGGTTTGGTCGATACCGGAGAACAAGCCCGGCTTCAGTTCCTCGATCAAGTTGGGCTTGAAGATCACCAACAAGTCCGACAAATCCTTCCGTTTCAACGGCTACGATGGCCTCCTGGTGGATATTCTGACGCCGGACGGCAAAGAAGCACACCAGTGGGAAGGACAACTGGGCACGAAGCGTCATCGCCTGCCGGCAGAGGCTGATTTCCCCTTGGTCATGCCCGGAAAGACCGTTACGCTCTCGATCCGGGCCGACCTCTTCTGGCCCACGCTGGAGGATCGCACCCTGACGTTCAGGTCGTGGCACGCATCCGGGGCTCCGGCGCGGTGCTACGACAACCTGAAGCCCGGTCCTTATAAGGTCCGCATTGTTTACGGGAACCGTCGCGAGTCTTTCGATGTCGAGCAACCGGAGCACAAAGTCTTGGACGGCAACGCATGGACCGGGCGGATCGTCACCCCTTGCGTGCAGGTATCGCTGCGTGAGCGTGAGAAAGACGACGTTGCGACGACGACGTTGCGAAAGAAGCCGTAACAACTCAAACTGTAAGAACCTACCGCCCGCGCTGGGCTTGCCCCAGTGAAGCGCGGGATTATACCTCGCGCGGCTGAGGATGCGATGCATTCCTAGAATGCCGATATGTGATGCATGCTCTTCCATGCGATGCATGTCCTGGTATGCCTGGAATGCCGATGCATGCGATGCATTTCCTGGCATGCTGCGATGCATGTCCTGGCATGCCTGGTGATCTCCGAACGCGTTCGCCGTCGTGGGAATGGGGCGAAAGACGCAAATCCGTGTCATCAGGCATCCTGGTCAGGAGCACTCGTCGCTTGATCGAACCCGAGAATCGGCGTAACAATGCACAGAAACCGCGCCGCCACAAGATCTGCCACCTTGTGCCACATTGCTGGGACCGGCGGCCGGACGTTGACCGCAACAAGAAGCCCACGATCGCACCGACGAATTTAAACGATCGGACGGGATGTGGAGCGAAATTTGGTATAAGTGCGAATTGAACGGCGTCGAGGAGGACCGGTCCAAACGGCGGAAGCTCGTCTCGCCGTGGTTGTCCCCGCAAGAGTCGGTAGGATCGATGATGTTGATATGCCCACACCGCGACGATCAGGAGGCCGATTCGATGTCCGTCTCAACCGCCCGGTCCAAGTCCATTCCTGACGCAGAGTCGATTGTCCGCGGTGATCCGATCCCGCCGCTGAGGGACGGTGATCGCCTAACCCATGACGAGTTCATGCGATGGTACGAGGCCATGCCAGACCTCAAAAAAGCCGAGCTCATCGAAGGAGTGGTTTACGTGCCGTCACCGGTCAGGTCCGATCAACACGGGGAGCCCCATGCGACTTTCGGGGGGTGGCGGTTTCTTTACCGATCGAGGACTTACGGGCTCACGCTCGCGGATAACGCCACCGTGCACTTGGACATCGGCAACACGCCTCAGCCAGACGACGTATTGTTCATCAAACCCGACTGCGGGGGGCAGGCGAGAGTCAACGAGGATGGCTATATCCTCTTGCTCCGGAGTTGGTCGCCGAGGTCGCCACCAGCACGGCCGGCTACGATCTTAACGCCAAGCTGCAGGCTTACGAACGCAATAGTGTTCGCGAGTACATCGTCTGGCGTGTCGAAGACCGTGAGGTCGATTGGTTCGTTTTGCGAAACGGTCGGTTCGAGAACTCGCTCCCCACGATGACGGCACGCTGTGCAGCGTGGTTTTCCCCGGATTATGGCTTGATCCCTCGGCACTCGTCCGTGAGGATTTCAACAGATTGCTCGAAGTACTCCAGAATGGGCTCGACTCGCCGGAACACGCCGAATTCTTGGCGCGCCTGCGTGGGAACAAGAGCTGAAGGCTCGTTACGTGTCCGCCGTCGTTGGTCGACTCGCGTAGGTCGGGCGGCCGAGCGCATGGATTTCCGGACGGTCGCGAATAATTCCAATAGTGAAAAAATATATACGATTAATCTGACAGTGTATCCCCACTTGACGACCGACCCTGATGGAACGGCGCGTGTCGAAGGGACCCGGTACAAGGTGATCCATCTGGCGGGCGAGCACTACCACTACGGCTGGTCGGCGGAGAAGATCCTGCGCCAGCACCCCGACCTCCGGCCTGAGCAGGTCCACGCGGCGCTGACCTACTTCTACGATAACTACGATCGGCTCGTCGAACAGATGCGGGCCTCCAGCGAGGCCGCGGAATCCGAACGTCTGAAGCAACCGCTAACACGTGATCAGCTCTTGCGACGGCGACCCCGGGCGGACGCTTGACCATGCCGCTGACCCTCTATATGGACGTGCATGTTCCGCTCGCAATCACCGACGGATTGCGCCGGCGGAATATCGATGTAACCACCAGCCAGGAGGATCACACGACGGAGCGGGACGACGACACATAAGTCGGTTGCCGCGGACAATGTCCAGCCGTCGAGCGGCCCGGAACCGATTGCGACCTGATCAGTTTTTGTGTAAATTCAATGGAACATGGCGGAGTGTCGCCCTAGCGGGCAATGTGTGCAGTCATGAAGGCATTTGTTCGATCCCACCTACCGGAGTCGATGCGATGGATCGACTATCGGCATTTACCTTCCTGGCCATTTTTGTTCTCGCGGGCTCGGTACGAGCCGACGACTCGTCCGATACCTTCTTCGAGACCAAGATTCGCCCGGTTCTGGCCACCGAGTGCTTGCCGTGCCATGGCGGCAAGAAGACCGAAAGTGGCCTGAAGGTGGATTCCATTGAATCGCTTTTGAAGGGGGGCGATCGCGGCCCGGCGATTGTGGCCGGACAGCCCGAAAAGAGCTTGCTCGCCCGCGCGATCGGATATACCGATGACGACGTGAAAATGCCACCTAAGCATCATTTGCCCGCGGAGGTGGCGGCCGCGTTCTCCCAATGGATCGCGAAAGGGGCGGTCTGGCCGAGACCGGTCGTGCAAAAGCAGGCAGGGCAGGGGGCCCAAAAATCGCGACACTGGGCATTTGAGCGGATCAGGCCCGTTGTGCCGCCGGAGGGCCCGAATGGAGAGTCTCATCGGCCGATCGATCGGTTCATCGCGGCCAAACGCAACGCAGTCGGATTGCGACCCGTGCGCCCGGCGAACCGTCGAACCCTCATACGTCGAGTTACGTTCGACCTGATCGGTTTGCCTCCGACCCCGGAGGAAGTCGCCGACTTCGAAGCCGACGACTCGCCCGCGGCCTTTACCCGGGTCGTCGACCGTTTGCTCGCCTCGCCGCATTATGGCGAGCGCTGGGGCCGGCACTGGATGGACGTCGCGCGGTACGCTGATACCGCGGGCGATAACGCCGACTACCCGATCCCGGAAGTCGCTCGCTATCGTGATTATATCATTGAATCATTCAACCGCGACAAGCCTTTTGACCAGTTTGTCCGCGAGCAACTTGCCGGCGACATCCTGGCGCGGCAAGGCGATGCCGCCAATTACGCCGACGCGGTCGTCGCGACCGGCTTTTTGGCTCTTTCTCGCCGCTACGCCACCGCCCCGTTCGAGCTCTGGCACTTGACTCTCGAAGACACGATCGAAACAACCGGCCGCGCGTTTTTGGGCCTCACGCTCCGGTGCGCGCGGTGCCACGACCACAAGTTCGACCCAGTGAGCCAGCGCGACTATTACGCACTTTATGGAATCTTCGCCAGTACGAACTTTCCGTATGCCGGCTCCGAGGAACTTCAATCCAAAGGCTTCTCGCGGTTCAATTTCGTCCCGCTGGTCGAGCCCAGCCGAGCCGAGCCTAAGATCAAGGCATATCAGGATCGAATCGCGAAGCTCGAAAGCACCATCAAGGCGCTCGAGTCGAAAAAAGACGCCTCGTCGGTCCGCCGCCGCAAGGACCTGCAAACCGAGTTGATCATCCTCAAACGGACGGGGCTACCGCCCGACCTCGCGGGTGCCTACGCTGTCAGCGATTGGAAGCCGATCAACGCCGCGCTTCAGCGGCGGGGCGACCCGGGCAGTCCCGGCGAGGTTGTCCCGCGCGGCCTCCCTCGGCTCGCGTGCCTCGATGCTCAGCCCCCTCCCGTTGTTTCGTCGGCGGGCAGTGGACGGCTCGAGCTGGCGCGCTGGCTGACGAGTCCCGATCAGCCGTTGACGCCCCGCGTGTTAGTCAACCGGATCTGGCAGCACCATTTCGGCCGGGGAATTGTCGCCACGCCCTCCAACTTCGGGCTCCGCGGCGAACCGCCCACCCATCCCGAGCTGCTCGACTGGCTCGCGGCCCGGTTTGTCGCGTCGGAGTGGTCGATCAAGGCGATTCAACGGGAAATCGTGCTCTCCCGTACGTATCAATTATCGAGTGATTTCGACGCTCACGATGCCGAACTTGATCCTGACGATCGCTGGCTTTGGCGTTTTCCGCGACAGCGACTTGATGCCGAAGCAATTCGAGACGCCATGCTGGCTCTGGCCGGAACACTCGACCTCAATCGCCCCGGTCCCCACCCATTTCCGCCCATCGAAAACTGGCATTGGACGCAACACGACGCATTCAAGGCTGTCTATCCCTCGCACCATCGATCCGTGTACCTGATGACGCAACGTCTCGTAAAGCATCCCTACCTGGCCTTATTCGACGGGCCAGATACCAATATCTCCACCGAGTCTCGCCCACGCTCGACAGTCCCGCTCCAGGCCCTTTACCTCATGAATAATCCATTCGTCCAGGAGCAGGCCGCCGGCCTTGCTCGCCGCCTGATCGCCGCTTCGACCGATGCGGCGAACCGGGTCGAGATGGCTTACCGCCTGGCCTGGTCTCGCCCACCCACCAGCGAAGAACGCGATCGCGCCCTTGCGTTCCTGCGAACGGCTCACGCTGCCCTCGCATCGGCGGGGACCTCCGCGGAGTCTCGCGAGCGGGAAGCCTGGTCCAGCCTGGCTAAGGTCGTGCTCACGGCTAATGAGTTTCTCTACGTCGATTGAGCCGATTGTAAAGAAGGGAACTGCTCAGATGAATCCAGGACGCCGCTCATTCTTGAAGTCAGCGGCCGGCGCAGCCGTGGGACAGGCCCTTTACCCGGCACTGGCGCACGCGGCGGCGCTTGAAGGAGGAAGTCTCCTCGCCCCGCTGCCGACGCATCATCCGGCAAAAGCGCAAATCTGGTCATGATCTTCTTGACGGGAGGCTTTTCGCACGTCGATACGTTCGATTACAAGCCCGCGCTCAACCGCTATCACGGCAAGTCGGTTCCGAGCTTCGGCCTCCGTAGTGACGAGACTCGCGACCGGCCGCTCTTGGGCTCGCCGTTTCGGTTCCAGGCATGCGGCCAGTCGGGCCTGATGATCAGCGATTTGTTTCCGAACCTGGGAACGATGGCCGACGATCTGTGTGTGATCCGCAGCCTGCACACCGATATCGTCGAGCATTTTCAGGCCGTCCTGGCGATGCACACCGGCTCGGCGACCGTGCCGATGCCGGGTTTGGGTGCGTGGATCAGCTATGGCCTCGGCACGTTCAACCCGGCCCTGCCTTCGTACGTGATACTTTGTGAACACATGCCGTACGCCGGCACTCAAGTTTGGGACAGCAGTTTCTTGCCGCCGATCCATCAGGGCGTGCGCATCGTGCCAAGCGCGAGCCGATACCCGATTTGCGACCGCCCGAACGGTCGGTGACGCTCCATGAGCTCGAGGAGATCATGCTGCGCGACGTCAACCTCCGCCATGCGACAGTGCGCCCGGGCGATCGCGACCTCCAGGCCCGGATCGCCTCTTTCGACGTCGCCCGGGGGATGATGCACGAGGCACCCGAAGCACTCGACACATGCCGCGAAACAAAGGCCACGCTCGCCTGTTACGGAATCAAGGAAGGGGACACGACGTCGTTCGGCTATCAGTGCTTGATCGCCCGGCGCCTGATCGAACGCGGCGTGCGCGTTGTCGAACTGATCGACTCGGGTCCAACAACAACTGGGATGCGCACGGCGACATGCGAGACCATCGCCCCAAAGCGCGGCCAGTCGACCGCGCCATCGCCGGTCTTTTGAAAGACCTCAAAGACGCGGGCTGCTCGACCAGACGCTGGTCGCCGTCTGCACGGAATTCGGTCGGACCCCATGGACTGACGGTCCCAATACCAAAGGCCGCAACCATTACGCCAAGGCGTTTTCATCACTGCTGGCGGGAGCCGGAGTGAAGGGGGGCTTCGCCTGGGGTGAGACCGACGAATTCGGGATCAACATCGCCGCCAATCCGGTTCACGTGCACGACTATCATGCGACAATTCTCCATCTCATGGGGATCGACCATACCCGGTTAGTCTATCGTTACGCTGGCCGCGACTTTCGGCTGACTGATGTCGATGGCGAGGTGGTCACGCAGGTGCTCGCGTGATTTGCTCGCACTTCTCGGGGTCATAGCCCAGCAAGTGCCGCTGGCAAATCAGGAGCGCTACATTGGCCGGGACGTCGTCGACCCAGGTCGGGTCACCCTCTTGTAGTCGGCGGAAAACATCGCGTGAGAGGTTGAACGTGCTCATATATTCGGACTTGTATCCGCAGATCGGCTGGATGTACTCATTTTCGATCAAGTAATTATACAAAGGCTGAAGCTTGGGAGCGAAGCGAAGGTCATCGGCGGTGACGACGGCCTTGCTGTCGGAATCACGAATTGGGTACACGTAAAGCTTGAGATCGTTCTTGAACATCCTGCCGAACGATTCGAGAATGCCACCGGCCAAATGGGTGTAATATCGCTCGTCGAAGATTTCACGTAGCGTGGGCACGCCCATCACCAATCCGGTGAGCTTGGCCGTGTATCGGTGCAGGTAATTCGCCAGGCGGTAGTATTCCCCTAAGTTAGAAATCATCACGGGTTTGCCCAGGGTGCGCAGTAAGTCGACGCGATCGAGGAAGTCGCGGTGGCTGAGCGCCTCTCCCTCCTGGAGGTGCCGCAGCGTCATCTCGGTGACAACCAAGATATCTTCACCCTGGTTGGCGGGCTCTCGGAGAAACTCCGCCATGGCGCAATGGAGCATGTCGACGACGACGTTGGTGATTGGCCTGAAGCGCCGCGCAAGACCAGCACCGGTCGTTTGTAGAAGACCTCCGCCGGCTGGACAACCTTGCCGTCGGGCATGAACATGGCCGCGTCGGACAGGCCGCGGTGCACCAATTCCAGAATCATCACGCGATTGTCCACGTCGACGAAAGCCGGCCCGGAAAAGTCGATCAGGTCGACCTCGATCCGCTCGTTCGACAGGTCGTCCAGCAGTTGCGCCACCAGGTCTGCCGGCTCGCGCGATAAAGCGCGGCGTGAATCAAGTTGACCCCAAGAATCCCAATGGCTTCTTGCTGCAATACGGTTTCGCGGTCAAGCAGGCTGACATGCAGGATGATCTGGGAGGGTTCAGCGCCGGGAACGGACTGAAAGCGGATGCCCATCCAGCCGTGCCAGTTGTCCTTACGCGTGAAGCTCTTGGTGGCGACAGTGTCGGCGAATACAAAGAACCGCGTGGTTTCTCCACGCTCCGCGGCGAGCCGTTCTTGCATCAACTTGTATTCATAGACGAGCATGGTCTCAACGCGCTGGCGGCTCACGTAGCGGCCGGATGCGCCGTAGATGGCGTCGGAAACGGTCATGTCGTAGGCCGAGATGCTCTTGGCGATGGTGCCGGCCGCGCCGCCGACCCGGAAAAACCACCGCGCCACTTCTTGGCCCGCCCCGATCTCGGCGAAGGTGCCATACTTCGTGTTGTCCAGGTTGATCCGGACGGCCTTGCGATGTGTGTCTAGTTGTGCTGGTTCCATTGCGCATCCGTTCCAAGTGGGTAGCGGTTCGTCAAAGGGACGACTCACTTGACCGCCACAGCGGGTAGTGGGCCGCTGTAAGCGGCGGGGGGAGAGAAGTACGATCTTAAACGAGCGGCCCGGCACGAGTCACTAGCCACTGGCCACGAAAACTTCGGTACCGCTCGATTTGGGGCCCAAAATCCCTTAGACTAGCGGGATCAGGCGCGAACTTAGTTCATGACTCACGCAACCTGGTCCCACCACTTCCCGGTTAAATTATGCGTATCCTGATCGTCGACGACGAAACCAACATCCGAAAAAGCCTGCGGATCGCTCTCGAATCGATGAAAAATACGGTCGAGGAGGCAATCAGCCCTCTCGACGCAACGAAAAAGCTTGAACGAGCCCCGTTCGACGTCGCTTTCGTCGACCTTCGGCTGAGAGATGAATCGGGGTTGGACCTGCTCGATACCTTGATAAAGCTGTCGCCGCGGCTGGCCGTCGTGATCATCACGGCCTACGCCAGCATTGACAGCGCCGTCGATGCGATGAGGCGTGGTGCTTGCGACTTCCTGCCCAAGCCGTTCACGCCCGCGCAGATTCGGGCGATCCTCGAGTGGTTCGAGCGAGTGCGATCGTTGCAAAGCCAGATCGCCGATCTACAAGAGCAGATTGGGGTGGAAATTCCCGAGTTTTCGCTCGAGAGCAAGGACCCTCAGGTCCGCGTAGTCTTGGAACAGGGCCGCCAGGTAGGCCGACCGACGCCGTCGTCTTGATTAGGGGAGAGAGCGGGACAGGCAAGGGGGTCTTCGCACGGGCCATTCATGCCTGGAGCCGGCGGGGTCGTGCTCCGTTTGTCACCGTGAGCTGCCCGAGCCTCAGTGCCGACCTGCTTGAAAGCGAACTGTTCGGACACGCGCGCGGCTCGTTCACTGGCGCCGTCACCGAAACCGAGGGAAAAGTCTCCGCGGCCGAGGGAGGAACGCTTTTCCTCGACGAAATCGGTGACCTCCCACTCGCGCTTCAGCCAAAACTGCTGCGATTCCTTCAGGAGAGGCGCTACGAGCGTGTCGGCGAGACCCGCACTCGCGGCGCCGACGTGCGGTTGATCGCGGCCACCAACCGCGACTTAGACGCCGCCGTTGCCGCGGGCACCTTTCGCGACGACCTGCTTTTTCGCTTGAACGTCATCGAATTCACTCTTCCACCCTTGCGGGCACGCGCCGACAAGACCGATCTGGCCGCTCACCTTCTTGCTTTTTTTGCCCGGCAGATCGGCAAAAAGATCGAGGGCCTGGCGCCGGAGGCCCAAGAAGCCTTGCTGGCATATGCGTGGCCGGGCAACCTCCGCGAACTCCGCAACGCCATCGAACGGGCCGTGATCTTCGCCGCTGGGCCTTCGGTCGCCATCAGCGACTTGCCAGGCCGCGTTACCATGTCTGGCACGACCACAGGGGGCGGGCCGCCCGGCCCCATCGAGGTCGGCTCGCCCATCAGCTTGGAACGGCTGGAGACCGAACACATCCGGCTGCTACTGGAGCGCTGCCCCAGCCGCGAAGACGCCGCCCGCATCCTGGGTATCGATCCCAGCACACTTTATCGCAAGCGTAAGCAACTTGGGCTGTAATCCTTTTCCGACTGGGGTCGCGCGAAGAACACATTAAGCCAGGGGGCCAGCTCAGTGACCGATTACGTACCACTGCGGCCCACCATCCCTCGAGAGCTGAACCTCGACTTGGATCGTCAGAATCCCTGGTGGCAAGGCAAGCCGCTGCCGGTCATCCCGGAGTTCCGCCGCTGGCCCTATGAGAAACTTCGCCAGCGACTCGACCATCCGATCGCGCCCATTGTGGTCATTCGAGGTCCGCGGCAAATTGGCAAGACGACATTGCAGTTGCAACTGATCCAGTCATTACTCGATGCGCGAGTTGAGCCGAATCGAATCATGAGGGTGCAGTTTGATGAGCTGCCTGCTCTCGCTCACGCCGGCTTCGACGAGCCGATACTGCGGATCGTCGACTGGTTCGAGAGCGAAGTGCTCCACGCGTCCATCAATGAAAGTGCTCGTCGCCACCGTCCTGTCTTTTTGTTTTTCGACGAAATCCAGAACCTCTCTGATTGGGACGTACAGCTCAAATCACTGGTCGATCACGCAACGGTTCGCGTTCTGGTCACCGGCAGTTCGGCGCCTCCGAATCGAAAAGGGCCGCGACAGCCTCGCGGGGCGAATCCAATCGCTCGAAGTGGGGCCGTTACGGTTGACCGAGATCGCGGTGCTCGGGAACCTCGGCACGCTCAGGCCCTTGCAAACCGAAAATGGCTGGGACGAGTGGCTGCGACCTGATTTTTGGCGCTCGCTCGCCGTATTGGGCACGCAACAGTCGGCTAGTCTAGGTCGAGCGTTCGCCGCTTTCTCGGAACGCGGCGCTTACCCACTCGCCCAACGAGACGGCGGGTATACCGTGGCACGATATCGCAGCACAATTGAACGAAACCGTGGTGAAGTGCGTCATCGAGCATGATTTGCGGGTCGGTGAACGCGGGCGAAAGCGGGATCGCCAGCTCTTGGAGGAAGTCTTCCGAATGGGCTGTCGCTATATTGGCCAGTGTCCGAATCCGGCAACGCTGGCCACGGAGGCACAGCTTTCCCTCAGTGCCAACATCGGCCCACAACGTATTCGCCGTTACTTGGACTTCCTGGATAGCAGCCTGCTCTTGCCAAATTGAGCCGCTCGAGATGCGCCTCAAGCGAAGAAGAGGCTATAACAAGCTGTGCTTATGCGACCACGCCATTCGCGCAGCCTGGCTTCAGGAAGTCATCCCACTTGAATCCACCGGACTTGACAAGTCGCCACACCTCAGTGATTTGGCAGGTCGCATCGCGGATAGCATTGTGGGTTACTATTTTGCGTCGCTGACCGGGCTCTCCGTCGCACATTTGCCTGAGAGGGGCATGGAGCCAGAAGTCGACTATGTGCTCACCATCGGCGAACGACGTATTCCCGTCGAGGTAAAATATCGACGCACGATCGATCCCGGCCGCGACACGCTCGGACTGAGAGCGTTTTTGGAAAAGACCGTGAACAACGCGACATTCGGCCTCTTGATTTCACGCCAAGACGAAGACCAGGTCGCCGACCCGCGAATCGTTACGCTCTCGTTACCTTCACTGCTCATCGTTCGGTGATCCACGGATCGCAGGAACGGGACAGCGACGGCCGGGGATGATGGCGACCGGGACGGTTACGAGTGTCCGTCACATCCAGCGAAGCCGAGCGCCCAGGACCCACGAAAGGGACTCGACGTCGAGTGCCCGGTTCGTGCGGTTTGCAGCAACCAACGGGCATTCCGCACGACCGAAGGCCCGGATGCAAAATGAATTCCCACCGCACCAGTCAACGCAACTTGTTTCGCGGCATTTACATGTGCGAAGTGCAAATGCACGGCACGCCAAATGCAATTCCATAAGTCGCGATGCACAGCTCTCCAGAACGGAGTTACTGACCATGAGACGTATGCAACTCGACTACCCGGTGGTCCGCGGTGCTGATAAGGTTTCTGACCGCCTCGGCGGCAGAAGGCCGCTCAGCCGAGACCGCTCAGACGTGATCTTTGCCCAGCAGGCGCTCGGCCGTCAACAGTTCGCCGAAGCGGAGCGACACCTGCGCCGGGCCCTGGATGCCGAACCCGAATCATCCGAGGCTCGGACCTTGATGGGTGTTCTCCACGAGCGGTTGGGGGAGTTCCACGCCGCGTATCAATGCTACAAACTTGCACTCAAAGTCGACCGGCATGACCGGATCGCGCTCGCTGGTTTGCGGCGGTATTGTGAGCGTTTCGGATTCGACTTTGATTGCCCGGCCATTAACCCAACCCTCGAAGGCGCGAGTGAATAAGTTTCCCTCGCGATCGATCCCAACACGCGACCCAGCCGCAAATCAAAGAAAGGCGTTCTTGCAATTTGCGGGCAAACGATGTGATTATCATGCAATTCGCAATGCCACTTGGCCTCTCCCGAAATCGTGCCGAAGTCGGCTTTCTTTCCTTAGCCAAGCGAGGCAGCCACTTACGTCGCGGCAGTGCGGTCTGGCATGACAATCGCTTAGTGGTCGGTGGGGAACGACGACGTGAAGACACTCCAAACCAAGGTTTTGATCGGACTATTGCCGACGCTGGCGATTGTGGTGGGTCTCGGCCTGTGGGCGATCGCCATGTTCTATCGCCTTGGGGGAAATATCGATGTCATATTGCGCGAAAATTATGCCAGCATCTTAGCGGCCGAGGGAATGAAGGAAGCGCTCGAGCGCATGGACTCCGGACTTCTCTTCGCGGTCGGAGGGCGAGTCAAGTACGGCCGCGCTCAGTTCGATTCGAATCGCCCTCGATTCGAGGAAAACTTGAAGTCAGAAAAAGGGAACATCACGCTCCCCGGGGAACAAGGTCTCGTCGATTCGGTTGACGGGTTTTTCCACCAGTACCTCGCACATGCAGACCGATTCTTCGGCCTCACTCCGGAGCGTCAGGCCGAAGTTTATTTCAGCGAGCTCTTGCCGACCTTTGACAAGATTCGCGTGGGCGCCGACGGGATTCTCTCTTTAAACCAGGCAAATATGACGGCCATGGACCTCCGCGCACGTACCAACGCGACCCACTCGATACGTCTGATGGTCGGTGCCTTGATCGCGGCGGTGACGCTGGCCGTGGGGGCTGCCCTGCTCCTGAGCCGATCGATCTTAAAGCCGATCCAGGCCGTCACCGATGGTGCTCGGGCAGTGGCGCGAGGTGAGCTCGACCAGCTTGTCCCTGCCGCGTCTCGAGACGAGCTCGGCGACCTGGCCAACGCCTTCAACGAGATGGCGCGGACCATCCGCGAGTATCGCCAGGCCGGCACCGCACGGCTGCTCCGCGCGCAGAAGACCGACCCAGGCTACCATTGACTCGTTCCCTGATCCGGTGGTGGTCGTGGACCCGGTCGGGTCGGTCGAACAGGCCAATCGAGGCGCTCGCCGGCTGCTGGGTGTATCGCCGGCCGCCGATCTGCCCATGACCTGGGCCCCCCCCCAGCCCTTACGGCCCCTGATCAGCGACGTGCTCGCGGGGCGAGGCGATTACCTACCGCTCTCCCTCGAGCAAGCGATACCGCTCGATGACGGCGGGCAGGAGCGCTACTACCTCCCGCGGGTCGTGGCGATCCGCAGCGAACGCGACGAGTTGATCGGCGCCGCCGTGGCGCTGGCCGACGTGACCAGGTTCCACCTCCTCGATCGCCTGAAGAGCGACATGGTCGCCACCGTGAGCCACGAGCTGAAGACTCCGCTGACCAGCGTTCAGATGGCCATTCACTTGCTGCTGGAAGAGGTTGTCGGGCCCCTCACTCCCAAACAGGTTGAGTTACTCTTGGCGGCCCGCCAAGACGCCGATCGAATTCTGACGATGATCAATGACCTGCTCGACCTCACGCGGATCGAACAGGGCCGGGTCAGGCTGGATCTCGAGCCGGTGCCAGGCGCCGAGCTCGTCGATGAGGCTGTCGCCCGGTTCCAACACGAGGCCCAGGCCCGCGGCATCACTCTCAGTGCCGACGTAGAGGGGCTCAATCCGATGGTGATGGTCGATCGTGATCGCATCGAGCATGTCTTCGACAACTTAATCGTCAACGCGATCCAACACACCAGTAATGGCGGATCCGTACAGGTTAAGGCGATTGCCGAGGACCAACACAGCCGATTCGTGGTCGAAGACACTGGCGAGGGAATCCCGCCGGAACACTTGCCTCGACTTTTCGACAAGTTCTATCGCGTACCCACAGCGAGGCATTCCGGCGGCGCGGGATTGGGACTGGCCATCGTTCGCGAAATCATCACCGCTCACGGAGGCGAGATCAGTGTCGAGAGCAAACTGGGAAAGGGGACAAGGTTTACTTTCATCCTGCCAGCGGCCGGCTTGGCGGATGAGTCAAATTCCGTGGAAGGCGGAAACCAATGGGCCCAAAGAAGCGCATCTTAATCGTCGACGACGAACCGAACGTTCGACTGATGCTCGAGACCGCGCTCGTATCGGTCGGCTACGCGGTGACCGCAGCGTCTGATGGACAGGGCGCCCTCGATATGTTGAGCCAAAGGGGCTCAGATCACGATCTCGTCTTGCTCGACTTACTCATGCCCAGGATGGACGGGATGGAGCTGCTCCGGCAGCTCCGTTCACGCGGCATCGGGATTCCGGTCGTGATCTTGACGGCGCACGGGAGCATCCCCGAGGCCGTCGCGGCAATGAAGTTAGGCGCGATCGATTTTCTCACGAAACCGATCCCGCCAGACGCCTTGAGACGAATCGTCGCCGAGGTCATCGCTCGCCACGACGAACCGCTCACGGCGGTTCACCCGATCGAGACCGAAGCCAGGCCATTGGATCGCGGCCAGCGAGCCATGTTCGAGCTCGCCCGGGCCAAAAGGGCCCTCAATCGCGGTCAGTTCAGCGAGGCCGAAGCCCTGCTCCGCGATGTACTCAATCACAATCCCGGCTCAGCCGAAGCGCACGAACTTCTCGATCGGGTGGAAACGTTGAAAACGCGCGATGCGGGCGATTCGTTCCACGTCCTGCGCGATTGGTTCCCGAGCGGCAAAGTTCGCCGTAAAATGTGAATCGGCTGATTATTCAAGATTCCAGACACGCGACTCAGGTCTTGACCCGACGAAAGCCGCGAGTTGGAATGTAGAAATCGCATTCTGGAACCTGGAAACGAGAATCCTAAGAAAGGAGATCAAGATGCTATCACTCGCTACCTTCGTGCTCGGCATGGTTATGTTCGGGCTTTTTTTCGCAATGATGGCCGCATGCGATCGCCTCTAAACCCAAGGAGTTACGGATGCTTCACCTGACCGGCGTGTTAACCGTGGCGGCACTGGTGTATTTTCGCAACATGTCGCCGCCTGCGACCACCTTTAAAAAAAAGGACTTCCGAATGCTTTACCTGACGGGCGTGTTAACCGTGGCGGCACTGGTCTATCTGTGTTACGTGATGATCAGGCCCGAGAAATTTTAGTTCGTGACATTAACCTGGAGCTTCTCCGTTGGATCTCTCATTATTGCATCCGTTCTGGGCCCTCGGGCTGCCTATCGTGTTTTCAATCCCTTTGGGCTGGTGGATGGCCCGCATCCTTGATCCGCCGGCCGAGCGCATCGGCAAGGGGATCGATGCCGTGCCGCTGGGATTGCTCAAGCTGCTGGGCCAGCGCGAGCCGGCCAAGATGGGGTGGAAGGATTATGCTTTCGCGTGCCTGGCGTTTAACGTCGCGCTGTTCGCGATCTCTTTCGTGATTTTGCTCGCACAGCCCTATTTGCCGATTTTGAACCCCGACGGCAAAGGAGCGCTGACAACGCTCGGCTACAAGGACATGTCGGGCACCGATCGCCCCGGGGCTGATACGGGTGTGATCTTCAACACGGTCTGCTCGTTCGTGACGAACACCAATCTTCAGCATTACTCGGGTGAGCAGCACCTTTCTTATTTCAGCCAGCTTGGGGCCGTCGCGTGGCTTCAGTTCGTGACGCCGGCCTGCGGCCTGGCCGTCATGCTGGCGGTGATTCGAGCCCTTCGTGGCCAGCGTGATCTGGGCGACTTCTACCTCGATACATTGCGGACCGTCTGTTTGGTGCTGGTTCCATTGGCCGTCGTCGTCGCGGTGTTGCTGGTGGCGACTGGTATTCCGATGACACTGCACGGCGCCGCCCAGGCGACCACTCTGGAAGGGGGCAGCCAAACAATCGCTGTCGGGCCCGTCGCGGCCGAGGTCGCCATCAAACAGCTCGGCACCAACGGCGGCGGCTTCTTCGGTCCCAATTCGGCACATCCCTTCGAAAACCCAAGTCCGTGGAGCAACCTGATCGAAGTGATCTCGATCGTCCTTGTGCCGATGGCGTCGATCGTCATGTTCGGCCTCATGATCAAGGACCGGGCGCACGCGACTGTGATCTTCGGGGTGATGATGACCATGCTGGTGACCGGCGTGGTCATCGCGATTGCCGCGGAGACCCGACCCAGCCCAGCCGTCGCCGGTTTGGCCGTCGCGAAGGGGGGCAACCTCGAGGGCAAGGAAGTTAGGCACGGGGCGGTCGCATCGGCGACATGGGGGGCCATGACGACGGCCACCTCCAATGGCTCGGTCAATGCGATGCACGACAGCTTTCAGCCGCTGGGGGGGCTGGTACCGATGTCCCTCATGATGCTCAACGTCGATTTCAGCGGCGTCGGCGCCGGATTCTTGAACATGCTGATGTATATCATCGTGGCCGTGTTCCTGGCCGGATTGATGGTGGGCCGCACGCCCGAATACCTCGGGAAGAAAATCGAGGCCAGAGAGGTCAAGCTGGCGATGATCGCAATCTTGATCCACCCGCTTGTGATTACCTGCGGCACCGCGCTCTTTGCGGCGAGTGGTTGGGGCAAAGCCACCGCGGCGAATCCCGGTGCGCACGGATTCAGTGAAACGCTCTACGAATTCAGTTCGGCCGCCGCCAATAACGGCTCCGGCTTCGAGGGACTGGCTGACAACAACCCGGCCTGGAATGTCTGCAGTGGCGTCGTTCTCTTGCTGGGACGGTTCCCCTCGCTCTTGCTACCGGTCGCCATCGCTGGCTTTCTCGCCGAGAAGAAGCGAACTCCCCAGACGTCCGGCACACTTTTGACCAACGATCTGACGTTCGCGGCCATGCTCTTGGGAACGGTGCTCCTGGTCGGCGCACTTTCCTTCATGCCAGCCGTCGTCTTGGGGCCCGTCGCTGATCATCTGACGGCCGCCGTGTCGCCCTGAGTCCATGAATTGGATCACCGAGACCAAGACTTCATCAAACCATTGTTTACTTAAAGAGGATTCCACTAACGATGTCCCTTCTGACACCAACCAAGCTGCCGAACCGAGCACAGACCGAGGTTCAGGCACTGAAACTACAACGTCGCCAAACGCGCCATCTCAAGCTGTTCGAGCCGGCCCTGGTGAAGATGGCCACGGTGCGCTCTTCACGATGCTCGACCCTCGGAACATGGCCCGCAACCCGGTCATGTTCCTGGTCGAGGCCGGCTGGATCCTGACCACGCTCGTCATGATCGAGTCGATTGTCAACGGCGCCGCCACCGGGCTGATCGTTTACCAGGGAGCACTGGCGATCTTGCTGCTGCTGACCGTGCTCTTCGCCAACTTCGCCGAGGCTTTGGCCGAGGCGCGGGAAAGGCCCAGGCGCAGAGCCTACGGGCTACGCGTCAAGACACCGTCGCCTATCGGCTCGCGCCGACCGGCGAGAGCGTCACGGTCTCCTCAACCACGCTCAAGACAGGCGACCGCGTGGTGGTGGAGGCTGGTCAGATTATTCCGGCCGACGGCGATATCGTCGAGGGCGTGGCTTCGGTCGACGAATCCGCGATTACAGGCGAAAGCGCACCGGTGATCCGAGAGGCCGGCGGCGACCGCTCGGGCGTGACAGGGGGAACTCGCGTCCTGTCGGACCGGATCGTCGTCGCCGTCACCGCAGGCGCCGGTGAAAGCTTCCTCGACCGGATGATCGCCCTCGTCGAAGGGGCGTCAAGGCAAAAGACGCCCAACGAAATCGCGCTCACGATCATTCTGGCCGCGTTCTCGATCATTTTCTTGATCGTGACCGCCACGCTTTACCCGATCGCGCGCTACTTCGACATCACGCTCGACATTCCCCACGTTGATCGCGCTGCTCGTTTGCCTGATCCCGACGACGATCGGGGCGTTTCTGGCGGCGATCGGCATCGCTGGTATGGATCGCGCTTTGGCCGCGAACTTGATTGCCAAGAGCGGCAAGGCCGTCGAGGTCGCCGGCGACGTCGACACGTTACTCCTGGACAAGACCGGCACGATCACACTGGGCAACCGCAAGGCGACATTGTTTGTCCCCATGGACGGTACGTCCGACCGTGAACTCGCACGGCTGGCCTCGCTGGCCTCACTGGCCGACACGACCCCCGAGGGCAAGAGCATCGTCGAGCTGACCCGCGGTATTCGCCACTCGCCGAGCTCGAGGCTCCCGCCGGTAGCTGCTTCATCGAGTTTACCGCCCAAACGCGAATGAGCGGCATCGATTTGCCAGACGGCGTGAAGATCCGTAAGGGCGCGCCCGATACCATCGCCCGTGCGGTCGAGGCTGCCGGCAACACGATACCGGCAAAATACCAAGACACCGTCGACGCGATCGCCTCGCAAGGCGCAACCCCGTTGGCCGTCAGTTTGAATGACTCGCTGGTGGGCGTGATCAAGCTCGAAGACATTTTAAAACCAGGTATCCGCGAACGCTTCACCCGGCTGCGTCAGATGGGGCTGCGGGTCGTGATGGTCACCGGCGATAATCCGCTGACCGCCAAGGCGATCGCCAACGAGGCGGGTGTCGACGATTTCATCGCCCAGGCCACGCCCGAAGCCAAGCTCGCCTATATCCGCAAGGAACAGACCGGCGGCAAACTGGTCGCCATGATGGGTGACGGCACCAACGACGCGCCCGCGCTGGCGCAGGCGGACATCGGTGTCGCCATGAATTCGGGGACCCAAGCCGCCAAGGAGGCCGGTAACATGGTCGACCTCGACAGCGATCCCACCAAGCTCATCGAGGTCGTCGAGATCGGCAAGCAACTCTTGATGACGCGCAGCGCCTGACCACCTTTTCCATTGCCAACGACCTGGCAAAGTATTTCGCCGTCATCCCCGCGATGTTCGTCGGCTTTCCGGTCACTGGCCGCCCTGCGAGCCATCGACCTAATGGGCCTGGCCACGGCTGGAGGGCCCCGGTCAGCCATTCTGTCGGCCGTGATCTTCAACGCGATCATCATCCCCATGTTGATTCCGATTGCCTTGAAGGGCGTGACCTACCGGCCAGTCGGGGCCAGTGCTCTTTTGAGGCGAAACCTGCTCTATTACGGCCTGGGCGGCGTGATCGCGCCTTTTTATTGGTATCAAGCTGATTGATCTCGCCATCGACCCGCTGCTCGCTCTCGCGGGAGCCGGCTGAGAAATTTCCCTACTTACAGAGGAACTCAAATGATTCGCGAAGTTTTGTTAGCCTTAAAGGCATGTGTCGTCACGCTTTTGCTTTGCATGGTTCTCTACCCCGCCGTGGTGTGGGGGGTGGCACAATTAGTCTTTCCGTCCAAGGCGGAAGGGAGCCTGATTTATGGCTCCGATGGACGAACGGTGATCGGCTCGGAGTTGATCGCTCAAAAATTTGAGTCAGACCGTTACTTTCATCCCCGCCCGTCGGCCGCCGATTACAAGGCGGATGCGGCCAGCGGCTCGAACCTTGCACCGACCAATCCCGACTTGCACAAGGCCATCGCCGACCGAGCTAACGCGCTCAAGGCAACGAAGGAACAGCCGGTTCCGGTTGACCTGGTGACCGCCTCAGGCTCGGGCCTTGACCCCGACATCAGCCCGGAGGCCGCCCTCTACCAGGCTCCTCGTGTCGCCGCATCAAGGGGGTTGCCAATCGAGAAGATTCGTGACATGATCAACGGAGCGACGAATCGATCGGGAGCGATTGTCGGCGCACTCCGCCGCGAGTCAACGTGCTGCAGCTAAACCTGCTGCTCGATCGCGAGAAAAGCAAGGGCCATTGATGGTGGCTCCAGCGTCATCGGAACACTTTGCCATGGCTTCGGCGGAACTCGAGCGACCGAGTCCCGAGCAGTTCTTGAACTTGATCCGCCGCCAGAAGCGGGGTCGGCTCAAGGTCTACATGGGCTCGGCCGCTGGCGTGGGCAAAACCTATTCGATGCTTCGCGAAGCGAACCGCCTTAAGTCGCAGGGGGTGGACGTCGTCGTCGGCGTCATCGAGACTCATGGCCGCGCCGAAACCGCAGAGCAGATCGGCGGTCTTGAAATCATCCCCCCGCGTGTGGTCGAGTACCGCGGGGTGACGCTCCGCGAAATGGATGTCGACGCCGTCCTGGCGCGCCGTCCGACCATTTGCCTGGTCGACGAGCTCGCCCACACCAATGCCCCGGGCTCGCGCCACGCCAAACGTTATCAAGATGTCGAAGACTTGCTCCACGCGGGCATTCACGTCATCGGCACCTTGAACATTCAGCATTTGGAGAGTCTTTACGACGAG
Organism: uncultured Isosphaeraceae bacterium; assembly: GCA_963829765.1. Lineage (GTDB taxonomy): Bacteria > Planctomycetota > Planctomycetia > Isosphaerales > Isosphaeraceae > CAWFRS01. The sequence continues at coordinate 13,819 of CAWHKI010000241.1, read as the reverse complement.
ATCGAGCGGGTCACCAACGTCAAAGTCAAGGAACGCATCCCCGATCGCATCCTCGCCGAGGCCGACCAGCTTGTGAATGTCGACGTCTCGGTCGAAGACCTGATCGAGCGGCTCAACACCGGCAAGATCTACCCGGCCGACCGCATCAGCACCGCACTCGCTAACTTCTTCACTCCGTCGAACCTGACGCGGTCTGCGCGAGATTGCCCTGACGGAGATCGCTCACCTGATCGATCGCCGCAGCCGTCGCGCCGCAGGCGGACCAGTCTCCCCTGTCGGCAACCGATCGCGTGATGGTGGGAATCTCCAGCCGCAGCCCCAACGCGCCGGCGCTCCTGCGTAAGTCCGCTCGCATCGCCGACAGGCTCAATGCCCCCTGGTACGCCGTCTACATCCAGCTCCCCTCGGAGGAGCTCACCCGCATCGATGCGGCCACGCAGCGCATGATCAGCAAGCATCTCGAGCTGGCCCAGCAGCTCGGCGGCATCCCGATGACGTTTCGCGGGCACGACGTTGCCAGCACCTTCCTGGCCTTCGCGCACGAGTACGCGATCAAGATCATCGTCGTCGGCAAGAGCCGCCAACCCTGGTACAACCGGCTGCGCTACGGATCGATTCTTGACCGTCTCGAACGACAATCGGAAGGCATTGATATCCTGATCGCGGATGTTTAACCCTCAAGGCGAACCGGTTGGATGGGAAAGCCAGGACGAGCCCGGCCGGTCCGACTTATTCGAGAAACAGCCAGGTGTCGAGAGCGAGGATCGGCAGTAGGATCAAAAGGCTATAACCATGTACCCGAAGAAGGTGGGCATCTTGACGCCGGCTCGCTCGGCAATCGTTTTGACCATGAAATTAGGGCCGTTGCCGATGTAGGTCATGGCGCCCATTGCGACCGAACCCAAGGCGACGCCGGAAAGCAGACGTTCGGCCACGCCGGCCATGCGCAGGACGCGCATCAATTGGGAGGCGCTTGCGCCGTTTTGAAAAACACCAGATAGGTCGGCGCAGTTGTCCAATACCGAAGACAGCCAACCGGAGGCCCAGAAGAATCTGTGCGGTGAATTGATGCCCAACGTCGCGCCGCGTGCATGTAGTATCTCGAGTGCGGGCTGCATGGCCACGAAGATTCCGATAAAAAGCACGCCGACTTCGACAATCGCCAGGTAGTCGAAGCTGTTGGCTTCGCGTACGGCGTTACGGCCGATTAACAACGAAACGAGCACCAGCGCCAGTTGAACCATTTCTCGCAGATAAATCCACGGATGCCAACCGGTGCCCAGAAACGGCTGGGACGGGTCCAAAAGCGCGACGGACAAAATGATTCCCACGAGCAGCAGAGCATTGGGCCACAGGCCGGAAACCGTGAGTTTGCGAACCCGGGTTTCATTGGACGCTAGGTCTTGTTTCGTCTCCCGCGGATAGAAGAAAAAATGGTCCATCACGAAGTAGGTGGCCAGCAACAAGCCATTGATGAATAGCCAGTGCTTCCAAAGCGAGGTGGTCCAGAAAAAGTCGACGCCGTTAAGGTAGCCCAGGAAAAGCGGCGGATCGCCCAGCGGCAGCAACAACCCACCGCAATTGCAAACGACGAAAATAAAAAAGACAGTGGTATGGGCCACGTGCTTGCGCTCGGCGTTGGTTTCCAACAAAGGACGAACGAGTAACATCGCCGCCCCCGTGGTTCCGATCAAGCTGGCCAACACGCCACCGCTAGCGACGAAGGCCGCGTTGGTGAGCGTGTGGGCCGTCAAATTGCCCTCAATGCGAATGCCGCCGCTGATCGTGTACAGGCTGAACAGTAGAACGATGAACGGAATGTAGTCGCTGATGATGACGTGCTGGAGTGTCTCCAAAGCCCGACCCAGGCTGCCGTTGGGATGCAGCAGGGCGAGGTACAAGAGCGTCAAGATCGCCAGATTAACGGCCACATAAAACTTGTTCAGATTGCGATCCCACCAACGGCACGTAGGCTCCAGCAGAGGCAGGATGGCGATCGCTCCGAGCAACAGCGTGAAGGGAATGACTGCCCAAAAGTGGGAAACTTTCTCCTGGACCACCGCGTAGCCGTGCTCACCCGCCGGCACGGCCGCAACGGTCCAACCGGCCAACGTCGCCAGCGCGTAGCCCAGTAAGATCGCCCCAATAACAAGGATGACTCGCTCGTGGACGTTCGATTGAATTGCTGCAATTCTCATCGGAGTGAGTTTCATCTCCGTCATCGGCGCGGTCGCTCAAGTGGCGGATGCGCCTGAGGTTTCACGTGGTCAGAAAAAGAGTCCTCCTTGGGCGAGCCGACGAATCGACCCGCCCAAGCCTTGGGCATCCCTCTGGCTTAGCGAAACCAGAGACGAAACATGGACAGGAGAGTTACACCGGTGAAATCGAGGATTTAACCAAGAACGAAACTCAATCGATCATCACGGCGGATTCGTCGGATGGCCTTTGATCACGAATTCGGGATATCCGACGCATCCCATTTCGGGACCATCGAGGCCCTCCAATTCTGTTTCTTCCGAGACACGAATGGGCGTGATCAGATTGCTGACTTTGAACCAGACGTAGGCCATGGTAAACCCAAACACGCAGACGACAGCCGAGTCGAGCATTTGGGCCCAGAGCTGCGAGGCATCGCCATAGAGAAGGCCGCGGACGCCGTCGGCGCCGTACTTCGCGACCATTTCGGGGCGAGCCACGCCGTTCCATCCGGCGCCATAGGCCCCGTTGGCAAACAATCCGACGGAGATCACACCCCAGATGCCGTTGACGCCGTGCACGGAAATCGCGCCGACCACGTCGTCGATGCCAAGTTTTCCCAGAAGAAAACGCTCTCGACGACCAGCACTCCGGCGACCAGACCGATCACCGCCGCGGCCCAGCGGATCGACGAAGGCGCAGGGGGCCGTGATGGCCACCAGGCCAGCCAACATGCCGTTGCACAGCATCGACGTGTCGGGCTTCATTCCTCGGACGAACATCATCCACGCCATCGCGGCAAACGCCGAGGAGACGCTTGCCAGCATCGTGTTGACGACAACGAACGCGATGCGCAAGTCCGTGCCGGAAAGCGTCGAGCCGGGGTTAAAGCCGAACCAACCGAACGCCAGGATGAACGTTCCGAGCACCACCATCGGAATGTTGTGGCCAGGCATGGCTTGTGGCTTGCCATTGACGTACTTGCCGATGCGCGGGCCGAACGACGATCCCGCCGGCCAATGCGATGATGCCGCCCATGGCGTGCACAACGCCAGAGCCGGCGAAATCGACGGCGCCGTGACCGAGCCCCCAGTTCTTGCCGGCCTGAGCCAGCCAACCGCCGCCCCACACCCAGTTGGCATAGACGCAATACGGTAATGCGACCCAGAGGCCGTAGAGACAGAAGTTCTTCCACGACCAACGCTCGGCCATGGTGCCAGTGGGAATCGTGGCCGTGGTGTCCATGAACACCATCATGAAAAAGAAGAGCGCCAGCACGCTGACGTCTCCCACGCCGTGCAGGAAGAAGCCCTTGGTGCCCAGCAGGCCGTATTTGAACACGCCGGGCGTGCTCGGATCGCCACCGATCCCCAGGCCTTCGTTCAAAATCGACAAGCCCGGGCCCAGCGAGGCGTACCAACCGTCGGGGACGGGGCCATTGAACCAGTTGCCCCAGCCCAGGGCAAAGCCGTACATCCAGAAGCCCAGGCAACCCAAGCGGATAGATCATGAAATTCATGGCCATGGTGTGCGAGGCGTTCTTCGCCCGCCCCAGACCAGCCTCCACCAGGGCGAAGCCGGCCTGCATAAACATCACCAGGAAGCCCGTGACCAACGTCCACACAAAGTTAATTGAGAACAGGTTGTGGACAATGCGATCGTAGAGTTCGGGAACTGTCTTCGCCTTGGGATCCCCATCGCCTACGGGGCCCGGCGCCGGAGTCGTCCAATAGCCGCCGTTTGCGCCTGTGGGATCGGGCCACAGCGGCTTTTGCGGGTCAGGGCTCACGCCAGTGAAATAAGGGGGAACTAGCTTCGGATCGACCGGGGCGGGTGCCGGGGCCGTAGCGGCATTCGCTATGGGTGCCGCGTTAGCTGCCGCCGCGGGCTTCTCCTTCTTCTCATCTTGACCAAACGACCGCAGGGTTCCGGCAGTCGCCAAGCCTAGAAAACACGTCAATAGCCAAAAGAACGCACGCCTGCCACTGAAGATCTTCGATCCCACAGAACGCTCCGACTTTCTAAGAGAGACGCCACATATAAATACGGCGCGGGTTGAGAAATTGAATGCTCACCAAGTCGCTTACCGTCAGGCAAATTGCGCACCGCCTCGCTGACGCTCGTGCAAAATGCAGTATTACCCCAGGGTCGCCCACTGCCATGCAACTAACATGCCGCGAGCATATAGGATTCTCATATGGAAATAGCAAGACTAATCCCAACACGGAGTTACGTCTAAGGCAATATTTTGTCCACGACGCCCATCGGCTGGCTCTTGCTCGCTTTTAAAGCAGTTGCTGCTGACAACGCAGGCACGCGACGCGATGAGATGGCCGCCCAGCGTTGCGCTTTAATTTGGCGATTGAGGTGCGATCAACACGGAATCCATAAACGCATCCTTCTATGCGAATTGGCGTTAAAATAGATCTCCCGCGTGCTCAAATTCAGGCATGCGATCCCGATCCGTAAGCAGGAAATTGTCTGTACGCAGGGCGATCGCCGGTATCCGGCATTCACCAGATGCTTTGTCCTGTCGGACATTCGGTTGCGCCAACAGACTCTGGCGAACGCTCAGGCAAGCGCTGTGGAGAGATCGGAGTCTAGGCCGGGCATACCAACCCGAAGCGCGAGCGAGGGGAGCGCCGACGGAACCCTCGCTGGCGCTTTGGGTTGGTATCGGTCGCCGCCCCTCTCCGCCGCAATCCGTTGGCGCACCCGGACATTCAGACCTCGTCCCCAATTTCGTGCTTGGCATACGATTTGCTCGTGACGTTTGTTCCTTGGCCGTATAACGGTTGCCTTGATTGGATCTCCGGCCGTTCCATTGCAACTCTGACTGCCAAACAATTTGTGCGCGTGACTCATGCAGACGGCGATGCAGCGAATCATCACCGGGACGTTGCTTCTCGCACTCACAAGCGTGATTTCCGTGAGCGTTTACTGGGCAGCGGGTTGGGGTTTTATCGATGCAGTGTACATGGTGGTGATTACGATCTTCGGCGTCGGCTACGGCGAAGTGCGTCCGCTAGCTGACCCAAGGCTCAAATTGTTCACCATACTACTGGTAATCGGGGGTTGTTCGTCCGGTGCTTACGTCATCGGTGGTTTTGTGCAAATGGTGGCAGAAGGGGAAGTCAATCGCTTTCTGGGTGCGCGACGAATGACACAAGGAATCGATCAACTCAAAGACCATGCGATCATCTGCGGGTACGGGCGCGTCGGCCAAATCATCGCTCGGGAGCTTCGCGAATTGCGTAGTTCCTTTGTCGTCGTTGATACCGATGCGGAACGATTGCGTGAAGCGGAAAAGAGCGGATTTCTCGCCCTGATCGGAGACGCGACCGATGAGCAAACCCTGATACTGGCTGGCGTTATGCGGGCGCGGGTTCTCGCCGCTGTTCTCTCTGATGATAAGATGAATGTGTTCATCACTCTGACCGCGCGTGAGTTGAACGGGGAGTTGGAAATCATCGCGCGTGGGGAACATCCGTCGACGGAACGTAAACTGCTGCGATCCGGGGCGAGCAAAGTCGTTCTCCTGGCGGCTATTGGCGCGTCAAAAATAACCCACTTGATCACGCGACCGAGTGCCGAGTCACTGCTCCGTGATTCCGTGGGATCAACTTATCTCAATGAGCAACTGCAATCGATTGGATTACAGATCGCCGAAGCCCGGATCGACTCGGGCTCTCAACTCGAAGGCAAAACGCTGCGATCGGTGGAACTTTCCGGTTCCGGGGGAGTCGTCATCGTCGCCATCAAGAAGCCGGATGGCACAATTCTTCGGCATCCGTCCGCGGAGACGATTCTCGGACCACAAGATACGATCATCGTGCTCGGTCATGGTGAGGATTTGCCTCAATTGACTCTCAGAGCGAAAGTTCAGGGAACGCGAGTTTATCGCGGCCAGCGCGTTAATGGCTGACATCCCGTGTCATTTCTTTGCATGATAGACTTCAGCCCGTTTGCCGGGAACAGCCAGGTGAACCGTTTCCACGGCCAAGCCGTGATGGCCTCGTTTCTCAAAACTGAACGATCACATCGAAAGACAATGTGAGCTGGCTGCCGCGCGTGCCATCGCTAAACGGCTTGCTGTAGGGGGTCCAGTCGCGGGTTTTCGAGGATGAGATAAGGAAGCTGATTGCCTTGCCACTGGTTGGCGAGGTCGTTGGGATAGACGCTGAAGTTGCTTCGATCGCGGGGGGTGCCATTGGTGTTGCCGGTGAAGCTATTTTCGAGCCAGCCATAGAGGTGCCACGCTCGGCCCTGAATGCCCAGGGCCCGCTCGAGGAAATTGGTCTCGGACGAAGGCCCGGAGGGCTTCACGGCTTCCTCGACGACGGTGGGGGCTGCGTCGGCGGACCTCGGCAGGCTTGGGCCCCCCGGCCCGGGAGCCGACACGTCGACCGGTGAGGGCGCGGAGGCCGGCGGCTGCGCTGGCAGCGCTTGGGGGGGCCCGCCTCGGGTACCTGCGCCAGACGAATTCCCACACCGTCTGTCGACACTGTGCTCTCCGCCGGCAGCGGAAAGAATCCGTCCCACAAGCCCTCGACATTCCCCATCCCAAGTGCGGTTCTGCCGCAGCCGCCTCGCGTGCCATCGCCAACACGAGTGCCAGTGCCACCACCACGCATCGATTCACCCTCGCAGCACGCCGACGCGCATAGGCACTCAGCGACCTCTGTCTCATCAACCGACGTCCCTGCTCGGAAGACGATCCGTTCGATTCGACGCAATCGCTACTCTGGCAGGGGATCGGGCCCCCATCTCAAGCGACTTGAAGGTCTCAGCGAATGGTATCAGGGCCAAAACGAACCGCGCCCGCTGCTGTTCGCACCGGCATTGCCGTGCTTGTCGGGGTCGGTCGGGTCGCTTGCATCGGCGTAGCCGCGGTGCGGACCAACCTTCCGTCACCGCGTGGGTGCAAGGCGACCGCGCCACCGGCGGGCGCGGCGGTCAAACTGATCGCGAAGCCGAAATTCTTCTTATCCGCGTTTTGGAAGGGATCGCGCATCCGGACAAATTCGGCCGGCAGCGCCGCGGCAGACGTGAAGTCGGCGGCAGCGTGCGCGTCACACAGCCCGGACGCTTCGGCCTCAAGCACCAAGTCGGCGGTCAAGACGTACTTGCCGAGCGGGAGGGACTGGACGGTAATCGGCTCGATGTGCTGGTTGCACAACCGCCCATCCGTACCCGAGACGCACATCGGCGGATACGCCGCCGAGAGCGGTGAGGACGGATAGCCCGCGGGGGTCACCGCGACGCTCGCTACCTTAATGCACGCAGCTCCATTAAACTTGCTGCGCACGAATCCGACGAGTGTGCTGTCGAGCGTAAGAGCGACGGCGGTCACTTTCGAGTCGGAACAGGTAATCTCGAAGTCCTGACTGAGCTGAAAGCATTCGACGGCGACACCCGTGTGCCCAAGGTAGGCGTTGGCGGCCACGCTGCCGGCCAGGCTAGCGGTAAGCCCGGTTGGCGTAGACTGCACGTCGATGCTCCCCGCGTCGGCCCGCGCGAAGTGCTTGGTGGTCGGGTTCACACACGCCGTGCGATTGTTCAGAGTAATGCTAAAGGTCGGTGGCGCGGGGGCGCGGCCCCCAGCAAAGAGCCAGCGACCAGAACGATCATGCCCAATCCTCGCTTTTTCATATCACAGTCCCCTATTTAAGGCGGTTCCGGATCGGCAGGCGCTTCTCGCCTACGAACCGATTAAGGTCAACTCCAGCCACGTCACTCTCCCGTAACACCGAGTCGGACTGGCCGTGCGTCGTGCGCGACAGCCGGTCGCGGCTCGAGTGAAAAGTTAGACCGGTTACCACTCACATAACCGTCATTGTCGGAAGTGATCGGCCTTCGTTCTCGGCGGACTTGAACAAATCAATCGATCCCGCCGGCCTTTCAAGCACCGAGTTTGGTGGAAGGACTGAATGTGCTGGTCCAACGTCACCGCTCACCCGCGGTTGAATTGCGACGGCGAGTAAGGCTGCGAAGAAGGGGCTGTATCGGGAAAAACCGTCATGATCGGTGAATCCAGAAACCGATTGATACTGCACACGGGCTCCCCGGCCGCGGTCGGGAGCCACGTTCGTTCCTCACTCTCCCCAGTGAGGCCGTGTGAGCACTGTCGGGCCCTGGCGTCCGGATCGTGGATGCCACGGCGAAAGCCAATCCATTCCAAGCCATAAGGCGAAATCGACCATGATGGAGTTCTGAACTCTACCAGCGGAAGTCAAAGGTCGCCTCGGGGCGATCTTTGTCTTGTTCTGCTTGCCATTGATGGTGTGCGCGGACGAGCCGGCTCCCGGGGAGACCATGCCGTCCGTGCCACCAAACGCGTCGGTCTCAGCACTTGACGCCAGCGATGAAAAGCCCGCGCCGCGCAGAGATGCGCATGACAGAGCGATTATTTGGGCGCGGACGCAGCTCAGGGCCAGACGCCCGTGGTTCAACCCCCGCCCGCGGGGCCAAGCCCAAGCCCAATGCCGGGTCACCGCTCAACGATCAGTCGGTTCAAAGAGTGCAAGCAGGGGCCGGCGGCGAGCCCACCACTCCCCCCTCCGCCGTTCCCTTGGAGCCCTCGACCGAGGCCGACCTCAGCGTTCCCGCCAGTGAACGTGGGCTCGGCGGCGGCGAACCCACGCAAGCGGAGGCGGCAGTCGAAGCGGCGGCGGCCCCCGCGGCTCCCCCCGCGGCTTCCTCCACGCTGCTGATGCGAGCGCTTTCCATGCAAAACTCGCCGGTGAAAATTACGGCTGGATTCAGAACAGCTACACCGCCAACGCCAACGGCAAGGGGAACGGCCTAAACTTCGGCGTGAACCCCAACAGCCTGGCCGACAGTTGGATGGGTAACCAGTACTACATTATCGTCGAGAACGTGCTGGAACAGACCGATACAGTCAACTTCGGCTTCCGCATGGACAACCTGTTCGGTAACGAATGGCAGTTTAACTTCAATGAAGGCCTTTTCAACCGCGACTTTCATTCCGAACCACGTTCAAGGCTATGACTTGTCGCAGCTCTACGGTGAGGTGCACCTGCCGGTCTTGACCCCCGGGGGCATCGACGTCAAAGGGGGGCTCTGGTACACGTTGGCAGGGTACGAGCAAGTTCCGGCCATCGCGCGTCCACTCCTCTCCGTCCCTTACATGTTCAACTACGGTCAGCCGTTCCGTCATGTCGGCGTGGTGACCACCTGGCACCTGACCGACCGGCTCAATCTCTATAATGGCACGATCAACGGCTGGGACCGCTGGATCGATCAGACTACATCTGGGGATACATCGGCGGGTTAGGATGGACGTCCAGGGACGCGAAGACGAACGTCGCCTTCACTTGCGTTTCTGGCCCAGATCAGTTCCCGAGGTTCTTGCCCGGCAACCAGCCCATTTATCCAACGGGTTATATCAACATTCCCAGCGCGGCCGGAACAAACAATCCGGGCTATGCACACAACACGCGGACACTCTTCACGACCGTCCTCACGTGCAAGTGGAACGACAAGCTGACGCAAGTGCTCGAAACCGACCAGGGCTGGGAACTGCATGTACCGGGCCTCGTTAATAACGGTGCCACCACCGCCGGTCGCACGGCCGAGTGGTTCAGTTTCGGCAATTGGTTTCTCTACCAGTTCACTCCGAAGATTACCGGCGTCTGGCGCAGTGAGGTCTTCTTTGACCCCACCGGCGCTCGCACCGGCTATGCCGACACCTACCAGGAAATCACCATGGGCGCGATTACAAACCAGTCGACTTTATCTGGATACGCCCTGAATGTCGCTATGACTGGGCTCAGTTCGGCACGCCTTATAGCAACGGAACCCGCTCCAGTCAGTTCACGTTCGGAATCGACATCATTTTCCTGTTCTGATCGTCCTGTGCACCAGCGCCGCGAGGCCTGAGTTTCACCTTGGCATCGTATTCGCACTGCCCATCGTCTACCTTTTTTCTGTTCACCCTGTGCTTCGACCTGATGATTAGCCTTACCGACAACAGCACAAGGTCTTAGGGAATGTCAGCCAGCCCTGATTGGTCAACGCGATCGTGTTCTGGGGTAGGCCGGGTACAGCAACATGCCTAACAACGAGTCAGGAACGTCCATGAAACGAGAAAACGTGATTCCGTTCATTCTCCTGGTCGCAATCGCGATGGTCGGCCTTTTGTGAAAGGCTCATCGCAGGCGATCCCGGCCGGCGGGCCGATCAATTCGGGCGATGTGGCCTGGATGCTGACCGCGTCGGCACTGGTCCTTTTGATGACTCCGGGCCTGTCGTTTTTTTACGGCGGGATGGTTGGTCTGAAGAATGTGGTGTCGACGATGCTCCAGAGCGTTGTCGCACTGGGAGTCGTTAGCATTGTTTGGGTCGTGGCCGGCTTCGGCCTGGCTTTTGGCGACAGCTTTCATGGCCTCGTCGGCAATCCATTGACTTTCTTCATGTTCGACGGAGTCGGCGAGGCAACGCACCCCTCACTCGCGGCGACGATTCCCTTGCTGGTGTTTGCCTTGTTCCAGCTCAAGTTCGCGATCATCACGCCCGCCTTGATCACGGGATCGTTCGCGGAGCGTGTCCGATTCTCGTCTTACTTGCTGTTCATCGTGCTTTTTAGCCTGCTTATCTATTCCCCGCTGGCCCACTGGACCTGGCATCCGGACGGAATGCTTCGAAATGGGGCGTGCTCGACTTCGCGGGGGGCACGGTGGTCCACATGTCGGCCGGCTGGGCCGCTCTTGCCGGGCTCGATTCTGGGCCGGCGTAAGAGTCACATGACGAAAGAGCTCGCCTCTCCGGCCAACGTACCGTTCGTCCTGCTTGGAACCGGATGCTTTGGTTCGGCTGGTTTGGCTTCAACGCGGGCTCGGCCCTTGCCGCCAATGGCACTGCGGCGTTTGCGTTCGCCACCACCAATACGGCTTCGGCGGCCGCCATGCTGGGTTGGATGTTCTTCGACTGGATGCGGGGGCGTAAGCCGTCGGCCCTGGGTGCCTGCATCGGGGCCGTTGTCGGCCTGGTGGCCATCACGCCCGCGGCCGGATTTGTCACGATTCGCGAGAGCATCTTTATCGGTTTGTTCGCCAGCGTGGTGAGCAACCTGGCGGCTCACTGGAAATCGAAGTCGACGCTCGATGACACACTCGACGTCTTCCCCTGTCACGGCGTCGGCGGCATGGTCGGCATGCTGTGCACCGGCATCTTCGCCAAGGACGTCGGTCTCGTCCATGGCAATTTGCCAGCGGCCGGCTCGCCGATCCCGACGACTTTCTTGGCCCACCTGCTCGCCCTACTCATCGTCTCCGCCTACGCATTCATCGGCTCGGTGATCCTCTTCAAGGTGACGGATTTGATCATTCCCTTGCGAGTCTCCGCTGAAGACGAGCACGAAGGCCTTGACCTCAGCCAGCACGGCGAGACCGCCGTCGCCGCGGAATTGCTCTCGCGCCGTCGACGAATGGTAATGGGGTCCACAGCCCAACCGCTAAAGATAAAGAGTTCATTTTGCGGTAAAGAGCAGACTGAGGGAATGCCCCGCTTTGGGGTACGGCGCCGGGCTTTCGGCCCGGCGCCAATTCCCGGCCGCTGAGGCAATGGCACTCGTCGGCCCCTAATTTCCCGATCTTCTTCCCATGGGCCCAGGGCCGACGATTCGCCATTAATAAATGAGCCGAGGAAGACAGTAAAGAACATTCAGACATCGAGTCATCACTAGAATTACATCTTAATTGGAGCCATGCGATGCAACCCACCCGTGCCCGCGATTTTGCGATTCAAGCGATCACCTCCTGGCCAACGACCGGTCGGCAAGCCGCCGGAGCCATTGCACCGATTCGTACATTGTTTGGGATCAATGTCTTCTCCGACGAGGTCATGAAGGCGCGGCTGCCTGAGAACGTCTACAAAGCGATTCGTAATACGATTCAGAAAGGGGCTCCGCTCGACCCCGTCGATCGCCGACGTCGTTGCTGCCACGATGCGAGAGTGGGCCATGGAACACGGCGCGACCCACTACACGCACTGGTTCCAGCCGATGACCGGCTTGACCGCCGAGAAGCACGATTCGTTCATGATGCCGACCGCCGAGGGGACGGCGGTCGCGGAGTTCGGCGGAAAAGAGCTGGTTCGTGGTGAGCCAGACGCGTCAAGCTTTCCCTCCGGGGGCATCCGGACCACGTCGAGGCTCGCGGTTATACGGCGTGGGACCCGACCAGCCCGGCTTTCATTCTCGACAACCCCAATGGCACCACCCTGTGCATCCCAACCGCGTTCTGTTCCTGGACCGGCGAAGCCCTTGACAAGAAGACCCCTTTGCTCCGCTCGATGGAAGCGCTTTCCAAGGAGGCACTGCGCATTACTGCAGCTTTTCGGCTCCGAGGCTTCCCGGGTCTATGCCACCGCCGGGCCCGAGCAGGAGTACTTCCTGATCGACAAGAACTCCGATCTCGCCACCACCAACCTGATCAACGCCGGACGCACGCTCTTCGGCACAGAGCCCCCCAAGGGCCAGGAAATGGAAGCCTGTTTTTGGGCGCCGTACCGGAACGCGTTCTGGCTTGCATGCTGGAGACCGAGACCGAGCTGTATAAGTTGGGCGTGCCCGTCAAGACCCACCACAACGAGGTTTCACCGGCACAGTACGAGTTGGCGGTGACATTCGAAAACGCGAATGTCGCGACCGACCACAACATGCTGGTGATGGAGACGATGAAGCGGGTCGCGGACCGCTACGGCCTCCAGCTTCTCTTGCACGAGAAGCCGTTTGCCGGCGTCAATGGGTCGGGCAAGCACCTCAACTGGTCGCTGGCCGACGACGCGGGAAACAATCTGCTTAAACCCGGCGATACGCCCCACGACAATGCCCAGTTTTTGCTGTTCCTGGTGGCTGTCATCCGCGACGTCGCTCGCCATGGCGACCTGTGGCCATGTCGGTGGCGACTGCTCACAACGATCATCGCCTGGGGGCCAACGAGGCCCCGCCGGCGATCATCTCCATCTTCTTGGGCGACATGCTTCAAGATATCGTCGAGCAAATCGAGAAGGGGGGAGCCAAGACGGTAAAAACCGGAGGCGAGCTCAAGATCGGCGTCTCGGTTTTGCCGACATTACCGCGCAGTCCAGGCGACCGCAACCGGACCAGTCCGTTCGCCTTCACGGGCAACAAGTTCGAGTTCGGGCGGTTGGGTCGAGTCAATCGGTCGCCGGCCCAATCGTGGTCTTGAACACCATCGTCGCCGAAAGCCTTGACGAAATCGCCACGCAGCTCGAACAGGCTGTCTCGGCCGGGAAAGAAACTGAACGCCGAAATCCAGCTCCTGCTGCAAAACGCGATCAAGGAAAGCAAGCACGTGATCTTCAACGGCGACAATTACAGCGAGGCCTGGCACGCCGAAGCCGAGCGGCTCGCGGACTCCCCAACCGCCGGACTTCGATCGAGAGCCTGCCGGACCTTCTCTCTCCCAAGTCGGTCAAGCTGTTCGCAGAATACGGGGTCTTCAACGAACGCGAGATTCATTCACGGTTTGAGATTCTGGTCGAGGGATATCACAAGACGGTCAACATCGAGTCGCAGTTGACGATTCATATCGCCCAGCGGATGATCCTTCCGTCAGAGCATGCGGTATCAACGGTC
>CAWHKI010000240.1:0-7399 GCA_963829765.1 uncultured Isosphaeraceae bacterium | reverse complement strand
CCCCTTGGGCAGCAGCTTTGGCTGTTCGAGCTCATAGGTGGTCTGCCAGTTGAAGTCATACCGTGGGACGTCGAGCAGAATCTCCTTTTTGCCATCGGGATAAGTGGCTTCGTAACGGAACGACTTGCCCCGCATGTGCATGTGCGGTGTCAAATTGGAGATGACCGTGTCGTGTTGAAACGTTCCCTCGGCCGACGTCTCGTAATTGGGGTCGCCGGGCGGGATGGCGAAGAACATGGTCGCGACCGAAGTACTGCGGGAGACATACTTGACTTTGGCGGGGTCGGCGAACTTGATGCCGACGTAACTGCGATCCTTGGCCGGCTTGCCGTTGGGTGTGTAGTGCATCTGAAAAACCAGCTTCGACCCAGCCTTGGCGAACGCGGCCGTCGTGCCATCGGTATTCAAAAGAGGACTCGCGCCGGGCGCATAACCGGCAATCATGTTGCCGCTCCCGATTCCGCCACCGCCGCCGGCTCGCCCGCCGCGAGGCCCCGGGCCGCCTCGGCCCTTGGCCCTCACCCCTTGCGCGCGATTGGCGCCGCGATTACCCCCTCCGGGACCGCCGAATCCGCCGGAGCCCGGTGGTTGCACAAACACCAAAATGTGGTGCACGGTCTCGGGGCTGCTGGGCTTGGCCTCCGTGGCCATGATCCATTTGTCTTCCTTCCAACCCGGGTCGACCACAAAGTGGTAGTAGTCGATAACCCCCTCGGCCGGCACGTCCACTTCCTTGTCACCAAAGAAGACGATCTGATCGGGCTCGCCAATCACCCAGCCATCGGTAAACTTGCGAGGCGGGGGTAAGTCGGCCGGATTACCCTGGGGGCACCCACTGTCAACCCACGCCCGAATCAGCTTCTTTTCCTCGTCGCTTAAGCTCGGATCGTTGGCAAACTTGCCGTGGTTTTTGTTGGCGTGCCAAGGGGGCATGCGACCGTCGTCGACCACCTCGCGAATCATGTCGCCCCAGCCGGTGACCCCGTCATAGCTGGTCATGGCGAACGGCCCGATGCGGCCCTTGCGATGGCATTCCACGCAATGGTTCTGAAAGATCCGGGAGATTTGGTTGCTGTAGGTCACGGTGGCGTCGGCCCGCGGCTGGCGGACGCGGCCGATCTTGCAGCCGACCACCTCGGTCGCCGGCACGCTCACCTCTTTGCCCGCGACGAGTTCGCCGATGGCCGCCGCCAAGTCGCTTCGCTTGGCTCCGGGGCATGATAGCCGACGCCGTCGGTGAAGCCATCTGATCATCAACGCGGCCGTGATATCGCACCACGCGGTCTTTATCGAGTACAAACACCTCGGGAGTGCGTGCACCACAAATTGATCGGCCACCTTGTTGCCGCCGTCCTTGAGGATCGGAAACTCGATTTGATTCCGTTGTGCGTAGGCGGCGATCTCCTCGATCGAATCTTGCCGATTGAGTCAATCGCTAAAAACGCCACTTTGTCTTTCTTAAACTTCGCGGCCAAATCGGCGAGCCGGGGACCGTACAACTTGGCCAGCGGGCACTCGGCGCCCAAGAAGGCCACGACCACCACGTCGGCGTCCTTCAACTCCGCGAGTGCGTATTCCTTCCCGAATTGATTCTTAAGAGCGCGAAATCAGCGACCTTCTTGCCAATGAGGCTCGCCTCGGCGGCGTCCGTGCCGGCTCCGGCACAGACCATCATGGCAGAGAGCAATAAGACGGCTTTCAAATGCTGCATGTGATAAACCCTTTTAGGTACAAGTGAGTGAGCGACGTCTCCATGACCGTGGATCAACGCAAATCAGAAGTTCGGCATCCGGGCATTTCGCCTCCCGCCGGAAAATATTTATCGAGGCGAGGCTGCATCCCACACGAAACCGACTCTCTCGCGCAGGAGTAAGAACGGCGGACGCCTCCTCGATGACTTGTTGAAGCTCCGTTCGCATTTCATCGATCGTGCGAACGCGAATTCGATCCAGCTTCGGCTGATGGGCTCGAACGATCGTGTCGATGCTTGCTTGTTGGGCCTCCGTCAGGTCCAGGCTTTCTCGCATCCGCTTGGCGAAGCAATCGAGCAAATCACCCCAATTCGTTTTCGGTTTATACTCCGGGGCCATGTAATACATGGCCGCCGCACCGCAACTCAAACCGGCGAGAAATATGATAACGACCAACGCAACCGACATCCAAGTGCGCACACGATTCGGTCCCCCGGAGGGAAGCAGGCAGCCCGCCGTCGCGCTTGCTCCTCCACCCGCGAATTCGTCACTCTCCGCGACAGTATTCATGGCTCAAGCACTCTCAGCAAAGCATCGGGACCTGTATTCAAAAAAGCGGCGTCGGCGAGCGAGGCCATGCTGTCGTTAGTCGCTGGCCTTACACACCATGTGGCCACGATCACCGAGAGCGCCACACACACAAATCGACACCAGCACCACGCCGCCCACTCAGGTAAATTCGTTCGCCTTTGTCCGATCCGCTCAATCACCCGATCGGCGACATCGATCTGGGGACCCGTTTCGGCACTGAGTTCGCGTGCCGAGTTGCCGCAAAACCTCAATTTCGTTCATGGAGAATGTCCTCGGCAGACTCGTCCGCTGGGGGCTGTCGATTCCCAATTCGGCGAAAAGGGCCCGCAGCTTGCGGCGAGCGAAACGCTTGCACTTCGATCATTGTCCTGAACCACCCAGCCAACCGTGCCGCTTCGTCCACGCTGTGCCCCTCGACTACACCACGACAACCGGGATCGCCGGCGAACAACTGCATGCACCCCGCGACCTGATCTCGGTATCGGGCGACGATCCGCAGCGTACGCCCCGCCATCTCCGTCCAAACTCCGCCCCAGATCGCTTTGCTCGGTTGGTCCACTCAACCATCATCCCACTCAACGGTCGCCGTGCCGCCCCATACGGGCTGCCGTGGCACGTCCGCATGCCGCTACCTTGATTGTGGCCGATCCAGCGATCGGGTTACACTGGATTCCCCTGGGATTTTTTTGGAGACGCCGCGTTTCCTCTGCGATTGCCCGGCACACCCCGTCCTCCAGAGTTGTCGCGGGCTTGGTATAACCGGCCGCGCGACGCTTGGTCATGTCCGCCTGGGTGTATGCCCCGCGCGCAATGATCGCGGACAAAAATTTCGGAAAAATTTTGAAGTGACTTCAGATTAATGGGTTCTGACCGAAAACTGCGCGACAAACGACATAGGTGCATTCACGAAATTTGTAAAGCCTGTTATATTGTATGGTAGGGGAAATAATTCGTTTTGGCTCCACTTCATGCCGGTCCACGTCGAGTTGACTTCGTTCTTGGGGGGGGGTTACCAGGAAGGCCCCATTACCCCCCCATAGCGACCCGTTTTTTGTGCCCCAAACGCGAGTGCGCCTGCTCCTTGGCCGAACTGTCGCAACTCGTTTCTCGGATTGGCGTGCTGAGATGGAGGCCCTCTGAAACCTTGCCGTGTTGTGCCACAAAGTGCCATTTTCATGAATAAGCACACGCACATTCAAACATGCTTATTCGCCAGCCAGAATCTCCATGGCCGCGTTGCGGCCGTTGATGGCGATCACACTGCCGCCCGGGTGGGTGCAGGCGCCGCAGAGGAAAACTCCGGGCATGGGCGTTCGCGGTGTCAGCCGCTTGTCCCACATGTAGGGGGGCAGACATTCGCCCTGGAAGATGTGGCCGCCGGTCAGGCCGACTTCGCGTTCAATGTCGGGGGGGCCGAGCACCTGGACGTCGAGGATCGCCGCCGGCATGTTGTCGCAATAGCGGGCAATCGAGCGAATTGCGAGTTCTTTCACATCAGTCCGCCGCGAGTCCCAATCGCCTCGGGCGAAGGTTTGGGGCACATACTGCGCAAAACGCTCATCGTGTGGACACCCGGGGGCGCGACGCTGGGATCGTGGGCGGTATGAAAATAGAGCTCGGTCCAAAGCCGTTCGGGCAATTCGCCCGCCCGTGCGATTTCCACGTTCGTTCGCCATTCGTCCTTGGAGAGAGGCGTGTTGACCTGGCCGAGATGATGGGGCATCGTCGTCCCCGGCCGTGCCGTAAAGCTGGGCAGCTCTTTGAGCACAATATTGAGCTTGACGGTGCATCCGACCTGCGGGATTGCTTCGACTTGGGCTCGCCAGTCGGGATCGGCGTCCTTGCCCAAAAGCCGCGCGGTCGCGCGGGGGTCGGCGTTGGATACGACGCAGGCCGATTCAATTCGCTCGCCCCCCTCGAGCTCGACGCCGTGGCCGGGAATGATGCGGGCGACCGGGACCCCCGTCACCACGAAAACGCCTGCGTCGCGGGCGATGTCACAGAGAATAAATGAGACCATCCCCATTCCACCCATGACGTAACCCCACATGCCGGGGGTGCCTCCCAGCCGGCCCGACTGGTGGTGGAAGTGGATCGACGCCGTGCCCGGGTCATGAGGGCTGGCAAACGTGCCAATCACACCCTGCCCCATGTAGGCCGATTGCAGGCGCTCGTCTTCGATAAAATGTTCCAGGCACTCGACCATCGACCACTCAAACAGCATCTTCCGAGCTTCAGCGTCGCCGGCGAGGCGTCTCTCGATGTCGTCGCGGGAGGGCGCTCTTCCCATCCAGAAATCGCGGTCACTCTCGGGCCGAAGCGCGTCGCGCAGGCGCTGCTTGACGGCGCAAACGCGCGCCAGCCTTTCAAATCGCCAGGTGCCAGCCGTAGGATTTCCTGCTCGCAGAGGTCGTCATCATCCCAGAGCTGGACGCTGGTTCCATCGTCGAACGGTACAAACAGGCCCGCCGTGGCCGGCATCCATCGGAACCCGTACTCAACCATCTCGAGCTCATCGATCACCCGAGGGTGGAGCAACCCCACCAGGTAGGCGCATGGAGAGATGCGATAGCCTGGCCAGACTTCAGCGAGCGTGCACGCGCCGCCAACGCGCGGACGGGCCTCGAGCACGAGCACCCGCTTCCCCGCACGCGCCAGGTAGGCCGCGCACGTCAAGCCGTTGTGGCCGGCGCCGACAACGATCGCGTCCCACCGCCCGGCTAGCCGGTCCCCTAATGAAGACGGCCCCGGCAATGCTCCCAAGGTCGCCGCGGCAGGTACGAGGCCCATTCTTGTCGTCATCTTTTTTGTCCGTTGTCAGTGGGCCGTTGTCAGTGGTCAGTGGTTCGCGGTCCGATGTTGGTCTTGTGGTGTTCTGCACCGAAAGTGGCGATCATTGACAGTCCGCGCCGGACAACTGACCACTGACCACGAGAGCTGGATGTTGTAAGCTGGAAGTATTGGATCATGCAATGGCCTTGGCGGGGAAGGGTGGCCCGGGAACGGGCGAATAGCGATGGCGGCAATCAGCACCGTGGTGATCAAGCTTTCCGACCTGGTTCATGACCAGGAGGCGGTGTGCTTCGCGGCCCTCGTCAAAAAGACGCGGGGGACGACGAAAGCCAATCATCCCTATCTAAAATGCGTCTTCCGAGACAAGCGAGTCACGCGAGAGGCGGCCCTGTGGCATGACCATCCCCTGTTTCAGGAAGCCGAGTCATGGACCGACGGCGAGCCTTACCGTCTGCACGTTCGCGGCCAGTTTCATATCCGCTACGGTATGCAGATCGAGATCCTGGGGATCCGACCCGCCACCGACGACGATGCCACCGACGGATTCGACTTCTTTGACCTGGTTCCCAATAGCCAGTTTCCACCCGAAGAGCTCAAGAAGAAGCTGCGTGTGCTGATCGATCGCTACATCGAGCATCCGGCACTCAAGGCCCTGGTCGACAACATTCTCACCGAGCATGAGTCGCTTTTCTCTCGCATGCAGGCCGCTACGAATTTTCACCATTCGTATACGTCCGGGCTCCTCGAGCATGTCTGGAGCATGACTCGGATCGCGGGCTTCCTGGCGGACCACTATGCCAAGTATTACGAGCAGCTTAATCCACCGCTCAATCGAGGCCTAATTGTCGCCGCGGCGATCTTGCACGACATTGGTAAACTGCGTGAGCTCGAGTATCATCCCGTCGAGGCCAAGTACACGACCCAAGGCTGCCTGATCGGCCACGTTTTGATGGGCAGGGACATGGTTCGCGAGGCGGCGAAAAAGATCGAAGGCTTCCCCGACGAATTGCTTCTGAACCTGGAACACGCCATTCTGGCCCATCATGGCAAGCGCGAGTTCGGGGCCCCGGTTCTTCCTCAGACCATCGAGGCCCTGCTCGTTTCGTATATTGACGACCTGGACGCCAAGATGAATATCATGGTCCGGGAACGGATGGTTTCGCAGACGGAGGATGCGTTCACCGATCGCGTTTTCGCCCTGGATAACCGGCGCATCTACAAGGGAGTGCCCCAAGAGCATCTTGGCAATGGCCTGGACTCGCCGCCGCCCTGACCCGTCGGCGAGGCCGCGGTCGGAGTAGCCCGGCACACCGCCGCCTTGGCGATGCCCATGCATCGTGGTTAGAATTCAGACTGAGTGCCTTACGCTTACGCAAGTACAACTTTGATCATGTGTTTTAAATCCCTCCTAGGACGAGAGAACTCAGCAATGAATGTGATTCGTAATTCGGTGTGGTCTACCTTGCTTCTGGGCTTGGCCGTGGGCTGCGCCGGCGAGCCCGAGGGAGGGCCCGCGGCTCCCGGGTCGGCCGCCAAGGAAAACACACCCGGTCCCGCCGTCAAGGCCCCGAAGCCGGCCGCGCCGTCCGCCGCGACCCCAGCCAAGCCCGGGGCAATGAAAGAACACGACGAGCCGCCCGCTGTCGAAGGGCCCAAGGCCGAAAACTCGAAGTCCGGTCGCAAGGAAATCAAACTGACGGCGGAAGAGATCGCCGCGATCAAGGAATTACCCGCCGCCGACCAGGCCGGGGCCATTCAGCAAGCGGTCTGCCCGGTGAGCTCGCATCATCTGGGATCAATGGAGAAGCCGGTGAAGGTAACGGCCGGGGGTCGAACCTTCTATCTTTGCTGCGAAAGCTGCGAAGACGAGGTTAAGAGCGATCCTAAAGGGGTTATCGCCAAGCTCGATAGGAAGTAACTTGGCCATCGCATGGGTGCCTGCGGTAATGTCCGCGCGGGCCCGGCATCGTTAATGCCCCCGCGAATTCAGCCGAGACTGATGACCGCGGACGGCGACATTCGCCTGGCGTGGTCGCTCTCCGCCATCAGTCCGCTGATTCTTTCATGGGAAGTAAGAGCACCAAAACTTTTTCTTCGTTTTCTCGGGTCTGGCACATCGCGTTTTCACCGGTTATACTCATTGCCCAAGTGAGGCGGAGAGACTCCGCCGAACGCGAACTTGTCGCGAATTGTCACGGCTGAACGAAAGTCGGCCCTCCCCCACTGTCGATCCTGTAAGCTGGGCCCTTTTGTCGCGACCTTGAGTACTCGGATCATTACCAGAATAAGCGTTTAATGGGAGCCCTGTGATGCAACCCACTCGT
>CAWHKI010000239.1:0-14282 GCA_963829765.1 uncultured Isosphaeraceae bacterium | reverse complement strand
GGGCGAGGCCCCGTCTCAGAACGCCAATCTTCGAGGCGAGTTGTGACATTTCGGCGAATGAGCAGGTACACTCGTGGACGTGGCACGCCAAAACGGGCCGCCCACCACGCGTGAGGGAAAACAGGCGCACCGTACACTTTTTCTTCTTCGTCGCGGACGGCACCAGCCCCACAGCTTCGCTATTCTTCCTCTCTGTCTTCCGCTCCGCGTGCCCGCTCTACTAACGTTCGATTTCTTCGCGTGGTGCGCAGATTCTCGAACCCTTTATCTCATGCGGCTTTGAGCAATTGTTCGGTGCTGGCCTGTCTGGCTGCCAGCAATGCGGTTACCTTGCTGCGTCCTGCCGTCGACAACTGGTAGCGGTGAGTTTTGGGGATCTTGGTGATCACACCATGGGCACGAAGCAGACGAAGCAACCGCGTCACCTTGGCCGCTTGCCGCTTGGCCTCCTCAGGGCTCACTGATGAGGCGTCGGCAAACAGAAGCGTGCGCAGGTCGCGGTTGCGAAAGCCGTTGAGCAAGAACTCGCCGCGGCTGATCGCCTCCAAGAGTTCCACATCGGCTGGCGCCAGTGGATTGAGCGCTCGCACCGATCGGCCCTTCCACGTCGTCGCCTTACCCAGGTCGGACGCCAATTCGCCCAGCGGCACCGAATCCTCCACCGTAGCCAAGGCCGCGGCATAGCGATCATTGATCTTTTGGCCGAGCCCCGCTGCGCCGATGCACGTCCGCGACCCCCTTGCGCAGTCGCAAGTATTCCATCGGCCCGTCCGAGTCCCCCTCGCGCATGCGGAACACCTTGAAATCGCGGACGTTGATCAGCATGTTCTCCAGGCGCAGCACCTGGCCGAACTTGTCGTACATCTTCAGCCCATTCTGCAGCACGCGATGCTTGACGCACGTCCCTTCCACCAGTTCCTTGATCGTGGTCACTACCTCGCCGGCGAAATCGCGATGGGGCCGCCCTGACTTCGTGACCCGGTAACCCATAAACCGGAGCACATCGGTGCTCTGAAGAGGTCCGGTGGCATATTGGACCAGTCGCGGATAAATCCGCTGCAAGTCCTCCGGGGTGCGAAACGCGATGTCGGTAGCGTATTCACCCTCTTGCACCGACCAGTAATACGGCACCGGCGGCACCACGAGTCGCGACAACCATGGATGGCTCTCAGCGGCCCAGTTATCCAGCAGCGGCGTCCACTCCGTTGTCAACTGTTCGTCGAGCATCCGTTGGGCCACGTCCCAATCCTCGACCCACGTGAAACAGTTGTCCTTCTGCCGATACGCCAAGCCGGCGTTGGCCATCTGACGGGCCAACCACTCCCGGCCGTTGAGTCCCACATGCATCGTGAACGGGAACCAGCTCTGCAGCCGCGTGTAACGCAGGCCGTAGTCAGCATCCAGGTAGTAGTGGTAGTAATGAAGACATTTGCCTGGCTCGATCCGCAACTGAAGCGTTTTGGTCTCCCTATCGCCCCGCGCCTGGACGACCTGGCACGGCTCGACGCACCCCAGCACCGCGACCAGCCCTTGCTGACGCCCGTGCTCGGCCGCCAAGCGCAACGCCGTTTCCTCCTTGCTCTCCCTGCTGTTGTTGAGGTACTGGTAAAGACCGGCTTGTTTGGCCTCGGTCTCAATGGCCTTGCACAACGCCACCGTCATATCCTTGGCGTAGGACTTATAGTCCTTGATCGGCACTTGCACCTGCGACAGAAAATTGAAGACCCCACCGGGATTGCACAACAGCCGTTTACTGCCGCGCAAGCGAAGCCGATCAAAGCCATGCAAAACACCAAAGATCACAGACCCAAATCGTTGTAAGAAAGACTTCATGATTGCTCCTGCAGGAGAGAGTAGGGGAAAACGAGTCCTAATCTATCCCAAGGAGCCATCGCTTCCAACCGCCTGGACTGCTGTTGGTTTGCCATCGGATTCTTGGTCTTGGTCTCCACTGACCACTGACCACTGACCACTTGCGGCTTGGCCGCGCTGTGTTCTCTATGGTCGTCACGCTCAGCGGTGACCCGGTCTCCACGTAAGAGCTCGCGTAAAACTCGGTATAGCCAGACGCGAATGGGCTAACGCCCTCTTCATCGGTCGCCGCACCAGACTCCGAGTACAATTCGTTGTAGGTGGAGTATGTTCCAAGCGAGTAGTGCCCAACGCGTGTCCTATCTGCCCAGAGCGTGTCCTACATGCCCGGAGGCAGCCACGACGGCGGCGTGATGTTGATCGCCTGGATTGAGCAACGCGATGAAATAGAACGCGTCGGCGAAAACTGGTTTCATGAGCGAGGCTTACCGTGGGCGTAATGATCATGTTGTTCGGCCAGGTCGGCGGGGAGCAAGCGGGCCTCCGGATCGGCTTCGGCCTCGCGAGCCGACGCGAGTAGCCAGGCGCGTGTTGGGGCCATCGCATCTTCGGGGAGCGGCTCAGAGGCGAGCGAGGTGCGCTCGGCCTCGACCCGAACCCGCGTCCCCTCGCTGGGCGGGCAGACTCCCTCGTCGAACACCACGACGCCGTTTTGTACCTGTCCCGTATACGTCTGGGCCATGCGACACCCCCTTCTCGTGTCAGTATACCATCCTGCCCGCGCGGTCCCAGGCTAGACTGTTCAAGGACCGGAATCGGCTCGATGGGCGGGCGGCCGTCGATGTCCGGCCTTCGAGTGGACGCACGGATGCGGTCAGGTGGCACGATTCCCCGTTTTTCCTTTTCGGGCACGGACAGAAATTGGGCTTGGAAGACTTGGCTGATCACGCTTTACTGTTGGCGATACTCATGTCTCCGTGGCTGGCGGTGCCGGCCGGCATCGCGAACCCCAGCGAATCTGTCTTCTCTCGGCCGGTGAACCCGGCGTGATGGAGTCTGACCATGCCCGTGCTTCCGCAAGCACTTGTGCGTGATATGGCGGCGCTGCGAACCAGACGGCGAATCGCAACGAATGCCGCGGCAAAGGATTACTTCCATCAAGGTACGAGGCTTCTCTCTGAGGGACGAGCCGCCGAGGCCGAGAGTCGACTTCGCGAAGCCCTCAGCCTTGATTCCGAAGATGGCGACGTGCTCAACAACCTGGGCAACGCCGTTTGGCAGCAGGGCCGGTCATCGGAGGCGATGGCGTATTTTCTGCGGGCATATCAGTTTAAGCCGAACGACTTCGGGGTTCTCAATAACCTGGGAATCATTCTCTGGGAGCAAAACCGGCCCGAGCGCGCGATCGATTTTTATCGCCGGGCGCTTAAGATCAGGCCCGACTCGGCCGACGCCAAGATGAATCTCGGCGTTTCGTTGTCCGATGTGGGGCATTTCGACGAGGCACTCGTCTGGCTTCGGAGCGTGCTGCGGGACCAGCCCAAATCGGCCGATGCCTGGGACAACGTCGGCATGACCCTGGCCCGCCAGGGCCACTGGGTCGAAGCCATGAAACACTATGACGAGGCCATCCGGCTTCGTCCCGACTTCGGCGAGGCGAGGCGCAATCGTGCCTTGGGTTGGCTCGGCCACGGCGATTTCGAGCGGGGATTTCCCGAATCCGAGTGGCGGCTGATGTGCCGCAACCCGCCGGGATTCCGATTCCCGCAGCCCCGCTGGAGCGGCGAGCCGCTCAACGGGCAAACCATTTTGCTCCACTACGAGCAGGGGCTGGGCGACACGTTACAGTTCATCCGCTTCGCTCCCCAGGTCAAAGAGCGAGGAGGCCGCGTGCGGGTGTTATGCCAAACCCCGATGGTTCGACTCTTGTCGCTCTGCCCGAGCGTTGACCTTGCGCTCGACGGCACGTCGGGCGTCCCCGATTTCCCGGTGCACACCGGCCTGCTCAGCGTGCCGAGCGTCCTGGGCACGAGCCTGGCGACGTTACCCCGCGATCCCTATCTTCATGCGGACAAAGCGACAGTGGACTATTGGCGGCCGGCTGTGGCCCGGGCCCTCGGCGTTGCCGACCTCGATTCGGTGTTCAAGATCGGCATCGCCTGGCAGGGGAGCCCCAAAAACCACATCGACCGCTGGCGTTCCTTTCCTCTGGCCTACTTCGCTGGTCTTTCCCGAGTGCCGGGAGTTCGACTGCTCAGCTTACAAAAAACAGACGGGCTAGCGCAACTGGCGACGCGGCCCGACCAGTTTCCCCTTGCACTGCTCGACCGAGAGCTCGACAACCGTCGCGACTTCCTCGATACAGCGGCCCTCATGAGCCTGGTCGACCTGGTGGTGACCCCGGAAACGGCCGTGGCCCACTTGGCCGGTGCTCTCGGCGTGCGAACCTGGGTCGCTCTCTCTCACGTCGGCGACTGGCGCTGGATGACCAGCGGCGACTCGTCGCCGTGGTACCCGAGCGTCCGGCTCTTCCGTCAAGCGACCCACGGTGATTGGGAGGGCGTTTTTCGCAACATCGAGCGATGCCTTACCAAAGAGCTTGATCAAAAGAATCGCCTTGCCATGAGCTGATGTCCGCGAATGAGCTTTGCCGAACTCTCAGCGCATGACCAGCTCCTTGGCGGTGGGGCTATGCACCCCGTTGCCGTTGGTCGACGGGGCCAATAGCAATTCCGCCGCGATGGCGGTCCCACCGTGCTGGCTGAGCTGTTTACTTCAAAAACAACATCTCCTGATAGGTGGGCAGCGGCCAGAGATCGTCGGCAACCAGGCCTTCGAGCTTGTCGCCGGCGGCGCGGACGGCGTTCATGGCGGGGAGGATCTTGTCGCGCGCATGCTTGGCGTGAGCCAGGGAATCGCCATGCGGATGCTCCTCCAGGAGTGCGTCCAGCACATCGATGGTCGTCTGTAGCGATTCGATGGCCGTGACCAGTTCGCTCAAGTGAGCCGACTCGGTCTTGGGAACCGTCGCGCCGGTGGCCTTGAGGCTGGAAAGCGCCTGGGAGATCTCCGTCTGATACCGCAGCGCGGCCGGAAGGATCATCCGCTGGGCGATATGAATCGTCAACTGCGACTCGATGTTGACCGTCTTGTGATATCCCTCGACCAGGATCTCAAACCGTGAATGAATCTCGCGTTCGTTGAAGACCCCGTATTTTGCGAACAGCTTGACCGACTTGGGAGAGAGAAGGTCCGGCAGGCTCTCGATCGAAGTCCGGCGGTTGGGGAGTCCGCGGCGCTCGGCTTCGGCGTGCCAGGCCTCGCTGTAATTGTCGCCGTTGAAGATCACGTGCTTGCTTTCCTTGATCGCGTTTTGCAGCAGGAGCTGGATTTCGGCGTTCAGTTTCTTTCCGGCCGAGACAGCCTGTTCGAGCTGCGTGGCGATTTCGTCAAGGCTTTCGGCGACGATGGTGTTCAAGACCACGATTGGGCCGGCGACCGATTGACTCGACCCAACCGCCCGGAACTCGAACTTGTTGCCCGTGAAGGCGAACGGACTGGTCCGGTTGCGGTCGCCGGGATCGCGCGGTAATGTCGGCAAAACCGAGACGCCGATCTTGAGCTCGCCTCCGGTTTTTACCGTCTTGGCTCCCCCCTTCTCGATTTGCTCGACGATATCTTGAAGCATGTCGCCCAAGAAGATGGAGATGATCGCCGGCGGGGCCTCGTTGGCCCCCAGGCGATGATCGTTGTGAGCAGTCGCCACCGACATGCGCAACAGGTCGCCATGGCGAGCGACGGCGCGGATGACAGCCACCAGGAACAGCAAAAACTGGGCATTGTCGTGGGGCGTATCGCCGGGTTTAAGCAGATTGTTTCCCGCGTCGTCGGCCAGCGACCAGTTGAGGTGCTTGCCCGATCCATTGACGCCGGCAAACGGCTTCTCGTGCAAGAGAAGCTGGAGGCCGTAGCGGTCCGCGACCCGCTTCATCGTCTCCATCACCAGCATGTTGTGGTCGGTCGCGACATTCGCGTTTTCGAATGTCACCGCCAACTCGTACTGCGCCGGTGAAACCTCGTTGTGGCGGGTCTTGACGGGCACGCCCAACTTATACAGCTCGGTCTCGGTCTCCAGCATGCAAGCCAGAACGCGTTCCGGTATGGCGCCGAAGTAATGGTCTTCCATTTCCTGGCCCTTGGGGGGCTTGGCGCCGAAGAGCGTGCGTCCGGCGTTGATCAGGTCGGGGCGGGCGAAATAGAAGTTCTTGTCGATCAGGAAGTACTCCTGCTCGGGCCCGGCGGTGGCATAGACCCGGGAAGCCTCGGAGCCGAAAAGCCGCAGAATGCGCAGCGCCTCCTTGGAAAGCGCTTCCATCGAGCGGAGCAAAGGGGTCTTCTTGTCAAGGGCTTCGCCGGTCCAGGAACAGAACGCGGTTGGGATGCACAGGGTGGTGCCATTGGGGTTGTCGAGAATGAAAGCCGGGCTGGTCGGGTCCCACGCCGTATAACCGCGAGCCTCGAACGTGGTCCGGATGCCCCCGGAGGGAAAGCTTGACGCGTCTGGCTCACCACGAACCAGCTCTTTTCCGCTGAACTCCGCGACCGCCGTCCCCTCGGCGGTCGGCATCATGAACGAATCGTGCTTCTCGGCGGTCAAGCCGGTCATCGGCTGGAACCAGTGCGTGTAGTGGGTCGCGCCGTGTTCCATGGCCCACTCTCGCATCGTGGCAGCAACGACGTCGGCGATCGACGGGTCGAGCGGAGCCCCTTTCTGAATCGTATTACGAATCGCTTTGTAGACGTTCTCAGGCAGCCGCGCCTTCATGACCTCGTCGGAGAAGACATTGATCCCAAACAATGTACGAATCGGCGCAATGGCTCGGGGCGCTCGCCGACCGGTCGTTGGCCAGGAGGTGATCGCTTGAATCGCAAAATCGCGGGCACGGGTGGGTTGCATCGCATTGCTCCAATTAAGATGTAATTCTAATGATGACTCGATGTCTGAATGTTCTTTACTGTCTTCCTGGGCTCATTATTAATGGCGAATCGTCGGCCCTGGGCCCATGGGAAGAAGATCGGGAAATTAGGGGCCGACGAGTGCCATTGCCTCAGCGGCTGGGAATTGGCGCCGGGCCGAAGGTCCGGCGCCGTACCCCAAAGCGGGGCATTCCCTCAGTCTGCTCTTTACCGCAAGATGAACTCTTTATCTTTAGCGGTTGGGCTGTGGACCCCATTACCATTCGTCGACGGCGCGAATAGCAATTCCGCGGCGACGGCGGTCTCGCCGTGCTGGCTGAGGTCAAGGCCTTCGTGCTCGTCTTCAGCGGAGACTCGCAAGGGAATGATCAAATCCGTCACCTTGAAGAGGATCACCGAGCCGATGAATGCGTAGGCGGAGACGATGAGTAGGGCGAGCAGGTGCGCCAAGAAAGTCGTCGGGATCGGCGAGCCGGCCGCTGGCAAATTGCCATGGACGAGACCGACGTCCTTGGCGAAGATGCCGGTGCACAGCATGCCCACCATGCCGCCGACTCCGTGACAGGGGAAGACGTCGAGCGTGTCATCGAGCGTCGACTTCGATTTCCAGTGAGCCGCCAGGTTGCTCACCACGCTGGCGAACAAACCGATAAAGATGCTCTCGCGAATCGTGACAAATCCGGCCGCGGGCGTGATGGCCACCAGGCCGACAACGGCCCCGATGCATGCACCCAGGGCCGACGGCTTACGCCCCCGCATCCAGTCGAAGAACATCCAACCCAGCATGGCGGCCGCCGAAGCCGTATTGGTGGTGGCGAACGCAAGCGCCGCAGTGCCATTGGCGGCAAGGGCCGAGCCCGCGTTGAAGCCAAACCAGCCGAACCAAAGCATCCCGGTTCCAAGCAGGACGAACGGTACGTTGGCCGGAGAGGCGAGCTCTTTCGTCATGTGACTCTTGCGCCGGCCCAGGATCAGAGCGCCGGCAAGAGCGGCCCAGCCGGCCGACATGTGGACCACCGTGCCCCCCGCGAAGTCGAGCACGCCCACTTTCGAAGCATTCCGTCCGGATGCCAGGTCCAGTGGGCCAGCGGGGAATAGATAAGCAGGCTAAAAAGCACGATGAACAGCAAGTAAGACGAGAATCGGACACGCTCCGCGAACGATCCCGTGATCAAGGCGGGCGTGATGATCGCGAACTTGAGCTGGAACAAGGCAAACACCAGCAAGGGAATCGTCGCCGCGAGTGAGGGGTGCGTTGCCTCGCCGACTCCGTCGAACATGAAGAAAGTCAATGGATTGCCGACGAGGCCATGAAAGCTGTCGCCAAAAGCCAGGCCGAAGCCGGCCACGACCCAAACAAGGCTAACGACTCCCAGTGCGACAACGCTCTGGAGCATCGTCGACACCACATTCTTCAGACCAACCATCCCGCCGTAAAAAAACGACAGGCCCGGAGTCATCAAAAGGACCAGTGCCGACGCGGTCAGCATCCAGGCCACATCGCCCGAATTGATCGGCCCGCCGGCCGGGATCGCCTGCGATGAGCCTTTCACAAAAAGGCCGACCATCGCGATTGCGACCAGGAGAATGAACGGAATCACGTTTGCTCGTTTCATGGACGTTCCTGACTCGTTGTTAGGCATGTTGCTGTACCCGGCCTACCCCAGAACACGATCGCGTTGACCAATCAGGGCTGGCTGACATTCCCTAAGACCTTGTGCTGTTGTCGGTAAGGCTAATCATCAGGTCGAAGCACAGGGTGAACAGAAAAAAGGTAGACGATGGGCAGTGCGAATACGATGCCAAGGTGAAACTCAGGCCTCGCGGCGCTGGTGCACAGGACGATCAGAACAGGAAAATGATGTCGATTCCGAACGTGAACTGACTGGAGCGGGTTCCGTTGCTATAAGGCGTGCCGAACTGAGCCCAGTCATAGCGACATTCAGGGCGTATCCAGATAAAATCGACTGGTTTGTAGATAGCGCCCACGGTCATTTCCTGGTAGGTGTCGGCATAGCCGGTGCGAGCGCCGGTGGGGTCAAAGAAGACCTCACTGCGCCAGACGCCGGTAATCTTCGGAGTGAACTGATAGAGAAACCAATTGCCGAAACTGAACCACTCGGCCGTGCGACCGGCGGTGGTGGCACCGTTATTAACGAGGCCCGGCACATGCAGTTCCCAACCCTGGTCGGTTTCGAGCACTTGGGTCAGCTTGTCGTTCCACTTGCGCGTGAGGACGGTCGTGAAGAGTGTCCGCGTGTTGTGTGCATAGCCCGGATTGTTTGTTCCAGCCGCGCTGGGAATGTTGATATAACCCGTTGGATAAATCGGCTGGTTGCCGGGTAAGAACTTGGGGAACTGATCTGGGCCAGAAACGCAAGTGAACGCGACGTTCGTCTTCCCGTCCCTGGATGTCCATCCTAACCCTCCGATGTATCCCCAGATGTAGTTCTGATCGATCCAGCGATCCCAGCCGTTGATCGTGCCATTGTAGACATTGAGCCGGTCGGTCAGGTGCCAGGTGGTCACCACGCCGGTGTGACGGAACGGCTGACCGTAGTTGAACATGTAAGGGACGGAGAGGAGCGGACGCGCGATGGCCGGAACTTGCTCGTACCCTGCCAACGTGTACCAGAGCCCCCCTTTGACGTCGATGCCCCCGGGGGTCAAGACCGGCAGGTGCACCTCACCGTAGAGCTGCGACAAGTCATAGCCTTGAACGTGGTTCGGAATGAAAGCGCGGTTGAAAAGGCCTTCATTGAAGTTAAACTGCCAGTCGTTACCGAACAGGTTGTCCATGCGGAAGCCGAAGTTGACTGTATCGTTCTGTTCCAGCACGTTCTCGACGATAATGTAGTACTGGTTACCCATCCAACTGTCGGCCAGGCTGTTGGGGTTCACGCCGAAGTTTAGGCCGTTCCCCTTGCCGTTGGCGTTGGCGGTGTAGCTGTTCTGAATCCAGCCGTAGATTTTCACCGGCGAGTTTTGCATGGAAAGCGCTCGCATCAGCAGCGTGGAGGAAGCCGCGGGGGGAGCCGCGGGGGCCGCCGCCGCTTCGACTGCCGCCTCCGCTTGCGTGGGTTCGCCGCCGCCGAGCCCACGTTCACTGGCGGGAACGCTGAGGTCGGCCTCGGTCGAGGGCTCCAAGGGAACGGCGGAGGGGGGAGTGGTGGGCTCGCCGCCGGCCCCTGCTTGCACTCTTTGAACCGACTGATCGTTGAGCGGTGACCCGGCATTGGGCTTGGGCTTGGCCCCGCGGGCGGGGGTTGAACCACGGGCGTCTGGCCCTGAGCTGCGTCCGCGCCCAAATAATCGCTCTGTCATGCGCAATCTCTGCGCGGCGCGGGCTTTTCATCGCTGGCGTCAAGTGCTGAGACCGACGCGTTTGGCGGCACAGACGGCATGGTCTCCCCGCGAGCCGGCTCGTCCGCGCACACCATCAATGGCAAGCAGAACAAGACAAAGATCGCGCCGAGGCGACCTTTGACTTCCGCTGGTAGAGTTAAGAACTCCATCATGGTCGATTTCGCCTTATGGCTTGGAATGGATTGGCTTTCGCCGTGGCATCCACGATCCAGGACGCCAGGGCCCGACAGTGCTCACACGGCCTCACTGGGGAGAGTGAGGAACGAACGTGGCTCCCGACCGCGGCCGGGGAGCCCGTGTGCAGTAACAATCGGTTTCTGGATTCACCGATCATGACGGTTTTTCCCGATACAGCCCCTTCTTCGCAGCCTTACTCGCCGTCGCAATTCAACCGCGGGTGAGCGGTGACGTTGGACCAGCACATTCAGTCCTTCCACCAAACTCGGTGCTTGAAAGGCCGGCGGGATCGATTGATTTGTTCAAGTCCGCCGAGAACGAAGGCCGATCACTTCCGACAATGACGGTTATGTGAGTGGTAACCGGTCTAACTTTTCACTCGAGCCGCGACCGGCTGTCGCGCACGACGCACGGCCAGTCCGACTCGGTGTTACGGGAGAGTGACGTGGCTGGAGTTGACCTTAATCGGTTCGTAGGCGAGAAGCGCCTGCCGATCCGGAACCGCCTTAAATAGGGGACTGTGATATGAAAAAGCGAGGATTGGGCATGATCGTTCTGGTCGCTGGCTCTTTGCTGGGGGCCGCGCCCCCGCGCCACCGACCTTTAGCATTACTCTGAACAATCGCACGGCGTGTGTGAACCCGACCACCAAGCACTTCGCGCGGGCCGACGCGGGGAGCATCGACGTGCAGTCTACGCCAACCGGGCTTACCGCTAACCTGGCCGGCAGCGTGGCCGCCAACGCCTACCTTGGGCACACGGGTGTCGCCGTCGAATGCTTTCAGCTCAGTCAGGACTTCGAGATTACCTGTTCCGACTCGAAAGTGACCGCCGTCGCTCTTACGCTCGACAGCACACTCGTCGGATTCGTGCGCAGCAAGTTTAATGGAGCTGCGTGCATTAAGGTAGCGAGCGTCGCGGTGACCCCCGCGGGCTATCCGTCCTCTCCACTCGCGGTGGCGTATCCGCCGATGTGCGTCTCGGGTACGGATGGGCGGCTGTGCAACCAGCATATCGAGCCGATTACCGTCCAGTCCCTCCCGCTCGGCAAGTACGTCCTGACCGCCGACTTGTTGCTTGAGGCCGAAGCGTCTGGTTTGTGTGACGCGCACGCTGCCGCCGACTTCACGTCTGCCGCGGCGCTGCCGGCCGAATTTGTCCGGATGCGCGATCCCTTCCAAAACGCGGACAAGAAGAATTTCGGCTTCGCGATCAGTTTGACCGCCGCCCTGCCGGTGGCGCGGTCGCCTTGCACCCACGCGGTGATGGAAGGTTGGTCCGCACTGCGGCTACGCCGATGCAAGCGACCCGACCGACCCCGACAAGCACGGCAACGCCGGTGCGAACAGCAGCGGGCTCTGTTCGTTTTGGCCCTGATACCATTCGCTGAGACCTTCAAGTCGCTTGAGATGGGGGTCGGATCCCCTGCCAGAGTAGCGATTGCGTCGAATCGAACGGATCGTCTTCCGAGCAGGGACGTCGGTTGATGAGACAGAGGTCGCTGAGTGCCTATGCGCATTGGCGTGCTGCGAGGGTGAATCGATGCGTGGTAGTGGCACTGGCACTCGTGTTGGCGATGGCACGCGAGGCGGCTGCAACCGCGCTTGGGATGGGGAATGTCGAGGGCTTGTGGGACGGATTCTTTCCGCTGCCGGCGGAGAGCACAGTGTCGACAGACGGTGTGGGAATTCGTCTGGCGCAGGTACCCGAGGCGGGCCCCCCCAAGCGCTGCCAGCGCAGCCGCCGGCCTCCGCGCCCTCACCGGTCGACGTGTCGGCTCCCGGGCCGGGGGGCCCAAGCCTGCCGAGGTCCGCCGACGCAGCCCCCACCGTCGTCGAGGAAGCCGTGAAGCCCTCCGGGCCTTCGTCCGAGACCAATTTCCTCGAGCGGGCCCTGGGCATTCAGGGCCGAGCGTGGCACCTCTATGGCTGGCTCGAAAATAGCTTCACCGGCAACACCAATGGCACCCCCCGCGATCGAAGCAACTTCAGCGTCTATCCCAACGACCTCGCCAACCAGTGGCAAGGCAATCAGCTTCCTTATCTCATCCTCGAAAACCCGCGACTGGACCCCCTACAGCAAGCCGTTTAGCGACGGCACGCGCGGCAGCCAGCTCACATTGTCTTTCGATGTGATCGTTCAGTTTTGAGAAACGAGGCCATCACGGCTTGGCCGTGGAAACGGTTACCTGGCTGTTCCCAGCAATAGCGCTGACGTCTATCATGTAAAGAAATGGCATGAAAGCTTAGCCGTTAACGCGCTGGCCTCGATAAACTCGCGTTCCCTGAACTTTCGCTCTGAGAGTCAATTGAGGCAAATCCTCACCATGACCGAGCACGATGATCGTATCTTGTGGTCCGAGAATCGTCTCCGCGGACGGATGCCGAAGAATTGTGCCATCCGGCTTCTTGATGGCGACGATGACGACTCCCCCGGAACCGGAAAGTTCCACCGATCGCAGCGTTTTGCCTTCCAGTTGAGAGCCCGAGTCGATCCGGGCTTCGGCGATCTGTAATCCAATCGATTGCAGTTGCTCATTGAGATAAGTTGATCCCACGGAATCACGGAGCAGTGACTCGGCACTCGGTCGCGTGATCAAGTGGGTTATTTTTGACGCGCCAATAGCCGCCAGGAGAACGACTTTGCTCGCCCCGGATCGCAGCAGTTTACGTTCCGTCGACGGATGTTTCCCACGCGCGATGATTTCCAATTCCCCGTTCAACTCACGCGCGGTCAGAGTGATGAACACATTCATCTTATCATCAGAGAGAACAGCGGCGAGAACCCGCGCCCGCATAACGCCAGCCAGTATCAGGGTTTGCTCATCGGTCGCGTCTCCGATCAGGGCGAGAAATCCGCTCTTTTCCGCTTCACGCAATCGTTCCGCATCGGTATCAACGACGACAAAGGAACTACGCAATTCGTGAAGCTCCCGAGCGATGATTTGGCCGACGTGCCGTACCCGCAGATGATCGCATGGTCTTTGAGTTGATCGATTCCTTGTGTCATTCGTCGCGCACCAGAAAGCGATTGACTTCCCCTTCTGCCACCATTTGCACAAAACCACCGATGACGTAAGCACCGGACGAACAACCCCCGATTACCAGTAGTATGGTGAACAATTTGAGCCTTGGGTCAGCTAGCGGACGCACTTCGCCGTAGCCGACGCCGAAGATCGTAATCACCACCATGTACACTGCATCGATAAAACCCCAACCCGCTGCCCAGTAAACGCTCACGGAAATCACGCTTGTGAGTGCGAGAAGCAACGTCCCGGTGATGATTCGCTGCATCGCCGTCTGCATGAGTCACGCGCACAAATTGTTTGGCAGTCAGAGTTGCAATGGAACGGCCGGAGATCCAATCAAGGCAACCGTTATACGGCCAAGGAACAAACGTCACGAGCAAATCGTATGCCAGGTACGAAATTGGGGACGAGGTCTGAATGTCCGGTGCGCCAACGGATTGCGGCGGAGAGGGCGGCGACCGATACCAACCCGAAACGCCAGCGAGGGTTCCGTCGGCACTCCCCTGCTCGCGTTCGGGTTCGTATGCCCGGCCTAGACTCCGATCTCTCCACAGCGCTTGCCTGAGCGTTCGCCAGAGTCTGTTCGCGCAACCGAATGTCCGACAGGACAAAGCATCTGATGGATGCCGGATACCGGCGATCTCCCTGCGTACAGACAATTTCCTGCTTACGGATCGGGATCGCGTGCCTGAATTTGAGCACGCGGGAGATCTTTTTTAACGCCAATTCACACAGAAGGATACGTTTATGGATTCTGTGCTGATCGCACCTCAATCGCCAAATTAAGGCGCAACGCTGGGCGGCCATCTCGTCGCGTCACGTGCCTGTGTTGCCAGCAGCAACTGCTTCGAAAGTAGGCAATGGCCAGCCAATGGGCGTCGTGGACAAAATATTGCCTTAGACGTAACTCCGTGTTGGGATT
>CAWHKI010000238.1:0-11945 GCA_963829765.1 uncultured Isosphaeraceae bacterium | reverse complement strand
GTGACCACGATCAAGGAACTGGTGGAAGGGACGTGCGTCAAGCATCGCGTGCTGCAGAATGGGCTGAAGATGTACGACAAGTTCGGCCAGGTGCTGCGCTGGAGAACATGCTGATCAACGTCCGCGATTTCAAGGTGTTCCGCATGCGCGAGGGGGACTCGGACGGGCCGATGGAATACTTGCGACTGCGCAAGGGGGTCGCGGACGTGCATCGGCGCGGGGCTCGGCCAAAAGATCAATGATCGCTATGCCGCGGCCTTGGCTACGGTGGAGGATTCGGTGCCGCTGGGCGAATTGGCGTCCGACCTGGGTAAGGCGACGACGTGGAAGGGCCGATCGGTGCGAGCGCTCAATCCACTGGCGCCGCCGATGTGGAACTCTTGGAGGCGATCAGCCGCGGCGAGTTCTTGCTCAACGGCTTTCGCAACCGCGACCTGCGCACGCTTCTGTTTGCCGACGCCTCATCAGTGAGCCCTGAGGAGGCCAAGCGGCAAGCGGCCAAGGTGACGCGGTTGCTTCGTCTGCTTCGTGCCCATGGTGTGATCACCAAGATCCCCAAAACTCACCGCTACCAGTTGTCGACGGCAGGACGCAGCAAGGTAACGGCATTGCTGGCAGCCAGACAGGCCAGCACCGAACAATTGCTCAAAGCCGCATGAGATAAAGGGTTCGAGAATCTGCGCACCACGCGAAGAAATCGAACGTTAGTAGAACGGACACAAGTCCGAACAGTCTCGGGCCGCTTGTGAACGCTTGCCTCCAGGGGCCCTGAGCGAATAGGCTACTTGTCTGGACGGCCGGCAGAGCCGGCACCTGAGCCCGGGATAACACACCGACCCGGCCTACTTTGGTGCGGGCCGATCGCTCGAAGGTTTCTGGCGAGAGCTGAGGAGATCGCTACGATGAGAGTGACTTTCGGATTCAATCTGCTTTCTCTTCTCGTCTTGATGGCGGGTATGACGATGTCGACTTCGGTCCATGCCGATGAGGGGATGTGGGTCTTCAACAACCTGCCGCTGGCACAACTCAAGGCACGCCACGGCTTTGAGCCTACCGCCGGATGGGCCGAGCATCTTCGGTCCGCGGCCGTCCGGTTCAACAATGGCGGCTCCGGGTCGTTTGTGTCCGCCGACGGGTTGATCATGACCAACCACCACGTGGGGGCGGACACGCTGGCCAAGCTGGGAACGGCAACGAAGGATTATTATCGGGACGGCTTCTTCGCCAAGAGCTACCAAGAAGAGGCCAAGTCCCCCGACCTCGAGCTCAATGCCCTGATCGCGATCGAAGATGTGACCGAACGGGTGAACCGTGACATTGCGCCGAACCTGGACGACGCCAAGGCCGCCATATTGCGCCGACAAGCGATGGCCCAGATCGAGAAAGAAGCCACCGAGAAAAATGGGCTCCGCAACGATGTCGTCACGTTGTATCAAGGCGGACAATATCACCTGTACACGTACAAAAAGTACACTGACGTGCGGCTCGTTTTCGCGCCTGAATTCGACATTGCCTTCTTCGGCGGTGACCCCGACAATTTCGAGTATCCCCGATACGATCTCGACGTCTGCTTCTTCCGCGCCTACGAGAACGACAAGCCCGCCAGGATCGAACATTACCTCAAGTGGAGCGAAGCCGGCTCAAAAGAAGGCGACCTTGTTTTTGTCGCCGGTCATCCAGGCCGGACGGACCGGCTTAATACCTTGGCCAGCCTCGAGTATCTGCGCGACGTTGAACTGCCGTTCCGGCTCGACGCATTGAAGAAGATGGAAGCGTTTCTCTTGGAATATGGCCGCCGCGGTCCCGAAGCGTTTCGGCAGTCGAAAGAGGACCTGTTCAGCGTGCAGAACAGCCGGAAGGCGCGGATCGGCGGGCTCGACGGACTGCGTGACCCATCGTTCATGCGCCGCAAGACGGAAGCTGAGGCCGATCTGCGCTCCAAGGTTCAATCGTCGTCATCCAAGCACGCTGCGGAGCGTGCCGGCGCTGGGATAAGATCGCCGAGGCTAATAAGGTCGCGGCCAAGATCGTCAAACCTTACTTCTATCTCGAGCGCGGAATTGCCTTTGGCTCGGATCTCTTCAGCATCGGTCGTCACCTCGTGAGGTTGGCCGAGGAAAAAGCCAAGCCAAACTCCGAGAGGCTGGAGGAATATCGCGAATCGGGCCTCAAATCGCTGGAGCTGAAAATCTTCTCCGAGGCCCCCATTTACCCTGAGTTTGAAGAGGCGAAGCTGTCGCGGTCGTTGGCGGACTGGGAACAAGTCATGGCCGGCGACCCCCTGGTCCAGCGCGTTTTGCACGGTCGCTCTCCGGCCGAAGCGGCCAAGCAGTTCGTCGAGGGATCGAAGATCGCCGATGTTAGTTATCGGCGAAAGCTCGCCGAGGGCGGTCTGGGGGCGATCGAGGCGTGTCACGATCCGATGATCAAGCTCGCCCTGGCCGTCGATGCCGAGGCGCGGGCCGTTCGCAAGATTCACGAAGACCAGGTTGAGGGGGTCGAGAGGACCAACTACGCACTGATCGCCAAGGCCCTCTTTGACGAGAAAGGGGCTGCTATTTACCCCGACGCGACGTTCACTCTTCGTCTGGCGTTTGGCACCGTCAAGGGCTACACGGCCGACGGTCGCGAAATCCCCGCTTTCACGACGATCGAGGGGGCTTTCGCTCATGCGAAAGCCCACGGCGACACGCCTCCTTACCAGCTTCCCAAGAGCTGGTTCGCCGCCCGCGACGCGGGAAAGCTAAAACTGGACACGCCCCTTAACTTTGTATCCACGGCCGACATCATCGGCGGCAATTCCGGAAGCCCGGTCGTGAATCGGGCCAACGAAGTCGTCGGCCTGATTTTCGACGGGAACATCCAGTCACTGGTACTCGACTTCGGCTACGACGACAAGGTCGCGCGGGCCGTCTCGGTCGACTCACGCGCCATCATTGAGGCCCTCCGGGCGATCTACCAAGCGGATCGCCTGGTCGAGGAGTTAACAGGGCGTCGACCAGCTAACCAATGATGGTCACGGTCGTGCTCGCCGTGTAACCCCCTTCCGTCGCCTCGATCGTGTAAAGGCCGGGCTGCAACCGTTTCGGTCCCCTCTGGTTGTTCGTTCCGTTCCAGGTTGTGGTTAATCGGGTGCTCGTGCCGGCCTCGAGCGTCAGCGGAGAGCTAGCGGAGCCGATGGACCGCGCCGCCCGCCAAATGATGGTAGAGCCTCGGCTCACGGTGATTCCGTCAGCGGCGGGGTTAGGAGTGAGGCTGGCGGTCAAAGCGCCCGTGTTGGTCAGCGTCAAGATAAGGCGGACCGGCTTGCCTCTCCGGTAACTTGCGCGGCCGGTTGTGAGAGCGAGCTCCAAAGGCAATGCAACCAGTGCTTGCGCGACCGTGGGGGTGGTTGTGGGGGTTGGCGTGGGAGTTGTTGTCGCTGTCGGTGTGGGCGTCGCTGTGCGGTGTTGGAGTCGGTGTGGGCGTGGGTGTGGGTGTCGGCGTGGGAGTCGGCGTTGGGGTGGGAGCCGGCGGTCGGTGTCGGTGTCACGGGGGTAGAGATTTCGAAGCTGGCGGTCGCACCCTGGCCGGGATTGGTATTGGAGACAACGAACGAGCCGGTGATCGGAGTGTTCGTCGAGCTACCCGCGGGTATGCCGTTCCAGTTGGCTGTTTGGGTCAAAGACTGTCCGGCGCAAGTGTCTCGAGGCCGGTCACCTGGGGCGTGGTCGCTGAATAAACAGCAGCTGCCGTTTTGTTGTACGCTAAAGCTGGTCGCCCCCGTGAGGAAAGCGACGGTCTGGTCGCTGGTGTTTGTCTGCTGGAAACTCATGACGATCGGCTGGCCAGGCTCGTAGGTTGACTGGTTTGTCGACACGGTCGTCGCGAGCGGCGACGCGATCTGGAATGTCGCGGTCGTCCCCTGCGGCGCATTGGGGTTAGAGACGACGAACGTACCCCAGTTATTGATCGACTGCCCCAACCAGTTACTGGTGCCGTCCCAGGTGGCTGTCTGTGTGATCGATTGATTGGGGTACAACACTTCCGTGGTCGCTGGTTGCGACTGCGCACTGCTGTTGGACATCCAGACGGAGTTCCCTCCCTGCGTGATGCTGAAATTGGGGGGATCGACCGTGACGGAAACGGCCGAGGCGGACGGGTTTGTCTCGGTGAAAGACAACTGGATCGGCTGACCCACCTGGTAACTGGATTGGTTGGTCGTGAGGCTGTAGATGACGGGCGACGCGATCTGGAACGATGCGCTCGCCGCCTGGGGCGCCAACTGGTTGGTGACGGTGAACGTGCCCGTTGCGGCGACCGAGGGGCTGGCACTCGGTTCGCCATCCCACTTCGTGGTTTCGGTCAGGGATTGGCCCGGTTGCAGCGTATCCTGCTCGACGTGCATGGGGTTGACCCCCGAGTTCGACTGCCAGATCGTGGTGCCGTTTTCCGACACGGTGAAGCCGTCGATACTTGGGCCGTCGGTGACCGTTACGGGCTGCGTGGAGGTGTTGGTCTCGGTAAAGGTCAATTGAACGGGTTGACCGACCTGGTAGGTCGACTTGTCCGTTGTCACGCTATAAGCCAGGTTCGAGAGCAACTCTCTGACTTCGAGCCGCTCCACGCGCAAGGGGATTTTGCGGGCCATCTGCGAGTCCTTTCCTTGGGATTCGCTGGCGTTCTTGGTGGAACCGTCAGGAAACCGAAGCTGAGATATGTGTTTCGGGTCGAGATGCAGGGCCTTCCGGCTCGTCGAGAAATGCGTGAATCGCGACGATAGCCTATGCGATGGTTTCGTACAAGTGCAGAATCTTAGACAAATATGCGACCATTCCCGCCGCTACCGGAGAGATTACAGTAGACTCGGAGAATCATGATGTCGAAGGAGACCGAGAGATGAATATTGAGATGGCACGCGGCTTTTTTCTTTGGTGCACCGTCATCAACTACGGAGTGTTGCTCCTCTGGGCCGTGGTCTTTCTGGTCGCGCACGAGACGTTGCGATGGTGGTACGGTAAATGGGCTCGTCTCTCCGCCGACCAGTTCGACATATTCAACCTGGCCGGGATCGCGCTCTATAAGCTGGGCATTTTGCTCTTCAACCTCGTACCGTGTGTGGCCTTATACATCATCGGATGAGATTCCACGAACCGGGCGGGCAAGGGTCGAAAAAATGCAACGGCCCGACACAGGGCTAGCACGGGGATCGGGAGACGGAGCTCCCTCCTACAGTTCGTGTAGGAGGCGGCTCTGTCCGCCGATATTCCTAGCCGTTTTTTTGGGTCGTTGAAAAAATGACGACAGTTTTCAGCGCGAGTTTTCACCGCGAGTTTTCACCGCGAGCTGCGCGGCGGCGAGCGAGGTTTACAGTCACGTTTACTCCGATGTCGCGATCGGTTCTAGGCCGAGCCCAGCCACGACCTCTCTGAATTGGATCAAAGTCAAGCGGATAGACAGCGCTGAATCGGGCATGACCGCCCGTCCCTCGACGCCGTCGTTCCACTCACCGATTGATGAATGCGGCTCACTGGTAATGTACTGACAACGATGAGTTTGTGAGAAAAGGGCGACGCAGGTGGGCGAGGCTGGGATTCCGAATCGAGAAACGCGGCCGGACTGGAATCGGCGCATCCGGCTGGCTGCGATTCCGGCAGCCCTGATTGTCGTCTACGGCCCGCTCTGGGGCCATGCTTGGGCCCGTTGGGGACAATCGAAGGCATTGATTCAAAACCACCTGGTGCGCCGTCTGCTATGCCCAGGGAAAGCTCGAGGAGGCGACGGCCCATTTCACCGAAGCGCTGACGGCTCGATCCCAGTTATTCCGATGCCCACAACAGCCTGGCGGCGATCCTCTCCCGCCAGGGGAGGTATGCCGAGGCGGAAGCTCATTTCACGGAAGCGGTACGGCTCCGACCCGGCAATATCCAAGCACACAACAATCTGGGCATCCTCTTCTTGCATCGCGGCAACTACGAGGCGGCGAGGGCTCAGTTCACCGAGGCCATACGGCTCCAACCCGGCGACCCGAACGCGTACAACGCGATCTGCGCTGCACATGGCCGCTTGTCCCGAACCAAAGTTCCGCGACGGCAAGCGGGCGGTTCAATTCGCCACCCGGGCTTGCGAGTTGACGCACTGGCAAATTCCCGTCGTTCTCGATACGCTTGCCGCCGCGCAGGCCGAGGCCGGCGACTTCGACGCGGCGGTAAAGTGGCAGTTGAGGGCGATCGAACTCCTGAGGGACGAGCGGCAGAAAGCCGACCATCGCTCGCGGCTGGCGCTCTATCGGGCCAAAAGGCCCTACCATCAGGTAGCTCCGCGGCCCGCTCCGCCTGGAACTCGTCCTTGATAGGAAACGCAAGTAGGGACGGGTAATTCGCGGGTTTGCCCCTCATCGTGGCTTGCCAGAATTGCGCCACCCTTACCGGCTCGCGCGAGTGCCTACCTGCCGCCCTGGGATTCTATCTGGCCGCACCATCGTTGGGCCTGCTGGGCCAGAATGCGTGGGCGGCCCGATTGCCATTTGCCCTGTGCGGGCTCGCCAGCGTCGCCTTGCTCTTAGTTGGGCTGAAAAAGTGTCACACCGACTTGACGACCTGGATCTTGATGGCCGAGGCGATCTTGGGCAATGTCTCTTCAATGGGACGGAGTCGCCAGATTTCGTCGTCGCCTTCGGCCCCGTCGCCGCGATCCTGGCACATATCGCTCCCG
This sequence comes from uncultured Isosphaeraceae bacterium, assembly GCA_963829765.1. GTDB lineage: Bacteria > Planctomycetota > Planctomycetia > Isosphaerales > Isosphaeraceae > CAWFRS01. The sequence continues at coordinate 5,252 of CAWHKI010000238.1, read as the reverse complement.
GCTCTTGCTCTACCGGGCAAAGTTACCCCTACCGACACCGATCTTCCCCACAAAACGCCCCGACTGAAGCACGCCCTTGATCTTGGACGCAACAGGGGATGAGCGATCGGGAGATTTGCTCTTCCCATGGTGTCATCCAAGGTGCCACAATAGAAATCGCTGGCGAACGCCCTGCATCAATCGGAGCGATGTCGTAACGGGGGCCTTCGACGGCGTGCAACCGATGACGGTTGGATCGAGCAAGCCGCCCCATGAACATGACATACGACAGCGAGGCACCCATCGCGGCGGCCCCGGCGATGCGGGAGTGTTGGACCAAGCGAGTGATCGCCCTCGCCGTGTTGGTCGGGGCGGCGATCTTACTCTTCGCCCGGCTGGGCCACTACGCGCTCTGGGATGACGAAGCGCTGACGGCGCTGCCCGCGCTGGGCGTCTGGCGAACGGGCGACACGACCGCCGTCATCGGCGACAACATCCTGGGTTACCAGAATGGCTCACTCTTGGTCGGCCTGCGCGAGCGACACACTCCGCCCCTGGGATTCTACCTGGCCGCGCCATCGTTGGGCCTGCTGGGCCAGACCGCGTGGGCGGCCCGATTGCCGTTCGCACTGTGCGGGCTCGCCAGCGTCGCCGTGCTCTTACTTGGGCTGAAAAAGTCTCACGCCGACTTGACGACCTGGATCTTGATGGCTGAGGCGATTTTGGGCAATGTCTCGTTCTTCCTCTACTGCCGCCAGTGCCGCTATTACGCTCCCGCCATCCTGGCGACATCAGCCCTGGCCTTGCTCTACGTCTTTTGGGACGGCCGCAAGCGCTCGGTGGCGGCCTTCGCCCTGCTCTCGGTCGTGCTGCTGGCCGCGAACTACCTGAATTATGTAGCGCTTTATGCCTGCCTGGCGGCGGACTATCTGATCTGGGGCCGGCAGCGACGCCCGCTCACGGCCGGCGACTGGCTCAGGCTCGTTTTTCCCCAAGTGCTCCTCGGGACGCCGATCGTCCTGGTTTGGAATCCCCTCGGCAAGGTCGAAGTCTATTATCAGACAGCCAACTGGTTCGCCGACAAGGCGACCCTCTTCTGGTGGAATTGGCGTGACCTAAACCGGTGTGAATTCGGCGTGGTGTCTTTGATCCTGCTGGCCCCCCTCTTCCACGCCCGCACTCGGGGGGGCGGGCTCCTTCGCCTCGCCTTAGGCGCGTTCATCTACGTGGTCGCCATTACGATCGCCTCGCCACAGCCGCTCAGCCTGAGCAGCGTGGTTGCCGATGTTCGATACCTGGCACCGATGATCCCCCTCTGCATGATGATCGGTGTCCTCTGCCTCCGCGAGATCGCCCCCAAGCCCATCCCGGCCGCTTTGCTGGGCATGGTCGTCTTTGGGACGAGCCTCTTGCACTGGGTTCCGATGTTCGATGGGGGTTTGAGATCGGCCATCGTATCGTATGTCCAAGAGCTGGCCCGACCGCCTGGCGACCCCTACACCACGACCGCCCATTGGGTTAACGCCAACGTTCCGTCTGGATGCTCGGTCTTCGTCGCGCCCGAATACATGGTCTATCCCCTGATGTTCCACGCCCCGAGGGCCCTCTACGCCTGGCAGTTCGCGGCGCCCCCGCGCCTCAGTTCGAGGGGCTCCCCCTGATCCACTTCCGCGGGATGGAAATGCCTGATTTCGTCATCATTTTCGGTCCCGGCGACCGCGAACTTGCACCCGAGCTCGAGTCCCCTGGCGATACGACGCACCGCTACGAGCACACCGCCGTGCTTGATACGTATTGGAAAGATATGTTTCGTCCCGAGCTGTTCTTGCGCACGTTCCGACCGATCCCTGTCCGAGACCCCGCGACCAGAGCAATCCACGTTTTCCGCCGTGTCGCGCCGCCGATCGACCCAGGGCGCAAACACAGAGGCGAGCTCTTGGTATTGAACACGATGCGGACATGGTGATGATAACGCTAAGGTCAGCTCGACAAGCTCGCCGCGCGGTGACGTGTGCTCTTCCCGTGGTGTCATCCAAGGTGCCATAATAGAAATTGTTGGCGAACGCCCCGCATCAATCGGAACGATGACGCGACGGGGGCCTTCGACGGCGAGCAACGGAAGAGGGTTGGATCCCGCAAGCCGCCCGATGAACATGACAAACGACTGCGAGGCACCCATCGCGGCGGCCCCGGCGATGGGGGAATGTTGGATCAAGCGAGCGATTGCCCTCGCCGTGTTGGTCGGGGCCGCGATCTTAATCTTCGCCCGCTTAGGGCACTACGCGCTCTGGGATGACGAGGCGATCAATGCGCTGCATGCGCTGGGCGTCTGGCGAACGGGCGACACGACCGCCGTGATCGGCGACAACATTGTGGGTTACCTGAATGGCGCCACGCTGGTCGGCCTCCGCGAGCGATACACGCCGCCACTGGGATTCTACCTCGCTGCACCCTCGTTGGGGCTCTTGGGCCAAACTGCATGGGCAGGCCGCTTGCCATTTGCCCTGTGCGGGCTGGCCAGCGTCGCCGTGCTCCTATTTGGGCTGAAAAGAGCTCACGCCGACTTGACGACCTGGATCTTGATGGCCGAGGCGATCTTGGGCAATGTCTCGTTCTTCCTCTACTGCCGGCAGTGCCGCTATTACGCTCCCGCGATCCTGACGACGTCAGCCCTGGGTTTGCTTTACTTTTTCTGGGGCGGCCGTAGGCGCTCGGTGGTCGGCTTTGCATTGCTGTCGGTCGTGTTGCTGTCTGCGAACTACCTGAATTATGCCGCGCTCTACGCCTGCCTGGCGGCAGACTATCTGATTTGGGGCCGGAAGCGACGTCCTCTCACGCCCGGCGACTGGCTCTGGCTCATTCTTCCCCAGGTGCTCATCGGGGCGCCGATCGTCCTGGTGTGGAACCCCCTCGGCAAGAGCCTGGTCGATTATCAGACACCGAGCTGGCTCACCGACAAGGCGGCCCTTTTTTGGTGCAATTGGCGCGACCTGAACCGGTGTGAATTCGGTCTGGCGCTTTTGATCGTGCTGGCCCCCTTCCTATACGCCCGCACTCGGCGAGTCTGGCTCCTCCGTCTCCCATTAGCCGCGTTTATTTATGTGGTCGTTGTCACGATCGCGTCACCGCAGGCGGCTGTCGCCTTGACTTGGATCGCGGATGTCCGATACCTGGCGGCAATGATCCCCCTCTGTATGGTGATCGGCGTCCTCTGCCTGCGCGTGATCTGCCCCAAGCCGATCCCGGCCGCGTTGCTGGGAATGGTTGTCTTTGGGACAAACCTGTTCCACGGGGGGCCAATGTTTGATTGGGGTTTGAGGTCGACCATTGCATCGTATGTCGAAGAACTGGCCCGACCGCCCGGCGACCCTTACACCACGGCCGCCCAATGGATCAACGCCAACGTCCCGCCCGGCTGCTCGGTCTACGTCCGCCCTCCGCACATGGTCTATCCCCTGATGTTCCACGCCCCGAGGGCCATCTACGCGTGGCAGTTCAGGCCACCCCCGGCGCCTCAGTTCAAGGGCCTCCCGCCGATCCATTTCTTCCACGGGGTGGAATTGCCTGATTTCATCTTCGCCTTCGGTCCCGGCGCCAAGGTCCTTGCGCCCGACCTCGAGTCTCCTCGCGACGGACGGTTCCGCTACGAACACATCGCTGTTCTCAAGACGTACTGGGATGACTTGTTCCGCCCCGAGCTGTTCTGGCACACATTCCGACCGATCCCCGTCCGAGACCCGGCGACCGAGGCGATCCACGTCTTCCGTCGTGTCATACCCCCGATCAAATCACTTCAGTCTCGAGCCGTTGTCTTTTTTCCGGCGTCGCCACACCTCGTGTGTGTCGATGATGATCAAAGGAGTCACACGGAGCGTTTCGACATCGATGTCTTCGTCGACGGGCCGCGGGGCAAACCGAGCGGTGGAATCCATCTCCTTTATGCCGGCGAGAAAGTACGACAGGACGACGAGCACACATTGCCGGATCTCGACGAGTCGGAACGAGCCGCCCAATTTGAGGTGGCGACCCTCGAAGCACTCGTGCGGATGAAGCTGACCGCCTGGCGCGACAAGGACCGCACTCATCTTCGCGATTTCGAAGGCAGGGCGAAAAAATAACTTTTACAGAATGGCCTTTGAATTGAACTACTCCAACAAACCCCGACGATAAAAACTGTCAAAGTTATTATTTCGCCCTGCCGAAGTGCGCAACGCCGACGAATTTGTCGGTAGCTGTCCAGGCCCTCGTCGCGGGCATCCATGTTATTTCCGCGAATCCGTGCCCTATGCTCTTGTTAGCGGGCTTGAAAGAATAAAAGCGGTTTCAGCCACAGGTGCACGCTGATTAACACAGATGAGCAAAGGATCTCGATGATGCGCGACGTCGACTCAATCAATCGGCTTACTGAGACAATCATCGGTTGCAGCTTCCGGGTCCTGAACACACTGGGAACCGGATTCCTCGAAAAGGTCTACCAGAATGCGCTGGCTTACGAGCTGCAAAAGCGCGGCCTCACTGTGGGGCGGAAGTACCCGATCCCCGTCTATTACGAAGGCATCTTGGTCGGAGAGTTTCGAAGGTGACCTGGTCGTGGAACGACAGGTGATCGTGGAGCTCAAGGCCGTGCGGGAGCATCACGAGAGGTTGACCCGCGCAATGCCTCAACTACCTCAAAGCAACGGGGTTGCCGATGTGCTTGCTGCTCAACTTCGGCAAGCCTCAGCTCGACATCAAGCGGTACGCACATCCCGGCTTCTCGCAGTGACCGTTCCGGTCGTTGGCTTATCTGTGTGAATCTGTGTGCATCTGTGGCGAATTCTTTTGCTGCCGGACCGGAGAAACAGAAGACGATTTGGCCACAGATGCACACGGATGCACACAGATGAACAAGGGATCTGCTCAACTTCGGCAAGCCTCAGCTCGACATCAAGCGGTACGCACATCCCAGCTTCTCGCAGTGACCGTCCCGCTCGTTGTCTTATTTGTGTGAATCTGTGTGAATCTTTGGCGAATTCTTTCGCTGCCGGACCGGAGAAACAGAAGACGATTTGGCCACAGATGCACACGGATGCACACAGATGAACAAGGGGTCTGCTCAACTTCGGCAAGCCTCAACTCGACATCAAGCGGTACGCACATCCCAGCTTCTCGCAGTGACCGTTCCGCTCGTTGTCTTATTTGTGTGAATCTGTGGCAAGTTCTTTCGCTGCCGGACCGGAGAAACAGAAGAAGATTTGGCCACAGATGCACACGGATGCACACAGATGAACAAG
>CAWHKI010000237.1:0-6455 GCA_963829765.1 uncultured Isosphaeraceae bacterium | reverse complement strand
TCCGGCCAGAATCCGGCCAGATCCGGACGGGCGTTGAAAGGCAGAACAATGAGAGATACGGGCTAAGTGCCGACGTCGGAGACTTCGTTTCACACTGAACCAATGCGATTCCCATGGCAAAGAGAAAGACACGCAAGCAACAAAACACTCTGGACAAACAGCCATTGCGCATCCTGGTCTCTTCGGTCGTCTATGGCTATGAGGATCTTTTGGAGAGCATCTACGCCTTACTCGAAACATTTGGCTACCAGGTCTTGATGTCCCACAAGGGTACAATCCCGGTCGACCCGGAAGTCTCTGCGATGGATAGCTGCCTTGATGCCGTCGAGTCTTGCGACCTGTTTCTAGGCGTGATCCTGCCAAGGTATGGCACCGGCAGGGAAAGCGCGGAAGCTGTCGATCACACATCGCGAAGCCCAGCAGGCGATCGAGCTCAACAAGCCCAGATGGTTTCTGGTTCACGAACACGTGGCCATCGCTCGCCAATTGCTCACTCCGTATCGCGATGAGACGCTGAATCCGCTGTTTCGCTTGAAACCAGAGATCACGTTCAGGCCGACGGCGATCTTGTCTGACCTGCGCGTTCTTGATCTTTTCGAGCTTGCGATGCGACACGACGTCGCCGACGTGGCGGAACGCCAAGGCAACTGGGTTCAGCCGTATGGACCCGAGGATGACGCCCGGTTGTTTGCCACGGCCCAGTTCCGCCGATATCGCGAGTTGGCCGATAAGCACCTTCCCAGGCTTAAGGACCACGCGGCGATGGCAGAGCGTCTGAAGGGAGGCCAGAAGTGAGCTCCGACGTCTCCCGATTGCTGGGCCAGAAAGAGTCAGAGACCCTGGAATTCGAGGGCCCCCGCCCCCATTGGACGCGCTGGCGCGATCCGTGTGCGGCATGCTCAACCAGCAAGGAGGCATCGTCGTTTGGGGCGTGGGCGCCGACGGCTCGGTGATCGGAGTGCAAGGGGCCGAGCAAAGGTCACGCGAGTTGAACGACTTCCTCGTCCAAAACATCAGCCCCCGACCCTTGTTTTCGGTGTCGACTCACACCCTCAGCCATAAAGATCTTGTCGTCGTCGATGTTCCTCAAGGAGCCGACAAACCGTACTCGTTCCGACGCGAGATTTCGGTCCGCGTCGGCTCGGCAACGTTGAGGGCGACGTCCACACTCGCTGCGGAAATTGTCGAGGCGAGTGCCGCTCAACTCGATCGCTGGGAGCGTGAACCGGTGCCTGGCTTCACGCTTACCGACTGCAGCTCAGACGAATTGAAATCGACAAAACAGGAGCTCGCGGAGAAAGTCCGATTTGGCGTCGACGTGCCGACCAACGACGAGGATCTCTTGCGAAAACTGAACCTCTTCCGTAACGGCCAATTTACGAACGCGGCGGTCGTCCTGTTTGCCACAAACCCGGCGGAGTGGCTGCCGAACGCATCGATCAGGCTCGTCTCATACGCGCATGAAAAGACCGGCCAGATTGCAAACGACGCGGCCTTGCAGGGGCCGGCCGTTCGTATTCTCAAAGAAGCGATTACCGTGATTCAGCAACGCACCGGTTATTCGTCCCGATTCGACCGCAAGCAACTCGAAAGGCTAGACAACCCTGCTTATGCGCTCTATGCCATTCGCGAGGGGCTGGTGAACGCGATCGTTCATCGCGACTATTCATTGATGGGCGGCTCGGTGCAAGTCGAGCTCTTTGCAGACCACCTGACCATTCGGAATGCAGGGACGTTGCCACAAGGCTGGAGTGTTCAGGAATTAAGAAAGACTCACGGTTCGCACCCGCGAAATCCTGACGTCGCCCGGGTGTTCTACCTGCGTGGTCTGATGGAACAGTTGGGCACTGGAACGCAGCGGCTGATTTCGGCGTGTCACGATCTTGGGGCCAGGCCACCGGTTTGGGAGGTGCGAGGCGAAACGATTGCCCTGACACTATTTCGGGCCCCGGAACCCGAGGCGTCATTCACGCTTTCCCCGCGCCAGGCAACGTTTATGAAGGCCTCGAGGCCCGGCGAGGTTTTCAAGGTTGGCGACTACGCGATGGCCTCTGACGTGAGCGAGCGCCAGGCACGTCGCGAATTGGCCGAACTGGAGGCCTGGGGCCTCATTCAACAACAAGGCAAAGGACCATCAACAGCATACGTCCGAACCGAGAAACCCGTGGCGTAGTCGGCATCCGGACAGAATCCGGACAGATCCGGACAGGGGTTGTTACAGGGATGAAGGCGTTTCCGGGACGCACGCTTTCCGTCGAGGTCACTAACACTGTAATGCTATACTAAACAAAGACTTACGGAGAGTGCATGGCGGCACAAAGAGAATCCGGACAAAATCCGGACAGATCCGGACAAGACTTGTAGGCCGATCACCGACTGGCTCGCCCCTGCGTTATGTGCGCTTGCTCTTATCACGAATTTCGTCGGAGGTCAGGCTTTCCGGCCCGACGTACCTGACGGATCACCTGGCACCGACCGTCGAGCGGCTGGGGCTCAATCGATCGAACTGGGTGGAAACTGTGCCAGGGCTTCGGTCGACTGTTTAAGCAGGTGGCGGGGCCGATCGAGCTCGCTTGTCGACGCCGCAGCCCGCCGTTCGCGGCGCTGGTTCCAGGGCAAGGCGGCGACTCGAACCGCCTTTGTGTAGCCCGTTCGCTTGACATCGAGCCGTCAACAGACATCTCCATTACGCTTTCACTCGAAGAGCGAGGCTGGCCCGAGCGCTCAACTCACTGCCTGGCGCCGTCGCGGCAGGGCGAACCGTTCAACTTGTCACGTCCAGCGACGACGCACGCACGCCGGTCGTTGGACCGCCCCGAGGGTCCGTGAGCGGTCCGCCGGACGATTGGTCCGGCCGACGAGCTCATGGCGCTCATGGAGCTCATGGGATCTGAATCGCGGCGGTGCCGCCCAAGAAACAAAAAACATTGGCTGACCCCGTCGACGCCGTACGGAGTTCTAGAGGGGGAAGGGGAAACCCGAAACTCGATCGAGCCCGCCGGGCGCCCCTTCCCTACTCGGCACGAGTTATTTCGAGCGATCAGGTATGTTGCAGCGCCTCTGGCAAATCGCTCAACTGATTGCGGGTTTTCACATCTGCCCACTCGCGGCCGGACGGCAGAGTAAAAAGCTTATTCCCAGGTATCTGACGCCCGCGACGAATCGGCGCTCAAGTCCTGGCAACATGACCATCTCTATTTAAGCATTAAAATAAAATGCGTTATATGTGTCTTTCCGGAGAATTCCATTGCAATCGCCGTTTCAAGACACTAGAGTCGCCGGTACAGTTTAATCCGGATTGGCCCATGGGGTGAGGACCATGTGCCTACCGGACGCGCTTGGATTGGGTCCAAGCCAGCTTCAAATGGGAAATTTCGGTTAATCGCTCTTTGGAAGGGGAAACCAATGAGATGCAACTTGGGTCGGGCTCTTTGGCTCGCGGCGTTCGGCATCGTGATGATTGGTAGCCGCGCGAGCGCGGATCTCGTCTATACCATTAATCCGGCGCAAAGCTACCTAACACTTGAGGTCTACGACGGCGGATCACCACTTAGCGGTGGTTATCAGGTCACCGAATCGCAGGTGGGCCCTGGAGGTCTGGGGTCGAGCGACACGACTTCTCTGTCTGGCACTCTCAACGCGAGCGTCGGTGGCGGAAGCATTAGTTTCGGCGGGGGGAGCTCTCTCGAATTCGCCTACCAACCAGAGCCATTGTTGCCGAATGCCAGCGGCGGCAACGCCAGCGGCCCGGGCACCCCATCTCCGGCCCAGTACGGATTGACAGTTCAACCGGACAATGTTTTGGGCGCAAGCGGTTACATTGCACTTTCCGGCGCAGCGGGTGACATCACGAATTACAGCGGTCCAAGTGGGCTGACTTTAGTGAACGGGACGACCAGCTCCTTCCATGCAACGAATCAGAACTTCGTGCTCACGGCAGCGGGGCTTGCGTTCTGGCTCAACGTCCCAGGCTTAGGCGTCGACTACGGTACCGAGGTCCTCGCGCCGCCCGCCGTGTCTGTTCAAAACGGTGTCGACGCTTACGGCTTCTCGACCTACAGTACGGGAACCGTGACCACACTCGCGGGTATTACCTCAATCACTCTGCCGGTCTTTGCCGACGTACACGTGGATGTTTACATCGGCCCCACAAGCTACATTCCTCTCGACGTTGTCATGACCGGTCAAATAGTGGCCTCGTCGGTTGCCTCACCGGTTCCTGAGCCGAGCACGTTGGTGTTGGCCTGCGTGGGAGTGGTTGGCTCGTTGTTGGTTTTCAATGCTCGTCGTAGACCGCGCAATGCCTAAGTCGCGGGGGTCAGGATCAAGCTTTTTGCTTGCCATCCGGAGCGGGCTGTGGTTTCAAGGATGGCATGGCACGACGCTTACGCCTTCAGTACCGTGGCGCGATTTACCACCTCATGGCCCGCGGCAATGCGCGTCAGGAGATCGTGTGCGATGACGCGGACCGGGAGAGGCTGCAAGAAGACCTCGGTAAGGCGGGGGAGCATTCCTGTTTTTTAGGCGTTGGGGACATCGGCGTTGGGGAAGTTGCTAATTCACCTGGCGTTGGGGACTTTGCTAATTCACCTGGAGGTTTGAATAATCTGGGAAGACGATTGTCTCTCCTCGTTGTGGACGAAGGGAACATGAATCGATCTATCGTAACGTCACCGCTCTCGACGAAAGCCACTGCCGGTCGCTGGAGGCCCTATTCGGCCACCAGTTGCAGGCGAATCAAGGCGTTTATATTGCCGTGCTCAACGAACGGCCTGGACCCAGCATCGAACAGCGCCTGCGGGCGTTGCAGCAACTCCGCGAAATCGGCGCACCAGGTGGACGCCCATATGCGAGAACAGGGCGCCACCGCCGAAGCGTGGGAAGCCGCGGTTGATGCGACATGCGAGGAAACCCGGTGCGGCAATCGTTCGTAATGCTAGTCGTGATCGACACCAACGTATTGGTGCGAGCCACGCCAGCTTCGCAAGGCGGATCGGCCCGAGAAGCGCTTTGACCGGCTTCCTGTAGAGCCGCTTTTCCTTGTCACATCCGCGCCGCTGGTCGCAGAGATTGGGGATGTGCTTCGGCGTCGTGGTCTACGTCTTCTCCACGGCATGACTGATGCCAGGATTGCGGAGTTTGTGTTCTTTCGGGCATCGAGCCACCGACGAATGATCGTACAAAGCCGTCGACAACGTCACGTACTGCTACGATGTGCACGCCACCGTCCTTCACCTCTTGGGCATCGATCACACCCGGTTGACGTTCCGCCACAACGGAATCGACCGGCGCCTGACCGACGTGCATGGTCACGTGATCAAGGAGATTCTGGCATGACGACTGCCTTTTCTCAATGGAAAGGGATTAGATGATCAGTAATGCCACCGAAGATTTGTTTCTTCGCTGGACTCACATCATCTTCAGAATCCCGATCACCGGTTATATTCTGATGAGCCAAGACCGCCGGCTGGAGTGAGTCGGACCTCGACTACCGGGGCTGCGACAGCCGCACCGCCTTGAGTGAGAGCGTCGATTCGTGGTCGTTCTGAATCTGCTCTCCAATGCCTTGAAGTTTACGTTCGAAGGAGAGGTCGCGCTCACACTGAAGCCCGTCGACGGCGCAGTGGAATTGCAGCTCCGCGACACCGGAGCGGGGATTCCCGAGGAGCATCTCGATCGGGTGTTCGAACGCTTTCATCGCATCGACGGCGTCCAAGCCAGGAGGTACGAAGGCACAGGGATCGGACTAGCGCTTGTTCAAGAACTGGTCAAACTGCATGGGGGCAGCGTGCAGGTGAAGAGCGCCGTTGGCGTTGGAAGCACGTTCACAGTGAGATCCCGGCCGGTAAACAGCATTTACCGGCGGAACGCATTCAGGCCACGCAATCGTTAACTTCCACCAAAATTGGATCCGAAGCTTATCTCGAAGAGGCGCAGCAATGGTTGGAAACGAAGCGGGAGCACCTGCCGATGTGTCGGTGATTCCAAAGCTGCCATCACTCGCTGCCTCGCCAGAAGCCAAACCGGGGCAGAAACGCGAACTGATCATCCTGGCCGATGACAATGCGGTCGGGAGAAAGCTGTTGGGAATTCAAAATCTACACGCTCCGGCTTTCAACAATTGAAAGCCCTCGCAGATCAGGGGTGTCGCGCCCACGTTACCGCCAGGCGCAACGGAAGTCAAGCCAGCGCGGGCTTGAGCCGTATCCCAACTTGAAATCGTTTTTGAATGAGCGCAATTTAAGAGACCGCCGAAAGACTCCCGCCCAGCAGCCCCCGGATGAGCACGCGAATGCTGAAATCGACGATTCCCTCGAAGGAACCGCGGGAAGCGGTGGGCCCCTCGTTCAAATGGGGGGTTTCGCAGCCGGAAACGCCCGCCACATATCTCTAAACTCCCTTTCGCTGAGTTCCCCATACCCACGGCGCCGCGCACCTCCGCCCCCATCACGTTA
>CAWHKI010000236.1:0-10852 GCA_963829765.1 uncultured Isosphaeraceae bacterium | reverse complement strand
CGCCGCTGGTGTTCCCGCGGTCGAGGATCGTCGTCAGATCCGGATCGTTGACGTTTGTGTAACCTTCAATCGAATAGCCATACGAGCTCGCGCTGAGGGTAATGTTGGTGGACAGCTCGTAGGTGCCGGCGTCTACCTTGATGATGTCACCAGGCCCAAGTTGATAGCCAGCCAGGATTGCGCTGATCGAGGCTTTGGGATCGGCCGGATTGAGTCCCGAGTTAGCGTCGTTACCGGGCGCGGTCGCCCAGTTGGGATCGCCGGAGGGAGTAGAGTTCGCCACATAATAGACGTGAATCGGAGCGGTGATGGTGAACGGCGCATCGCTCTCGTCAGTGAGGCTGGGGGCGTCGGTACGTGTGACGCGAATAATGTAGCTGCCGGGCGTCAGGTAGTCGGGGATCGACCAGACGTACTGGCCGTCGTTGGCGACGCCCATAGCGATATTTTCGATGAGCGTGGTTCCATCGACCGACATCAAGTCAATGTCGACGGTGCTCACCGGTGCACGCGACGGGACAGACGCTGGCTGGTCAGCCGCGATGCCGCCGCCCAATACCGCCGTGTTGCCGTTACCCGAGAGGTCGGCGGCCGTGCCGGCCGAGATCGTGTCGAATGTATAATACGCGTCCAGGCCGCTCTCAGGGCCGGAAGCGTGCGGTTCATGTTCGCTTGGATCGTCGTTTGAGGCAGCGCCGAGTTCCAGAACCGCACCTCGTCGATCGTCCCAGAGAACCAGTTGCCCAGAGTCGAGTTCTGCGACTGGGCCCCGATCAAGACCGGGTGTGCGTCGTAGGTGATGGTCTGATTCGCTTGGCCTGAGGCTTGTGCGACCCCGTCGACGTAGAGGACCTCGGATCCGGTCGCGCTGTCGTAGGTGAATGCGATCTGATGCCAGTTGCCGACTTGTGGAGACCATTGATACGCGACACCCGAGCCGTCGCCGCCTGGTCCGCCGACGTCGGCCCGCAGGTACGTTCCATCGTAGTACAAATTGAACCAGCTCGCGGACGCATTGCCGGCCGCCTTCGAGATCAAGACCTGTGTACCGCTCGTCGAGGCGAAGTTGAACCAGCCCTCGACCGTCAGGCTGGGGCTGTCGATGCTGGGCGAGTCGGCGATCGCCACGTAGTCGCTGGTGCCATTGAACGACAGGGCATTCTCGGTATCCCGGTAGCTCCGCCAGTTGATGGTAAAGCTCTGGTCCTCCGGCCAGACTTCGCCGCCGTCGGGCTGCGTGACCAGGACGTAAGCATTTGGGCTCTTCGACGCCTGAACCGTATTGCCAAAGGCGCCGATATTGACGACCCGCCATTCGCGGCGGGTTCGTTAGAGAACGAATCGGCCGGATTACCGCGGTCGATGGCCGGCGATTGGAACGAGTCGATCTCGTACGTCCCGGCGCGGCGATGGGCAGCCCACTTGTGGGGTCGAGCACCGGGGCGAGTGACCCACCGTGGTCGCTGCCATACAAGCTTTGCTCGTGGAAATCATAGTCGGTGGGGTCGAGCGAGACGAAGTCGGGGTCCGCCGACAAGCTGTCTTGGTCCGTGAAATCGGCGGTCTGCCAGGCGTTCAAGTCCGGTCGGGCGACCCCCTGCCAGAGGCCGATCTGTCCGGCGAGAGTGGCATAAAGCACGTTGTAATCGCTGCTGAATCCGTTCTGGCTATCGCTGGATACACTGATGTCGTAGGCCCCTCGCGTCCACAGGATGTTGTTGCGCAGCGAGAGGTTTGATGACGAGTCGTCGATCATCACTGCATCGCCGGGCTCGTAGACGGTATTGTTGATCAGTTCCGCGCCGTTCGCGTCGTTGAAGACGATGCCCTCGGTGACATCATCGTACACCAGATTATTGACAATCATGCCGTAGTAGCCCGACTCGTGGTCACTGTCGAAATCAGCCTCAATGCCGATCAAGTTGCCATAGACAACATTGCCCTGGACGTAGGTTCCGTCGTAGACCTGAATCCCGATCCCAGCGTTGTCGTAAACCCTGTTATCGGTGATCGTGGAATTTCCGTAGTAGAGAACAGCGTAGATACCCTCAGCGTTGTCATAAACGATGTTTTCGGTGACCGTCGCGGCGCCGGTCTCGATACCGTCGGCAGCGTTCCCGTACACCGTGTTGCCGGCCACCACAACGTTGTAAAAGGCGACAATTCCGTTTGAGCTGTTGTCGTAGACGAGGTTGCCTTCCAGGAGGGCCAGATCCGGGTTGCCGATCACCGAGGGACTTCCCGAAGTGCCGTTGGTGACGTAGATCCCGTTGGCGTTACCGTACGACTGGCTGCTGGTGAGGCTGGCGATCGGTGTGTCGAATTCAAAGCCATTACTGCCGTTGTCAGCGGCGGTGAGGTGATCGAACGTCGAGCCCGTGACGTCATCCTCTACCAGCAGTCCGTCCTGGGTGTTGCTCGCGAACGTCAAGTAGGTGGCGTCAAGCCGGATGCTGCCATTGTGGACCCAGAGGCCGGTCTGGGCGCCCGAGAAGGTCAGATTTGAAAGCGTCACCGAGCCGGCGTCGTTGAGCTCGAGGACGGTCGTGCCCTGATTCGTATTGGCACGGTCGAGCAGGGCGACCTTGGTTGTATCAGGAACGGTGAGCGTCTGGCCCGGATTGTTGGGATCGGGAATGGTCGTCGTCGGCCCGGTGAACGTCGCGCGGCGCCATCGCCTGCGCCGGTCGCCGGATTGTTGCTCAGGATGATATTGCGCACTTGAACATAATCGCCTGTATTGATGTGGACCGTGTCGCCCGGCCCAATATCATACGATTCAAGGAGTGCGATCAAGTCAGCCTTGGGATCACCCGGGGTCGTGCCCGTGTTGCGGTTGTTGCCGATCGCGTCAGCAAACCCGCTGTAAACCTGATCGTTCGTGGTGCTCGCGTCGTTGACGTAGTAGTCGGAGCCCGACGACGGGATGGCGAACGGCTCGCGCGATGTACTGGCGACGGTAGGTGCCGTCGCCGAGGTGATCTTAATGACATATCGGTTTGTCACGCTCGCCGCGATGCCGTTGACTTGCGGACTCCAACCGTACGAGCCTTGCGCGGCCGGCACGGTCGCGATGTGGGCTAGCAGTGTCGTGCCCGTCGAATCGTAAAGGTCGATACTGACGTTGCCGGTGACGTTATACGTATGCCAGAGGATCGCGTGGCCGACGTTGAAGGCCCAGTCGGTATAGTAGTTGGGATAGTCGATACGGATATATGATGAGGGCGCGAGTGCGGCTTGCGGCGTGTCGCCATAGGCTCCAAGCTCGATCCGCGCTCCGTTGGGCTGTAGATTCTGGCGCTCGTCGGATTGCCCGCGTCGATACTGGTCGAGATGTAATTCGAGAGCTGGTAATCGTCCGCGGCGAGGTTGACAAACAGCGGGTCATCGCGCGTGGGGGCGGGAGCCGTGTAGCCGATCGAATGAGTGTCGTAACCCGATTCGACCTGCCAGTCGAAGAGGTCGGTGAATGATTTCTGCCACCAGACCAGCGCGGCCTGCGCCGGGTTGGCGGTGTAGAGGTTATTGTAGTCGCTGCTGAACCCAACCTGACTGTCAGTCGCGACGTAAAGGTCGTAACCGTTGTCGGTCCACAGGATGTTATTCTCAAGGGATACATTCGACGATGAGTTGCCGTATCCGAACCGCATCGCCCGACGGCGAGTACACGGTATTGCTCGTGATCGAGAGCGTGTTGACGTTGTCGGCGAGGATGCCTTCGCCCGTGTTGCGGTCGATGACGTTATGGTTGACATTGACGTTGGAAACGCTGGCCGCGTCGATGCCGGTCACATTGGACTGAACGTTATTGAACTGGACGGTCGTCCCGCTGAAAGGATCGATGCCGGTCGTGTTGTCGTGAACGTCGTTGGGCTGGCCCGGCGACCAGTTGGTCCCCCCGAAAGTACCATAGCCCTGGATGCCGGTGCCATTGTCGAAGACCGTGTTTCCATAGACGTCCGCCGAGCTGTTGTAGTTGGAGGAATCGATCCCCACCAGGCTTTCCGAGACCGTGTTGCCGAAAATCGCTGCGGTAGCGTTCGAGACCACAACCCCGTATCCATAAGTGAATCCGGAAATTATATTATCGGAGACGACGCCCGACCCGCGCCGACGTAGACGCCATAATTTCCATTGGAGACGCTGTTGCCGTCGATTGTCGCGGTGGCGAGGCTCTCATAGATCGCCGTCGATCGCCCCGAGATCGTATTCCCGCTCACCGCGGCCGAGGTGCCCGAGGTGAGCTCGATACCATACGAGCCCCCGCCCGAGATCGTGTTGCCGCTGATCACGTCCGAGTTGCCGCCGTCGATGTCGACGGCCGCGTAACTCGACGAGAACGTGTTCTCCTCGATCACGTTGCGGATCGAGTCTTGCCCGTTGACTCCATGCGCGTAGATGCCCGTTCCGCTTCCTGAAAAGACCAAGCCTTCAAATAGGTTGAAGCTGGCATTGGCCAGCTCGAAGACGGTCCCGCCGTAGGTGAAATCGCTGCCGGTGGGCAAGACCCGGCCTGGATCGGTGCGCCGGCGTATGCCGCCCCCTGGTTGGCCGAAGTGATCAAGGCCGGTCGTGTTATAGGTGCCCGTGTCGATCAAAACGAGGTCGTTCGGCCCCAACGTGTAACTGCTCAGAATCGACGCGACGTCGGCCTTGGGTTGATCTGGGAAGAGGCCGGAGTTGGCATCGTCGCCAAGCGCGGTCGTGTAGAAGTCGTTAGTGGTGCTTCGAGTCGTTGACATAAAAGACGCGGGTCATGCTGCCTGGCCCTGGGTCGATCGACAGGCTGTACGCGTTGGTCGTAGTGGGATTGGCGCCCGTGACCTCGATGTAATACTCGCCCGCGCTGATGGTCGCGAGCGAGACGATCTGCTCGTTGGTGCCATCGAAGCTTCAGGCTGCCGAGCGGGTGCCAAGCGAGTCGGTCACCAGGAGATTGAGATTGCCCGCCGCCGCATCGAACCCCAGCTCCACATTGATGCTTGTCGTTGCCGGGGCGGCCGGCCGCAGCACCTGGAACGAGTACCAATCCTGTCTCGCCGGGCTGACTCAAGTCGAGGTTTTGCAGGTGAACCCCTGGGCCGACGCCGATGGGGATCGCGGTCAAGGGGGCGGACCTCCCGAGAGCAAAGTCCGGTCCTCATCAGATCGGCCATCTAGGGAGGAAAGACGACCGCCGGCTCCTTCCGTCGCTCGCCGCGTCCAGACCGTTCGTCCCGCGTGTCTTTCGCTCACGACCCTCGCCGCCCGATTGCTCGCCAAACAACATCGCCGTGGTCCTTCATCAAGATGAAATTCAGAAGACGGAAACGACCAAAACAAAAATCGCTGCGTCCCTCAGAGGGCTCAAATCCGGGAAACCTTTTTTTTGTCCACCAGCCTCGCATGTCCCGCGACCGTCAATTCGGATGCCGGATGTTCGGCCCCGGCAGTAAACGAACTTCGGGTGTCCGCTATTAACTAATCCTGCGACTAGCTCCAAAAAGTCACAAATGGCTGCGAATTTTCTTGCCAGACCGGAACCGCTGGGCTTTCTAACGGATTGCGACGAACTGTCGCGACCTAACGGCCGCTTCTTCTTTGCTTTAGCCCGTCCAAAATCCCGTCTCCCCTCCGACTCGGACACACGGGAGATTCGCCGCGTTAATCTCCTCACATGGATAATCACCGCTGCGCTTGCCGACCCGCCAAAATTTCGAAGAGTTTTCCTCTCCGGCCGGTTGCTCTCGGAAAATCTCGGCCGAAGTGGCGGGTCGGAGGCCGGGATGGTGATTACACCATTGAGGGCCCGATATCGTCGGGCGCGTCCCTGGGAGATCTTGTGAATAATCATCCTGCGATTTCATTTCGAGCCCGCTAAGATGGAACCCTCCTGGTCGACTCCCGTACGGTAAGCCGAGGGCAGTATTGTGAAAACCGACGACAACGACACGGTCACCGGCTGGATCAAGGGGCTCGGCAGCTCGCGCCACGAGCAGGTGTCGCAGCGTCTGTGGGACCGCTATTTCACCAAGATTGCCCGGCTGGCCCAGGGTCGTCTTCGGAGCGTGGCCGGGTGGCCGTCGCGACGGGGAAGACGTGGCGCTGAGCGTCTTCGAGAGCTTCTTCCGAGGCGCCGCGGCCGGGAGGTTCGAGCGCCTCGATAGCCGCGAAGACCTGTGGCGGCTTCTCGTGACGATCGCCTCGCGAAAGGCCAGGAACGCCGAGCGGGACGAGCGGAGACAGAAGCGAGGCGGACTGGTCGACTTTGCCGACCCCGAGATCCTGAACGAGATCGCCGGCCTAGGAGCCGACGCCCGAGTTTGCCGCCCTGGTGGCCGACGAGGCCCGCCGCCTGTTTGAGAGCCTGGCTGATGATTCCCTGCGCGAGGTGGTCCGCCTGAGGCTCGAAGGCTACTCCAACGACGAGATCGCCCGCGCCCTCGACTGCGGCTTGCGGACCGTCGAGAGGAAGCTGGCAGGTCATCCGCAAGCGCTGGGCGGCCGAGGGGGACGCATGAGCGACTCTCGCATCGGATCGGGACACCGGCCGGGAAAATGGGCCGGCGACGCTCTCGGCCAGCGAGGCCGAGGAGATTGATCGACTATGCGACCGCTTCGAGGCGGCGTGGCGATCCGGCGAGCATCCCCGGCTCGAGGATCACCTCCGCGGCGAGGGTCGGTTCCGCGCCGCACTGAAGTCCGAACTGATGGCCATCGAGCTCGAGTGGCGCCGCCGCCGCGAGGGGGCAGCGCCGCCCACGGGAGCCGTGCTGGAGACGCTCATTGGTCGGGCATCGGACCGCTGCCCCATGTCTTGCTGCGCGACACCGACGGCGGCCCCGAGCCGCCGCTTGTTGCGCCGAATCAGGGCGGCGAGCGCGGGCCTGCGCTATCGGATCGACGGCGAGATCGCCCGGGGCGGCATGGGCTCGGTGCTCAAAGGGCACGACCCGGACATCGGCCGCGACGTGGCCCTGAAGGTGCTGCGCGAGGACTTCCGCGATGACGGCGACATGGTCCGCCGGTTCGTCGAGGAGGTGCAGATCGGCGGCCAGTTGCAGCACCCGGGGATCGTGCCGATCTACGAAATGGGCACCTTCGCCGACCGTCGGCCCTTCTTCAGCATGAAGCTGGTCAAGGGGGACACGCTGGCCAAGCTTCTTGCCGGCCGCGAGAATCCCGCGGACGGCCTGCCGCGGTTCCTGTCGATCTTCGAGTCGATCGCGCAGACGATCGCCTACGCGCATGCCCGCGGCGTGATCCATCGCGACCTGAAGCCGTCGAACGTGATGGTAGGCTCGTTCGGCGAGGTCCAGGTGATGGACTGGGGTCTGGCGAAGGTCTTGCCTCGCGGCGGGGTTGTCGACGACGAGCGGCCGGCAAGCTCCCCAAGGGAGAAACGGTCATCGCCACGGCGCGGAGCGGCTCGGCGGATTCCGACCTCTCGCGAGCCGGGTCGGTCCTGGGCACGCCGTCGTTCATGGCCCCCGAGCAGGCCCGCGGCGAGATCGACCGGGTCGACGAGCGGGCCGACGTCTTCGCCCTGGGCTCGATCCTCTGCGAGATCCTCACCGGGCAGCCGGCGTTCACGCGGCCGAACGTCCGGGCGAGATCCAGCGCAAGGCGGCGCTGGGCGACCTGGCCGACGCATTCGCCCGGCTCGACGCCAGCGGGGCCGACGCCGAGCTGATCGCGCTGGCGAAGCACTGCCTGGCCCGCGAGCCCGAGGACCGGCCGAGGGCGGCGGGCGCGGTCTCCGACCGCGTGACGGCCTACCTGGCGGGCGTGCAGGAGCGGCTGCGCCGGGCCGAGCTGGAGCGGGTCGAGGAGCGGGCCCGGCGGCGGCTGACCACCGTCGCGGCGGCGGCCCTGATCCTGCTGGGCCTCCTCGGCGGCGGCGGCTATGCCTGGAATCAGCAGCAGAAGGCCGAGCGGGTGGCGAAGACCGCCCGGGCCGTCGACGAGGCCCTGGCCGACGCGTCGCGGCTGCTCGGCGAAGCCCGGTCGGCACCGCCGGGCGACGCGGGCCGGTGGTCGGCGGCGGCGGCGGCGGCGAAGCGGGCCGAGGGACTGCTGGCCCAGGGCGAGGCGGATGCGCGTTCTCAAGAGGCGGGTCGACTCTTTCGTGTCCGATGTCGAGCGCGACCGGGCCGCCGCCGCGGAGAAGGCGCGGCAGATTGAGGTCGACCGGGTCTTGCTAGCGGAGCTCGAATCCGTCCGCGGCAGCCGGGTCGTGTACCGTGAGTTGAAACGGACGGACGCCGACTATGCCGAAGCCTTCCGGAATGCCGGGCTCGATCTCGATGCGACCGTGCCCGAACGAGGCCGGCAAGCGGCTGGCGTCCCGAACTGACCCGATTGAGCTCGCCGGATACCTCGACGATTGGGCCTTCGTGCGCCGAGCGGCGGGCCGTCCTGAGTCGGACTGGCGGCGTCTGGTCTCCGCCGCGCGAGGGGGCGACCCCGACCCGTGGCGCGAAGCCCTGCGGGAGAAACTCGGGAACATCGACCCCGACGCGGTCGCCGAGTTCCGCCGCATGGCGGACGATCCCAAGCTGGAGGACCAGCCCGCGCCGGGGCTATTGCTCCTGGCCCGTCAGCTCAAGTTCGGATGCGGTGACGCCACGCGGGCCGCCCAGGTGTTGCGGAGGGCCGCCCGGCGTTATCCGGGTGACTTCCGAGTTCGTTTCGAGCTGGCCTGCGCCCTCGGCCCACCGCTGGAAGAGCGTCCCTATGGCGACGATCTTTTCCCGGACCCGGAAGAGGCGGTTCGACACCTGGCGACGGCCGTCGCTATTCGGCCCTGGAGCGTCTCCACCCACCTCGCTCTCGCTGGAGCCTTGCTGGCCCAGAGGAGACCCGAAGAGGCGGTGGCGGAAGCCCGCGAAGCCGTCCGGATCAAGCCCGATGATCTCTCGGCACGTAACGCCTTGGCCAGTTGCCTGCGCTGGAGTGGACGCTTAGACGAAGCTGAAGCCGAGTGCCGCGCAGCGATCCAGGCCAATCCCACCGATGGGTCGCTGCACGATAACCTCGGCACCATCCTGAGAGATGGGGATGATTTCGACGGGGCGATCCGCGAATATCGTGAGGCGATACGCCTGAGGCACTTCCAGCAACATGACCATAGGGTCTTCCTCGAAATGGCCAAGGCCCTCCAGAAGAAGGGAGAATACGCCGAAGCACTAGCCATGATCCGGAAGGTCCAGGAGATGGGTGCGAACCTGGTCCCTGATTACTGGCATTCCGCGGTATGGGTCGCCCACATCGAGCGGATGGCCGCGCGGACTAAGCGGCTGCCAAGCAGGCCGACCGGCGACGCACGGCCGAATGACCCAATCGAGTCGCTGGACCAGGCCCTGGTCTGCTACGACCAGAAGAGGTTTGCCGCGTCGGCCCGATACTGGGGCTGGGCGCTTGAGGCCGATCCCACACTCGGCGACGATCGGCGCCCGAATACTGGTTCAGTGCGGCATGCACCACTGTAATGGCCGCATCGGGCAAAGGCCAGAACGAAGCGCCGCCTGACGCCGCAGCCGCGGCCGATCTTAGGCGCAGGCTCTCCGATGGCTCAAAGTCGACCTGGAGATCTGGTCGCGTATGCTGGAATCCGGCTCGCCTCGGGATCGCGACCTCGTATTCCGGGCGATGCGACAATGGCGGAAGGACACCGACCTAATCGCCGTCCGCGATGCGGAGGGCCTCGCCAGCCTGCCCGAGGCGGAGCGGAGTGACTGGCTGGCACTCTGGGCCCAGGTCGATGCCCTGATCCGCAAAGCCGGCGAGACGAAACCACGGTGACGTCGTACGAGGCGGCCTGACGACGGGACGCAGACGATGCATCGAGCCCTTGCCCGTTTAGGACGATGCATAGATATATGGCCACAATGTCAGGTCCGGTAAACGGTTTTCCAAGAGCTCGGTCGACTCGTGCGTCAGCGCGAAGGCGCTCCGCTCATTCGCCGCCACGCGGCTTTCTCGCTGGCACTCCGCGGCTGTGCGGTGTCTGGAGAAATGGGCAGATCGTCCCAACGCAGGACGTCGACTGGCCCAAGGGAACGGCCCTGACCGTCGGGCCAGTCGATCAACCGCTCGTGGACGATCGGGATGGTGACATTCTCGGCGACAACCCCGCATCAATCGCCCGCTGGCTCGCCTGGTTCGACTCGCTCGAGCCGCTCAACTTCACGCCGGAGGAGGAAAGTGCATGGCAAGCCGCGCGGCAGGAGCGGCGGGATTGGGAGAAATCCCAATTTAACGACCGGGCCGAGCGGTTAAGGGAAGATTTCGAATGGCGCGAATTCTGGCCCTACACACGCGAGGCCGCTGAACGATATGGACTCTCGCCGCCGAACTCAGGCGATCAGGACGCAGCATGCAGCAGGTCGACATTCACGTTGCGGCCATTGCGCTCACGCTGAGCCAATGCACCGTTGTCAGCGAAGACAGCGACCTGCTCGCCGTCCCAGGCTTGAGCGTCGTGAATTGGTCATCGTAACTCAGTTGCGGCAACGCGTCCCGGTAATTAGTCAGTCGTTATAGCTAGATTGCCTGCGTCTTCGCGCGATGCAAAATCCAGCCAGTCGCGGCCTCGGTGACCTAACTGAGTATCGGAACGTGATGCCTATGCGGATTGCGGGCACTTCCGAGTCTTTCTTTGCCGCCTAGATAACACGCATTCACGCACTGCTTAGCCTCGTGCCGTCGATCAAACTGTGCGCACAATGATCGCGGACAAATATTTCGGAAAAATTTTTAAGTCAATCAGAGGCAATAACTTCTGGTCAGAATACACACGAAAAACAGAATAGGTGCATTAACGAAATTTGTGAAGCGTGTTATATTGTTAGTGTAGGCTGTGTGCGCAAAG
>CAWHKI010000235.1:0-22105 GCA_963829765.1 uncultured Isosphaeraceae bacterium | reverse complement strand
GGCTCGTTAACCGATGGAGGTTGCCTGTCATCTACTGGAGCCGGTTCATCTTGTACCAAATTGGAGAGAATTGCGTCGAATTGAGTGAACGAATATGCGCCAATACTTGAAGCAAGCGCCCCCCCCCCCCCCCCCCCCCCCCCCCCCCCCCCCCCCCCCCCCCCCCCTTTCTCTCTCCCTCTCTCTCTCTGTGTGTGTGTGTGTGTGTGTGTGTGTGTGTGCGCGGGCGAGACAGTTGCAAGCCAGCCCGCGACCAACGCAACCGTCCCAACCTCCAGACCGCCCCCCGTGCTTGGCCACGTCGATGACAACGCAGCAGAGATTCTTTATGCTCCCAATTCCGACCTGACTCCGTTGCCTGCCAGTTTCGGTTGCTGCTGGCTTGGCTCAGTTGCGTATTGCTGAGCTCCCACATAAACACGCCGCCCAGGTCGCGGACGGTGAGCGCATAGGCAACTTTTCTGGCTGTCGAGGCAGCATCGTCATAGGTGATGAACCCCGGCGCGGGCGCGGTGCGCACCAGGTAAGGCGCCATGGCGATGGGATCGAACGATGCAACCCAGCCGTCTTTGCCGATGCGCGGCTTGATGTAAGTCCCGTAGTCCCGGCCCATGGTGGTTTTTTCACAGTTGCAGGTGCCCCAGAGCTGGCCCACGGGAAACTCGTAGCCGTAGAAGGCCGTGCCCAGGTTGATCTTCCGGGCGGCACGGCCAGCTTGTTGAGGTAGTAGCTGACGGTGTCGTCCAGACTGCTGTCGTGTCCCGGATCGGCTCCGCTCAGAAACAGCGGGGAGTTGTGTCCGGCGTGGCTGGTCCAGGGGCCGTGAAAGTCGTAGGTCATTACGTTGTAGAAGTCGACGATGGAGTTG
The DNA here is from genome assembly GCA_963829765.1 of uncultured Isosphaeraceae bacterium. GTDB lineage: Bacteria > Planctomycetota > Planctomycetia > Isosphaerales > Isosphaeraceae > CAWFRS01. Next base: position 21,237 of record CAWHKI010000235.1, on the reverse strand, counting down.
AGGCGGGCAAAATCGTAGTCGCCCCAGTGTCCCGGATCGGAGGGCGTGGCCATGGAGAGCAGAAAGCGCGGCGCCGGTAAGACGTCGCGCAGAGCCTGCATGAGGAGCGTGTTGTTGGTCTCGTCCGGCTCGCCCTCCGGCACCTCCCAATCCATGTCGACGCCGTCGTAGCCGCGCTGCTCGACGAACTGCTTCACGCTGCCGACGAAGCGCGCGCGCGATTCCTCCGTGGAGAAGGCCTTGCGGAATGGAGCGTCCTCGCCCTGCACGCAGGCCAGCACGCGCACGCCGGCTTTATGGGCGCGGGCGATGAGGCCGTCCTCTCCCGCCTGGGGGACGATCTTGACCGACCCATCGCCGGCCGGGCTAATGATCATGGCCACTTCAATCAGGTGGGTGAGTTTCTTGAAGGGAATCTGCCGGGTGCCATAGGCGGGCACGTGCGGTTTTTCCGGATGGGTGTAGTAGGCGACCAGGCGCTTGGGCGCGGCGCTGGAAGGCTGAGCGAATGCGCCAGGCGCCGCGAGGATTGCCAACAGAAGAAGCACATGGAGTGCGGCTTTGGGCTGCAGCTTCGGAGTGAAGCCGGGCATGGGATGATAGCAATAACCGGCCTTGTTCTTCTCATCTACTGGCTCAGTTACGTATTGCTATGGGGTTTTGAAGGACCAGCGATCGACCCTGCTTCGTCAAAATGCCCTCGATGATTATCGGAACACGCCGATCGTGCGATTGAATTGCGACTTGGTACTCCACGCCGCCAAGGGTCAACGAGACCGGCCTAAAGCGGTTATCAATCGGGGCAACGATGGTTACAGTCCCAGCGTCAGCGCCTTCGGGCCTGTCGAGCCGTTTGACCACACCGCGAATCTCGAATTCCTCGAACGGGCTACGTTCGCGAAAAAGTCTCGCCGCCTCTTCGAAGATTGGAATGAACTCTCGGGGAAAAGCGACTCGTGAAACGACGTCTTGTCTCGTAGCACGCGTTCGCGCCCACGACAATTCGACGGACAACGATCCGCTGTCGCTTAAATGCCGCCCCATCCCTACCAGGGCATCGCAAAGATTAGCGCTTACACCTTCGGAGACCCCATTCGCAAATGCATCGAACTTTGCGTTACCCGCCGCCGATTCAGCCGCCGAGCGAGCAGCAGCCAACGATTCCACCAATGTATAACTTACCCGTCTCTCAAAGGGTTCTTCGGGAAACACTTCGTCATGAGCGGCGCTCGGGACCGCCAGCGAAGGAGAAACCCGTGAAAGAATCGTGACGACGAAACTGCCACGCTCTGTTTGTCCCAATCGCAGGCCGCGTAAGTAATCCGCAGCCTCCTGCGGTCGGCGTGCGCAGGTAGAGCGGCTTGGGAGCTACGGTGGCGCAGGCTGCGGCTGCCATCATGTCCATCGCTTCCTGCACTAACATAACGCCTTCGACGAGCGAAACTGTGCCGTCGGCACTTTCCGGCTCGCTCGCCCGAACTCTGATTACGTCCGCGGAGATCGTGGTCAAATCCGCGAAGATTTCGACCTGCGAACGTTGCTCAATCATCGATAATGTGCGCAGCAAGTCCCCCATGCGAAGGGCGAAATCTCGCAGTTGGCGACTAAGCGGAACAATAAGCTCATAGTCATCGCCCTTAACCCATACCGCCCAGGCGTCGCTTTTCCTGCTGATTCCAACCCGAAGCCCGCAGGTATGCTGTAACCTCGGTAGGGCACAAGGCGGCCACTGTTGCTTCATCCCGTATATCAACTTTCATGGCAAGCCTCCTTGGTCTATGCGACCCATTATGCTTCGCAGACCATCGATCGAAAACACGTTGGTTCGGGGGATCGCAACCGTTACCGACCACTCATTCATTGTTTCCGGCATTTCGCGCAAACTCATCCAATACGTGCAGCGGCGGATCGCCAACTCCCGCTCCGTATGATTGAGCCAATCTGCCAAATTGCCTGGCACGAGCATTACCACCAGTATTCTCGGAATCGCAAGATCGCTTGGTCGAAGGTCATCGTAATTCTTTCGCTTGACGGGGAACGAAATCGTGGGCTCCTCTGGTGGATCAGATGCGGTGCATTTGAGTTGCATCTCCAATCGTGGGCGTTTAGCAAACCCGCTCGTACCGCTGGCTGCGATGCCCAAATCGATGCTATCATCGTCGACGCTGGGCTGGTAAATCGCAAAACCAGCTGCCGCGGCGATCGCTTTCACATAGGCCCTGCTGATGGCTTCCTTTTGATCATTTTCAGTCATCCGGCCGCCTCCTCAACCTATCGGCTCCCCCGTAAAGTTGACTCCTCGAAATCCTAGGCGTCAGTCCATGCGATCCGCGTGCACAGCCCAAGCGAAGAATTCGACCACGCGGCCGCTAATCTCGAGTGGTAACCGGCCTGTTTCTCGCGGTCTCGTCCTGGGAAAGCTTATTGCCAGAATTGTGTCATGTTGCGGTCAACGCAACCAGCGAGCACACAAAGATTCGCTCCGTTCAGCGCGATCCGGAGGCATCCAAGCGCCGAGGGCGTCTCGGTCACATCGACCGAAGCCGGCTTACCGAAAGGTGATCTTGGACGGCGATTGTCGGTTAAGAGCAGCCGTCTGAATGATGAAGCGATGCCCGCGAGGCATGTCCTTCGACCCCCCGCGATGCATGTCCTTCGACCCCGATCGGCGGGCATCGCCCGAATAACCGCGAGGGCGTCCCCGGTCAGGCCCAGCGGGTTGACCGTAGGGAAGCTGGAAACGTGCCGTTCCACGCTTAACGTCAACGCACTCGGGTTGCCAGGGCAGGTGACCGCACTTACCTCAACCAGCGTGCCTTCACGGTAGACAATCTTCGCCCTTGCCCAATCCGGCCTTGCCCTTCGTCCTTCGGCGGTCGGCGGGCTTTGATCCTTGGGCAGCAGATTGATACTCCACCCCTTGAACCGACCAGCGGCATAGTCTTCAAAGCGTGCCGTGGCGAACTCATCATCCCAGAAACGAGCCGACGCGATCAGAGCATTCCGCCCCTTTTGTCGACCCACTTCAACCTCAACTCCGTTTGCAATCGGCAGCGTACCACGCTCTTTTAATGCGCCATGTTCCTACTGAATGACGGGATTCGCCTTGAACACGGCCGTATCAATCCCAGACTGCACAAAAGCAGTTTCGTAATGATCGGTCTCGTCAGTCGACCACACCGCCCGAATAACGCGCTTCTTGGGCGATGATTCCAGAATCTCGCTTTCAATCGTTCGGCATATCGACTTGATCATAAGCCTCTTCTCTCTTCCGTCGTTTCAAGAAGCCTGCAATCGGTGCAATCGGGTGAATGTCCGTATCCGATAACTCTTGCTCTCGGAGCCGTGCGGCTTGATCCCGGTCGATTCGTTCCCGACGCCGCCGCCGTCGATGGAGCGGAAAGGACAGAGCGGAAAGGACAGAGCGGAAAGGACAGAGCGGAAAGGACAGAGCGGAAAGGACAGAGCGGAAAGGACAGGCAGCACGCGGAACGGGGCGGATCTAGTCGACCGCCATAAGCTTTTTGCAGCAAGGTGGTTTGGACTGAAGGGCCGTTGATCGTCGGCGATTCACGCCGGGTGTTGAGGCAGAACGATTCCGCTTCTCGTGAACGCCCATGGCTTAGTCGAGAATCTTGGCCACAAAGACACGAAGCGTGGGATCTATCTCGATCACGGACGATATTTGGAGCGCGCTGTTGACCGCGATTAAAAAGGGAGCCATATTTTCATTTGCACTTGGATCGGGGGTAGCTCCATCGACGCGAGCGACTTTCATCCCAGCCTTGTGAACATCGGCAATCGCCGAGACGACCGCATCCCTCATGCTGGAAGCGGACCGGTCGAAATCCAATGAGATGCGTCCGCCTTGGCTCGAAACTGTGGCGTCGTCGCAACCAGCCTCGAAGAGCGCATCCATGACCGCGGAGTTTAGTTCGGCAGCTCCACCAAGAATCAGGGTAAACTCGTGCTCATTTTCCATTTCAACCCCCATGTGGGCACCTGCCGATTCTTTTCCTGATACGTTTAGCATGGTCCTCCGGGCGTTTCGGGGTCGAGTAGACGCCAACCCTACATCCTTCCCGATTCGATTCCGGACACAGCAGAAAGCCCCACGCATGTCCCTCCGACATCATGACGGTCCAGCCAAGCGATTCCGCATGTTGGATTGCCTCTTCGATGTGCTTAATCGGATGGCGCGACCTGCCCATCTTCGCAATCTTAGAGGTCCCCGTGATGACCGTCAAGCGGCTGGATGGGCAATCCGTCCGCTGATGGATCGGCTGGCACGTGGTCAGTTGTCCGTCGTCTGTTGTCCGTCGTCGTTGTCCGTGGCCGATGTCCCCGGTCGTCGGCCCGTCCCGCGTCTTCGAATGGTTTGACGGGTTGTAGCGATGGGGATCGTCCCAAACAGGGGCGTTTTGGGCCTGTTTGAGCTGGACAGTCCAGGCCAGGTGTACATGAGACGCTCAATGTCATAAGTCGCTGGCTAACTGAGGGTTAAGTGCGCCGAAATTTCGGCACTCAGTGTGAACAGAGTGTCAAGCTGGAAATCGAAGGTTTGGGACGATCCCGTGCCAATTATCCTGCTGACACGCGGAACATTAATGGTGGCATAGACTTATAGCTCAGCGAAAATTCCGATTGTAGGGCCGACACGCGGAAGTGAAGCCTGTGTAAGCACTTGTGTCTCGCGGCATTTGTGTCGGCGGCGAAGTATCGTGTGCGCGCTTGTTTTTGTCTGGATCGGCGGCAACCGTGGCCCAAACGTTTAGCGGAAGGCAATGAACCCCGAGCGATTTCACCGCGGAGAATGCAGAGGGCAGTCGACCGGACGTATTCTTCCAGCGCACCGCGCTCATGATCATGGCTTTCCAATCTGGCTTCGGCCCAACGGAGCACGCTCTCGGCGATTCGCAGGGCGCGGCGGTATTGCCTCCTGTTGACGGGACCAGCGGATCCTGGATATCGCGTCTCCAAGGCAAAACGGGTCAGCTCCTTCGCGTCTTTGACGTACTTGGGAACCTTGAGGCCGTTTTGCTCCAGCAATCGCAGCAACGGCTCCAGGTCATGAACGTACGGGAACCTCACGCCGCGATGGATGAAGACGGCCTTAACCGCTTTCTCAGCGGTCTGCTTGGCCTCGTAGCACAGGTCTTCGGGAACCGCGCCCGTGTTATCGGCCTGAGCCATCGCCAGGTTGCTCCTTGACCGCGTCAGCCACTCACGTGGATCTGTCGGTGGGTAGCGCTTGTGCCCCATGTTGTCCTCGCGAGGAAATTCCGTAGCCTTCCGCATGTTGACCCGATGCGCGAACGAGGGGCGTGCGCCAGATCTCTCGTTGGTACGTTGGTTTGATCCGTGACATTCCTTCTTACCGGTGTCATAAATGATCTTCCCCTCTCGCAATGCTGGGTAATAGACCAGGTACGGCGAGTCGCCATATTGCTCCAGCACCTCGGGTGTGACGACCAGGGCATCAACAGCCGCCGCGGCGGAAAGGTTCCGGTAAATGTTCCGGGTCACCCGATCGCGATTGAACTTGCCGCTCTTTATGACCAGGAGATCAATGTCGCTGTTCAGCCCCATCTCGCCGCGTGCCGCCGAACCGAAGAGGATAATCTTGTCTGGCTGCGCGGCCTCGACGACGCTCTGGACAATCTCCGCCAAAGCCTTCTTGTTTGGGCGTCCATCTTTTCGATTGCGCGTTTGGTTTTCATTCCACGAACTCGACAAGCCATTCCTATTACGCCACGTGGATCATACCCCGCCGATTATCCGCGAAACAAGGGGCGCATCACGTGCTCGATGCCCCTGTTGCAAAGCGGCTTTCCGGCCGGGAGGCGGTTTCGGCGAGGGGCCAATGCGGGGCCAATGCGTGGCAAAGCCGCCCCCGATTGAAACGGTCTTGGTGACCGGCCCCCTACGCGGTGGCACCACGATCGCGGCGCGAAACTTTGCGATCGCTTTGTCTCTACCCTTGAAATGCTCCGCAACCGCTCGCGGGCCTTCCTTATTTCGAAACATTCACCACCAAGACCCGAAGGCGCAATTCTCAAATCCCTCACGTCCCAAATCCCACGCCCTTCGAGGGTATGCCGGCCAGCTTGGGCCCCGGGCTGGCGCGGTGAAAAGTTGGGCTTGCACAGGTTTGACGCTCATTCGGTTTTCATTGATGACGGCCCCTGATGTTCGGCGCGGGTCTCATGACCCCGCCGGAGTGCCAGGCCGAAGTCTCCTTCGCGAGGCGTAAGCTTTTCTGAAAAAGTCATTTGCGTCACGGAGTACGCTCCGAAGGAAGCAGACCTTCGGTCAGGCACATGTGCGGAGTCATGAGACCCGCGCACAACGAACTCCTCCATTCAAAATCTCTTAGCGAGCGACATCTCCATGTCGGCTGCGGTTCGTCAGATGCGTCAGCGCTGGCATACACGGCCTCTGGGTCATGTCGACAAGCTCGTCGCCCTAAAATGGCGCCCGCCATTTTTCTCGCCCTCTGGCACAAGATGGTCGGCCGACATAAGAGCGGCTGAATCAATGGCTTGTGTTTAGGGGCCTTGGCCCAAGCGACCGAAAAATGGCGCTTTTGGCCTTCGAAAAAGCGCCATTCTCCGCCATTTTTTCCCTGTCTATTCAGATGAGCGACTTTGGATGACGAATCCCACATAGAAAAGTGCGGCCCCCGCCGCTGCAACCAGCATGGATTGGCCGAGACCGAACTCCCCGACGAGCTCAGAGGCAATGGCGAAAGGCAGGATGAGAAGTCCAATAAACTGAAGCGAACGGCCGACGCGATAGCGCCACATGGAGTTGATCTCGTCGCGGGCCTGATTGAGCGTGGACCGTCCCGTTCCGCACCGACCCAGACCCAGAGTCGGCCTTGGCGAAAGCCACCGTGAACATGCCGGTCCGCAGACTTTTAAATGCCGATCCGCGAACTATTCGACGGTTTTAATTTCGCCCACATCGGTAGTTTCGCCGGCCACCACCTTGACTGGCATCCCACGGCCCGCGCCGGGCGTCACATACTTTCCGTGCCAAACGACAAATTGATAATCGCCGGCCGGCACGCCCTTGATCACGAACGAGCCATCGGGACCCGTGACCGCGAAGAAGGGATGGTCGAAGACCATCACGTGCCCGTGCATCCAGGGATGAATATCACACGCCACTCTCATGGGCAGACGTTCAGCGACAAGCTTGACTTCAAGCTGACCGTTGGGGGCGAGTACCTGGTTGATGCCGGTGTTCGTGAAGCCCGTCAGGCGGACATTATGACTTGTGGCATCACTCGATTTCATCAAGAGTATTTGGTCCTGATGAAGAGCCACCGAATGGGGCAGAAAATCGCAATTCTTCTGGTCGATCTCGACTTTCGGCATTTTGGCGATCAGCTCGTTCACCATTTCCGGATTGTTCGCCTTGGGCCGAGAGAGATAAGCAAACCCGTAGGCGACGCCCTTGGTCTTGGGATCAACCTCGAGCTCGTGCGAAAATATCGGTTGATCCTTGGCACAGATGTTGGGATCCTTCTGAGCCTTGCCCATCGCTTCCAGGACCACGGGGGCCGGAATTTTCTCGCCTCCCCACACCAGGCGGCCTTTGATCGTTCCGTGATTCGCCTGCCCAATCGCCGCCAGCACGACCATGTTCGCGGCTGGAGCGGCGGCCTCCGCCCGCGGGGGCGACACAAACGCGACCGCCAAGCTCAACAAAACAAAGAATCGTTGTCGAGCACACCGGCAAGGCGTGTCGCTTCCAGTCATGGTCATCCGCCGCTCCTCCGCGTTGTTCGCCGTGTGATTCTCTCAGGTACCGGGCAGCAGCTTGGTGGGATCGACCGTGAAATCTTTGACCGTCGAATCGTTGGGCTTGATATCCACGCGCTCACCCGAGGGCGCGGTGACGAACCCCCCTTTCGCGACCGCTTCCTGCCAGACAACCACGTTTTGCGTGCCGGCGGGAGCGTTTTTGATCTCGAAATTCCCTTTCTCGTCGGTCACCGCGAAATAAGGGCTATCGAGTACCATCCACCACGAAGTCATCCAGGGATGAATATCGCAAACGACCTGCCCCGGAGTTCGCTCAGGGGCCGAGGGTGTGAATGGGATCGACTGTCCTCCGGCCACGGTCTGGTTAAATGTGGAGTTCTTGAGCTTCACGTTGATATTATGATTCGCGGAATCACTTGACTTGAGCGTAATCGGCACGCCCACCATCAACCCCAGCACGTGCGGCTCGAAAACACAGCCCTTCTGGTCAAAGACAAGTCGCTTGGCAGCAGCCGCCTTTTTGGCTTCTTCGTTGACCGCGGTGGGCCTGGGTAGATAGACAAGAGCGAATTTGACTCCCTTGCTGGCCGGGTCGACCAGCAGCCGCTCGGATTTGATCGGGCTGTCCTTGGCGCAGACCTCGGGGTTCTTCTCCGCCTTGCCCTTCTCCACGAGATTCTTGGACGCCGGCGGATCGCCCGCGAAGACGACCTGACCCTTAAGTGTGCCCCATCCTTCGGCTTTTACAGTAGCCGTTGGGGTTGTGGTCTCCGCCGCGCTCGGGCTGGCAGAGGGCGACTTCGCAGCGGTCCCCGCCACGCTCGACGGCGCTTTCGTGGATACGCTGTTCGGTTCCGGAACGACCACGGCCGTGCTTGAATCAGACGGACCACCGCATCCGGCGACAGCCAAGATCGCGCTGGCGCTGAGGGAAAAAAATGCTGACTGTCGGAACGAGAAAACGAACATGGCGTTATCACTCCTATTGCGAATTTCGATGATCTGGTAATACCAACGGGTACTCGCCGGCCCAAAACCAAGCCCCGCAATCATGGCTTTGGTATCGACACGACGGAGGTCAAACGTTTCATGCGGTCCCTGGCCGCTGAGCGACTCCCCGGGGACATCCGATCCCACAACCCCGCCATCGTCCTGGCCGTTGACTCACGGTGCATTCCCCGCGGTCTTGGGCGGCGTTCCAGCCGGAGTCGCGTCGCGGCTGCCACTGGCGAGCTGAAGCTCGACGGCGTTCACATAATTGAGGAGCGTGTCCCGAACCACCTTGACCAACTCAAAGGGCTTGCCCTCGAACGTCTTGGGCACAAGCATCTGGACCGCACCATGCGGTGCGATATTTTGCGGCATCGCGGTGAATGGTATCAGCCTGCCGCGGATTGGCGAGCCAGGCGAGCAGGTAGTCGGGACGAAACCTAGGTGCGACGCCGCGTAGCTCGGGGCCATTCACAACCTGATCGCCACCGCTCGGCTTGAACTGGCCAATGGCGTGGCACTGAAGGCAGGGCGACGCCTTATTGGTCATGGTTGCCCAACCTGCGGCGAGGTAATCGGGATGTGCCTTGTTTCGCTCGGCCAGGTAGCTCGAGTTCTGCTCCGGGATCGTCTGATACGGGAACTCGGTCCGATCACGCGCGGCGAAGTAATTGGCCAGCTCGGCGGTCTCGTGCGCGGGGCCTTGCATCGACTTCCCGTAGTGGAATCGAGGCATCCGCAATTGGGCCGCGGGGCGGATCATGTAGGGGCTTTTCAAGAAACTGGTCAGCCAGGGGGTCTGAACTTTGGCTCCCTCGCGCAAGAGCGGTGGCGGCAGCCGATTCCAAAATGATTCAAACGGGTTGCCCGTCCGCTCGGCCTGATAACTCGCGAACAACCAGGCGAAATCTCCTCCCACTGCCGGGGCCTTTGTGATCTTGGTCTGGTTCAGCGTGACATTGTCGCCGATGTTGAACGTGTACCCACGAATGGTCACGGGCTGCCAGAGCTGAACGGTCAATTCGTTTTCAAACAACGCGGTCGGCATCCCCTCGATCGTGATTTCCGTGTGAGAATCGTCGGTGACGCCGAGCTCTTTCTCGATCACCGCGGCGTCGAGCTTCTTGTTAGCATCGTAGGTGAGCGTCGGGTAAAGCTCGGCCAGGTAATCACTGGCGCGGGCAGTATACGAGGCGCGAAGATTGGTCTTGAAGTCGGTGAAGGCCTCCGCGACGCTCACTCCCTGGGGGATGGTGAACTTGGGCATCTCGAGGACGTGACATCCCGCGCAATTGAAGCGATTCAGGTCGCGCTCGCCGAGCGCGACCGCCGTCCGCGCGGGCGCCGTGTGCGACTTGGGCAAGTACCTGGCGGGAACCCTCTCGTTGGTCAGCCCCAGTACGAATGTCATCACTTCTTCCACGGCTGCCGGATCGTTGGCCCAGGCAAACTGAGGCATCCGCAGGCGGTCGTCCCACGTCTTGTATTTCTCACTCTTTTTCAAATAGTCGTAGCTGCGCGGTCGATGGAGCTTTTGATACAAGAAACCCATGCGGGTCTCGTGCATGACCTTTTCTTGGTAGAAAAGGTCCGTGCCATCGCGGTTGCCCTCCGAGTCGGCCGGTTGCGTGGGATCGGTCAGATACTCCTTTATATGCCCAAAATCGAGGCGTGCCGGTAGCTTGATGCCCCAGTCGTTGAGCGCGGTCCCGATCGGTTTGGCGTTTTCAAAGCCAGGGATCTGGTGACAGCCAAAGCAACCCAGCCGCGAGATCGACCGCTCGCCAAGGAAAAGCAATTTATCATCGAGGCCCAGCTTCTTGTCGACCAGCTCGTCGACCTCGCTCAGAGACACGGCCAGTGTCTTGCCATCGGCCTTCTTGAAACTGCCGCTCTTGGACACATACAGCTTGACCAACTCGTCGACGGCCTCCTTGACATGCTTCGACGAAACCGGCGGCACGTCCACCTTGACTGGCCATTCCCCGGGGATCGAAAGAATCCAGCTCGCGATGTCGGCAGCGTCCTGTGCGGAAAGCTGAAGATTGGGCATCAAGCTCTTGGGATGATACTTCTCAGGCGAGCCGATCCAGTTGGACAGCCACTTAAGACCGTCGGGCTTGGACTGAAATTTGGCGGACATGTTCGACAAGTTCGGGCCGAAGTCAGCCTTGGCGTACTCCTGCACCGACGCCGGGAAATATCTTGGGGTCATAGGTCAAGGAGGCGTCGACTTTGTAAGCCGGGTTGGCCGACTTTCGGTCCGCCATCTGAAGGTCCGCGATCTGATAGGGCCGGTGCTGATGGCAGGCCATGCAGCCCTTCTGCAAGAACAGCTCTTTCCCCTTGGCCGGGTCGGTCTTCTTCGGAGGGGCCTCGAAATCGCTGGGGGGAGTACTCTTCGCGAAGAGATAGTGGGTGATCGCGTGGATCTCGGCGTGGTTCTTGGGCCAATCTTGTTCATCGTTGTTGTTCGTCAACCCGTAGAACCGCGGCATCCGCGAATCGGGCCGGAAGGCATGAGGATTGGTGATCCACTTGAGCACCCAGTCTTTGGAGTCCTTGGAGGCAATATGCGAAAGATTGGGGCCCACCTGCCGTTCGTCGGTCAGATCGGGGCCGTTGGCGCCGTCACCGCCGATCGTGTGGCAGCCGGTGCAACCGTACTTGACGATGCGCTGGTAGCCCGCGTGTAGATTCTTGGCCTGAGCCTGAGGAATGTCGGTCACCTGCGTGTGGCACTTGAGACAGCTCGACTCGATGAATCGCTTGGGGAGCATGGGATAATCCCAGAGATGGATCTCATGCCAGCCGTGCTCTTTGTGCCATTCCTCGGCCTGCTCGCGTGTATTGGGTGTGTGTGACGCGTAGGTGAAGTCGGTGCCCGAGCCCTGGCCCCCGTGGCAGATCGTGCAGCCGAAGCTATTGATCGGATGAGGACCGTTCGCGTCGAGATAAAGTCCGGCCGGAACCACCTTGCCGCGCGGATCGACCGTGGTGGCACCGCTGGTCAAGAACGGGTGCGACCGGAAAACCGCGGCCATCTCCTTACCGTGCGCGTCTTTATCGTAGCCGATGCGGTCGATCCCCTGGTGGCACGTCGCGCAGCGGTCGTACCGCGGAACTTCCTTGAAGTTGTAGTTGATCGTCAGCTCGGGGAGGCTGAGCTGCTGGATCTTCGCCGGCGGCATGATGTCGAAGCCGGGAAGGCTGCGGAGGAAAGCCATCGACTTGCTGTACCAGTTGAAGCCGTACATCTCGTCTTTCTGCTCGATCACCCGCTTGACGCGATCGGCCTCGCGCGTCAGCCGTTCCCGCTCTTTCTTGAGGTCGTCGACGCCCCCCAGCAACTTTTCTTTCTCGGCCTTCTTCTCAGTAAACTTCGCCTTCTCCTCTTCGAGCTTGAGCGACAGGTCGTCGAGTTCCCGCTCGGCCTGCTGGACGACGGTACTCAGGTACGCCCGTGCCTGCGCTTTCCTCGCCCCGGTCGATCATGCCGTCGTAAATGCTGCGCTTGCTATCCAGAGCGGCCTTCTGGAATCGCCGCCGGGTGTCGACGTCCTCGGTCTTTCCCTCGAGGAGCTTGAGCTCCTTATCGATCGTGTTGAGATCGCGGGCCCGTGTCTCGGCATCGATCGCCGCCGCTTTGATCTTGGCGTCGATCTCGTCGATCTGCCTCTGGTACTTCGCCTGCTGTTCTTCCAGCTTTTGCTTCTCGGCCACCTCCAGCTTTTCGCGCTCGACCAACTGAAACTGGCGCTGGGCCTGCTTCCAGGGACGTAGATGGTCAGCCATGACCATCCAGACCGTGCAGAGCAACATCGCGATCGACGAGATCGCGAAGACCAGGTGGAGCGTCGGTTGGCGTCGGTACGTTTCCTCGGATGCCGGCATGGTCTTTCGTCCTCTGAGATCAACCGAGTCATTAGATGTTGAAGAAGTACTCGGGTATGGCCACCACGTATTTCAGGTTGATGGTCCAGCGCAGCACCATCTTGAGCGGCAAACTGGCCATGAACAGGATCAGGATGGCCAGTGTGAGATACCGCACCACGCCCGCCTGGTCGGTGTATTTCTTGAAGAAAAGGCGGTAAACCAGATAGGGCACGATGGTGAAGTAGGCCAGCGTCAGCAAGATTCCCGGCGCCTCGCGCAAAAGGATCTGCGGCGGCTTGGCCGTTCCCAGCAACTGAATCCAGAAAATATCCGAGAGATTGACGTTATTGAGCGGGATGACCTTATGCAGGTCCCAGAACTCGTACGGACCGAAGAAGTTCCAGTTCGGCCCGCGCAGAAACGTCCCGAGGAGGATCAAGACCACCCAGAGAACGACAAAGCCGTATTGGAACGTCAGGAAGGCGAACTTGCGGTCATTGTAGCTGAAATAGCCGTTACCCGCCTTGTTGGTATCGATATAGGGAATGGCCATCAGGCCGACGATGATCAGGCTCGGCAGCACGACGCCGGCCATCCAGGGATCGAAGTAGACCAGCATCTCCTGCAGCCCGAGAAAATACCAGGGGGCCTTCGACGGGTTGGGGGCGACGGTCGAGCTGGCCGGCTGTTCCAGGGGGGCCTGGAGAACGATTCCCCAGACGACCAGCACGATCGTCAGGATCACCATGCAGATCAGCTCGGTGTACACCAGGTCGGGCCAGGTCAGCGTCTTGTCGGGCTCCAGCTCTTCGAGGGTCGGCAAGCCCTGGGCGATCCGGGCATCGTTGATGACGGCCCGGCGCAGGGCATACCAGAAGAACCAGCCGACCAGGATCAGCAGGCCGACGATCGGCACGTTGTCGGGCTTGGTGACAATGTCTCGAAAGTCGAAATCGGTCATGCACAGACCGAAGAAGAGCAGGAACAGGTTGACGATCGCCCAGCCGACCAGACCATTGGCGATGAATCGCCGCCAGCGGATCATGGCGATGAAGCCGAGCGTCGCGCCGACGAAAAACGTGGTCGGGCCGGCGACGAAGTCGATGGCATCGCGCATGAACTGGGGCATCAGGATGCCGGTGACGGGAAGCAGGTCGGACTGACCGCTCTGGCCGCTGGCGCTGAACCAGTAGGTAACGCCCATCGCCTGAAAGATCACGGCCGCCACGCCCCAGATCAAGCGTCCAGAGCGTGCGGTTGATCGGCTTGCCGATGCCAACGGCGGGATGATGGTCGTCAAGGCTGGGAGGCTCGAGCGGGTCCCCCTCGCCATGCCCGTGCTCCTTCATCTCGGCGAAGTGGGCGGCGTCGGCCCCCGCCATCACGGCCAGCAGAGCGTTCGCCGCCGCGCACAGGCCGTAAGCGACTCCGACGGCGCCAGGCAGCACGTCCCGCGCCAGGACCATCAGAACGGCCAGGCCGTACAGGCTGAGAAAACCGCCGATCAGCCAGGCCGGCAGTCGCCTCGTCTTGGGGGCCAGACCGACCCGCGAGGCCCCTTCGGACACCATCTCTCCATAGGAGAGATAAGCCGCGGCGGCGGCGTTCATCATGGCGGCGAGCAAGAAGTACCACGCCAACCCGAACATCACGCTCACTGTGAGATCTTGGTGCATGAGTCTGCTTATTCGTGATTTAGAGAGAAAACCAGTCCTCGACTCAGTCACATCCGCCGAGCGAGCCCCCTGGCGCGACTCTCGCTCGGCCGGTCGCGCGTTCACGCCCGCAGGCGTGGCGACGACGCCGGCCTTTATTCCCGGGCCGGTCACATCGGTCCGCTGATGCCGCCATCCTTGCGGACCCGCCAGAAGTGGATCATGATCAGCAAGGCGGCGGCCAGAGGTATCGCCACGCAATGGAGAACATAGAAACGATTGAGCGCCATCTCCCCCACGCTCCGTCCTCCCGAGCAGGGCGAACTTCGCGTCGGAACCCGACGTGATCAGGCTCACGCCGTTGAGCTTCAAGAGCGACGCACCGGGCCCCTCGACACCCAGGCCCGGAGTAGCGCGTGCCATATTTGATCCGACCGTGATCGCCCAGATCGCCAACTGATCCCAGGGCAGCAGATAGCCCGTGAACGACAGCAAAAGCGTCAGCACCAGCAGAATGACCCCGATTCCCCAGTTGAACTCACGCGGTGGCTTGTAACTTCCCGTCAAGAAGACGCGATACATGTGCAGCCAGACCGCGATAACCATCGCGTGCGCGCCCCAGCGATGGAGCTCGCGGAGGATGCCCAGCGTGGTCACGTCGGCAGAGGCCAGGATGTCGTTGTAAGCGTGCTCGAGGGTTGGCCGGTAATAGAACATCAGAAGCACGCCGGTGACGACCTCGACGATGAACAGGAAGAACGTGGTTCCCCCCATGCACCACGTATACGAAAGCGCGATCCCTTGCTTCCGCACGCTGACGGGGTGCAGGTGCAGGAAGAAGTTGGTGAGCATCACCACCACCCGATTACGTCGATCGGTCGGCATGGGATGGCGGAAGATGCTTTTCCAGAGTTGCGTTTCAGTAACTTTGTCCAGGATCGGCATGGGCCTTCTCTCAAGGTCGCGGACTGAAGAAGAACAATTATTGTCGGAGGGGAGAGCGACCGCGATGGTCACTGCCCCGTTTCCAAGGTTCAGGCCGGAATGAAACTATCGGGGTCCGACCATTGACCTAGCTCTTGCTGAAATTTCTGGCTCTTGTCGACCATGATCTGGCCGTCGTCGGCGAGCGTGACCTTGAACCGCTCGAGGGGACGGGGCGCGGGGCCTTCGAAATTGATCCCGGAGACGTAAAACCCGCTGCCGTGGCATGGGCACTTAAACTTTTGTTCGGCGGCAAGCCAGTTCGGGGGGCACCCCAGGTGGGTGCAGACGGACTGAAGAGCGTAGATAATATCCTGGCCGTCGTAACGCGTTGACCGGACGATCCAGAAACCCCACTCGGCCTTGAAGCGCTCGCTCACTTCTTCGGGTTCGTAGTTCGCGGGGAGCCCGACCTTAATCGTACTCGGCGGCTCCGCGAGTACGTTGGGGAACATGAATCGAACGCACATCAAGGTCATCGCCGACAGTGCCGCGGTGAAGGTGACCCAGGCGGCGACGATCCACATGACCCCCCACGGCACGAACAAGCTACTCACGAAGAAGCCGCGGCGATTGACCGTCCACGACGGGGCGGGCTCACCAAGGAGATCACGGGTCGGCCTAGGGGGAACCGTGCTGGGCTTGGCGGGGCCTGACTTGGCCGGGGCCTTGGCGGGAGCCGCGGCCGCGGCTTGCGCGGCGATTTCCTTCGCCTTCTTGGACGACGCTTGCCTGGCGGCCTCGGCAAGGTCTTTAGGATCAGTGATCTCACCCAGCGGAGGCAGCGCCCGTGCCGCCACCTTGGCCGCGGCGGCCCCGGCGGGCTTGGCACCGGCCGGTTTGGCCGGCCCAGCGGCGCGGGGCCGCGGCCCCCCCTGCTCCGCCGCGAGCGGCCGCCAGTTTTTCTTGAAGGGTCATGGGCCTGCCCAGAGGCTGTGCCGGTGGAGGCACCGACTTGGCGCTTGCTCCGGCGCCGCGGCAGCGGCTTCCTCGCTCGAAGGTGCCGCCGCCGCTTTCTTGGCGACGGGCGCCGCGGCTGGCGGCGCCCACCGGCGCGAGCGGCTGCCAGCTTTTCCTTCAAGGTCAGAGGCCGACCGAGCGTGGAGGGTGTCGCCACGCTGGCGGCAGGCGCGGCTGCGGCAGCCTCTGTCTCGACCGCCTCGGCTTCCGGCGCGTCCCCACCATTTCCGCCAGCCGCTTCCGCCGGCCCGGCGGATGTGTCGTCCACCGGCTTGGCCGCACCCGCTTTGCGGGCGGCTTCAAGTATTTCCTTCACACTAGGACGTTTTGCCATCGCCAGGCTCTAGCCTCCTCATAACCTCGGTGCCCGCCACGCCGCAATACCGCCCCCATGAACCCGGTCGGTGTACTGCGACCTCCGGAGCAAAGAAAGTGCCGCAAGACTCGGTTTTCGCTTGAAAGCTCTAACTTCCTGACCAAACTCCACTTACGCCATTTCGCCCTTGCGATTACAAACGTTTCTCTTCTCATCGCCGGGAAAACGACCCGCAATCGTTCTTATTTTCGAGAATGGACGACCCTGGCTTCAAACGCAAAAGCAAAATTCGACGGATTGCAGTCCCTTTCCGACCGAATCATGCTGACGCCGGCTCGACCCCGATACAGTATCAAGCCCTGCGGTGCTCGGCAACACTTTGGCGGCGTTGAACCGAAAAACGATTCGGCGCGGGCCGGTCATCAAGGGGGCCTTCAGTTGATGTCAAAAACTTCGAGGCTGCTCGAAACCTCGTGTAACCGCGCTGTCAGGTAGGATCGAATTTCCTCGCTGGTACTGAGCTGAAGAACGTGATGGGCGAACCGCTCCGCCTGGGCCGTCGTCACGGAAGAAAGCAGTTCCTTGACCGTAGGGATAAACGCGGGGCTCATGCTGAACCGACGAAGACCCATGCCGAATAGGACCAGAACCGAACGGGGCTGGCCGGCCATCTCACCGCAGAGCGTCACCGGCGTGCCCGTGCGCTGACACGCCTCGAAGACCATGCGCAAGACGCGGAAGATCGCCGGGGACAGGGCCTCACAAAGATGGGCCACCTTGGGATTATCGCGATCGGCCGCCACGAGGTACTGGATCAAGTCGTTGGAGCCGACCGAGATGAAGTCGGTCTCGCGGAGGATGGCATCGATGCATACGGCGGCCGCCGGTACTTCCACCATCACGCCGGACTTCACGTCCTCGCCAAAGGCCACGCCCTCGCGCCGCAGATTGCTCCGCGTTTCCTTGACCAGGTTGTTGACAAACATCAACTCCTCGAGCGTGGTGATCATAGGGAAGAGCATCGAGACCTTCCCTTCCCGGCCGGCGCGGAGAATCGCGCGAATCTGTGTGACGAACAGCTTGGAATTCTCGAAAAAGATCCGAGTGGACCGCCAGCCCATGAACGGGTTCGGCTCGCCGCGCCGTCCCAGGTAGGGCACCGTCTTGTCTCCCCCAAGATCCAGAGTGCGGATCGTGACGGTCTGGTTGGGCGAGTTGAGCACGATCTGCCGGTAGTACTCGTACTGCTCCTCTTCTCCCGGGACGTCGTGGTGCGTCAAGAACAAGTACTCGGTCCGAAACAGCCCGACACCGGCCGCCCCGACTTTGTGGGCCGCCTGCGCGTCGGCCACATTGTTGATGTTGGCGAGCAGCTCGACATGGGTTCCGTCGGCGCTCTTGGCCGGCAGGTCGCGATTGGCGACTAAGCGGTCCTTGAAATTGAAGAACTCACGCTGAACTTTGCGATAGGCCGACGTGGCCTCCTGGTCGGGCCGTACCAGTACGAGTCCGTCGCGGCCGTCGACGATCATCAGGTCGCCGCTGGCGACTTCGCCCAGGATCCCCTCGACCCCCGATACCGCCGGGATGCCGCGGCTGCGAGCCAGAATCGCGGCGTGGCTGGTCGATCCGCCGAGCTCGGTGACGATCCCGGCGATCGGCAAGTCTCCCAGGTTCATCGCCTGGCTGGGGAGGATTTCGTGCGCCACCAGGATCACGGACTCGTCCCCGCTGCGAGCTTCACCGTTCTTGGAGTCGCCCCCCGGATCGACATGACCGATCCGCTTCCGCGTGAGGTGCGACTCAATCCGCAAGATAACGTCGCGGAGATCGGTCATCCGGTCTCGAAACAGCTCTTGCTGGCTCCGGGCCAATTGCGTGGCGTAACCGTTCATGACAACCTGCAGAGCCGATAGGGCAGTCAACTGCTGATTCTCGATCAGCGAGTGCACCTTCGACCACAGCGAGGGGTCATTGACGATCTGCAAGTGGCTCTTGAAGATGTCGGCCTCGGCAGTACCGAGCACCTGGGCGACTCTCTGGACAATGATCTCCAGATCAGCCGTCGCCGCCGCCACCGCCCGGTCAAAGCAGTCGATTTCCGCGGCAATCAGGCCCGGGTTCTCGAGAAGTCTCGCTCGATCGAGCTCAGCACTGATTCCACGCGATGCGCGACGCCGACCACCACTCCTGGGCTGACACCAATCCCCTTACGTATCACGAGCCGATCTCACAGTTATCGTGCCGGTCGAACTAAACATGCGATTCTCCGCCGGTATGCTCACACCACCCTTGCCTTCGCTTAAAAAGACGAGCCAGGCCGTCTCTTGCAAAAAAAACCGGCCATCCGCCCGCTCGCCGGGTCCCTGTACGTGGCAAGATTGCGACAGGCCCTTTTCTCGATCGCGAGGATGTTTGCCAAAAGACGACTGGTTGAATGTCAAAGCAGCAGCTTCTCGCGGCAAATTTCGTGCCGGCGATAGCGCAACATTTCTAAATCCGCCATTTGAGGCACGACCTACCTCGAAGACTAGGTTATAGTGCGACGACGTTCGCGTCTATATCAGAGGTATGTTGCCCTAGGGCAACGCGGCCCGAATCGCGACCAGCCACGGCCCAGCAGACGCTCAGATCGCCGGAGATGACGCTCTTCGGCCGTCGACGGGCGGCATGCCAAATCGGCATGCGGCCACGATCGTCGTGGCCGTCAAAACGTAGCCGGATGCCCAGGGGTGGGGAGTCTGAGGGAGGGCCACTTTGGCTCTTCCCTCTGCTTCCAGTTGCCTGAACACGGGTCTGGGGGGCATCGCCGGCCGCGGCGGCACTCCCGGTGCCGTCGATGCCCCCCACCACGGTCGCCAAGGCCGGTGGCATCGCCACCGCCAGATAACCAAGGAGCTCGCTTCCTATCCCAATGCGACCAGGCCAGCGACTGGCACACACCGATGTCCACCAATGAGAGGACGCTGACCAAGACGAGGGCAATCGCTGCCGGAGACCCAAGCAAGCCGGCGAGGGAAACCTGTGCCCGAATCCATCCGCTCCAAGGGGCACACGCCAACTTGAATGCGTCTGAAGCCAAGAGCATCGCAACGCCTATAAACCAGGCACGCTTTGCCGCTGCACCGGCGTCGAGGCCGCGTTGTAAGGCCGCCTGATAGGATGGGCCACGATCAGGAAGACCGAGCCAAACGTGCTGGGAGTGTCGAGGCCCAGCCTCATCGCGGTGACATCCGACCGGCCGGTCTTGCGCGCAGCCGAAACGCCATCAGGGTGTAAATGAGATCTCCGACCAGCACTCCAACGGCCGTGCCCGGGATCATCCGGGCCAAAACGAACGACGTCGGCATCTGGAATACCAAAACGAGCAGGCTGGCCATCAGGATCATGACACCGATGTTGCCCAGCATGAGCGCGAGATAGCGTTGATGTCACCGCGCCGGACCCAGATGTAGCGGGGGCCTTCAGTCGGTTTGCTGAATGCCCGGGAATTCACTCGCCGACTCCTCACGGGATTAGAGATCAGCTTCCGCTCACATCGGACCGCCGGCGCCAGCGAGTCGAGCGGCGAGGATCGCCAGCCCCCCACGAGCAAATACACTGCCGCCGTCGCAGTGATCGCCGAGCCCAGGCCGAATAGCTCCGACGCCTTGCCGATCAGCGGTGGGGAAACCAGGCGCCACTCCAGCCGACGGTGTTCATCAGCCCGGCCGCCGTTCCTCGATCCTCCGGACGAACCATGTCGAACAACGAGGCGAAAATGTTCGCGTCATAAACCCCCTTGAAAAAACCTGCCGCCGGCCGAAGACGCCGATCAGCACGGACATCGAAGGTGAGAGACCGGTGAGGAGAACGAACGGTGCCGCCATAACCAGCCCCGAAGCCTGAACCCCGATGCGACCGCCGCGACCACCCGGCGAACGGCCCAGTCGGCCGCCACTTCCCCGCGACTGCCCGGCAAGCTGCCAAGGGCCCACGCCATAGAGATCAAGCAATACGTTTTTTTTTTTTTTTTTTTGCCCGTGCTCCGTTCAAGTTTTCATCTTGTTCACGTTGAAGGCGCTGTCCTGGAAGGCGGCAAAGAGCGAGCCGTGCCATGGCTTACTGCCTTTTTTCATAATGACGTTGACTGCGCCGCCCAGAGCGCGCCGTATTCGGCTTCTGCGCCCGAGCTTTTTCATTTGTACCTCAGAGATGAAGTCCATCGGCACATTGGTATGCGAGTCGCCGCCGATGGTTGTCCCTGGCCTTCCACCAGGTCGGATTGGTGGACGGCAATGAGAATGGACCGCCCAGAGTGAGAAAGAAAGAAAGAAAGAAAGAAAGAAAGAAAGAAAGAAAGAAAGAAAGAAAGAAAGAAAGAAAGAAAAAGGCCTAGGTAACCTCAGCATGTTGCTTCCTCCAAGCAGCTAGTTAATCCCAAAGTCAACTTGGATGACTGACTCAAAACAAGTGCCATGGGAGCATCCCTGAGCTCCACCTGGGGAACTCCTACCTGGTGGAAGGCCAGGAGACAGCAATCTGGGCAGCTCTCCACATACAATGCCATGGACTTCATCATCAATGGGAAGGCTCGGCATGAGAAAGCAGATGGGCAGTGCTGTGGGCAGCGTGGTCAACATCATATAAAAGGGCAGTAACACATCACCACACTCTTGCCGCCTCAGGACAGCGCCTTCAACGG
>CAWHKI010000234.1:0-11779 GCA_963829765.1 uncultured Isosphaeraceae bacterium | reverse complement strand
ACGTTAGACGCTCTCACGGGGAATCTATTCCCGAAAGCCCCTGAGGGATGGCAGCACCGATAATCTCGGGCGGGCGCCCGGCGTATGTGCTGTGTCCCCACTTGGGTGCTCGGGCCGACGTCGCGGATAGGTTCTCGAGTCCCGATCTCATCAGAGCGCCGAGAAAAAATCTAGTCGTGAGAACTGTTTTTTCCGTTGCGTATGCCCGCTGGCTTTGAGAGTGGTGAGGGAGGCGTGAGCACGTCGGCTGGAGGGGCATTTCATGAATCCGACCAGCTTTGCGATGCGGCGTCCGATCACCACCTTGATGTTGGTCGTGGCCCTGATGAGCGGCGGCGCCCTGGCATTCAGCCGGATGCGAGTGGACATCTTCCCCTCGCTGCACACACCGAAAATCTACGTCTTTCTCGATTACATCGGCATGAGCCCCGACCAGATCGAGGGTTTCATCGTCAACCAGCTCGAGCTGTATTTTCAGTACGTCGACGGCATCCGGGAGATTGATTCGCGGAACATCCAGCAGGTCGCCCTGTGCCAACTCTCGTTCTTCCCGGGGACCGACATGGGCCAGGCGATGGCACAGGTCGTGGCGATGTCGGGTCGGGCGATGTCGTGGATGCCCAAGGGGACGTTGCCGCCGATGATTATGCGGATGGACTCCGGCAGCGTCCCGGTCGGCTACTTGGTCTTCGAGAGCGAGATCACCTCACTGGGGGCCATGGGCGATCTGGCACAGAACATCGTCCGGCCCCTGGTGCAAAAATTCGTCCCCGGCACGGTGGCGATTTCGCCGTTCGGCCCGAACATGCGAGCGATCGTCGTCAACGTCGATCCCCATAAGCTCCGCGACTACAACCTGGCTCCCCAGCAGGTGATTGACGCTCTGGCGACGGGAAACACGATCATCCCGGCGGGGAATGTCTACATCAACGACTCGATGCCTGTGGTCGCCAACAACGCGACGGTCGAGCACGTCAAGCGGCTGGGCGATATTCCGTTACGCATGGGACTTAACGTATACCTCCGCGACGTGGCGACCATCCGCGACGATACCGACATCACGTACGGCTACGCGCTGGTCAACGGCAAGAAGTCGGTCTATCTGCCGATCATCAAGAAAGACACGGGATCGACCTTGACGGTCGTGGCCGACGTCCACAAGGCCATGCAGACGTTCCGCGACGCCGTTCCCAAGGATGTGAAGGTCAACTTCCAGTTCGACGAGTCGCCGACCGTGGTGGCGGCGGTTGAGAGCGTGGCCACCGAGGGGTTAATCGGCGCGGGCTTGACGGGCCTCATGATCCTTCTGTTCCTCCGCGACTTAAGGAGCGTGATCGTGGTCGTGGCTACGATCCCGCTCTCGCTCCTGGGCTCGTTGGTCGGACTTTGGGTGACGGGCAACACGATCAACATTATGTCGCTGGGCGGGATGGCACTGGCGATCGGCATCCTGGTCGACATGGCGACGGTGACCATCGAGAACATGCACGTGCAAATGCGCCGCACGCCGATGATCGCCACGGCCGTGCTGCGCGGGAACAGGGCCACGGCGGTGCCGATCCTCCTGGCCCTCCTGTGCATCCTGTCGGTGTTCGTCCCGGCATTCATCATGGAAGACCCGCTCCGCTCGCTCTTCATGCCGCTGACCTTGGCGGTCGGGTTCGCCATGATCGTGTCGTACCTGCTCGCCAGCACGTTCGTACCGGTTTTGTGCGTGGCCCTGCTCAGGCACAGGGAGCATGGCGACGAGAATGCGGGGTTGTTCGGCCGGCTGCTCAGGGTTTATGGCAAGACCGTGGGCTGGCTGGTCCGCCTGCGCTGGGTGGTCGTGCCGGCTTATGTGGCAGCGTGTGCCCTGGTGCTCTGGCTCCTGGGTTTGCAGGTCGGCACCGAGTTGTTCCCCCAGGTCGATTCAGGACAGTTCGTGCTCAGGTTTCGGCCGCCGGCCGGCTCAAACTTCGAGTTGACCCGCGAGATGGCCGTGAAGTGCCTCGAAGTGATCGAGCAGGAGGCGAACCCCAAGAATATTGAGATCTCGATGGGTTACGTGGGGCAGGTCGCCCCCAACTTCGGCATCGACAACATGGTGCTGTTCATGCGCGGGCCTGACGATGGCCAACTGCGGGTTGCCTTACGTGAGGAAAGCGGGATCAAGCTCGCCGAGTTCCGCGAGCGGCTCCGCCAAGTCTTGCCCGAGCAAGTGGTGCCGTGGCTCACCAAGCGGCTGGAGCAGGGAGGGTTGTCTGCGGAGGTGGCACGGCAGCAAGCCAACCTGTCGACCTTTGGTTTCGAGCCGGGCGATATCGTGACCAAGGTCATGAGTTTCGGCTCGTTGACGCCGATCGCCGTCCGCGTCGTTGGCACCGATCTGGCGATGGTCCGGCAGTATGCAACTAGGTCGCCGACAGAATGAAGCACATTCCGTTCCTCCGGGACGTTCAGTTCGAGCAGACGCTCGACTACCCGACTGTCGAGGTCACCATCGACCGCGAGAAAGCGGGGCTCTCCGGTGCCACGGTCGCGGACGTGGCCCATGCGCTGGTCATGGCGACGTCGTCAACACGTTTCACCAATCTCAATTACTGGGTCGACGTCAAGACGGGCTTCGACTACCTCGTCCAAATTCAGGTGCCACCCTTAATCATGGAGAAACCGGAAGATATCGAGCTCTTGCCGCTCCAGTCGGTCAACTCCGCTGGTGAACCTGATGATTCGCGATGTGGCGACGGTCCGAAGGGGCGTGCGGTCCGGCGAGTTCGACCGCTCGACGTCGCAGCGCTACCTGACCCTGACGGCGAACGTCGAGGGTGAAGACATGGGCCGGGCCTCGAGCCAGGTTCAGCAGGCGATCGACGCCGCGGGTACACCGCCCCGTGGCGTGCGGGTCGAGCCCATGGGCCAGCTCCCGCCGATGATCGCGATGTTCCAGGCGCTGGGGATCGGACTGGTGGTGGCGGTGTTCGTGATCTTCGTGCTCTTGACCGCCAATTTCCAGTCGCCGCGCATGGCCTTGATATCGATCGGCGCCGTGCCGGGCGTCCTGGCCGGCATCGCGACCATTCTTTACATGACCAATACCTCTCTCAACATCGAGTCGTTCATGGGCTCGATCATGTCGCTGGGCGTATCGGTGTCGAACTCGGTGCTGCTGGTGACGTTCATGAACGAGCACTGGAAGAGCGGGGGCATCCTCGACCGAGGCCGCGATCGTGGGCGCGGGCGAGCGGCTGCGGCCGATCCTGATGACCGCCGGCGCGATGACCGTGGGCATGGTGCCGATGGCACTGGCCTTGGAGCGAGGGAGCCAGATGCAGGCCCCGCTGGGGTTGGCGGTGATCGGCGGACTGGTGATGTCGACGTTTGCCACCTTGCTGGTGCTGCCGTCGATCTTCGCGATTGTGATCGGCGGGAAGGTGGCTCGCTCGCCGTCGATCTACCCGGACGACCCGCGACAGCACGCATTACGATCCGCTGGTTTACGCCAGCGAGGGCCACGCCGGCCACGAGGTCGGTGCGACGCGGCGGTCGCCGGCCGGCCGAGCCGCTCGCCGTCGGAAACGGGCACGGCCCAGACGGCCACGAGGCCCCGGGCTTGCATCCGATGCTCCCGCAAGCCCGCTCCTGATCCGAAGGTCTCGATGTCGTGATCGATTCCCTACCGAAATCCTCGATGCGCGTTATATTTGGAGAGGTCTCAGCGGTGGCCGATCGACTACTCCGCCCCTCTTTCCCTGGAGATCCCTGATGTTCCCGGTTATTTCGCCCACGGTTTCGCATCGTTCCGCCGGCCCGCCGGCTCGCTGTTCTGGCTCCTGGCCGCCCTGGCGGCGTCGGGTTGCGGCCACGAGGCCAAGATCGACTTCACGACCGTCACGAAGCCCCCGATCGTGCAGGTGATCAACCCGCCGGTCCGCACCATTGTCCGCGTGGTCGGCCAGCCGAGCTTCATCGAGAGCGTACGAGCGCACGTCGGTTTTTCCCAAGCTGACCGCCTATATCGAGAAGTGGAACGTGGATATCGGCGACAAGGTGAAGAAGGGTGACACGCTCGCCACCCTGTTCGTGCCCGAGCTGGTCGAGGATTTCGAGACCAAGAAGGCGACCGTCGAGCTCGATAAGCAACGGATCGAGCTGGCCCGAAGGTGGTGATGGTGGCCGAGGCCGAGGTCAAGTCGGCACAGGCGCAGCCTTGCCGAGGCCAAGGCGATCCTGGACAAATTGAAGCCATGGTCGAGCGCTGGGACTCTGAGGTCAAGCGGCTGCAGAATGAGGTCAACCGCGGCGTCGTCGACCCCCAGGTTCTGCTCGAGTCGACGAACCAGTTGAAGTCGAGCACCGCCGCGCGGAGGCCGCCAAAGCAACCATCGCCAAGGCGGAGGCGGAATTGCTCTCGCAGCAGGCCACGCTCGCCAAGGCGATGGTCGCCGTCCAGGTTGCCCGCGCCGACTTGGGCGTCGCCCAGAGCGAGGCGAACCGGCTCAAGGCGTGGGTGGGCTACCTCAAGCTCCCCGCGCCCTTCGACGGCGTGATCGTGACCCGCAATGCCAACACCTTCGACTTCGTTCTGCCCTGACGGGCGATCCCACCGCCATGGAGCGCGTCTCCCAACCTGTCCCCCGGCGGTGCCGCGCCGATCTACGTGGTCGACCGCACCGACATCGTCCGCATCTTCGTCGACATCCCCGAGCAAGACGCGAATTACGTGCACATCGGCACCAAGGCGACGGTGCTCGCCAAGGGATACCGCGACCAGCCGATTCCGGGCAGCGTCACTCGCACGTCGTGGGCCTTGAACGTCAAGAGCCGGACGCTGCGAGCCGAAATCGATCTTCCCAACCCGAAGAGCCAGCTTTTGCCGGGGATGTATGCCTATGCCAAGGTGATCATCGAGCGGCCCGGGGTACGGGCCTTGCCGCTCACGGCCCTCACACATAATGGCGAGAAGACCTATTGCTGGAAGTACGAAAATGGCAAGGCGTGCGAGCGGAGATCCAGACGGGCGTGAGCGACGGCGAGTGGATCGAGGTCACCAGTTTCCAGCTCGCGTCCGCGTCCAAAGACGGCGAACCCTGGGAGCCGGTCGACGGCTCGGAAAAAGTGATCCTGGGCGATCTGTCGAGCCTGGCCGATGGCTCCCCGTGGAGTCGTCGCCACGGCGAGCCGGCAGAGTCGACGAAAAGGTCGCGCGTGCGGCTTCGCGTCCATAGCCGCGCCAATCAAGACCGGCTCGGGCATCCCGGTACGCGTGGATTGACCGCCCGCCCGCCTCGGGACCCCGGCCCCTCTTCGCACGGCTGGCCGGTGCTTCATCGATTGTTAGGCCCTCAGCAGGGCATGCCTGGACGACCGCTGTCGCCTGTCGCGCGTCGCCGGCGGCGGACCGTTGCCGACCGGGGGCAGAATACTCGGGCCGCGCCGTGTTCGTCGGCTCGATTTCGCCAGGGGGCCGACGTAGAGCGATCTCGGCGGCAGGGTATCCCAGTGCATGAAACAACTCGAACTGCGGCCCGGTTGTATTCGGCGACCGTGCTGAAATATTCGTCGAGGGCCAATTTCATAAGTCGAGCGAAGTAGACGGCTTCTTGCGGCCGGTAAACCAATACCAACACGTCCTCGAATCGCATCGTTTGTCTCAGCCCCTCGAAGTTGCCGTTGAAGGTGATGATGGCGTCCGCAACGCCCGTTCGGCCTGGCTGACCCGAGCCGTCGCCGACTGGAGGCGCGCCAGGGCCCGGGTCACGTCCGCCGCCACCTGTGTCCTGCCAGTGGAACAGGTCGATGATCGCTTGCGACTCCTGCACCGCGCTTGACTCTTGATCCGCGCCAGGTTGCCCATTCCCGAGTGCGTCAAACTGCCACATGAGCTGAAAGCTCACGTCGTCACGGCCAAACCACTGGTTCAGGCTGCTATTGGGCCCCAGGCCGAACATCCCGAACTGAAGATACATGCCGGCGGACTGAAAGCCGTTGAGCATGAACAAAGGGAGGATCGGGCGCATATTTCTCGCGGTTGACATTCGCCTCCGCCGCCAGAACAGCGCCCGTCGCGAGGCGATCTCGGGGCGGTTGGTCACGGCGATTCGCATCAGGTCCTTGAGTGACTGGTTGGGATCGATCAAGGTGATCTGAAGGTGATCGTGCTCGAGCGGGACAACGACCGTGCGGGGGTCGAGCCGGAGAACCTGGGTGAGGTCCGCACTGTGAAGTGCGCCACATTTCACGGGCGGAGTGGCTTGCTGCTCGAGGTCGGCGACCACGTTTCGGGCCCGATCGACCTCGTCGGCGGGCACCAGATCCTTGCTCATTTGCAAGATCCGCTCGACCAGGTCGTGGCCGCGCTCGACGGCGTAGAGGGCGCCGCTATACATCCCCCGGAACTGGTGCACCAGGAAGTAAGTGTCGGCTGTCTGAAACAAGACGTCGTTCTTCGCGGTCTGGATGTCGTATTGGCGCGGAGTTGAGGTTCTGCCGGGCGGCCAGCGGCTGGAAGATGACGTCAGTCAAATTGACGTTCTGCCAGAAGCCGGCACCGGTGTAGTTGAAGTTCATGCTGTTGACGGTCATGACGCCCTTATTAAAATCCGGGCCGCCGCCGTCGTGCCGGATATAATCGGAGCCGATCATGAACGTGGGGACCCAGAGAACCTTGGCCCGTGTGAGTTCGGCTTCGGCGACCCATACACTGGCCTGGGCGGCCGCCACGATCAGCGGCCGGGCATCGCTCAGCCGCAGCGCGGTCGCGAGGTTGATCGGCAGGCCGACGTCCGTGGGTTCCAGCGGCGCTTTCTTCAGCTTCACGGCCAAGGCTTCGGGCGACGCCGGCATCGCCCCCCGACGGGGCCCTGTTCCGGTTGGTCAGTCGAACGGTACGGTCAAAGCGTGGTGCCATGTCGGTCACCCCAATCGAAGTCCATAGCCTGGAAAGTTGCCGGGCCAGGTTCGCCGCGGGGAAAGAGCATGACAGTGTCGTGAGCCGCTCCGAATTCAAGTCCGGCACGGGCCAGTACCGCTTTGGCGACAACATTGCTTGCAGGAGAGGCCAGGTTTCATCTTTCGGAAGCAACTCAGGCGGCGACGCCGGCGACACCGTCGTGGAAGGCGACTGGGCCGTGACCGTGATGGGGACGCACCACGAGATCAAAGCGGCAATGAGGCTCACTGACCAGGCGGATCGATCCATCATACGTGCCTCTTCTCCGTCACGGACTCCGTCTCGCGATCGCGGAACTGGCCCGTTAGGCCGCGAACGATCCCTGGGCGCGGTTAGAAGTGTCCGCCGAAGTCATTTCGGTTTGTTCCCGCGGCGACGATATTGTTGATCGATGTGTTAGGAATACCAAAGGAACTGCCCTTGCCTCCCTGGTTGCCTTGACCGCCAGCGACGATGACGTTGAGCGTGCTGTCGATGGTGGCAGGATTGTATTTCAGCCGGAGGAAGATGGCCGACGGTCCCGGTACGAGCGTCGACGACCTTCCGCCCAGGTTTAACTGGAAACCTCCGTATGTCTGCGGCAGCGGATAGTACTTTTTGGTCAGAATGTAGAAGATAACGATTTGTTTTGGCTTCCATTGCTCCGTTCCGGTGAGTATCGGAAAAACCTGCTTTTTGTCCGTATTCAGTCTCACCGTAAAACCATTACTGGCAGTGAATGTCTGTGATGTTCCATTCCTGACCGCAACCTGCAGCACGTTATACGTCTCGCCGGGCACCGGCTGGTCAGCTTGGACCAAGACGTGTAGGAAAGGAGGGACGATTAGGTAATTGATTGCCACGGACGGGTTGGTGACGCGGAACCCAAGGAAGCCGTGAGGCAGATGCGCGAACGAGGCATCGGCCTGAGCGGCTGCAGAGTGCCTGTCGGCCTTAACTTCCGCCGCGTGACTCGTCAACGGGCTGGCGTGAAGTAGTTGCTTTTCTTCGAATTGGTCAAGAGCGGGATGGAATTTCGTCCTCGGACGTCGGCGCATGGGTCAAAGTCCCCCCATCCGGCTCAGGAAAACACGAACCCTACATTTGGAATATGTCGGCAAATCGTTTAGGTTCGCATCAAAGCTTCTAAGCCGGAGACCCGATCTGCACACATAAGTCTCTTGCTGACGGTCGCTTAGAAGTGTGCGCCAAAATCAAGCCGGTTGTTGCTCGCGGTGACGAATTCGTTGATTGACGTGTTGGGTAAGCCGTATCTCGAGCCAATACCGAGCTGGTTGTCCTGGCCGGAGGCAACGATCCAATACAGCGTTTTGGCAAACGTGGCGGGATGATATTTCAGCCTGAGAAAGACTCCGGATGGTCCCGGAACGAGGGATTCCATCCCGCTCCTGCTGTCTTTCTGTGACCGATGTTCGCGTCGCGTCAGCGATCCAGTAGGATTGTCTCGAGCCGCCCGGTTTCTCGAGCGGCTCGGCTCTCCTATTCAGCGCGATGCCGGGGGCGGGCCACTGCCCACGGGGGGCAGGAAGGAAGGCCGCTCCGTGTTCATAGGCGCGACGCCGGGCATCAGCGGCCTGGCCGGACCTTCCGCGCTTGGTGATCCGCTTGCTGATCCGGTTGTCGCGGCCGCAGAGGTGTAAGGCGCGAAGTAGGTCTCCGGATAGGGATACGCCCCGGTAAAGCCACCAAAGTCGCGGCCGGGGCCGGTCTCCCCGTTCTCCCCCACATAGCCGAAATCGTCGGGCTCGCCAATGCTCACGACCGGCTTGTTAACCACAAGGGGACCAACCCCCTGGTAGAAATTGTACCCGCAACCCGGAAAGCCGGCCCCGCCGTAGTAGGCGATTGGTCGTGCGGGCCCAAAACGGCGCAGCGGGGGTGGCTCATGGGGATAGCCCGGGCCGCCGTAAAACGGATAGCCGCCGTTCGCGCCGACGCCCAAGGCATAACGGCCATATCCGTAGCCTTTGTGCCAGCGAAGGCTGAACCCATTCAAGCCTGGATACATTCCTGGTGGGGCCCAGCCCAGGGGGCCGGAGCTTAAGTTCCAGTGTCGGAAACGACCGTCATAATGACCCTCAGACCCATGAACGTCGGCGACAGCCGACGAATCGGAACAACCCCAGATCCCCAACCCCAAGGCGAGCGCCATCAGGGGGAATCTGCCGCCACCCCGCATTAGAAAAAGCATGGATGTGGTCCGGCGAAAGTATTGATTCCGAGTCAAAGACCCGGCGCATTTTCCCGATTCGAGGCGAGTCCGAGCTTAGGGACGGACGTGCCTCGTATTGGCCCGCTTGTTTTTATATATCACACTTTCGACGCGATGCAGGACGGCGGGAAAAATGCGAACATATTGCGCTCTTGAGGCTTAGAAGAACTGGGCGAAATGGCGTGCTCCTGATGATCCGGCCGGTGTGTGGAGAGCCGGAATTTTTGGGAGGAGCGTAACGGGTTATGACACCAATGGGTGATAGATGTCGACGTGCTCCGCCGACTCGCTGCCCACCAAATCGTGCGCGCGGTTGACGACCTCCCGCTCGCCCCGGACGACGACGAGAAACTTACCCCCCTGGACGTGGGTCTCGTACTTGAGCGCCTTTTCTTTGGGAAGACCCCAGCCGACCAGCGCCGCCGGTTACGCCCCCTAGCGCGGTTCCCGCGACGGCGCCTTCAATTCCCGCCAGGATCGCCGCCGCGATCGGGCCCGCGACGAGCACGGGACCCACCCCCGGCAGTACGAGAAACGCGGCACCGACGCACAAGCCGAAGAGCCCCCCAAACCAGGCTCCGGTTGCCGCCCCGGCCGAGGCATAATCGCCGGCGTCCCGGAACCCGACGGGCTCCTCGGTTGTTTGGGCGCCGCGGCCCACGATCGACAGGTCGCTCATCGCGATGCCCGCCTCATGGAGACGCCGAACCGTGCGCTCGGCCGCCTCGTGATCGGCATAAACCGCGACAACGTGGGAATCTACCGCGGGTTGTACGTGGCTCATGTTGCTCGCCTTTGACGACCCAGTCGCCTACTGATCTGAAACGAAGCAGCCCCTGTGTTCATTATTACAAGTTCAATGGCGACTTTTCTAGTCGACGGCCGCACATTCGAGCCGGATCGCCGTGCGCCGACAGGGGCTCAAGGAGCCGCGGGAGCCGAGCAAATCTCGGATGCGACCAGGATCACCGCGATCATTTCCGCTTAAGTTGCTATGGATAAATAAACAAACACAGTATAAATATTAAAAATATTACATACATTTAATCAGATAATTATTCGGTAGTTGTCAATTTCAATGCTCGAATATTAGATGCATTTGTACAGTATACGTTATTTGGTACCATAGATAAAGTTCACGCCTGGGGGCGGTCATGATGCCTTTATTGAAGTCCGGACCACCGCCGTCGTGACGAGCAAGCGAAAGCCAAGCCTGCCGTTCCGGGCGTCAGGCTCGAGCCCAATGCGGTACGCCGAGCGAGCGCAGCGGGGAAGTTGAGCCACCCGCCGCCCCGGATCACCCGGAGCACGGTCCCCCTAGCGCCTGGGGGTCATCTCATAGTCCGCTCAGGTCGAGGGCAACGAGTTTCACGCCCTTCTTTAGTCCCAATGATTTGACGACTTCTTCGCTCGCAGGGACGGACATGCTTTTGCGCGGCGATAAACTAATTCCCGAAAGAACCCTAGGGATCTCGTCCGCTTTGCTGGTTGTTCCCACCGCGGCTAAACCATTGAGAATAAACGGCGATGCATTGTCGATACGAAGCTGGTAATGCCTCTTCCCTTTGTCCCTGATCCCCTTACTCAACTGCACACGCACCAGGCGATTAAGCACGCCTTCGACGACCGCGTCGGCAAATCGCTCGACGTCCGTCTTTTCCCGGCTCTCAACCACCGGCAACGAGAACTTGCCGAAGGCCCTCCACTTTTGCGCCATCGCATCGCTGCCGCTGACCAGCACTTGTGCGCCACCGGAGAGGATCCGAACCCGGAAGGCGACCGACGGGGCTGATGGCCTCTGCGGTATCCCTACCTCGGCCAGCAAGCCGAGCACGGTTTTCCGCCTGAGGGCCGCTCGGAGCTGGGCTGCAATTGCCCCGCTGGCCGGGTCCGTCCCGTCCACCTCGAACAGAATTCGACCGGTCTCTCCTTCCGGCAAGGAATCGAGGTGTTCGACGAAATCCCTGGCCAGAGTCAACTCGTAGGCGTTGGCCCAGTCCTGTGATATCTGCCCGAGCGACTCCCAATCCAAGTCAGCGGCCAGATGCCACATGACGAGTCGCGCAACCGACTTCGAGGCCTTGTCTTCGGCCAGACGCCGCATTGCCTTCTGAACCCGGGGCCTGCTATTGAGGTCGGCGATGTCACCAAGCGCGAGGGGCTCTCCCTCCTCCGGCAATCTCACTCCCTCTTGAGGGTCAGGCGGTGTCAGAACAACCAGTCGCGTGGGCAAGTGACGAGTCTGTCCGGGGGCGAGAAGCGCTGAAGGAAGTGCCGTCGGCGGGACCGACCGCATTCCGCCGCCCATGCCACCCATCCCTCCGCCCATGCCACCCATCATACCGCCGCCCATGCCTCCCATTCCTCGCATGCCCATCATGCCGATCATCAAACTCCGCATGTCCCAGCTATCCGGGTCGCCGCAAAAATACATGATCATTCGAGCGAGCATCATCATCCCCATCGTCGATGGCATGGTGCCCGAGGATCGTCCCATGCTTCCCATGCCACCCATTCTACTACCTCCGCCGCCCATCCCGCCCATCCCGCCACCCATCCCACCCATGCCGCCGCCCATGCCGCCCATCCCGCCACCCATGCCGCCCATCCCGCCACCCATGCCGCCGCCCATCCCG
>CAWHKI010000233.1:0-120249 GCA_963829765.1 uncultured Isosphaeraceae bacterium | reverse complement strand
TTCACCACGTGAGTCTTTCATTTCCGCGATAATGCGGCCGATGCCAAAATGTAAAGCCGCAACATAGTGTGATTGCGGATCGATTGCCAGAGTCCCCGGAATGTTTTCAGCGTCTGAATGACCTGTGGCGCGGGCACGCTGATGACGCGATCGCGAAGGACGGTGAGTATCTGACCGCCGTCGGTACGAAGGACGGCGTTGCCGACGCGGGCTTGAAAAGGCACGAGGTTGGTGACCGCCAGGATCGCGTTGATGACCCAAACGGGGTGCCATACGCTGCTTCCCGAGGGAAGCCAGCGATACAAGGCCATGCCAGCAGGGCGAGTAGTGTGTTGGCGATGATTCCCCCGGCCAGAAAGAGGATCATTTGCCGGCGCGGCGGAAAGATCTGTGGCGGCACGCAGAACGCAATGCCTTGCAGCAAGTTTGTGCGGCATAGGTAGATCCGCGTGCGACCGAGTGAAAAGATCGCGAAAGGTGGCCACACCCATGCCGAACGAGGTCACGGCAAACCCGATCGCATCGGCTACTACCGTGCGCCCGAGGCTCGGTGGGCGAACGCCGAGACGTACAAAATCGGCAGCAGCAAGCAGAGCGCGATTCAGCGGATTGACTGACTCCATCACGACCCCCGCGGAATCGCCTGACGCCCGACCTCCTCCGTCTCGCCTCGCTTCTATCGATCGTCAACCAACTTACCCTTCGCGCGGGAAGAAAGACAGCATGCGAGACAGACCCAAATCGTCCCCTTCACCAAGGAACGACAGGGTCTATCCGCCGGTGTCCGTAGATGAATTCCTCGCGATCCTCGAGCCGCGGGGAGTTTTACAGACGGGTAGACGAGTGGCGTGATTCCGGCGCCCGGTAGAGGCTTATCGAACCCCGCGCGGCGTATGTCGCTGTTGGAATCGGAAGTTTGGAGTCGGGAATCTGGAATCTACCGTCATTCCTGGAGACGCGCGCTGCGCAGGAATCATATTAGCGAATACCTCACAGATTCCCTCAATCAAGTTACCGGGCGACACTCGTGCTGGTCGCGCTCTTGGTCTGCTTAACCAGCTTCTGGTACAACCATCGCTCATGCGTCTGACCACGGATGCCCCGGTCATCAACATTGCCGGCCGCCAGCGATGCTCAGCCAGCGATTGGCCAAGGCTGCACTGGCGTTGGAAAGCAAAGATGTCGAGGCCCGGGATCACTACTCCGATGAGCTGGAGCGGGTTCTCCGGCTCTGGACTAAAGCCCATAACGGCCTGCGAAACGGCGATGCGGCGATGTCGCTGCCGGGTGGGAACAGTGAGGCGGTCAACGCCGCGCTCGACGGCCTCGAGCCGCTCTATCTGCGCATGCGAACCGCGGCGGAGCGCTTGATCCGCGACGACACTCGCGGGCAGCCCGATTCGCCCGCCGCGCGGGACGACCTCGCGGCCATCCTTGGTGCCGAGGCGGAATACCTGGAACGAATGGACAAGGTCGTGGGGCTCTTCGAGCGCGAGGCACGCGACAGGGTTGGCCGGATGTTTTGGACCGGCTGGGTCGTGATGGGCTTAATCTTGCTCGCGCTGGCTGGGGTCGGCTTGCTCATCGTGAAGCCCGCCGTGAATCTGATTCGCCGCCAGGTCGAAGAGCTTCGCCGCGGCCGCGATGAATTGGAAGAGCGGGTACGGCAGCGGACTCGTGAGTTGGAAGTGGCCAGAGAACGGCACAAGGCCCTCGTGGAGCAATTCAGCCACGTCGCGCGAACGACCACGATTGGCGAAATGGCAAGTGGCTTGGCTCACGAGCTCAATCAACCTCTGGGAGCAATCGCCAATTACGCCGAGGGGTGCCTGGTCGAGCTTTCATCGCCCCAGCCGGCGATCCATGATGTCAGGGCTGCTTTGGAGAAGCTTTTGGCCGCCACGATGCGAAGCGGGAAGATCATCGAGCGGATACGTAAATTCGTGACACGGCACGAGCTCAGACGCGAGCCGTTCGATCCCAACCTGATCGTCGAGGAGGTTCAGGCCATCATCCAGGAGGAAATCGGCCAGCGGGGCGTTGCTCTCGTTCTCGACTTGGCACCGGGTTTGCCTATGGTCTTCGGCGACGCGGTTCAGATCCAGCAGGTACTCGTCAACCTCGTCAAGAATGCCTTCGACGCGATTGCGTCGGCGCAACCGCATAATCCGACGGTGCTTATCCAAACCAAAAGGGCTGAAACCGACGGCGTTGAGTTCAGTGTCACTGACAACGGAGAAGGGATCGACCAGGAGCGTTTGTCAAAGGTTTTCGACGCGTACTTCAGCACGCGTGCCGGGGGAATGGGCATGGGGCTGGCCATCAGCAGAACGATCATTGAAGCCCATCAAGGACGGATCACGTTCACGTCCGTGCCCAACGTGGCGACAACCTTCTGGTTCACGCTCCCCGCTGGCGTGGGCGACGATGACGGAACCAACAGTGTACATCGTGGATGACGACCCGGACATGCGGGATTCGCTGCGCCGGCTCATCAAGACGGTCGGGCTGCGCGTCGCGACATTTGCCTCAGCCGCTGAATTCCTCCGTGACTTCGAGCCGGATGGGCCCGGGTGCCTGCTCCTCGACGTGCGGATGCCAGGCACGAGCGGGCTTGATCTCTTCGAGCAACTGGCCGCTCGCGGCGAAGGCATGCCGGTGATCTTCATCACGGCGTATGCCGATGTGCCCATGGCGGTCCGCGCGATGAAATCCGGGGCGGTCGAGTTTGTCGAGAAACCGTTCAACCGCCAGACCCTCCTCGACAAGGTTCAGCGCGCGATCAAGGACGATTCCACTCGCCGCCGGCGAATCGCCGCCAGCGAACTCGTGCGGGCGAAACTTCGGAGGCTCACGACCAAGGAACGAGAGGTCCTCGAACTCATCAAAGCCGGCCGGCCCAATAAGGAGATCGCAACCCGCTTGGAAATCACGCCCCGAGCCGTCGAGTTACGGCGGTCGAGCCTGATGCGCAAGCTCGGTGTCGGCTCCCTGGCGGAACTCCTGCACCTGACGATCGCCCACGAAGTTGCCCACGTTCAGCCTCGGGACCTGCAATAACGCCTCGCCCGGCGGCCGCCGCTCTACCCCTCATGGAGCGGCGCTCTACCCGCGGGTCCAGGTGGTCGACCCGTTCCACGGAGCAAAGGTCCGGCCAGGGCTTGGGGAAAGGTGATCCGGGACGGCCAGGCCGTCCTCGCCCCGATCCCTCACTTGACTGGGACCTCGTACCGGATGAACCCGAGCAGGTCGCCTTCGCTCACACCGTGACACGATGCGCATTTCTTCGTCACGGCCGGCACGACCGTCGCGGCGTAGAGTGTCCGTCCCTGGCCCTTGCCTTCGACCTCCTCAAAGTAGGGCTTTCCGGCTCGCATGGCCGCCGCGGCCCGTTTCTCGAACTCGGTTCGCGGCAGGTTCGCCTCGTTCTGCGGACTGCCGGAAGCGTCCACAAGCTTGGCTTTGTGCCAACCGCTCTTCTCCATCGCGGCGAAGACGTCCTTGGCGACCTTGACCGCCGGCGGGCCGTTGTACTTGTTGGTGATCGACACTACCGCATTTTTGTACAGATCGTCGAGCATTTTGACCTGCTCCCGCGTGCGCTCCAGGGCCGGATCAGCGGCTGGGCCGCCCGCGCGGAGGAGCGATCCCAACACGAGGACCCCCAACAAGACCGCCGCTGTCGCGGCTGCTAGAGGTCCAACACTCGAGAGCACCTGGAGGCCGAGCTTCTTCGTCATCATAACTTCCTTTCGCCATTGAGGATTCCGATCGGCGAACTTTTCGCCGGTCACCATGCGGACTAGAACGGGAACAGGTCGGGCGTCGGGGCACGCGCGATTTCGCTTTCGCGGTCGTTGCTATTTCGCCGAGAGCTCCCGGCCGAGGAGCCATCGCTCGTCTCGAGCGGCATCCCCGCCCGAGCCAGCGTCGTTGCCGGGCCGTCCCGGGTCGTCGCGGACATCGAGCCAGAGCAGCAGGAGACTGATTCCGCTGGTGATCACGAGCAGCCACTCGCCCGGCTTGTTCCACCAGGCGAGCATGCCCCCCGCCGAGAACACCAGCGCCACCGCGAAAATGATCAACGAGAGCCAGCGGTGGAACAGGCCGACGTCCGTCTCGTGAAACTCGGCCAACAAGCGGTAGACATGTCGGCCCGCGTCGTGCGGGGCGCAGAACGCTTTCAACACGCATTCGTTGCACGTCGAGGCGGGAGCCTTGTAAATGGCCAGCTTGTTCCGATCGTCAAACGTGTGCAGAGTGAGCAATTCCCCCTGCGGGCACTCATACCGGTCGAGTTCGAGGTCATAGGCGAACCCGGTATGGGCATAGCGCTCGGCGCGGTGAAAGTGAGCCCTGGCCAGGAACTC
The DNA here is from genome assembly GCA_963829765.1 of uncultured Isosphaeraceae bacterium. GTDB lineage: Bacteria > Planctomycetota > Planctomycetia > Isosphaerales > Isosphaeraceae > CAWFRS01. The sequence goes on along the minus strand of CAWHKI010000233.1, from coordinate 115,879 downwards.
CAGGAGCCAACCGCCCGTCCACAGAACGAGCAGGTACGCCAAAAGCAGTACCAGCCCCAGGTCGAGCGTGAGCCCCCAGGCGGTCACGGTAGGTAACATCAAGGAAGTTCCCCTTGTTCGATCGTTGCGGTCATGCCCGGTTACTAGCGCGGCGGTCCCGGCCGGAGTAATTTCGGTGTACAGCGTGGCCTCAGAGTGGGCCCCGGTCTGCTCCACCGGGGCCAGGGTCTTCCTCGTCCGTACGGCGACCTTGAGAGTTAGCCAGACCAGGGGGGCCGAGCCGGCCATGAACACGACGTCGCCGGGCATCCGCGCCCACGACAGCCACGGGTAATTTCGAAACCACTCGGTCCGGGCATGCCAGTAACCGTTGGTGACAACGTCACCGAGCTGCAGGACGCCCAGCGGGAACAGATGCCCGAGGATCATCAGCATCAACCCGACGTTCGTCGCCCAAAACGAAAACCGCACTATCCGCTCGCTCCAGTCTTCGGGCCGGGCCAGGTAGCGGGTGCAGAACACGAGCAACGCCAGAGCCAGCATGCCATAAACGCCCATGAAGGCCGCGTGGCCGTGGTTCGAGGTGAGCAGCGTGCCGATCTCGAAGTAGCTAACGATCGGCATATTGATGAGAAAACCAAAGACCCCCGCGCCGAGGAAATTCCAGAACCCGACCGAGGCCAGGAACATCACCGCCCAGCGGTGCGGGAACGCCGCGCCGCTGGCGAGCTGTTGCCGGCTGCCGAGCTGGAGGAACGACCAGGCCTCGACTGTCAGCAACGTCAGCGGAATAACCTCGGCCGCCGAGAAGAACGCACCGAGAGCCATTTCGACAGCCGGTCCGCCGCTGAAATAACAGTGGTGAAGCGTTCCGACAACGCCGCCGACCGAGTAAAGCATCACGTCAAAGTAGATCAGGCGCGTGGCGAATCGTTCCGAGACGATGCCCATCAACACGAAAATTAGCGCCACCAGCATCGTCGTGAACAACTCCAGGAAGTCTTCGACCCAGAGATGGACGACCCAGAATCTCCAGAAGTCGCCGATCGCGAAGGTAGACTGAGTGTGCGTCATCAGCCCGATCGCGTAGAACGCAGGAATCGATAGGGAGCTGTACAGGAATAGCCAGGGAAGGTTGCCTCTGCTTTCGACCGCCAGGCGGGGACGCAGGCCCCGGTAGATAATGACGACCCAGAGCACCATCCCGGCGATGAGCAAGTACATCCAGAACCGGCCGAGATCGAGGTATTCCCACCCTTGCGCTCCGAAGAACGACCGGAGCCCGCGGGGCAAGAGCCCGTGATAGCTCAGGAACTCACCCCCCAGGCTACCGAAAACAACCACCGCCAGCGCCCCGAGCAGCAACGCGGCAAGCAGGCCCTGACCGCGCGGTTCGCGGCCAGCGATGAGCGGAGCGAGAAAGATCCCGGCGGCCAGGTAGGCCGTGGCCACGAAGAAGATCGCCAACTGAAGGTGCCAGGTTCGGGTCAGGTTGTACGGCAGGTACCGCGGGAGATCGATCCCAAAGAAGCCGCCGGTCTCGACCATGTAGTGGACGGTCGCGCCCCCGATCAGGTTCTGCAAGAGGAAAAGCACCGCCACAACCAGAAAGAACCACGCGGTCACGCGCTGGGCCTGCGTCAAAGCCACGGATGATGGCGGCACGAACCGCACCTGCCGCTCTTCGGTTTCGTGCCAGCCCACGACCCGGGAATAGCGCCCGTACAAGCCCAGCACGGCACCGCTGCCGCCGAGCAGCGCGACCAGAGAGAGCGCTCCACATGATCGCGTCACCGGTGAGTGTGTTGCCGACCAGTTCTTCCGGCGGCCAGTTGTTCGTGTAGGAGTAGTTCTTGCCGGGCCGCCGGGCCACGCTCGTCCACGCCGTCCAGGCGATAAAGGAGGTGATCGCGCGGGTATCAGCGGCGTCGGTGACCATGCCCGGCTTGAGTCCCTCCCCGCTTGCCTTTCGGTTGTACATCAGATCGCCGAAATGCTGGTGGATCTCGTCAAACGCCGCCGCCTGCCCGTCGGTCCACACGAGCGTTCCCGTCGCCAGGTCGTACCGATTGGCTTGCAGCTCGCGCAAAGTCCGCTCGTGCGCAGCCTCGTTATCGCCGTACCGTCTGCTCATGTGCAAGGCCATGCGATGCAGGTAATCGGCCGTGAAATCCGGCCCGAGATAGGCCCCGTGCCCGTACACGGTGCCAAACTGCATCAGCCCGTACGTGAGAAACTGCTCTTGCCCTTCAAGAATCTGCTGCTTGGTGAACAGAACGTTCCCCGTCTCGTCCACGATCCGCTCGGGGATCGGCGCGTGGTCCTCGTAAATCCGGATCGCCGAAAACGACAGGACAGAGAACCCAATGATGAATGTCACGATCGAACCCTGCAACCAGAGCGGCGAGACTGTCATGGGACGGCGAACTGTCATGCCCGTTGATCCTGTTCGAGAAGAGGAATCGGTTGAGAATCACGTAGATTAGGAGTGAAATTCATTTGCTATATTTATGTGTGGTATGTGAATGTCAATGGCGCAGCCTCACTCGAGCGGACAACTCAGCGCTGTCCGAGGAACAGTGACTGATTGAAGGACGAAAGTTTCGCGATTCGCCCCCGCACGAAGAGGCTTACGAGAACATTCCCTGCTATCGGGCCATTCTCGTCCCGCAGAATCTCGAAACACATTGGTAGTTTAACGTGGGTCTCTTCTGTCCTTGTCGCACAGTATAAAATCGTTATACTGGATGTCAAGGTCCAGATATCCAATTTTAGGAGAAAATTCCTTGATCTCTCAGACCTCCGAGTATGCACTCCGGGCCGTCGTCTGCATTGGGGGGGCCTCGGGCGACCGATGACGACCGAGGCGATTGCGAAGCTGACTCGTGTGCCCCAGGGTTATCTCTCGAAGGTTCTCCAGAGCTTGAGCAGAGCCGGTCTGGTCAACTCCCAGCGGGGTGTGGGGGGCGGCTTCGTGTTGGCCCGTTCGCTCGACGACCTGACCCTGCTGGACGTGATCAATGCGGTCGATCCGCTGAAGCGGATCACGCGCTGCCCGCTCGCACTGGCGGCACATCGGGAACAGCTTTGCTCCTTACACAAACGCCTCGATCAAGGGATTGCCCAGATCGAGGCACTCTTTGACAGTACCACGATCGCGGAGCTGTTAGCTGAGGCGAACCCGAGTCAGCCGCTTTGCGACTAAAAGGCCGGTGAGAGGCCGGCCTTTCTATCTCATCACCTCGCCGACCGTTCGCACGAACGGCTCGATGGGTCAGTAGTTCATGACGAGGGCGTAACTCGGTTGCCAGGCGAACGGGTGCGGGCCGCTGACCGGGGCCAGCACGCTGGAAGGACCCACGCGAAGCCCCGGGACCTGCAATAACGCCGCACCTGCCAGCCGCAGCTTTTCCACCTCGTAAAGCGGCTCTAGGTCGCCCGTATCGTGAAAATCGTGCGCCGTCGCAAGGCAATCGTGCTTGATCGGCAGGCACGAGCACGTTGGTTGTTACACGGCGGCACCCTTCGGTTTTGCGCAAGTGCCGGTGGGAAATCGAAAACGTCTTACCTCCCGCTGATGGGATTCCGAAGGGATTCGCCTCTGCCGCGCTTCTCCACGCCGAGCTGGCACGGCTGCTGCTTTTGGGGACGACGTCGGTAACACGGGGCCCGCGCCTGTGCCGATCGGTGGCGATCTTAATGCACCGTTCGATCCGTGCTGAGCATCAGTTCTTCGTCCGGAGCGCGGACGTCGATAGGAGTCGAGTTCTCATGACTTTTGACCAATCGGCTGGTTCGCTGCTGTTGTTGGAACCTAGAACGGCCTTCTGGTCGTTCGAGCCCGATGCCGGTCTGGTTAGTTCTTTGTTGCATGAGCAAAGCGATCTGAGTGCGGTCGAGCGGTTCGCGCAATTCCACGAGGATACTTACGAGCCGCTACAAGGCCGGTACTATTCCGCCCTGATGCCCGCGCTGCCGCCGGGGCCGGGGCAACAGCTCGCCTTCGAGGTTGACCTCGACCGCTGCTCGGGCTGCAAGGCGTGCGTGGCGGCCTGCCATAACCTCAACGGGCTAGACGAGGGCGAGTCGTGGCGTGATGTCGGCTTGGTGATCGGCGGCATGGCGGAATTGCCCGTGCTTCAGCACGTGACGTCCGCATGCCATCACTGCCTCGACCCAGCTTGTTTGAACGCCTGCCCCGTCGACGCGTACGAGAAAGATCCGATCACTGGGATTGTCAGGCATCTCGATGACCAGTGCATTGGCTGCCAATATTGCACGCTCGCCTGCCCGTACGATGCCCCAAAGTATAACGCGAGCAAAGGGATCGTTCGCAAGTGCGACATGTGCCACGAGCGGCTAGCCGTTGACGAGGCGCCGGCCTGCGTTCAGGCTTGCCCACATGAGGCGATCCGCATTCGTGTCGTTGATAAAGTGGAAGTCATCGAGCATGCGGCGGCGGGCGACTTCTTGCCGGCGATGGCCGATCCCGGCTACACCTTGCCGACGACCTCCTTCCGGACGAGCCACCTGACCGGGCCGGGGGTCATGCACCCGGTGGATGATCATGTTCTTGAGCCAGAGCATGCCCACTGGCCGCTGATCGCGATGCTTGTCCTGACACAGCTCTCCGTCGGTGGCTTCGCTGTGGAATTTGGCCTCCTGTCGGCCGGAGTCTCCGGCGGTTTTGGCGCGATGATTCACACAATCGTTTGCCTTGGCTTCGGCTGGGCCGGACTGGGAGCAAGCGTCCTTCATTTGGGCCGTCCCCTTTACGCCTATCGGGCTCTCGTGGGGATAAGGCATTCCTGGCTCAGCCGAGAAGTGCTCGCGTTCGGGCTCTTCGCCATCGTCGCCACAGTTTACACGGCCACCGTTGTCGCTTCTCCGAACCGGGCCCAAGCGGTGTCGGCAATGCAAGCGGTGCTGCTCGGGTTGGTGGTCGTGACCGGGTTAGCGGGCGTGGCTTGCTCTGTGCTGGTTTATCATGTGGTGCGGCGACCTTACTGGCAAGCAGCATACGGTGGGTTCAAGTTTACCGGTACGGCTGTCGTGCTCGGGCTGGCCACGGCGCTAACGGCCTTGGGCGTTGCTTCGATGAGTCATGATCCGGACATGCCTGGCGGGCCGGCGTCGTCTTGGCCGCTAACGGCGGTCGCGATGTGCCTGATCGCCGCGTCGTGCGCGAAACTATGGACAGAGGCGAGGCTCGCCGTTGGTTTTGCCAGGTCGGAACTGGCTGCCTTGCGGAAGACGAGCGATGCTTCTTCGTGGCCCTCTCCAGCGGCCGGCAGGGTTACGGCGCCTCCTCGGGGTCGTGGGAGGCGCCGTCCTGCCGGCGGCGGCTGTCGTGGGATCGGCCATGGTGATTCCCGATGCAGTGGCGGGCGCCGCGGTCCTTGCTCTGGCCGTGTCGATCGGCGGGGAGATGGCCGAGCGGTACCTCTTCTTTACCGCGGTCGCACGGCCCAAGATGCCGGGAGGCTGATGCCGTGAAGATCGCCGAAGGCAGCCCTTCGTTGTTTGACCGCGCCCGATCGCTCGTCCACGTCCGCGACGGTCGACCTGACGCGCGAGCTCAAGAGAGCACCGGGCCGGTTCGGCCTGGGACAAGTCCCCGCCAGCAAGTCGCCGGATGCGACGACCGGGATGGTTTGCGGTTTCTGCTCGACCGGTTGCGGCCTGACCATCCACCTCCGCGACGGCCAAGCCGTCAACCTTACGCCGACGACCGAACACCCGGTCAACCTGGGCATGGCTTGTTCCAAGGGCTGGGAAGCATTGACTGTCCTGGAAGCCGATGATCGAGCGACCACGCCGCTTCTCCGTACCGCGGACGGCCGTCGCCGCGCCGTCGACTGGCAGACCGCGCTCATCGAGATGACGGCCCGCTTTCGCTCCATCCAGGCAACGCACGGCCACGATGCCGTCGCCTTTTTGAGCACGGGCCAGATCGCGACGGAGGAAATGGCCCTGCTCGGGGCCCTCGCCAAGTTCGGCATGGGAATGGTTCACGGTGACGGCAATACCCGCCAGTGCATGGCGACGGCCGTCACCGCCTACAAGCAAGCGTTTGGTTTCGACGCCCCTCCTTACACATATCAAGACCTCGAGGAATCCGACTGTATTGTCCTCGTCGGGTCGAACGTCTGCATTGCCCATCCGATTCTCTGGGAGCGGGTGATGCGCAACCGCCAGTCGCCTGACATCATTGTCGTCGACCCCCGGCGCACCGAGACCGCGATGGCCGCGTCGTTGCACCTACCGGTCCGGCCCAAAACCGATCTCATGCTCCTGTATGGCGTGGCGAACCTTCTGATCCAAAATGGATGGATTGACCGCGGCTTTATCGAGGAACACACGAGCGGCTTCGACAACTTCGCCGCCTTCGTCCTCCAGTACGATGTGGAACAAGTGGCCGGCGCGACGGGACTGAGCGCCGGCTCGATTCGCGACATGGCCGCGCAGATCCGTGAGCGGTCCCGCGTGTCGTTTTGGTGGACGATGGGCGTCAATCAGAGCCACCAGGGGGTAAAGACCGCGCAGGCGATCATCAACCTGGCACTCATGACGGGCAATATCGGCCGGCCGGGCACCGGGGCCAATTCGATTACCGGCCAGTGCAACGCGATGGGCTCGCGGCTGTTCTCGAACACCACCAACCTGCTGGGCGGGCACGACTTCGCCAATCCCGACCACCGCGCTAAGGTCTCCCGCATTCTGGAAATCCCAGAGGAGCGGGTCCCCAGCCGCCCCAGTTGGGCTTACGACCAGATCATCGCGGGCATCGAGGCTGGCAAGATCCGCGGCTTGTGGGTCATCGGCACCAACCCGGCCCATTCGTGGATCGATCAAAGCAAGTTTCGCGACATCCTGGGCCGGCTCGATTTCCTGGTGGTGCAGGACATGTACGACTCGACCGAGACCGCTCAACTGGCCCACCTGCTGCTGCCGGCCGCCGGATGGGGGGAGAAGGAGGGGACGTTCATCAACTCTGAACGGCGGGTTGGGCTGATCAAGAAAGTCCGCCGTGCGCCGGGGCATGCCCTGGCCGATTTTCACATCTTTCGGTTGATCGCCCACTACTACGGCTGCGCGTCGATGTTCACCGCGTGGGACTCGCCGGAGGCAGTCTTTCAGATCCTCAAAAAGCTTTCAGCCGGCATGCCTTGCGAGATCACCGGCATCGCCGACTATCACATGCTCGATGAAGAAGGGGGCATCCAGTGGCCCTGCCCGGCCGACGGGGCCGACTTCGCACCGCAGCGGCGCTTGTTCGCCGACGGCCGCTTCTACCATCCGGACGGCCGGGCACGGTTTGTTTTCGAGAAACCGCGGCCGACCCCTGAGCCGCCAGGCGACGATTTTCCCTTTCACCTCTTAACCGGCCGGGGAAGTGCCGCGCAGTGGCATACGCAGACCCGTACCGCCAAGTCCGACGTGCTGAGAAAGCTGGCACCCAAAGACCCCTACGTCGAGATCAACCCCGCCGACGCGACAGCTCTGGGCCTGCGGCCCGGTGAGTGGGTGGTGGTTGAATCTCGCCGTGGCCGGGCACGCGTTCGAGCGTTTATCACTCCCACCGTGCCCCGCGGCAACCTCTTTCTACCCATGCACGACGGTTCGACCAATCGTCTGACTCACGCCGTGTTCGACCCCGAGTCGCGGCAGCCGGCTTACAAGGCATGCGCGGTGCGCATCCGGCCGGCGAGCACCGGGACCTCCGGGTTTGATGACGTTGCCATCACCACTATCAGGAGCAAACCTGAATGATCGCGCCGAACCGAGAGCGCCGCACCATCGTCGTGATCGGCAATGGAATGGTAGGCCACCGCTTCTGCGAGCGGCTGGTGGAATACGACCTCGAACGAAACTACGAGATTGTCACGTTTTGCGAAGAACCTCGCCCGGCTTACGATCGGGTCAACCTGACGAAGTACTTCGAACGCCGGGACGCCGGCCACCTCCAGCTTGCCCAGGCGGACTGGTACGCCGAGAACGGGATTACCCTTCATATCGGCGACCGGGCCATCGCTGTCGACCGCGTGCGCCGGCTCGTCATCTCGCAACATGGGCGGGAGGTCAAGTACGACACCATCGTGCTGGCGACCGGTTCGGCCCCGTTTGTGCCGGGCGTCCCGGGCGTGGACAAGAAGGGGGTGTTTGTCTACCGCACGATCGAAGACCTGGAGCGGATCCTCGCCTGCGCCGGCACGGCGACGCGGGCGGCGGTGATCGGGGGCGGCCTGCTGGGACTGGAGGCCGCCAAGGCGGTCCTCGACCTCAAGCTCGAGACCCACGTGGTCGAGCTTGCACCTCGGCTGATGCCTCGCCAGGTTGACGACGCTGGTGGGCGGATGCTGCGCGACAAGATCGAGAGCTTGGGTGTCAATATCCACCTGGGCGCGAGCACTCGGGCGTTTGTCGGCAACGGCAAGGTTGAAGGCGTGGAGTTGACCGATGGTCACACGGTGCCGGTAGACATGGTGGTCATTTCGGCGGGCATCTGCCCCCGTGACGAGCTGGCCCGCGAATGCGGCCTCGAGGTCGGTCCGCGCGGGGGCGTCGTCGTCGATGACCTGCTGCAATCCAGCGATCCGGAGATCTTGGCCATTGGCGAGGTCGCCTGGCATCGCGGCATGATCTACGGCTTGGTCGCCCCCGGTTACGAGATGGCCGAAGTCGTCGCGGCGAACCTGACCGGAGGCGAGCGCGTTTTCACCGGCTTCGACATGTCGACCAAGCTCAAGCTCATGGGCGTCGAAGTCGCCAGTTTCGGCGATATCTTGGCCGAGCGCGTGAGCGCCCCGAGCCCTCACGTACGAAGACCCCTTCGGCGGGGTTTACAAGAAGCTGGTGTTCAACGCGGCCGGCACCCACTTGGTCGGGGGCGTTCTCGTCGGGGACGCGTCGGAATACGGCAACCTCGTGGGCCTTTTTAAGAGCGGCAACCCTCTGCAGGTTGCCCCGGCCGAGCTGTTGGCCGGCCCGGGTGGAGCGACCGCGCCCGGCGCGGGCGGCGACGCCCAGGTCTGCTCGTGCAACAGCGTGAGCGAGCGCCAGATCCGCGACGCCGTCCGCTCACAAGAGCTCACCACGGTCGCCCAGGTCAAAAGGTGCACGAAGGCCGGAACCGGCTGCGGCGGTTGCCTGCCTTTGGTCACCGACCTGCTCAAGGCCGAACTCGAGGCGATTGGCACGAAAGTCAGCAATCACCTCTGTGAGCACTTCCCTCACAGCCGGCAGGAGCTGTTCGAGATCGTCAAGATCAAGCGGTTGAAGACGTTCGACGACCTGCTCGCCGGGCATGGGAAAGGCCATGGCTGCGAGATCTGCAAACCGGCCGTGGCGTCGATCATGGCCAGCCTGTGGAACGAAAACGTGCTCGCGCCGGCGCACGCCACGCTTCAGGACACGAACGACCGGTACCTCGCCAACATTCAGCGCGGCGGGCTGTACTCGGTCGTTCCCAGGGTCCCCGGCGGTGAGATCACGCCTGAAAAGCTGATTGCGTTGGGACAGATCGCCCAGAAGTACGGTCTTTACACCAAGATCACCGGCGGCCAACGCATCGACATGTTCGGCGCGCCTGTGCATCTCCTGCCCGACATCTGGGCCGACTTAGTCGCCGCCGGATTCGAAAGCGGACACGCCTACGGCAAGGCCGTTCGCACCGTCAAGAGCTGCGTGGGCACGACCTGGTGCCGTTACGGCGTGCAGGACTCCGTCGGTTTCGCCATCCGGGTGGAGATGCGCTATCGGGGCATCCGGGCGCCGCACAAGCTGAAGGCGGCGGTGTCCGGCTGCATCCGCGAGTGCGCCGAGGCGCAGAGCAAGGACTTCGGCTTAATCGCCACCGAAAAGGGCTGGAACCTCTACGTCTGCGGCAACGGCGGCGCCCATCCCCGGCACGCCGACCAGCTCGCCGCCGACCTCGATGAAGAGACCGCTCTCAAGTACGTCGACCGGTTTCTCATGTACTACATTCAGACGGCCGACCGCCTCACTCGTACCTCGGTGTGGCTCGAGAAGATGGAAGGGGGTATCGATTTCCTCCGCGACGTGATCATTAATGATCGGCTTGGGATCGCCGAGGAGCTGGAGCGGCAGTTGCAGTCGCTCGTCGACAGCTACGAATGCGAATGGAAGGCGGTCGTTAACGACCCAGAAAAACGGCGGTTCTTTCAGCAATTCGCCAACACCGATTTAGCCGAGCCGGGCGTCGAGTTCGTGACCGAGCGGGGCCAGCGGCGGCCTGCCGACTGGCCTAAAGACTTCGTGCCGCTCGACCAGCTTAAGCGGCCAGCCCCGGCACCGCCGGCCGACCCGCGCGAAAGCGGCTCGTCCCACTGGGTGCGGGTGGGCAATGTCAGTGACTTTCCGCTGGAAGGCGGGCGAGCTATCAAGTATGCCGGGTCTCAGATCGCCGTCTTCCGGTTCACCAGCCGTGACTGCTGGTACGCCTGCGACAACCTTTGCCCGCACAAGCGCGAGATGGTGTTGGCGCGGGGCATCTTGGGCGATCAGCAGGGGGCGCCGAAAGTCGCCTGTCCGTTGCACAAAAAAACGTTCTCACTCGAGTCGGGGCAGTGCTTAAGCGGTGAGGATTACAAGGTCCGCGTCTTCCCAGTCAAGGTGGAGGACGACGCTGTGTTTGTCTCCCTGCCCCCAGCGGCGGGGCCCGAGGCCCCCCCTGCCCTCGCCGAAGCAAGTTTCGCGGCCTACTGTACAGTTCCTTGCGGGTGATTCACCAACTGACCACTGACCACTGACCACTGACTACTGACTACTGACATACTGACAACGTACCAAGGACAAAGTTAATGGATTTTCGCGACTTCCGCCGCGCCGGCCATCTTCCCACCTTGATCAGCGCGTTCCTCTATTTTGACGTCAGCTTCATGGTCTGGATTCTGCTTGGCGCGCTGGCGAACTCGATCGTGGCGGAGTTCGGCTTGTCCGACTCACAAAAGGGCTTGATGGTGGCCGTGCCGCTCCTGGGCGGTGCGTTGCTCCGTCTTGTGCTCGGCGTGCTTACGGATCACATGGGGGCGAGGCGTACCGCGATCCTGGGCATGGTTCTCACGCTGTTCCCGCTCCTCTTGGGCTGGCTCTGGGCCGACCGATTCAACGAGCTCCTCTTAGTTGGGCTGCTTCTGGGTGTGGCTGGGGCCAGTTTCGCGGCCGCGCTTCCGCTCGCCAGCCGATGGTATCCCGCGCGGTATCAGGGGCTGGCGATGGGGATCGCCGGGGCTGGGAACAGCGGCACCGCCCTGGCCACTTTTTTCGGGCCGCGGCTGGCACAGGCTTGGGGCTGGCACGCCGTGTTCGGCATGGCGATCGTCCCGTTGCTGGCGACCCTGGGGTTCTTCGCGCTGTTCGCCAAGGACAGCCCCAACCAGCCGGCACCACGTTCACTGGCGGACTACGCCCAAGTGTTGCGGATGCGCGACACCTGGTGGTTTTGCCTGTTCTACTCGATCACGTTCGGCGGGTTTGTCGGCCTGGCCAGTTTCTTGAACATCTTCTTCCTCAGCCAATACGGGCTGTCGCGGGTCCAGGCCGGTAATTTTACGACCCTTTGCGTGTTCGCCGGCTCGTTCCTCCGGCCATTTGGCGGCTATCTTGCCGACCGCCTGGGAGGAGTGCGGATGCTAACAATGCTCTACATCGCCGTGGGCGCCGTGGCCTTGGCAATCTCGTCGCTGCCGCCACTGGCCGTTGGGGCGATGCTCCTCTTCACCGTGATGGCGCTTTTGGGAATGGGCAACGGCGCCGTCTTTCAGCTTGTCCCGAATCGGTTTCCCAAGGAGATCGGCGTCACGACCGGCATCATTGGCGCTGCCGGAGGCCTGGGAGGGTTCATCTTGCCGAATTTGCTCGGCACTCTGAAGGAGCTGACCGGCAGCTTCAGCGGCGGCTTCCTCGCCTTCGCTCTGGTCGGCGGCTTCGGCGGGGCGGCCGCATTGAGCTATGCGAGCCGGGGATGGCGGGGTATCTTTATCGGACATAGCGGCGTGGCACTCGATCGTGCGTGAAGACAACCGGTTACCGCATCATGACGACTCCTTCCGAATCGGCTTCGCTGGCCGGGATACGCGTGGCGTTCTTCGAATCCCGGATGGCGGGGCCGACCGCCGACCTGATCGCCAAGCACGGCGGCATCCCGCTCGCCGCCCCCGCGCTTTGGGAGGTCCCCCTGGGCGATAGCCCCGAGGTGATTGCTTTCGCAAGCCAGTTGGCCGCCGGGGAGTTCGATGTCGTCATCTTCGAGACCGGAGTCGGGGTCCGGTACCTGACCCAGGCAATCGAGGCGCGGGTGCCGCGCGAGGAGTGGCTTGAAGCGCTCGCGCGAACCCGTGTGGTGGCGCGGGCCCAAGCCGGCGACAGTGTTACGCGAGCTGCGAGTACGGGTCGACCTACACGTGCCCGAACCCAACACCTGGCACGAGACACTGGCGGCGCTCGACGCCCAGCTTCCGGTCGCCGGCCTGCGGGTTGCGCTCCAGGAGTACGGCAAGCCGATCATCGAGCTGGTCGAGGGCCTCGAGCGCCGGGCGCGACGGTCACTCGCGTCCCGGTATACCGCTGGGCCTTACCCGAGGACCTCGGGCCTCTCCGCGCGGCCATCGTCGAGATCGCCCAGAGACGCGTCGCCATTGCCCTTTTCACGGCGGCCCAACAAGTCGAGCACTTGCTCCAAGTCGCCGCCGACGAGGGGCACGAGGCCGAGCTCCGCGCTGCCTTCGAGGCTTGTACCATCATCGGCTCAATTGGTCCGACAACGTCCGAAACCCTCCGCGCCCACAACCTGCCGGTCGATATCGAGCCGGAACATCCCAAGCTGGGCCACTTGATTGCGGCCGTCGCCATGGGCTGGCGCGGTACGGGCAAGGCTGCTGGCGTCGCTTCGGTGAAGCTGACCTCCGGGGACATTCACGGTCGCGCGGATGAGAACCCCGCCGCGCCGGCGGGGTAAACGACGGCGATCGCCGGACAGGTTCTTCGTCGCGGCAAGGGGCGGATTTCGGCAGAGCCGGCCGCGATCACCGTCGCCATCGATCCTCTTAATCCCAAAAATTTCGTCCGCACAGCCCGTGGCTGGGAGGAAGCACAAGAATCGGCCTGCGACGCTCTCGTCCTCGAACGGGGCACCGCGCGGTCGAGCGAATTTGGCCGGCTGTTGTTGGCATTGGCGACGCGGCCGACCGTGAGACAGCGACCGTCGTTCGCGGTCGCCGGAGTTTTTGGGTCCTGGGGCAATCTGGAAAGGAGAGTGTTATCGTGAATCTCGGACCGGGGTTACTTTTTCGCGACCGACGTTGGTGCGGCGACGGTCATCGGAATCGAGGCGCTCGCATAAGCTCGTTTCACGACGAAGTCGATGGAAACGAAGGCGACGACCGCGATTGACACGCCCGAGACCGGCTTCGCGTCTGGCGCAGCCTTCAGGATGATGCGGCCCTTCGACTCCTCAGGGCCGAGCGACGTCTTGCTGCCGGTCTCAACGACCGTCACTCCGGGCGCGAGCGGGTTTCCAAAGATCGCGCCTAAGTGCTGCAACTGAACGTCGAGAGTCACGCGGCCCTTAAAGTTGGTTCGACGTCCGACCTCGACGTCGAGAGACACCTGGTCGCCGGGCTTGAGCGTGATTGTGGCCGGAGACACTCTCACGGTAGCGATGTCATCGCTTTCGACTACTTGTGCAATTTGGGTTTCGACGGGCCAAGTACTGCGGCCGCCGCCGCCCATGTAGAGCTCCTGGAGTGGCTGCACCCGACGCTCGACCTTGCGCGTCTTACCATCGAGGCAATTTACGGCCGCCGAGGCGAACACCTTCACCGGGGCGGCCGCCGGCTTCGCGTCGGGTGTCGCTCGGATGACCAGACAGCCATCGGTCATCGCGGATGGAATCGTCACGGGCTGGGCACTGAGCCCGCGCGGAAGTCCCTCCACACGCACCTCGATAGGCCCGTCGAAGCCAGCCCTCCGGGTCGCGTGAACAAACCAAGGCACCGCTCCTCCGGGTCCAACGCCAGCTCGGTCGTCGTCGCACGTCACCTCGAAATCGGGCTCGTCTTCGCTCGCGATGATGCAATACGGATAAGTCGGCCCGCCTCGGTAAAGCAGGTCGCGAATCTCCAGCAAATAGCGGCCGTCCGCGAGCGGCGTGTAGGTCAGGATCGCGTCCTTCGAACCGGCGGAATCGTCGCTGGAAGCGACGGCCGCCCCCTTTTCGTCCAACAATCGCAAGTGTGCGTCGAGGCTCGATCCCAAGCGCCGCGCCTTCACCTCAAATCGCACGGGACGTTTCGCCCTGAGTGCGAAGGCAAAGCGATCGACGTCGTTCGGTCGATCCGCGCGGCCGTTAAGAACCACTCCGATTTGAGGAACGGGATTGGCATGCCGCATGTCATCGTTCGGCTCAACTTCCGCGCGGGTCGGCAAGTTGACGACATCAAACAACGCTGCGTTTGTAAGCTGCCCGTTCACCGCGAGCTGGACCGCATGTGAGCCTGGCGAGGCTGGGCTTTGTAGTCCAGATAGCGCCAGGGGGCCCTCCGGAACTCCAAACCCAGTTGCGCACGCGGACCATGGACCAGTCGCGGGGATCGCGATCGGAAACACCGCCGTGACGAACGGCCGATCGGTCATCGCCAACGAATACGTGAAATGAGGCGCTCCGCCGTAATCGACGTCGCGGACCGCGATCACGTACTCGCCCGCCTTCTCGAAGCGATAATGAAGCAACGGGTCGCCGAAGTAGTAGTCGTCATTTGCGGCCAGCTCGACTCCGGTAGCATCGGTCAGGATCAGCATGGGGTCGGAATTGCCCCCCTCCTGATAGTGACGCTTAAAGTAAAGTCGCTGTCCCATGAGGCTGAACGTGATCTCCTGGCCCGCGTTCGCCTTGAAACAGTAGTGATCGACTTGTTCGTTCGCCGCGATGGCCCCGGCGATGACGCGGTTGACCTGGACCGGCTGAGCCGTCGCCGCGCGTGCCATGTGCCTTCGCCGTTTCAACGATCACCGGGTCGTCAACAACCAGCAGTTCGCCGAGTGACGAGACGCCGCTTCCGGTCGCGACGCGCAACTCTCGCAGTCCCAAGCTGGCGTCGGCAGCGACGGTCACGCTGAGCTTTCGTCGTTGCGGTGGTGCTTTGGCTTGGCGCGGCACCACGCGGGCACTGAGGCCCGAGCCGCTGAAAAAGACCTGCGAGGCGGTCTCGAAGCCACGATTGGAGTGGCGTGAGACGACGGTGACTTCGCTCGTCGTGCCGCGCGTAACCGCATTCGGCTCGACGTACGTGATTTCCGGGTACGGCGTCTGGCCGACGGCCCGAGTTGTCCAGAGGAGGACGGCCAAAAACGACAGACGCGGCGAAAGGCACATGATTGGGGCAGCCTCATTCCACATGGCCGCGCAGTGTTGCGCGGCCCGGCTTCAGTGGTTGAACTGGAATTCGCGGGTGTTCAGCAGAGTCCAGAGCAGGTCTTCCAGACCTTCTTTGAGGCTCGGCGCGGCTTGAATGTCGGCGATGGCCTCCCGGCTTTCTTCCGGGTTTGGAGGACGAGACACGGTGCAGAGGAACAACTCCTCCGCGGCTTTCGCCGCGGGCGTTTTCGCCGCGGCCAGACGTGCGACTCGCCCACTGGTGTCGGAGACCTTGCGGTTGAGAAGGCTCCCGCTGATCATCAGCAAAGCCTGGGTCATCGTGGGGGCTTCGCTTCGCTCGCACTCGCACGGGACGGCCCTGCGGGCGCCCGAAGGTGTCGAGAAACTCCGATGTGTAGTCGGAATCAGGGAGCTCGATCGCGCGGTAACCGGGTGGCAGCTCTGCGAATTTCTCCTTCGTTCCACAGGCGAAATCGACGGCGTCTAGCAGTGTCTCGGCCCCGAGCCGAATCGGCGAGAAGTGCGTCACGTAGCGATTGTCGGCGTCAGCGCGGGTCGCGGGCAATGCGACTGGGCTCAACTGGTAAACCTTCGACCGCATGATCGTGCGCAGCAGGTGTTTGATGTCGTAGTTGTGCGTGATCAAATCGTCGGCCAGCGCGTCGAGGAGCTCAGGATTCGACGCGGGATTTGTCGCCCGAAGGTCGTCGATCGGGTTTACCAGTCCACGCCCAAAATAGTATCCCCAATAGCGATTGACCAGGTTGCGAGCGAGCGCCCGATTGTCACGCGACGACATCCAGGCGGCGAGCGCTCGGCGCCGGTCGATCGGGTCGTCAACCGGCTTGCCCCCGATGGGCTTGGGCTTTATCACCTCGCCCGTACGGGGATGGCTCACTTCGCCCGAGTCGCCGACGTAGATCACCGAGTCGCCACCCGCCAGACCGAACTCCTGACTGGACTTCTTTCCCACGCGACCGAAGAACGCCTTC
Organism: uncultured Isosphaeraceae bacterium; assembly: GCA_963829765.1. Lineage (GTDB taxonomy): Bacteria > Planctomycetota > Planctomycetia > Isosphaerales > Isosphaeraceae > CAWFRS01. The sequence continues at coordinate 99,490 of CAWHKI010000233.1, read as the reverse complement.
ATGGCGTAATAATCGGATTGCAGCAGACTTTCGTAGGGATGATTGTGACACTTCGCGCACTGGAGCCGCGTGCCCAGAAAAACCTGCGACGCGCTCTCGGTCCACTCGTCGGCTCCGCCCATACCATAGAAGTTGGCGGGACCATTCTGATAGGGACTTCCAATCGCGGTGATGAGCTCCGAGACAAACACGTCCATCGGCTTGTTGGCGCGAAATGAGGCCCGCAGCCAGTTGTGCAACGACCACATCCCCTTCTTGCCAATCGTCCGCCGGCTGTTTAAGAGCAGATCACCCCACTTGTAGGCCCAGACGGAAACGTACTCCGGGCGCTCAAGCACCGCGTCGATCGCTTTCTTGCGCTTCTCATCGCTCGTGTCGGCGAGAAACGCCTTCACGTCTTCAGGCCGCGGAAGGGTCGCCAACGTGTTGAGGTGGATTCGCCGGAAGAATTCGGCATCGTCGCAGACAGGTGACGGCGACAGTCCGAGCTTTCGCCAGGCCGCCACCCAGTGAACGTCGATCAGGTTATTCGGCTTGAATTGATCGAGCGAGGCCGCGACTCCGTAAGGAATGATCACGCGAGTGGCAGCCACCGAGGCAAGATAGCGGACCAACACGGCCGCTTCGCCATGAGTGCCCACCGCCTCGACGGTGCCATCCGGGGCGACCCGAGCGACCGCGGGCGCCTGGCTGTTGAACGCGGCCTTATCGGTCAAGCTCTCCGTCGAGCCATCCGCGTAAACGGCCGTCGCCGAGACGCGTCCCCTTGCGCCCGGCTGAAGGACCAGTTCCTTGGGCTCGACGATGAGTTCCCTGAGCGTCCGATCGGTGGACGCGGGCCCGGGCGCTCCCTGTCGCAACCAGCGGACAAGCGTGTCGAAGGCCCAGGAACCCTCGGTGAGCCGCCGGCCTCCCTCGTGCGGCGTGCGCAGAGTCGGCTTTTGGAGCAGGAGGCTCATGGCCGGCTCAAGCAATACGACTCGCCGCCCAAAGGCAGCCCGCACGATCTCGCGGTGGTCCGCCGCATCGTCGAAGCCCCGAAGTGAAAGCTTGAAACCCCCCTTTGCCGTACTGAGCGCCGTGGCACGCACCCTGATTGCACCCGAGCTTGGTCAGAATCGGCTGTACGTCGGTGGTGAAGGAGACGCGTCGCTCCTCGCCGGCGGAAACCATGCCCGCGGCAGTGCCCAGAAATGCGACAAGACAGAGTAATCGAGTGAGCGCTTTCATGCAATCCACTCCAGACGATCGATCCTCCGGGCCCGAACGAGGCTTGATCGGTTCACACCAACAGTTCGCTCAGCACTCGCCCCCCTGGATTGACGGGGAAGGGACGCCCGTCGGGGGCGACGTAGTGATGGTCGAGCGGGATACCGAGCTGCGAGTAGATCGTGGCGACGATATCTTCAGCCTGCACCATCGGCGTGGCCGGCTGTTCGGCTTGGCGGTCGCTTTTACCCAGCACACTCCCTAAATGAATGCCTCCTCCGCCGATCCCGAAGACCGTAGAGCCGGCCCAGTGGTCTCTGCCCGCGGCGGAGTTGATCTTGGGCGTGCGTCCGAAATCGCCCATCCAGACGACGATGGTGTGATCGAGAAGCCCGCGTTCCTGGAGATCGGCCAGCAGCGTCGCATAGCCGGCGTCGAGCGTGGGAAGCAGGTGGCCCTTCAAGCTTGTGAAGTTCTGTTGATGCGTATCCCACCCCCCCATCGCCACGGTGACGAACCTCACGCCTGCCTCGACCAACCGCCGGGCCAACAGGCACGACTGCCCGAACGTGTTGCGGCCATAGCGGTCGCGAAGCCGTGGATCTTCATTGGAGAGATGGAAAGCACGCTTGGCTTGCGGCGACGTCACGATGCCAAACGCTCTTTCATAGAACTTGTCCATCGCGCTGGAGTCGCTGACCTGAGATTCCATCCGTTCCTGCCAGCGGTCGAACCGGTCGAGCATTTTGCGCCGGCGGGCAAAGCGAGGGGCGGTCAGCCCGCCGGGCAGGGTGATTCCGTCAACGCGGAAAGCCTCGGAGTTTGGATCAGACGTCATGACGAACGGGTTATGCTCGTTACCGAGGTAACCGGCCAGTCCGCCTCCCGACTTCTGGTCGACGGAGCTGCCCAGTTGCATATAGGGGGGCATTCCGGGGTTCGGCCGCAGCTCGCGTGCGACGACAGAGCCCATCGAAGGGTAGACCGTCGCTGGTGAAAACCGCCAACCTGAGAGCATGTAGGCGTCGGCGATCCCGTGGCCGGCATTGTACGAATAGCCCGACCGGACGATGGTCAGCTTATCAAGGTTGCGCCAGCGCCGGGAGGTGTTCGCAGACTTTCACGCCGGGCAAGGCCGTGGGAATCACGCCGAACTCACCGCGGATCTCGGCTGGCGCAGTCGGGTTTCGGGTCGAGCGTGTCAATGTGGCTCGGCCCGCCTTGCATCCAGAGCAAGATGACGCTTTGGGCACGTGAGGACGACTTACCAGCCAGGGATTCCAGGCGAAGCAAATCGGCAAGCGTGATGCCGGCCAATCCCAGCCCACCGACGCGAAAGAAATCTCGCCGCGATACTCCGTCACAGTCCCGATTGGCGTCGGAATTCCAGCGATACATGGGTGTGGGCCTCCGCAACGATTTCGTGCACAGGTGGCAATGTCGCAGCTTAACCGAACCACCGAGATTCTACAATACTTGTTTAACAAATGGCGGAGCTTGGATCGCAATGGTGCAAACCTGGATGTCACGGGTTCAATTCCGGTCCACAACACGCCATGTTCGGCTCAAAACCGACTGCTCCGGGACGCTGAAAACGTCTTCTATGAGGCGCTGATCAACCCGCCGGAACCGAATGAAAAGCTGAAGGAAGCCGCTCGCCGTTATCGTGAGTATATCGGTGGTTGATCGGTTCCTGACCGCTTTTTCGGTTCCTGACCCTTTTTCCCCTTTTTCGGACGCATGTTGTGATCATCGCATCCGGCATTGAACGTGAGCGAGTCGTTGATTTCGCCGCATCATTCGAGGCGGCGAGGCGTGATCCGTTGCGAAAGCTTCTCGTCCCGATCAAGCGTCAGGGACTGGTCGGAATCGGCGGCGCGTTGGGGCTGTTCATGGGAGTGCTTGACGGCATCACTTCTCCACGCGAGAAAGGGAGAAAGGGGTCAGAGAAAGGGGTCAGGAACCGAGAAAGAGAAAGGGGTCAGGAACCGAGAAAGGGGTCAGGAGAAAGCGGTCAGAGAAAGGGGTCAGGAGAAAGCGGTCAGGAACCGTTATTGACACGAGAAAGGGGTCAGAGAAAGGGGAGAAAGGGGTCAGGAACCGAGAAAGGGGTCAGGAACCGTTAGTGGCATTCGGAGCATGATCCGTTATCCTCGTTACATGCCAAGACCGCGACGAGCGGCGGAGGGCGGCCTTGTTTAACACGCCCTCAACCGCGCCAATGCACGCCTGGCTATCTTTGACTATGAGACTGACGAGGATTATGCCGCGTTCGAGCGAGTCCTCGCCCAAGCCGTGGTGCGACAAGAAATGCGGCTGCTGGCCTACTGCCTGATGCCCAACCATTTTCACCTCCTGCTCTGGCCGCGTGAGGATGGTGACCTATCCCAGTTCATGCGGTGGCTCACCGTGACGCACACCCAGCGCTGGCACGCCCGCCACCGCACCGCCGGCACCGGCCATCTCTACCAGGGCCGGTTCAAGTCATTCCCGGTGGAATCGGACGACAATTTCCTGACGGTGTGCCGCTATGTCGAGCTCAACGCGCTGCGGGCCAACTTAGTTGAACGAGCCGAGGATTGGCGATGGGGCAGCCTCTCGGCGCGACGGGCGAAGGCGGATGAAGAGCGACCACAGTTGGCTCCGTGGCCCATCGCGCGGCCTCGCGAGTGGACCGCGCGCGTGAATCGGCCGTTCGGACCGAAGGAGGAGGCGGCGGTATGTCGAAGCATTCAGCGGGGCCAGCCGTTCGGTTCGCACTCGTGGCAGGCGTCGGTAGCCGCCCGGCTCGGGCTGGACTCGCTGTTCCGCCCTCGGGGTCGTCCACGAAAGGTGCCCTTAAATGATTCCTGACTTTTCGGGCAAACAGGACGGGTCGGTGCGCGCGGCGACGGACTGAAACACCAGCGACGAAGGAAACCGACACTTGAGCCGTCCGTCTATGTGCCATGTATGAAGGGGATCGGCAATGATCATGCTGGGCCGGCGCTGGCCGCCCCCTGCTCGGTCTGCGGCCTACGCTGTCGCCCCCGGAAGCGACCGGCTTTTGCCCGCCGCGGACGCGAGTGGCGCTGCCGATCGGCCCAATTGCCCTAACCCAAGTAGCTGATTGCTGTTCTGAGACGGAGCCAGGCGAAAAAGCGCAAAAAGCGCCATTTCGCTGGATATTCATGGATGAACGCGGGCGAAAGGCACAGACTTCCATGGCTCGGTGCCGGCGCCGGCGGGGCCTCGGCGGCCGGCGGCCAGGAAGACGTCGACTTCGCCGTCATCATGACGTGCCGCCACGACAAAAAAAGGCTCTCGGCCACCCGTGGCACAACCCCGGCTCTGTGCCACTGGGACGGCGAGCTTTGCCCACAACGCAACATATTTACGAATAAATGGTTACAGCGACAAACAGGCGATCGTCGTGGCAGAAAAACGTTTCCAAAAAACGGCCACTTTGTGCCACATTGCTGGGGCCGGCGGCCTGACATTCGACCGCGACGAGAAGCCCACGATCGCAACGACGAATTCAAAGGATCGGACGGGATGCGGGGCCTGAGCGGGTCGTTGCGGTCGACAGCGGGACGCGGACAGCAGCCGGCAAACAGGGCAGGTCGGTGAGCGCGGCGAGGAACGGAAACACCAGCGACGAAGGAAACCGACACTTGCGCCGTCCGTCTGACGCGGGCCCCATCGACGACCCCGTGAACGGTCCAGGTGTTACCCAGATTCCGGCCCTTTTGAACCGTGCCAAATCGACTTTCGGGCTTGAAATGTACGCCCTTATGGCGCACATTTCTTAGGGCAGAACTGATTCCAGGAGGCCGAGATGGGACAAAAGGCCGACGCAAAAAAAGACCGCGTACACTTGCACCTAAACGCCGACACCAAGGGCAGGCTGGAGCGGGCGGCTGCCTACGCGGGAACGACGGTAAGCGATTTTGTACTGACGAGCGCGGTCGCCGCGGCGGAACATGTCATCGAATCGCACGAAAATATCACCCTGTCCTCGAAGGACTGGGACCTCTTCTACGAGGCACTGATCAACCCGCCGGAACCGAATGAAAAGCTGAAGGAAGCTGCTCGCCGCTATCGTGAGCGTGTCGGTGGATGAGCCTTCCCTCGCCATTGAGCCGCTTGGTTCGCACCATGACCGCGCAGGCCTTCTCGTGCGGGGAGCCGGCCCTAGACGCTTACCTTCAGCGCCACGCGTCACAGGATATCCGCCGGCGCGTCGCACAGGTGTTTGTGGCTGTTCGGCGACTCGCCCGCGCAGATCGCCGGTTACTACAGCGTGAGCGCCGCGAGCTTCCAGAAAAACGAATTACCGGCCGCGTCGGCAAAGAAGCTGCCACATTATCCGGTACCCGCCGCAGTGATTGGTCGTCTCGCTGTCGCTCGGAAGCACCAGGGGCGCGGGCTTGGCGGGATGCTGCTGGTCGATGCGATCCGCCGTGTCGTACGGGCGAGCGCGACGATCGCCGTCTATGCCATCATCGTCGATGCCAAGAACGAGCGAGCGCAAGCCTTTTATGAGCGATACGGCTTTCGCGCTTTTGCCAGCCAGCCGCGCCGTCTGTTCCTGCCTCTCGAGACCTTCGAAAGGCTCGGGCTGTAGGTCTTACGCCGTAGGTGGTAAGAGTTCTGGAAAGGTCTGCCGCGACACGGCAAACAAGATCGGGCCTCAGTCACCGCGCCGCATGGAGCTGGCTCTTGGCGGTGCGGATGGCGGCGGCGAGGACCACGTCGAGTTGGGGATCGCCGATCGTCGCTTCTTCGGATGGGGTTGCGCCGTCGCCGGCGGGCTTGGCGGCGGTGCGGAGCTTGATCGGGAGATCGGGCTGAACGCCCTGCTCACTGTAAGGCCGATTGAGAGGCGAATAAAACTTGGCGGTGGTCAGTTTGAGACCGGCCGGAGCTGACCGCAGCGAGAAGATGCTTTGCACCGAGCCCTTGCCGTAGGTGCGCGCCCCACGATCGTGGCCCGCCGATGATCCTGGAGAGCGCCGGCCAAGATCTCGCTGGCGCTGGCGCTGTCGCGGTCGACCAACACATACATCGGCATTCGCCATCGAGCCCGGCCGTTGGCGGAGAGCGCCTGGGTTTGCCCCTGGGCCCGCCCTCGGGTCGAGACAATCAGGCCCGAGTCGATGAACCGCTCGGCGATCTCGACGGCGATGTTGAGTAAGCCGCCGGGGTTTCCTCTGAGATCCAGCACCAATGCCCTCATTCCTTGCCTGGAAAGCGTGTCTCAGGGCTGTGTCAATTTCATCGGCCGAAGTTTTCTGGAAGCCCGTCAGCCGGAGATAACCAATGCCTTCGGCCGGTTCGATCATGGCCGCCTTGGCCACGCTCTCGACGTCGACGTGGCGGCGGACCAGGCGAAGTGCTCGCACGGTCCCATCGCGTCTCTTCACTTCCAGGTCGAGGGTGGTTCCCTCACCCCCCTGGAGCCGGTTGGCTGCCTCGTCCAGTCCCAATCCCTTGATCGAGCGGTCCCCGATCTTGACAATCGTTTCACCCGCTTTCATGCCTGCTTCCCACGCCGGTCCCCCCCGGATCACGCCGACTAAGAGAAGTCCCTCCTTGTTCATCTTGAGCTCGACCCCCAGGCCGACAAAGTTGCCGTCGATCATCGCATAGAGGTCTTCCAGCTTGTCGGGTGTGAGGCAGCTCGTGAAATCATCGAGCGCATCGCACGCGCCGCAGGTGAATTCCAGGAGGACCGGTGTCGAGGCCATGCCGATGGAGGCTCGGGCGGCCTCGCTGCTCACCAGCGCCAACCGGATCGCGGAGGCCCGGTCCGGGACGTTCAATTGGGCGCGATATTGACGCAAGGTATCGCGCAGCCAGTCGACTTGCTCGGGATTGGCCGCCGGCGCATTGGTCTTGACGAAGACCGGGTCGCGCAGGGCCACTTCGAGGTTGTCCAGCCCGTGGCGCACTAGTGGTTCGAGCGGCACGGGGTCGACATAATTGGTTTGGATGCGTTCCACGACCTCGTCGTAAAGGTCGATGGCCTGCTCTTGGGGCAAGCGGAGCAGCACGTTCCGAAAACTGGTGTCCAGGTAGCGACGCGAGACCTTGAAGTGAATCTCGCAGAGCCGGAGTCGGCGGCTAAAATCGACGCGGCTGGGCCAGCGTTCGAGTGCGGCATGGTAGGCTTCGATGGCGCCCGCCCAGTTACGGGCGCGTTCCAGGCTGAGTCCACGTTCCAGGGCATCTTCGGGCGTCAGCGGGGTTGGGGCGGCATCGACCGCGGAATCGGGCACCGGCGGGCTCGCCCACGTGACCGAGCCTGCCGGCCCGGCCAGCACCAACAGTAGAGCCGAGACCCACGGAAACAGCCGACGCATCATCTTCGCTTCTCCCGCTGGAGAGCGCCGCGCCGTGGACTCTCGTCGCCTGCGATGCCAGAATCGGAAAATTCAACGAGGCAGATCCGAGCCGCCCCGCATTGAGGTGGGTGAAACTCGGCGGCGATCGTGAATCCGGAGAAACTTGGGCCCTGCTGCGACTACAGATTCCTGGCGCGCCGCTCCGTCGTTGCCGTTCAATGAAGCCATTCCCTTCCCAGACGGGCACGACTCGTCGGCCATCGATCTAAGCAAAATCGGGGCCACGATGGTCGGTCCGGAACCTGGAAACGCCCACGCGTCCCCCGTTCACCACGAATTATACCATACCGAAATGAGCGGCTCGTCTCTCGATTCGATGATTTTTCCTGCCGGTACTCATATCGGTCGTGACGGTCCGCGACCAATTTGGAGTTTTTACGCCGCGGCTTGTCACAAATTCAAAGCCAAATCGGTCTCCACTAGTTGAGTTGCCACTCAATGTTTTCCCCGATCGGAGCTTGAATCATGGAGAATGTCGCTTCCCGTTCGTCTCCCTTCGACGTGCTTGTCGTCGGCGCGGGCCTGGCGGGCCTCTCAGCCGCCGCACTGATTGCCCAAGCGGGCCGATCGGTGCTTGTCATCGAGCAGAGCGGAAACCTCGGAGGACGTGCCTCGACGCACGTGCGTGACGGCATTTGCTGGAATCTGGGCCCACATGCCCTTTATTGCGAAGGCCACGCGGTTCGGCTTTTCAAAAAGCTCGACATCGCGTTCAACGGGCATTTTCCGAATCCTGGACGAGGGCTGCTTGTTCGCTCCGAGGAGTCTATTCCCTTTCCCACCGGCTTCGGCTCTCTCCTCCGCACGCGGCTCCTGACCATTCGAGAGAAATGGCGACTGGCCCGTCTTCTGCTGACGCTCGGACAGCTTGACACCCGGCCGTTTGACAGCGTTACCCTGCGTGATTGGCTCGACCAGACGATCGGGCCCGGCAACCTGGCCGGGTTCTTGGCCGCACTCTGTCGACTGAGCACCTATTGCGACGACTCCGGGCGGATGTCGGCGGGCGCGGCCCTCTCTCAGTTAAAGCTCGTGCTGGCTGGCAATGTGTGGTACATCGACGGCGGCTGGCAGACGCTTGTCGACGGTTTGCACGATCGCGCTTCGGCGCCTCGGGGTCGAGTTTCGCACGCACGCACGTGTCGGCTCAGTGCAAAGCGACAGCGGCGTCGTGATCGTTCGACTCGCCAGTGGTGAAGAGCTGCGCAGCCGCGCGGCCGTCCTGGCGGTCGATCCGGCCAAAGTCTGTGAACTACTCGGGTTGCCCGGTGACTCGCCTCTGGCCCGGTGGGTCGCAGACGCCGCGCCCATTCGGGCGGCCTCCCTCGATCTTGCCTTGGCCCGGCTTCCAAGGCCCGACGTTCGATTCGCGCTGGGCTCGATCGTCCGTTCTATTATTCGGTGCATTCCGCCTCCGCAAAACTGGCACCCGAGGGCATGGCGGTCGTCCACGTCATGAAGTACCTTGGAGCCGATGTGAGCGATTCGTCTCAAGCCGTCGAAACCGAGCTAGAGAGCTTTCTCGAAGCGATTCAGCCCGACTGGGCGACACACGTCGTGGCGAGGCGTTTTCTACCACGAATGACGGTTGCACACAGCTTGCCGTTTGCCAGCGATCAGGGGCTGCTGGGTCGACCGGGGGTTACCGTGGCTGAGCATCCGCATGTGTTCCTCGCCGGCGATTGGGTCGGTTCGGCCGGAATGTTGGCCGACGCTTCGGTAGCCAGCGCCGCTGAATCGGCCCAGCGCGTGCTGAGGCTCTTGTCGCATAATCCCGCATCCCCACGGAGCCCGCTGCATGTCGAAAGCTGACGAGGTCTTCGAACAGCAACGGCCCGCGCTGGCCCGCCTGGCGTACCGGATGCTCGGCTCTCTTGCCGACGCAGACGATGTACTTCAAGATGCCAATTGCTTCGTGGTTCGGAATCCCGATAAGCTGGCTCGCGTGGCGATCGCATAAGATCGCGGCAAATGCCGAGACACCGACAAAGCCGCCCGCAGGACATACCGCGGTCGGCGATGGGTGGCGAGACGCTGGGAGAGGCTGTACGATCCAAGATCGGCGAGCGCGGCCACTTGCCGCTCGTTACCCTACCCCTGACTTTCTCGGAGCCTGCCACGATGACGCTCGTCACACCCCGTTTCTCTTGCGCCTCACTATTCGGATTGGGTCTATCCATGATCGCGATGAGCGTCAGTGCGGCCACCGCCAACGCTGGTGGGACTGAGAAGTTCTGGGCCTACGTTGGCACTTATACCGACGGTAAGAGCAAGGGGATCTACCGGATGGTACTGGACACGGCGTCGGGTCATGCTCTCCGATCCAATGCTCGCCGCCGAGCTATCCAATCCATCCTTCCTGGCGGTGCACCCGACCGGGAAATACCTCTACGCGGTGAATGAGAGCTCCGGCCCCGGAAAGGGGGGCGGAGTGACGGCATTCGCCCTTGACGCCAAGACTGGCAATTTGACCAGGCTTAACCAGGAGTCGACGGTCGGCGATGGGCCGTGCCACCTCGTGGTCGACGCCACCGGCAAATACGTACTCGTCGCCAATTACGGCGGCGGCAGCGTGACCGTCCTCCCGATCGGGCCCGATGGCAAGCTCAAGCCCGCGTCGGATTTTGTGCGGCACAAGGGCAAGGTTTTCGATCCGGAGCGGCAGGGCGCCCCGCATGCCCACTCGGTCAACCTCGACAAAAACAATCGCTTCGCCATGGTGGCCGATCTGGGCCTCGATCGGGTGTTTGTCTACAGGTTTGACCCGAGACACGGTAAGCTGACCCCGAATGAACCGCCGTCGACCAAGGTCAAGAACCGTTCGGGCCCGCGTCACTTCGCGTTTCATCCTGATGGCAAACACGCGTATGTCATCAACGAAATCGACTGCACGATCAGAGCGTTCGACTACGACGCCAAGCGTGGCACGCTCAAGGCGATCCAGACGATCCCGACGATGCCTATCGCCGTGGAGCCCCAACATTCCACCGCCGAAATCGTGGTCCACCCGTCGGGCAAGTTCCTCTACGGCTCGAATCGCGGTCATGACAGCTTGGCCGTCTATCAGATCGAGCCCGGCACGGGCCGCCTGAAGCTCGTCGAATACGAGCCGACCCAAGGCAAAACTCCGCGCAACTTCGCGGTCGATCCGACCGGCTCCTACGTTCTGGCCGAGAACATGGGCTCCGATACGATTGTCGTCTTCCGCGTCGATCCCGAGACTGGTGCACTCGATCCGACCGGCCAGACGGTTACAGTGCCCGCGGCGTGCTGTGTGAAGTTTGTGCCGATCGCGAAATAACGCGGCGGCGCGAATGCGAAGCGCCGATCGGCCCGACCTGTGCCGCAATGTCAGACGTCGCGGTGGGTGTCCTTTCGCCCCGCCGCCCCCCCCAAAAAATCCCCGCGATGGGTATTCCTCATCGCTGATCGCGAAACACCCTGCTTGACATTGCACAATGAGCCGTATAGCCTGGTCATTTAGCAGCTCCTGAGAGGCAGAAACAGCATAAGCCAAGGGCAAGGGGACTTCTTAGTCGGATGGCTCGGCAGCTTAAGACAATCGTAGTTCTTGGCCGTCGAGTGGGCGCGGCGCTCGCACGCGAGATACAATACGTAGATCGCCGGTTGGCACTGTCTGGTGCCGATGGTGGGGTGTTGTGCGCGAATCGCCCCTAAACTGCTTTCGCAACAAGAGCTGTAAACCCGGCAAGGATCATAAGATGGGCCACGCAGGCAGCATGTGGCGAATGCTACGTCGAGGGGGGGCGGACGAGGCCGTCGGCGTTCCGCCCGGCTGAGTGCCCTTCCGGCGCTGGAGCCGCTGGAGAGCCGCTTGTCCTCTCGCCCACGGTCTACACCGTGAACTCGACAGCGAGCTGTACGACGGGCACGGGCACCTCGGGTACGCTGCCCTACGTGGTCGGCCTCGCCAACGCCGACCCTTCCGGAGGTGAAATCGAGTTTGACCCGACCGTCTTCAACACCGTGCAGACGATCAACCTGGCTGGCAGTCCGATCGTGCTCAGTGGCACCAGCGGGCCCGAGAAATCACGGGCCCGGCGGCGGGCGTGACGATCAGCGGCGGGGAGACGAGCAGTGTGTTCCAAGTCAACAACGGCGTCGTCGCGACAATTTCTGGCCTGACCATCGCGAACGGCTCGGCCACCGGCGATGGCGGCGGAGTCAGCAACGCGGGCTACCTCAGCCTCATCGGTTGCACGGTCAGCGACAATACCGCGGTGGTGGCCGGAGGCGGGCTCTATAATAATGGTACGGCGGTGGTCACCGACTGCACGTTCAGCCACAACGTCGGCTACATTCGCGGCGGCGGGTTGTACAACAGCGGGAGCGCGACGATCACCGGCTGCGCGTTCGACGGCGGCGAGGGAGGTCGTTCGTTCGACGGCGGCATTGGCGGCGGCGGGCTGAGCAACGTCGGCACTGTGACGCTCACCGCCTGCACGATCAGTGGCAACACTGCCGGCGTGGTCGGCACCGCCTACCCCCGTAACGGCGGCGGGCTGCTGAACGCCGGAACGGCGACGCTCACGGCCTGTACGATCAGTGGCAACTCAGCCGTTGGCTCGTCGGGAGGCGGGATCTACAACTGCGGCTCCGGTAGCGCAACCCTCATCGACACGATCGTTGCCGGCAACGTGGGAGTAGACGTGCCGATGACATTAACGCCGATGACATTAACGGTGACGACGCCACCGAGGTGACCGGCTCATACAACTTGGTCGGCACCGGGGGCTCGGGCGGAATCACGGGCGGCACAGACAACAACGTCGTCCTGACCAGCCTCGCCTATCTCGACTTGGGCCCGCTGGCCAACAACGGGGGGCCGACCCAGACCATGGCCCTCCTTCCCGGCAGCGCGGCCATCGGCGAGGGCACCACGGCCGACTATCCGGGCACGACCACCCCGATCACCGACCAGCGCGGCCAGCCGCTCGACTCGCCGGCCGCGGACATCGGCGCCTACCAGCTTAACGGCTCGCTTGTGCTTAGTTCGGCGACGTTCCTTCCCGGCGGCGGAGGCTCTCCTCCAGCGTTCGCCCAGATCGTCGCGTTTGGTGACAGCCTGTCGGACACGGGCAACTATTATGACGCGAACGGAAGCCCGGACTATCCGTACTACGATGGGCGGGCCTCGAATGGTCCCAATTGGATCGACCAATTAGCCGCTCTGCTAGGCGTCGCCGACCCGGGTCCATCTCTATCGCTAATCCCGGACCCAGGCTGCGCTAGTTGCACGAATTATGCCTTCGCAGGCGCCACGGCGGCCCCCGAATCGGACTATGTCGCTGGGCTCGTTCCTGGCACTCCTTTAGGTGGCGGCGCATTTACAGCATCTGGTATTCCTGACCTTGCCCAACAGGTCCAGAGCTACCTGGACAACTCTGCGGGGACGGCTTCCAGCGACGCCCTGTACACGATCGAGATCGGGGCCAACGACCTGGTTGACGGGCAGTACGATCGTATCGAACAACTCGGCTCGCGCGAGGAGCCCGACCCGTCGGCCCTCGTCGGCGATATCAACGCGGCGATCGTCTCGCTCATCGGCGCGGGCGCCAAGAATTTGCTTGTGCCCAACCTGCCGCCGATGGGCGACGCTCCCTATGAGCTTGACTTGGGACCGGCTGACGCGCAGGCAATGAACGCGCTGTGCGAAGAGTTCAACGGCGACTTGGCCAACGACCTCGCCAGTTTGCGGGAGTGCTACGCGGGAGAGGGAGTAACGATTAGCTCGTTCGACGCCTATTCCCTGGGCAACGCGGTTTTTCAGGACCCGGAGGCGTACGGATTCACGAACGTCGCGGGCATAGGCATCGATAGCCCTCCCGCAACTGGTTACTTTTCATGGGACGGAGTACATCCCACAACGCAGTTCGACACGCTTTTCGCGGACGCGGCTTATTCGGCCCTCGCGCCCGACGATTCGACCGGTACGTTGTTCGTCAGCGGTTCGATCAAGGGTTCCGAGGATACCTCATACACCATCCAAATCTACACCAGCCCATTCGCGGCCCCCGCGTCGCTCGATGTCACCACCGACGACCTAGGCATCGCGGACTTTTCGGCGTTCTATTCCACCCCCGACTTTTCAGCGATCTACCCAACCGCCGACCCTTCGGGCGAAACGCTTTGGGCCACGGCGACGGACACCTCTGGCAACATTTCGCAGTTCGCCCAGGATACGATCGGGACGGGAACCCCCGCCGGCGACAGCGGGGCCGCGTACCGACTCGTTCCCGACGCCTCCGCTCCAGATCAAGAGGATCTGTACTGGTACGGCACCTCGGGCAGTGATCACGTGGAGTTCTCACAGCCAGCCGCCGGCACGGTCCAGATTAGTGCCATCGAGTTGGCCGGCAGCACGAGCAGTTTCACGGCGACCATCACCGGCGTGACCGGAAGCGTCGTGGTCAACGAGTACGATGGCTACGGTGACTCGGACGTCGTCGACGCCAGCGGCCTCACCACGATTCCCAGCATGATCACCGTAGGCAATGGTAACGACACGATTATTGGAGGCGGGGGCGCCAACACGATTATGGCCGGCAGTGGCAACGACACCATCTATGGCAACGGTGAAGACAACAGCCCCAACCCGTCGGGCGTCGAGGATCCAAGCAACACAATCACCGTCGGGAGTGGCGACGACGTCATTTACGGCAATTACGGCGGCACGGGACCCCAAGGTGGCAATAATACCATCACCGCCGGAAACGGCAGCGATACTATCTACGGCAACTATGGCAATGGCGGCGGCAGCGGTGACGGCGCCGAGGGGAAGAACGATAACGTCATCACGGTAGGCAACGGCAACGATATCATTTACGGCAACTACGGTGTCGTCGACGGCGCTGAGGGGGGCAATAACATCATCACGGCCGGCAACGGCACCGACGTCATCTATGGCACCGGCAGCGGCGACGACACGCAACGGAAATGCGGAAGCAACATGATCACAGTGGGCAATGGCTCGGACATCATTTATGGAAACCTCGGCCCCCATGACGGCGTCGGAGGTGATGGCGGTGAAGGCGGCGATAATGTGATCGTCACCGGAAGCGGCCAAGACACAATCTACGGCAATTTCGGTGGCGACGGCGGTGAGGGCGGGTACAACCTGATTGTGGCTGGCGGCGGCAACGACACCATTTACGCGCACTGTGCGACATACAGTAGCGGCGTGAGCGGCACGACTGCGGGGGGGATGGACCTAATCGTCGGCGGCATGGGGGCGGACACGGTGTATGGGTGGCCTTCTGGGTACACCATAGGAAGCCACACGGGAGATATCTTCGTTGCCGGGACGGTCAGCCTCGACGGTGCGGCGCTGGCGCAGGTGCTTGAGGAGTGGAGTTCGTCCGACAGCTATGCGGATCGCGTGGCCTACCTGAGCGGCCTAACTGGGGGTTTGAACATGGGCAATTTCCTCTCGGCGGCGACGATCACGCCCAACAGCACGCTGGTGGACGAGATCTTCGCCAACGTGGACTCGGACGACAACTGGTACCTCGTCACCAGCATTGATAATCTGAATAATGTTTATTCCAATGAAATCACGCTGCTCGACTGATCCTCGGTCAGGCGGGCCATCGTGGGAAGGCGGCATCGTTGGCGAAAGGGGGAAGACAGATGAGACCGATCACTTGGCTGCTGGCGCCGGCGGCCGTGACTTTGATGATTGGCGGCGGGCAAGCGAAAGCGGGGTACATCATACTACCCTCCGTACCCGGGGCGGCCTTCGGCGCCTCTCCGTCTGGCGTTTCGGACGGCAACGTCGTCGGGTACTATGAGAACAGCAGCCAGCTCACATACGGCTTCCTGTATAACGGGACGACCCAGACCTATACCACGCTTGACCCGCCCGGGGCAACTGCCTATGGCAACTACGTCAGCGAGGCAACGGGCATCTCGGGCGGCAACGTGGTCGGCTACTACTACGGCCCTGGGACCAATAACGCCTACGCCTTCCTCTACAACGGGACGACTTATACCGAACTCTTACCGCCCGGGGCCGCCACTAGCTATGCAACCGGCGTCTCCGGCGGCAACGTGGTCGGGGAATCGGAGAGCGGTGCAATCCTTGGCTTCTTGTACAACGGGACGAGCTATACCACGCTCCGCCCGCCCGGGGCCACAGAATCCTACGCAACGGCTGTCTCCGGGGGCAACGTGGTCGGGTACTATAATACTGGCACCGGGCCCTATTACGGTTTCCTCTATAACGGGACGAGCTATACCAAGCTCGCCGTGCCTGGGGCCACGGAAACCCAAGCGAAGGGCGTCTCCGGCGGGGACGTGGTCGGGAACTACTTCACTAGCAGCGGGGCCGAATACGGCTTCCTGTATAACGGGACGAGCTACACCACGCTCTTACCGCCCGGCGCCTTTCACTGCCTGGCGGTGGGCATCTCGGGCGACAACGTGGTCGGGTACTCCGAAGCAAGCGTCGGCGGACCCTTCCTGGGCTATCTGTACAACGTGACGACCCAGACCTACACCACGCTCTTACCGCCGGGGTCCGTAGGAAGTACCGCGGAAGGCGTCTCAGGTGGCGAAGTTGTCGGGGGGTCTAGCGTCGGCATGTTCCTGTACGAGTCTGTCCCTGAACCATCCGGCCTCGTCCTCCTCGCGATCGGCCTCGCGACGACGGCCGGATACTTCGGCCTACGGCAGCGCACGCGGCCCGCGAAGGCGCGACCGGGCATTCAAGAGTGAGCAGCCGGGTGAGCGTAGAGAAAGGGGTCAGAGAAAGAGAAAGGGAGGAGAAAGGGGTCAGGGGAGAAAGGGAACCGAGAAGGGGTCAGGACCGAGAACCGAGAAAGGGGTCAGGAACCGTTATTGGCATTCGGAGCATGATCCGAGAAAGGGGTCAGGAACCGTTATTGGCATTCGGAGCATGATCCGTTATCCTCGTTACATGCCAAGACCACGACGAGCGGCGGGGGGCGGCCTTGTTTACCACGCCCTCAACCGCGCCAATGCACGCCTGGCTATCTTTGACTTTGAGACTGACGAGGATCATGCCGCGTTCGAGCGCGCCCTCGCCCAAGCCGTGGCGCGACACGAAATGCGGCTGCTGGCCTACTGCCTAATGCCTAACCATTTTCACCCCCTGCTCTGGCCGCGTGAGGATGGTGACCTATCCCCGTTCATGCGGTGGCTCACCGTGACGCACAACCAGCGCCTGGCACGCCCACCACCGCACCGCCGGCACCGGCCACCTCTACCAGGGCCGGTTCGAGTCGTTCCCGGTGGAATCGGACGACAATTTCCTGACGGTGTGCCGCTAGGGGAGTAATTGGTGCCGGTTCAGAATGGCACCAGGATATTCGTAAGTCGATTGTGAAACCTGGGATAGACAAAAATCGGCCTCCTTGGGACAAGGATTGGTGATTGAGTGCAATTCCTGTCCGGCAAGGAGGCCGACAATGCCCCAGAGTACCCGACGTTGGATTGAGGAAAAGGTCAAATCATTTCGCGAGTCTGAAGTTCTTCCCTTTCCCGAAATCCTCAGCGCCGACATGGTCAGGTCCGCGGTGGCGGCGTCGGGGATTAAATTCAAGGATCGCATTTATACGCCCTTTGTGACTCTCTGCTTGTTCCTCTCACAGGTGCTTGACCCCGATCACTCATGTCGCGCGGCGGTCGCGCGGTTGATCGTCTGGATGGCGATGAATGGGCGCAAGCCGTGCGCGGCGAACACCACCAGTTATTGCGATGCACGACAACGGCTTCCACTGGAGGTCATCGCTTGCCTGGTTCGTCAGACCGCGCGGGAGACCGAGGCTGGCGCCAGCGACAGTTGGCTCTGGAAGGGACGCAAAGTCTCGATGGTTGACGGCAGCACCTCTTCAATGCCTGACACCCCGAGGAGCAAATAGGACACGCATCGCAGACGGCTCCGGCCCGTTTCCGAGCAGATCGGACGCGCGGACGGGCGAAACAGGAATTGCCAACGCGTTGCCAATTCGTCTCGTTTGCACGGACAAAGGCCCAAACACTCTTGGGGTGATGAAAAAAAGACAACGCCCGGACAGATCGACGGTGGAGCGGATTGCCCATAGCTCGTACCGGCGGCTCGCCATGTCGCGTTTCCAGTGTGTCCAAGTGCTCCGGACAAAAATTCTGGACAAATATTTTAACCCTCATCCCTGTCAAGCCTTCCATTCGGATTTCACCCGCCAAATGGCATTGAAAATTTGACAAAATCCGCGCAGTGCGTATAATACACTATAAGCAGGGAGATTGTGCGCCGAGCTTTTTGTCACTGATGTTCGTCGAGCCGTCGGTTTACCGGAATAACGAGCGGCTTATGAGCCGGGTTGATCTCGGTCTGTGGCCGGGTTGAGGCCGATTGACTGATCGGCGCGATCCTCAAATCCCTCACGTCCCATTTCCCACACCCTTCGAGGGTATGCCGGCCAGCCTGGGCCCCGGGCTGAGGACCGCGAGCGGGGCCAAACGAAGACGCGATGGAAACCTTCGTTATCTTCCGTTCAAAATCTCTTAGCGAGCGACGTCTCCATGTCGGCCACGGTTCGTCGGGTCCGTAGCGATGGCATACACGGCCTCCACGGCCTCTGGGGCGCGTCGAAAAGCTCATTGCCCGAAAATGGCGCCCGCCATTTTTCTCGCCCTCTACGCCAAAAAAGTCGGCTGACATAAAAGCGTCCAGATCAGTGGGTTGCGTTTAGGGGCCTTGGCTCCAGTGACCGAAAAATGGCGCTTTTGGCCTTCGAAAAAGCGCCATTCTCCGCCATTTTTTCCCTGGCTATTCAGAAGGCGCACTATGCTTGTGGAACCTTGTGGTGGACCGCGGCTTCATCAACGGCCGTGAAATCCGCCGGCTGAATGGCCAAAACACGGAGGCCAATGCAGGACGCTCCGCCCCGCGATGGCGACCCCCGGCCCCACGCAACCCCGCCCCGGGATTCACCGAATTCCTACGTCTGAATGCAAGAGACCTGTGACGGCTTCGCTGTCCGGGCTGTTCGATCGTGTTATAATCGGGTGTCATTGCACCTGGACCGAACGGGGAACGAACCCGAGAGACAGAAGGAGGAGAAACGCTCATGGCGACGGCCTCTCGACAGCGAGCGACTCGAGAAGTCGAATATCCCACGGGGGACGGCAAACCGATGGCCGAGAGCGACGTGCATCGCGACGACATGGTCGACACGATCCAGATGCTCAAGGACCGCTTCGCTAACGAGCACGATGTTTACGTGTCTGGCAATCTGCTGATGTTTTACGTGGAAGGCGACCCTCGCAAGCATATTTCGCCCGACGTATTCCTGGTGCGAGGGGTCCAGAAGAAAGACCGCGACTATTATCTAGTTTGGAGGGAAGGCAAGGCTCCCGATCTGGTGATCGAGATTACGTCGAAGTCGACGAGGCGTGAGGACCAGAAGAAAAAGAAGGAGCTGTATCGCGATGTTCTGCAAGTCCACGAGTATTTTCAGTTCGACCCCACTGAAGACTACCTCAAGCCGCCGCTTCAAGGATTCCGGTTGATCGAGGGTGAGTATGCGCCGATCGAGCCTGTCGGTGGACGGGTGCCGAGCGAAGTCTTGGGCTTGCACCTTGAGCGGGATGGGAAACGACTGCGATTGTTCAATCCAGCGACCGGGGCCCGGCTCCTGACCTCAGCCGAGCGGATCGAGTTAGCCGAACGGCTGGCCGATGCCGCGGAAGCGGAGCGGCAGGCGGAACAGCAGCGCGCGGCGGCCGCGGATGACGCCCGGCGCCTGCTCGCGAAGGAAAACGATCGGCTCCGACGAGAAATTGAAACCCTGCGCCGCGGTTAGAGAGGATGGAAATGGCGTCGATCCAGCGGGGAGCCGAGGGCCAACCGAAGTCCGTCTCGGCGGCGGCCGAAGTGCGGCGCCGGGAGATGATCTTGCTCTTGATCCTGGCATCGGTCCAATTCACGAGCATCGTCGATTTCATGGTCGTGATGCCGCTCGGCCCGCAACTTATGCGGAAGCTCGAGATAGACGCCTCGCAGTTTGGGTTGATCGTCGCGTCGTATACGGTTGCCGCGGGCCTCGCGGGGCTATTGGGCTCGTCGATCATGGATCGGTTTGGCCGCAAGTCGGCGTTCTTGACGCTCTACTCGGGCTTCCTGCTCGGGACGCTGCTTTGCGGCCTTTCCATGAGTTATTTCATGTTGTTAGTGGCCCGGATACTCACGGGAGCCTTCGGGGGAATATTGGGGGGCCTGGCGCTAGCGATCATTGCGGACGTGTTTCCTGAAGAACGCCGCGGCCGCGCGACCGGAATCTTGATGTCGGCCTTCGCCGTCGCGTCGGTCCTGGGCGTGCCCGCCGGAATTTACCTGGGCGGTGAGCTGGGATGGCAGGTCCCGTTCCTGGTTCTGGCTGCTCTGGGTTTGCCGGTGTTGGCGGTCGGAATCCTGCGCGTTGCCGCCGCTGCGTGACCACCTCCACGACGCGAGTCATGTTCATCCGTGGCGTCAGCTTCTCGAAACCTTTGGCAGGGCGAACCACCTGCGTGCGTTTGCTCTGACCGTCTCGGTCATGCTGGGGAGCTTTTCGGTCATTCCTTACGTCAGTCTCTCCCTCGTGGGGAATGTGGGAGTGGACGAGACGCGGGGCCTCCCCTGGGTGTTCGTCACGGGGGGCGTTCTCACGCTCGTCGGAGCCCCACTGATTGGCCGCCTGGCCGACCGTTATGGCAAACTACCTGTCTACCGTGTGGTGGCGACCATCGCGATCGGCTTGGTACTCATTGTGACGAACCTGCCGCGCGTTCCGTTGGGCGTGGCTGTCGCCGTGGTGGGCACGTTCATGCTGAGCAACGCGGGCCGGATGGTGGCCGCCCTGACGATGATCACCGGGAGCGTCGAACGCCGCTTGCGTGGGGGCTTCATGAGCGCCAATTCGGCGGTTCAACAACTGGCCTCCGGCCTGGGGGCCTATATCGGCGGTCAACTGGTGGTGAAATTGGCCGATGGTACGGTGCAGCACTTCAACAGAGTCGGGCTTTTCGCCGCTCTAGCGACCGCTCTTTCCCTTTGGCTGGCGGGCCGCGTGCGACCGGCGTCGGAAGTCAGCCCGCCGACGGAAGTCAGTGTAAGCTCCGGCGACACCACACTCTTGCCCGAATTGGGGGAGACGACCCTCGACTACCCTGCCGACGCAATTGGGGCGGAGCGGGACTAGCTGGCACGATAAGACATTGATCAAGAAGACCCGTTCCTCGACCTTGGACTTTCTGCGATAATAGTAGCATGCAAGGAAATATGGTGGACGTCGCGACTTTGTCCGAGCGCACATGAGGCAGTCGATGGAGCGGATGGACAAGACCAAAGTTCGGAAGGTGAAAACCACCGAGCAAGTAACCGAATTCGCATACTGGCAATCCCGCACGCCCCAGGAACGCCTGGCGGCACTGGAAGCAATCCGGAGGGAGTACCACGGCTGGCATGATGGAACTGGGCCCCGACTTCAAAGAGTTCTTCGAATCGTTAAACAACAATAACGTCCGGTATCTGGTCGTGGGTGGATATGCCGTCGCATTCCATGGGCACCCCCGATATACCAAAGATATCGATATTTGGATCGAAGCAACGCCCGAGAATGCGGGCAACCTGATAAACTCGCTCCACGATTTCGGTTGCGCCTCGCTGGGATTGGAAGCGGAAGATTTTCTTCAAGCCGGCCATACGATCCAACTCGGTGTGCCGCCCAACCGCATCGACCTGCTCACGAGCGCACTCGGCCTTGAATTCGACGAGTGCTTCAGATCGAAGGTGGACGTCAACATCGCTGGGTTGACCGTTCACTTCATCGATCTGGACCACCTCAAGCAAAACAAGCGGGCCGTTGGTCGTTTGCAAGATCTTGCCGATCTCGAGAATCTGACGTGAACAGGGCCTGACAGGGCCGGGATTCGTGCGTCTACCGCTTTCCCTGGCGGTTCCCGCCTGCCGACGGACCTACAGACTTAACAGATTCCGAAATTCCCCTTGCCTCTTTCCGCCCGTCTCGCCATATTACCTGGCAATTGTCTAGCCCTCCGACCCCGGAAAGGATTCCGGTTATGTTTTCCGTTCCCAAGTGTCGGCTTGTTACGGTCCTGGTCTTGGTTTTCCTCCACTGCCAAGTCCGCGGTTCTGATCCCGGGCGAGCACCTGGCGACAGAAGTACTTTTGTACCGATAAAATCCAGCCGATCGCAGGATCGCGCGTCCGAATTTGTTCAGAGATTTCCGAAACTGGTGCGAAGCGACGGGGAGAAGAAGGAATCGCCGAAACGGGCGGGCTACATCTACAAGATGGAGCCATAGCGTGGGTAAGTTTATGGACATCGGAAATCGACCGGGCGTCAAGACGCCGTAACGGTGGAACGTTCTTTTGGAGCACGACGAGATCGAGTTTGCTTGGATCGCCTCGCGGGCTCCCGAACGGACTCGAGCTCGGATTTCCAAGCCTTTCGACCCCGGAAAGGATTCCGGCCATGCCCGCGCGTCGCCTCTTCCCTCAAACGATTTCGCTCCTGACCCTATTTTACTGCGCTTCAGCGAGCGCGTCCGATCTAGGCCACTCGACGAAATTGAGAATTTCGATCATTCCCCGCAAGACCAGCAGCGCCCGCGATCGAGCTTCGGAGGTTTTGCAGAAGACGCCTGATTTCGCGCTCTGGGATGGAAACAAGAAGATTGTTCCCAGCGGCGCCGGCCATGTGTTCCTTGTCGAGAAGATCGACGGTCAGCGGCTACTCCTTGCCGACATGAATGAAGGCGTGCGCGGCTGGCTGGCGGCCGGCACCGTGATCGCGCTTGCCGACGCCGACGCGTTCTTTACCCGGCAGATCAAGGCAAACTCCAAAAGCGCGTTCGCCTTCCTGATGAGAGGGGTCGTCCGCAACGAGAATGATGACCTCGATCATGCCGTTGCCGACCTCGACGAAGCGCTCTAAGCTTGATCCAAAATATGTGCCTGCATTGATTGAACGGGCCTATTTGCGGCAGTGGCGGAATCGACTGGATGAAGCGATCGCCGATGTGAGCAAGGCGATCGAGCTCGATCCCAAGAATGCCTACGCATTCGTGGAGCGAGGCGTCTTTCGAATATGGCAAGAAGAACTACGAAAAAGCACTGGGTGATTTTCAGACGGCCATCGGTTTGGGCTCTCAGACCGCGGTGATTTATATTGCTCGTGGGATGATCTTTTTGAGCAAGCACGATCCCAAGAAGGCGTCTGCCGAGCTCAAGCGGGCCCAGGAGCTCGACCCGAGACATCCCGACGTCTACGCCGCGATGGCCTCCATGTTTTTGATGCAGGGAAAGCCTGATAAGGCCCTCAGGGTCCTGGACCAGGCGGTCGCGATCGATCCCCAATGCGCCGATTCTCATGGCAACCGGGCGATCGTCCATTTGGCTCTCGGCA
The DNA here is from genome assembly GCA_963829765.1 of uncultured Isosphaeraceae bacterium. Lineage (GTDB taxonomy): Bacteria > Planctomycetota > Planctomycetia > Isosphaerales > Isosphaeraceae > CAWFRS01. The sequence goes on along the minus strand of CAWHKI010000233.1, from coordinate 76,461 downwards.
AATACGATCATGCGCTCGATGATCTGGACGCATTGCTTCGCGTTGCGCCGAATTCGCGCGGGCCTTGCGCGAGCGCGCTTGGATTCTCGTAACCTGTCCCAATGAGAGGCTCCGCGATGGCGAGCGGGCCGTGGCATCGGCGACCAAGGCTTGCGAGTTAACCAACTGGACCGAGCCGTATCACCTCGCCGACTCTGGCTGCGGCCTGTTCCGAGACGTCTGACTTCGAACTCGCCGTCAAATGGCAGCAGAATGCACTCCAGCTTTTGCCCGTCAAGAGCCCGGACAAACGCGAATTCCGGGGTTGCTCGACCGTTACAAGATCAAGAAGCCATATCGTCATCTCGGCTTGCTGGATGAGCTCGGAATTACCATCGCCTGCTGCCGCCGTAACGCGATCAAACACCACACCCACTGAGTGTTCACGCGGAAAGGAATCCGTTCATGGCGTTTATCCCCAACCGGCCGCTTCGTGCGCTGTCATCGTGGTGACCATCTGCCGCTCGCTCTGCGCGGGCGACCTTCCCGGCGGCACGAGCTTTCAGCCGTTTGTCCGCCCCAAAAAATCGAGCAGTACGCAGGATCGCGCCTTCGAATACGTGCAGAAAGCCGCCGATTTTTCTCTGAACGACGGCACGGCCAAGATCATCCCGCATGGCGTGGGCTATATCTGTCTGCTGGAGCGTGCCCAGACCGACCAAGTGCTCGTGGCGATCCGCAGCCAAGGGCTGCGGGGCTGGGCGCCCGCCAATGCCTTGGTCCCTCTTAATCATGCCGATGTGTTTTTCTCGCAACAGATCCTGGCCAACCCGCACGACCCGTTCGCGTTCTTGATGCGGGGCATGGTTCGATACGAGAACGACGACCTGGCTCAAGCCTTTGGCGACGTCGATGAAGCGATTCGCTTGAACCCAAAATACGTGCCGGCCCTCGTCGAGCGAGCCTACCTCTGGCAATGCCGCAATCGGCTCGACCTGGCTCTCGCCGACGTCAACCAGGCGATCGGGCTCGACCCGCTCAACTCATACGCTTACGTGGAACGGGGCGTCTTTCAGTTTGGCATGAAAGAGTATGGCAATGCCTTGCGCGATTTCGACCACGCCCTCCGGCTGGGCTCGCGAGCCGCGGTCGTACATCTCTGTAAAGGCATGATCCACATGGAGCGTGGCGAGGGGGAGCCGGCGATCGCCGAATTCAATACCGCCATTCGCATCGATCCCGAGCGCCTTGATGCCTACATTGGGCTGGCGACGGTCGATTTACTTCGATCTGACTCGAAGAAAGCCCTCGAAGTTTTTGACCATGCGGTCCTGGTCGACCTCTCGCAGTCCCGACGCCCACGAGGCGCGAGCGGTTTACTTTATCTCTCACGGCAAGAACGACCAGGCACTGGCAGATTTGAACGAGGCCGTTCGTCTCGATCCGGCGTCCGCAAGTCGGCTGCGCGTTCGCGCTCGCGTCTGGTTCGACAAACAGGATTTTGGTCGGGCCCTCTCGGACCTGGACGCCGCGATCCGGCTCGAGCCGAACGACGTCGAGGCGCAACAAGGCCGGGCCTGGGTCCTGGCGACCTGCCCGGACCCTAAACTTCGCAACGGCGAGCAAGCGATTGTCGCGGCGACCCGCGCGTGCGAGCTTACCGAATGGAAAGTGGCACATACCATGACCACCCTGGCGGTCGGGTACTCCGAGGCCGGCATCTTCGCCGCCGCCGTCGAATGGCAACAGAAGGCCATCGACCTCGTCGCCGACAAGAGCCCGGAACAGCAGCGAGTACCGCCGGCTGCTCGAGCGCTACAAGGCCAAGAAGCCATACCATCGCCTTAGCGTTCTGGACGAGCTGCGGGTTCGCTGACTTTTGAGTAAGCGCGAACACGGCTTAAATCAACTCAGGGATCGGCTGGCACTCGTCGAGCAGATACATTGGCCGGCCGTTGCGGTCGGAGACGGTGGTGCCGGGGTCGATGCCGAGGTTGTGGTAGAGCGTCGCGAACACGTTTTGGAACGTGACCGGCCGCTGTTTGACGTAGGCGGCCTCCTTGTCGGTTGCCCCGATGACCTGGCCGGTACGCATGCCGCCGCCCGCCAAGAGGGCGAAATTCACGGGCGGCCAGTGGTCGCGACCGGCGTCCTTGTTGATCTTGGGAGTGCGGCCAAACTCACCCCACACCACCACGGAGACGTCTTTGTCGAGCCCGCGTGCGTAGAGGTCTTCCACTAAGGAAGACAGGGCCATGTCGAGCTTGGGGATGCGGACACGGCACGAATTGAAGTTATCACCGTGGGTGTCCCACCGGCCGAAGGAGATCGTGACCACCCGCGCTCCCGCCTCGACCAAGCGGCGGGCCATTAAGAAGTGATCCATACAGCAAGGGGGGCCGTCGGCTTCGTTATTCATGTCGCCGATGCCGTACCGGTCGCGCAGGCGAGGATCTTCCTTCGTCAGGTCGAGCGCCTCGAAAACCCGACGTGACGAGAGGACGTCGAAGGCACGTTGGGTGAAGCTGTCCATGCCCTGCGTCGCCTGATCGCGATCGAGCTTGTGCCACACGTCATCGACTTGACCCAAGAGCGATGCCGGCCCGCCAGGTGCTGGGGATGGTCGCCAGGTCGTCGAGGCTCAACCCGACGTCGCTCGTGGCCTGCGTGTCTTTCGCTTCGATCCGGAACGGCGTGAACGGAGCGTGGGCGAGACCCAGGTAGCCAGGGTCGCCGGGATTGCCCCAGCGCGTTTCCCCGGTACGTGGCGACAGGCCGAGAAACGGCGGCACATCGGGGTGAACGGGGCCTTGGAGACGCGAGACGATCGCGCCGAACTGGGCCGGCCCCCCTGGGCCTTGCTGATGATGTCTCGGTAACCGGTCAGGCACTGGCCCGCCGAGTGGTCGCCACCTGCCCCGACCAGCGAACGGATCACCGCGAACTTGTCCATCATCTTCGCCAGGCGCGGCATGTGCTCGCAGATGTCGAGCCCGGGGACATTGGTCGCGATCGGTTTGTATTCGCCCCGAATCCCCTCCGGAGCGTCAGGCTTCAGGTCAAACATGTCTTGGTGAGGAGGCCCGCCGGCCAGAAAGACCATGATGATGGCTTTATGTGATCGCGTGGTCCCCGATTGCGCTTTGGCTTGTAGCAACTGGGGCAGCGATATGCCCCCCAAACCGAGACCGCCAATCTTGAGGAAGTCGCGGCGCGTAACGCCATCGCAATAACCAGCTTGAGCCCTTCCCGCGATTGTGAACATCGTGTCGTCCCTCTCGGCGTCAATTCTCGCCTGTCCATTCTGGTCACACGTTAGTCGACACAAATCGGACGGCGAACCCGTCGCTCACGGACGCTATTCGGTAGAACCAACCGTAGCAGATTGCCTCTTATTATACCCATCGACTGCGATCTCGGGCAATCTTTTGTCTTGCAAAAATCAAACAATCGTTTTTCTTTTTTTTAACATTGTTGCCAAATTTGGCCATTGCGTGCGGAAAGAAGACTTTCTCGTTCACTTGCGCAGTGCTTTGCTGCGAGGGTCGCGAAGCGCCAGCGAGGCTCGCTGGCTGGAGCCACCGTCGGATTCTCGCCGCTCCCCTCGCTGGCGAGCCGGGTTGCTCTCGCCGGTTCCCACTGACGTGGTTTTCCATTCAAAACATGATCCCCGCTTGACGCGAGAGGATCATTCCCGTGAGCTCGCCGAAGAGAACGAAGATCATGGCGATATAGAGGATTCCGGTCGCCGACTGGGTCGACCGGTATCCGCGCGGTCCTCCACGTCATGAACGTGGCGATCGCGGTGCCCACGAAGCCCATGCCCCACCGAGCCGCCAAGAACATCCCCGTTTGAGTGTCCTGGGTGGATGGACCTAGCCCAAGAGTCCCTTGCTGGGACGCCCACGTTCCCAGGACCGCAAGCACGCAACGCATCACTAAAGCCCATGCCATCAGGCCGATGAGCCGTTTCAGCGGCTCGATCGACATGGCGGGGGCCGTCAGATAGTGGTGTCCCAGGAGCATGGCCGTCAGAGTTGAACCGAGCAAAAAACCGGAAGAGAGCCGGCTCGACGCATTCAGCGCCCACAATTCGGCCGAAGCTGACTGCGAGGCCGTCACCAGCCAACCGGCTGTCACCAGCGCCGCGAGCACCGAGACCGCCCCGCCAAGCCGGGGCAGACCCAACCCCCAGGAGACCGCGGATGTATAAGCCATAACCGCGCCGGCGATTAACGCCCAGAGAAGCCACGCCGGCCCGCCCGCCCGCGCCTGATCGAGCCCAGCGAGCACCAGGAGCCCCAAGATCACCAGCGATTGAGTCCGGAAGAAGCCGAGCGGCACCGCTCTCCACGAGATCAATAAGAGCGAAATAGCCAGGCCAAACGCCAGGCGGGTCGCGAAGTCAGCCAGCATGGGTACCTGAGTCATCAAACCAACGTTCGCCTTCCTCAAGGCATCGGCCGTTGTCTTATCGACGGCTTCGAGCCCCGCTTCAGCCCCCCATCATGACACGTCGCCCAAACTGCTCGCAACGTGGAATTCAAGTCTCTGGCGGGGGGCATCATTTCCATGTAAGATCAATTCGTTGATGCTTCGAGGCATTCCACTCGATTGGGAGCAAAAAATGAAAGCGATCGCGAAAGCCATAGGGATCGTTGGGCTATTGGGAATGTGTCGCGATTGGAGCTCGCGAGGCGCTGGCGGCCGACCGACCGGCCGAAGCCATCCTCAAGGACCTTGACTCCGTCGAGATGCCCAAGTTGGACGTCGCCAGGCGGAAGGACCAGGCTTATGTGCGCGAGTTCAACGCAAAGCGGAAGAAATCGTCGAAAGAGCGGGCCGCGCTCATTCTCGAATTGTTTAAGACTGCTCCGAATCACGAACGAATCCCCGTGTTGATGACCGAGCGATGGAGAACTCTCTTCGTCTCCGATCCCGAGAGCGGGGATGTCCTCAAGGAGATCGACCAGGTATCGAACCAAACCAACGACCGGAAATTAAAGGCCCAGGCGGCATTTTGGAAGGCCGATGTCAAGCTGGCTAAGAGCCGCGCCACTGGCAAACCCGATCTTTCTGGTGTCGAAGAGTTCGTGAAACTGGCACCCAAAGACCCACGCGGCGCCGATTTACTCTACCGCGCCACTTCTGCCGCGAAAGACAAGGACTTGAAAACCGCCCTCGAAGATCGAATCCTCAACGATTTTCCTGATTCGCGTTACGTTGGAGTGATCAAAGGAAGCCGTCGCCAGCGCACATTGATTGGCAAGCCCTTTGACCTCGAGTTTAGCGACGCCATCAAAGGCTCGACTGTTTCCATCAAAGCTCTCAAGGGTAAGGTCGTCGTGATCGACTTCTGGGCGACCTGGTGCGGGCCATGCGGAGCGGAGATGCCCAAGATGAAGGAGCTTTATGCGAAGTACCGCGACCAAGGGGTCGAGTTCATCGGCGTGAGCCTCGATCATACCAAGGAGCAAGGGGGACTCGACAAGCTCAAGAAGTTCGTCGCGGAAAAGAAAATTGCCTGGCCCCAATACTACCAGGGGAAGGGATGGGACAGCGAGTTTTCCACCTCTTGGGGCATCAACGCGATTCCATGCGTCTTCGTGGTCGACACCGACGGCAAGCTGTATTCGGTTAATGCCCGCGGCAAGCTCGATAAAATGATCCCGGAGCTACTGAAGAAGAAGGCGCCGTCAGCCGGAGCGGCGGCCGGCGGCGGTCAGTGAATTCCAGATCGAACAGTAGATTCGGCTCAGGCCTCGCGCTCCGAATCCACCGGGCAGGCGCGGCCCCTGGACGAGCAGCACTCAACCGCGCGTGCCGCAAATGAGCGACATGACCTCTGTCCGCGTGGCGAGCTGCTCCTTAAAAGCGCCCTCATCGCACTGGTGACAAACGTGCTGTCGGGCTTCTGACTCCTCGGATCGTCATGCAACTGTGGCTCGCCTCGATCACGACGGCGACGCCCTTGGCGTCGAGTTCCTGCATCAGGAGGTCAGCCAGCTCTTCGGTGAGCCGCTCCTGCATCTGCGGGCGCTTGGCAAGCACGTCGATCACTCGGGGAATCTTCGACAGCCCGATCACTTTGCCGTTGGGGAGGTAAGCGACGTGGGCCTGGCCCACGACCGGCAACAGGTGGTGTTCGCAAAAGCTGACGAAGCGAATGTCTTTGATGAGGACCATCTCGTCGTACTTTTGCGTGAACAACTTTTGGAGATGCCCCCGGGGATCTTGGTGGAGGCCGTCAAACACCTCGGCATACATCCGAGCGACCCGGTCCGGCGTTTCGCGCAGGCCCTCACGATCGGGATCTTCCCCCACGGCCAGCAGAATTTCCCGCACGGCCCGCCGAATCCGCTCGAGATCCATCCCGGGTTGAACGACGCCGGCTGACGGCTCATCGAGCTCGCCACACCCAGCGGCGGCCAAGGTCAAATTTCCGTTGCCGTTATTCACATGGTCCCCGCAAGACTTCACCGACATCGTTGAATTCTCATGCCGCCGCGTTGGTCAATCCGGACAAGTTCTATTGATGTAACGCAATACCAATCCCGAACTTCCGCTAAACTCTAGCGGCATTCTATGTCGCGGGCCACCATAAAGCAAGCGGCCGCCATCGGGTTTAATTGGGACTGAAGAGTGGCGGAAACAAACGGGTGGCCTCACCAACGTCGACGAGTTGCCGCAAGATAGAGAACACCAAAGTGACACGCCGCGCGACATTGGGCTCCGCGAGTAATTCTTGCTTTGTCTCAGCGGGGAGGGCCAAGGCATGCGTGATAATGTCGGTCAAAACCCCGAGAGGGACGGACGATTTTAGCAGGTTTTCCAAGTTCTCATCGAGCCGATGCCGGGTGTCGAAAACGCGGCGAAACAGATCGATAAATTCGCGACGCAGTGGGTCGAACGATTCTCCCGCGTCCTGGTCTTCCATGATCTCGGCTTCGGCCACTCGATACAACTTGTCGCTGGGGATTTCTTTGGTCAAGCGGACACGCGCACCCCAAGAGGAGGAAATTGAACCGGCCATCGCCGAGTCGCTCGTGCTCAACGATCTTGCCGACACAGCCGACATTCATGATCGGTACGGGTTCTAACCAGGGCGAATCATCCGGTGCCGGACGAATCTGCACGATTGTAACTAGCCGGTCGCTGGCCAACGCATCTTCGGTCATCTGGCGGTAGCGTGGCTCGAAGATGTGAAGAGGAAGTAACGCGTGCGGAAATAGCAGGACGTCCGGCAGTGGAAAGAGCCGGCACTGATTCGAGAAATCGCTTAAGTCTGAATGGAAATCCATCGTTCAGTCCAGCGGTATTGCGGATTTCGATCGCGACGGGTGCGTTTGCGTTCATCGTACAGATCGCTGAGCCGAGAGGGCAATTCTTGGCGAGAAACATCAGCGCCAACCGGGTCAGGGCCCGTCGATCTGGTTGTCAAACTGCTCGCCACATGCGACATTGTAATTGCGTTTCCGATCCTGACAAGACTTACTGGCTTGCGCCGTATGTACCCGCCGCGACCTCGTCCGCCGCGTTGGGGAATTGAAGAGAGACAACCGGATGTCTCGCCCCCGACCGGCCTCCCATCAATGAGAAAATCCACGCACGTCGGGTTTGCGCCGGGCTCAAAACGGCCTATCCCGAAGCCGTCTGCGCCCTCACTCACGTGAATCCCTATCAGCTTCTCGTGGCGACGATTCTCTCCGCGCAGTGCACTGATGCTCGGGTAAACATGGTAACCCCCGAGCTGTTTCGCCGATTTCCCGACGCCGCCAGTCTCGCGACCGCTGACCCCGGCGAGCTTGAGAATGTGATTCGCTCGACCGGCTTTTTTCGCGCCAAGGCTCGCAACCTTTTGGCGATGGCCAAGCAAGTCGTCGACCGTCACAAAGGGGAGGTCCCCCGCAGCCTGGATCAACTGACCGCACTCTCGGGCGTGGGCCGCAAGACCGCGAACGTCGTTCTGGGCACAGCGTTCGGAATCGCCACCGGAATCGTGGTCGACACCCACGTCAAGCGGCTGGCCAGAAGGCTGGGGCTGACATCGAAGAAGACGCCGGAACAGATTGAGCGCGACTTAATGCAGGTCGTGCCCCGATCACAATGGGTCGACTTGAGCCATCGCTTGATCCAGCACGGGCGGCGAGTCTGCTTGGCGCGCAGCCCGCGCTGTGAAGATTGCTCCCTGGCATCGCTCTGCCCCAAGGTCGGCGTCAGCCTCGACCAAAAAGCCCGCGATCGGGGCCCCCTTGAAGACGCCGCGGTCTCGCTCTTCACGATTGCGCGCGCCGTCGTGATCGCGATGCCCAATCTTCTGCTCGACGTACAAGTCTTGTATGGTAATTTAAGGTCAGACGCTGAAGATTGCCACCGGACTCAAGTGAGATCACCGACGACCATGCACATTCAGGACATTTTCGAATCGTGTCCCACAACGTTCAGTTTCGAGTTTTTTCCGCCCAAGACCGACAAGGCGTCGGAGGAGCTTTTCGAGACGATCGCTCAATTGCAAACCCTGATGCCCTCGTTTGTTTCAGTAACTTACGGCGCGGGGGGCTCAACGCGGGAGCGAACCCACGACCTGGTCGTGCGGATTCAGCGTGAAACCAAGTTGACCGCGGTTTCCCATCTCACCTGTGTTTGCCACACCCAGGACGAGATCGCCGCGATTCTGGATCGCTATGCCCAGTCGTCGATCGAGAATATCCTCGCACTGGGAGGCGATCCGCCTAGCTCCATGGTCAACTTCGACCGCTCGCGAGATGCGTTTCAACACGCCGAGCAGCTCGTTCGTTTCATCAAAGTCGCACGCGGGTGGCAACAACCCACGGGGATTTGGTATCGGGGTCGCGGGGTTTCCGGAAGGACATCCCGCGACGCCCAACCGCCTCAAGGAGCTCGACTATCTCAAGCGCAAAGTGGATGCCGGCGCCGACTACATTTGCACCCAGCTCTTCTTCAGCAACGCCGACTTCTATGATTTCCGCGAGCGGTGCGAGCTGGCTGGCATCCGGGTGCCGATCATCGCGGGGATCATGCCGATCACCTCTCGCGAAAACCTGGCGCGGATGGCCGAGCTCGCCTTGGGCGCGCGGTTCCCCGCTCGGCTGCTCCGCGCGATCGGCCGTTGCGATCACGACCCCAAGGCCGTCACCAAGGTGGGCGTCCACTGGGCCACCGAACAATGCCGCGACCTGCTCGACAATCAGGTCCGAGGAATCCATTTCTATACGCTCAACCGCTCGGATGCGACCCGAAAAATTTATGAGAACCTCGGCCTGACCCGAGACTAGCCACCGGCCCCGACCGACGACGATGACACCCCACGAGCTGACCAGCCGACTCAAAGCGGAAGCGTTACGCCTTGGCTTCGATGACGTCGGAATCGCACCGGCCGTTGCCGCGCCGGGACATCCTCGCCTTCTCGAGTGGCTCGAGTCGGGTCATCAAGCCGGTATGGAATACATGAGCAGGCACGCGTTCAACCGCGAACACCCGCGGAGCATTTTGCCAGGCGTTCGCTCCGTCGTCGTTGTGAGCATCGTCTACGGTCGAAACGATGACGGGCCCGAGACATTGGCGCCGACGGCGGGAAAGGTGGCTCGCTACGCTCAGGGCCAGGATTACCACCGAGTGCTCCGGGACAAGCTCGATGACCTTCTGGCGTGGCTGCGCGTCCAAGATCCCGCGATATCAGGTCGGGCCGTGGTAGACACGGCCCCCTTGCTCGAACGTGATTTCGCGCAGCTCGCCGGAATCGGCTGGATCGGCAAGAACACCATGCTGATCAGCCGCCGCCTGGGCAGCTTCACCTTCTTGGCGCGCTCTTGGTCGATGTCGAGCTGGCTTACGACGCACCGCATGACCTGAATCACTGCGGAACGTGCACCCGCTGCCTCGACGCCTGCCCAACGCAGGCGTTCGTCGGGCCCTATCAGCTCGACGCCGGGCGGTGCATCAGTTACTGGACGATCGAGCACAGGGGCGTACTGCCTGCCCCGAACGCCGACAAGCTGCACGGGTGGGTTTTCGGGTGCGACATCTGCCAGGATGTGTGTCCCTGGAACAGAAAGGCCCCGCCCGGTCGCGAAGCTGAGCTCGATGCGCTCCCCGAATGGCGAGATCCCGATCTGATCGAATGGTTGACCGCGAGCGCCTCGGCATGGAAAGTCAGGCTCAAGGGAGCGGCCCTAGCACGCGCCAAACGCGCGGGGCTGTTGCGCAATGCGGCCCTCGTGCTGGGAACCAAGGGCGCGATCGAGGCGATCGCTCCCCTCGTCACGCGGCTGGACGACTGCTCGGAAGACGCCACGGTTCGCGCCGCGGCGGCGTGGGCGCTGGGCAGAATCGGCACGAGCGACGCACTCATCGCCCTGGCGCGGCACCGGGATGATCCCGAAAACCTGGTCCGCGATTCCGCTCGTCGTGCCTTGGAACAAGCCGCGATGTTATCAAACCCAACGAGCGAAGGCGAAGGCCGCGGGAAGGATCTCTCCCCGCGGCCCGTCCGTTGAAACGGTTGTCACCACAACGCCCGCCCGGCGAGGTCAACTCGAGGTCGGGGCTGACGAAGCCGACGGCGAATAGACCACCGGAGTAATCGCACCATTGATCGACTGACCGAACGCGTCGTGTGTCGTTACTGTGAACGTGTTCGATCCGGTCACCAGGGGAACCACGATCGAATACGTCCCCGTATTGGCCGCGGCTGTCGTCGTCGTGGTCACTCCGCTCGCCTGATCGAGGAAAGTGATGGTCGCGCCTGGCGTCGCGTTGCCTTCATACGTGACGGAACTGAAAGGCGTCGTTCCGTCGAGCTCTGGATTAGAGGCCGGGTCGAGGTTCACCGAGACGACCGGGCTGACCGCCGTCGAGGCACCCAGGTCCTCCTTGGCAAGATTCAAGTCCGTGCCGTTGATGACGCCGTCGCGGTTGACGTCCGCGTCGAAACTATAATTGGAATTCTCCGCCGTCATCCCTTTATCTTCTTTAATTGTCTTAAGATCGGCTTGCGTGACCTGGCCCTTCCCGGCGACGTCACCCGGGAGATAAAAACCGACCAGGTACGTGCCCATCGTACCCTGCAGCCCCTCGACCTGCACCGTATAGTTTTCGGTCGCCGTCCCTTTGGGAACCTTGAGCGTCACCAGCACGGCTGAAGTTGTCTTATCTCCCAGCTTATTCGCCTTGGCGACCTTGGCGTTATAGGTCGAATGCTGGACCTTGATTGTCTGGCCTGCCGCGTTTTTGACCGAAACGATCTGCGGCTTGAGCGTCGGCGTTGTGCCCGACGATGAGGTCGCAGCCGCGGCGATGTCGATGCCGAGGAGAATGTCGCCGTTCTTCTTCGGCGTGGAGAACATCGTCGGTGACATTGTGAACTGGACACTCGAAATCGTGCCCGGCGTCGAGAGCGAGCCGGGCATGATCGCGAATGTGCTTCCCTCACCCGCGCTTAAAACCAAGCGATCTTCAAGGACCTCGGGAGCCAGGCACAAGCGCTGGCGAGTGCGGCGCACTTTTTTTGTAAGGTTCATAAGCCCTCCTTGGCCTGCAACCGAGTGGAACGTGAGCGATCGACCGATCGTCATCGGTTCGTTGGATAGAGCGGTTCCCCAACGCAACCTTCTTGGTGACCGGGATCGAGTACTCTTTATTATCGTTACAATCGGCACGATCGGCTCAGAAAACCAATAAGTTTTCCGAATTCAGGAAGTGACAACCGGCCGTGCCGGCGACGCCGTGTTGAGGTGCGACCTGGGAACTGAATTTGCAGGTCGTCCTGGCCCGCCTGAAGCCGGCGATTCGGTTCGGCGAACCCACACCCGCCAGGCCACCATTGTGTAAAGCACAACTCCCGCCCAGAGAAACGTGCCATAGCCCTGGGCGATTTCGTGTCCCTGCCCTTCGGCGAATAAACCACCCACTTCTGTCGATGTGGCCGCCATCAAGACAAACGATAGCGCCCATGAGCCGACAAGAAGCATTCGTGCTCGGGGGCCAACACGCGACGAGAAGAATTCGCAGACTAGATAACTGTAGGGTATCAGCACCGTGACGAAATGGTGCTTCCAGCTTCGCTCCGAGACGAAAAGCATCGTGAGAACCACCAGGGCAATCTCACCGAGCAGTCGGGGATCGGTTCGATCATTCGTCTTCGTTCTGCACAAGACCGCGAGCAGTCCCAGCAGGAAGACTACGACACCCTTAATCAGGTAGTTGACCATCCAGGCGGGCAAGGCCATCACGTGCAAATCGAGGTGAGTATCATAGCGGCCCTGTCCGGGCGACACGTAAGTGAGCAACCTCATCAAGACGCCCGGGATGGACTGGTTGATCTCGATCGGGCTCGTCGCTCCCTTGACAACGAATGGGGTGACCATGCGGTGCCACCACATGCCCAAACACTCGCCGTTGAAATTGGTGCCGATCACCGCACTGGGGATAATCACCAGGAAAATCGCCAGCCCTAACATGCCCCAGCCCACAGTCCTCCATGATCGTTTGTAGAGGAAATAGACAAAGAAAAGCGCGGGGGTCACCTTGTATGAGGTCGCCAGGCCGAGCAGCAAGCCAGCCGTGATGTCATACCCGCGGCGCCAGGCGTAGTACATGGCCACGATGAGGAACAGGATCAACAAGTTATTGTTCCCGTGATGAAGATCGCCCAGGATCGGCCGAAGGGAGAGAAGCAAGATGAGCGAGCGAAACATCGGCGGAAATGCCGTCCCCGGTGGCCGTACGATCCGGAACAGCATCAGAAGGGTCACGGTCGTCAAAGCAACCTTGATCGCAAACCAGCACATTGCGCCCGTGACGGTGGGCAAAACCATCAGCGGATGGAGCGTGATCGGCATGATCGGCGGATTGGGAAAAATCATCTTGTCGTAGATGTTCACGCCAGCCCAGAACTGAAGCACCTGGGGACGCCATCGCACGAAGGCACTGCGATGATCGGCGGCTTTCTCGTAGTAAAACGCCGCCGAGATGGTGATGATTAGTGCCCAGAGGCCCCAGAATACCCAGTTCGATAACGAACTGCTGCGACAGGGCTCGTCTGTTCCCGCGTCGATCGCTGGCACGGCATTACCCCTTCCCTGGAGAAAGCCACGCGCACGCAATCCGCTTGCGTGTCTTGTTAAACCGCCGGCAAGGGTTTGCCAAATACCCAGTGGCTAACGCCTGCCGGGCAATTTGACCTCGAGCTCGACACCGCGAGTGCCGGCGGGTGGTCGTAAACGGATAAACGGGACCGGATCGTCTTCCCGATACTCCGGCTCTATTGCGACCGGCGGACTGGCCTTCAGATACGGCACGGAGTGATACCGCAGCAGCACCGATCCGTCAAGACCGGGGGACAAATCATAAACGCGAATTCGCCCGGGCCCTGCCTCAACCCGTCCTCCCCCCTCAATGAAATCGCCTTCGAAACCCATGACTCGCCCTATCGAGAGGATTCCGTCGTCCTCGAGCACATTGACCAGGTCAGGGTTTTCCTGACAAAAACGACGCGAGTGCGGGCTCCAGCACAAGATCGCCGAAGGTCGATACAGTTTGGCATATCGGACAAAAAAGGAACGATCCCAGTCGGCCCTGCCAAAGAGCATTCCCTCGCCAAACTGGGTGAAGTTGGTCTTCAACGAGGCATGGAGATAGGGACCACCGATCACTTCCACGCCGGTTCGCTCGGGGAGGAGGCCGCTGAACCGTCCGCGGTCAAACGGATCGGGGCCGAAGCCCCCTTCCTCGTACAAGAGCCGCTCGCCGGGTTGGACGTGACGCTTGACACGGTCAATGACCCACAGCAAGCGCGAAGAGGGCCGGCTCGAGAGGAACGGTTCGCTCGAACCCAGACGCCCTCGTAGCGACTCGATCAGGCCGGCCGAGCCCGGTTGGGGATAGGCGAGCAGACGGGCACTGATCAGGATCGCACCGGCCATGACCCACCGATCGAGGTGGTCCGGGCCGCGGCGGCCGATGCGAAGGCGCTGACGTAGCTCGTCGAGCCCTGCTCCCGCGGCGACCGCCAGTGCCGAATAACAGGCGTAGGTCTGCCGGCCGGGCTGCAAGAAGTCGAGTTCCCGCAAACCTCCAGCCAGATAACCCCAAAGAACGCCAGCCAAGCAAAACATCATCAGGGCCGATCCTTGGGCCGGGCCTCGGCGGTAGATCAGAACCAGTCCCGGTAGGCCCGCCGCGAGCAACAGGGCCTCGATTGGCGCTTCGGTGCTGAAGATCTGCAACAGCCTGCGTGCCACCCCTTCACGATGGGCGAATGCGAAGTCGCTTGCCCCCTTCGTCGAGGCCAACCAGGCCCCCGGCAGCCACCAGAATGCGTTGACCGCGAGCACCACGATCGGAATCATCCAGACCGCCACATGCGATGCCCGGGCCAGCGTTCGCTCCGGCTGCTCGAGGGCGCGATGGCGACTCGTGCACCCGCCCGGTGATTCGCGGTCTCGTCTTGGTCACGCCGGCGCACCGTCGCGGCCAGGTACGCTGCCGCCGCCGCGGGCGCGATCACCATGGCGGCCGTCAAATGGAAGAGAAACGCCAAGCACATGAGTAGGGTTGTCACGAGCCAGTTGATCGTCCCGCCGCGCGCCAGGAACCGAGCGAACGCACCAGTGGCCGCCAATCCGACCGGGATCGCGAGAAAATAGGGCAACATCCCAAACGCCACATAGTTGATCGGGAAGTCGGTCCACACATAGAGCAGATCGAGCAAGACGGCGATCGCCACTCCTCGCGAGGAAATCCCCCAAAGCGCGCGAGCGAACGCGATTAACCACGGGACCGCCGCGGCCGCGATCAACACATAGATCTTGTAAGCGAGATCAGCGGCGATTGCCCCCGAATGCCGCGACGACCAGTTCGGGTAGGGTCGATGACGATGGAAAAACGAGGCTCTTCGCATAGCCCGACATGAAGCTGGGATCGTAACCGGCGGTCGTCCACGACGATTTGAGAAAAGACCGGGTGACGAGGGCCGAATGATAATAAAGGGGGTGGTCGTCGCGCCAGAGAGGCCAGCCATTGGTGAGACCGGCTTTTCCACCCAGTCCCACCCAAATCGCGATTGCGTGCAGCGAACATAAAGCGACGGTCAATGCGCTGGCAATACCCGTACCGGATCGGTTAAGGAACCGTTGATCGTCGCGTCGCGCTCGGGGGCGAGTCGGCTCGGCCCTCAGCGTTGGAATGGGCGTGGGCTCGTGCGGTTCGGCGAGTGGAATGGTGTCTGGATCAACCACGTACATTCACCATCCGGTCGTCTGACGACTGTACGCACTGCCACCGGCATCGATTGCGGCCCGCAGGATTCGAACCTGCAACCAAGGGATTCAAGGGCCCTCGCGTTTCCACGAGGCTTGGACTATCTCATCCTCCTTTTCGCCAACGCCAGCCCTGGATTGCTGTGAAACTTGCCAGCAAGCAGGGCGGCGTGGGCCAACGGGAGGCCGGGCGCTCGCGGCGAGGATTATTGTTGGGACTCACCCCGCTAGTCTCTGAACCTTCCTGACCACCTTTAGCCCGGTCAAGCTAGGCTGCGGATTGCCATCCCGAAAGCGCCTCACCTCATGATTGACTCGAAACGCTGGCGGCTTAGGTTTCCCGCAATTCACCCGGTTCGCGGTCGAAAGTTACCTTTCGGCGCCACCTTTTTCTGATGAGTCCCCTGCTCTGCCGTTGAGCTAGGGCCGCTTTAACAGACCCTTCTTATTCTGTCGGTAAGAAGTGTGGAAAACAAGACAGCCCCGCGAGGCCCCACCACACACCCCAGAATATCAGGTCGCTGAGCTGGCCATCGCCATGGCCGGAACCGAGTCGGGGCGGGGCTTGGCCACCCGAATATTGTAGGCGAGCCGACAGAGCGTCATGGCTCGAATGGCAAGATACGTCATGTCGATCTCCCACCATCGCAATCCGTGTCGGGCGGATGTCTGGAAGGCGTGATGGTTGTTGTGCCAGCCCTCACCGTAAGTGAGGAAGGCGACCCACCATAAATTGGTCGACCGATCCCGAGTGGGATGCGACCGATAACCCCAGACATGGCTTGCCGAGTTCACGAGCCACGTCGAATGCAACACAAAGACCGTTCGCACAAACCCTGCCCAGACCAGCCAGCTCATTCCGCCGACAGCATACAATCCGGCGAATAACAAGAGTGGAAAAACAAAGTGATACTTTTCCAGCCAACGATGAGCCCGGTCTTTGTAAAGGTCGGGGCACCACTTCTGGAAGAACTCGGGCGTATGCTCTGAGTCTTGGCCGACTCGCATCCACCAGTACATGTGCGCCCAAAAGAAGCCACGCAATGGCGTGTGTGTGTCGTGTTCCTCGTCGGAATGGGCGTGATGTTTGCGGTGGTCCGCCACCCAGCCGATGGGCCCGCCCTCAGACGCGCATGTTCCTATCGCAGTCAGAACATATTCGAGCCATCTGGGACGCACCGCGAAGCTACGATGCGTCAGCAGGCGGTGGTAAGTCATGCAGATTCCAATTCCACCAGTCAACCAGTGCAGCAAAAAGCACAAGGCCAGACCGGACCAGGAAAAATAAGCGGGAACAAACGCCAGCAAAGCACCGACGTGTATGGCTCCAATCCAAATCAAGGAGGGCCAGGCCAGGCGATCAGGCGCGGGCAGAGCGGAGGACGTTGTCGTCATGATCAATCTTTGGTCCTATGGATCGTGGACAATCGATTATGGGCAGGGTAAGCAAGACCGACGTACCACCAAACACGAGAGCCGTCGTCTTCCTTATGCTTTGACGCGGTGTGCATCGAATTCGGGTCGCAATGACGGAAGTTGGGTCCCGATCAATCGCGGCAGCCATTCAACCAATATTTGTTTAATGAGGTCCGCGTTCTAAATCAAGCCCGACATCCGTCAAGTCATAGCGACCCACTTAAGCTGGACATCGCGAGTTCTGAGAATCGCTCCGGTCGACCATTTTTTTGGACAAGGGAGGCTGTTCGCGTTACCCAGGACGACCAAGATTTCGCAATCGCGCCAGACGTCTCAATTTTACATGCAGTTGGTGCCGGGCGTCTGGCGAAGCCGTCAGGGAAACTTTTCCCTGAGCGCGGCCAGGAGTTGGGGCACGTAGCTGTTGTACCTTGGGTTGGGCGATGGGCCCGTGGCGGAAAGCGAGCGGACGGCCGTCCGCAGTGGGGCGGCTTTTTGGCCGAGCGCATCGATGGCGTTGAGGGCCTCGATGGCGACGAAGACGTCGTTCTTGCTCCGGTCGGCACACCCGCCCAGGGCCCGCAAAGCCCGTGAGACGTCGTCGCCATCCCCGTAACGCCCCAGGGCTTCGGCGGCGGCGACCCGCACGTGGGGGGACGCGTCGTCGAGCGCGGCGGATAGCTCACGTCGCGCGGACCGCACGCCGTCGCGGCCGCGCATCAGGAAACCGAGTGCGGCCCAAAAGCGCACGGCGTTGTCGCCATCGCGCGTGGCCGCTTTCAGCGGGGACGGCATCGGGCCGGAGCATCGAGGCCAGCTCGGCCGTCTCGATAACCCGTTCCAACGGGTACCGGTTCTCATCATGGCCCATGTCGTAAGGAGTCGAACCGCGCGAACGGGCGTGGATCTCGCCTTCGGGCAAGAAGCCGACGTCGCGGACTCTGACAGCCAGTTCTCGCTGCGCCCGCCGGAGCTTCTCGAGCGTCGCCTGGTGTTCGGGCAAGGCGACGAGGTTGTGCACCTCGTCGCGATCGACATCGAGATCGTAGAGTTCCTCGGGGGGCTTTGTTTGCCAAAAGGAGTCTTGCGTCGGGTTCAGCTTTCCCTCGTCGTGGAGCGACTTCCAAACCCGCGTCGTCGGCGTCTCGAACATGTAGGCCACGTGCTGGCCGTAGATTTTGTGCGGCATGTAGTTGCGAATGTAGACGAAGCGTCCGTCGGTCGCGCTGCGGACGAGGTCGATCCGCTCATCCATCCGGCCCCGGAAACCGAAGAGATACGGCTGCGGCGGCGTCTGAAAACGGCCGAGGAAGGCATGCCCCTGCATCCAGGAGGGGGCCTCGAGGCCCGCCAGGCTGAGCGCGGTCGGGGCGAAGTCGACAAAACTCACGAGCCGGTCCGACTTGCCGCCTGGCCGATAATCGGGGGGGCGAAGGTCTCGGAACTTCTCGGGGATGAAGACAACCAGGGGAACTTGCAACCCCGAGTTGCACGGCCATCGCTTGCTGCGCGGCATGCCCGAGCCGTGGTCAGCGAAATAGAAAATGATCGTGTCGTCGGCGAGGCCGGCGGACTTGAGTTCCTCGAGGTGCTCGCCGGCGTCGGCGTCGGCCGCGGTCACGCCGTCGTAATATTGCGCCCAGTCCCGCCGAGTCTCGGTAGTATCGGGGTGGTAAGCCGGTATGCGGACCTTGGCAGGGTCGTGCACCTGCCTGTGCGGTCGAACGCGGATCTGGCTCTCGTGGCTTTTGGTCGAATTGAAAACCGCGAAGAACGGTTGGCCCGGCTTGCGGTTCTTCCAGTGTGCCTTCCACGACGAATCGTCCCAGACCTTCCCGGGCTCTCGCAGGTTGTAATCGGTCTTGCTGTTGTTCGAGCAAAAATAGCCGGCCTGACGCAGCAGTTGCGGGTACATCGCCATGGCCCTCGGCAGCGGCACCATGCTGCGCATGTGCTCACCGCCCAGGCTCGTCGGATACACCCCCGAGATCAGAGCGGTCCGCGCCGGCGCAGACCGGGGCGTTCGACCAGGCGTGCATGTAGATCATCCCCTTTGCCGCCAGCCGGTCAATGTGAGGCGTGGACGCATACGCATCTCCATAACAGCCCATCTGCGGGCCGTGGTCTTCGCTCGTGAGCCAGAGGATGTTGGGCCTGTCAGCGGCCCGCGCGCACGGGACGGTCACCGCCAGAAGCCCGGCGGAAAGTATGAAGAGCCTGATTCTCGACATCCTCAAGAAGGGTTTGATCATGGTGTTCCTCACGAGATTTGGGATGTGTTAGCATGGAATCACTCCATGCGACGCGGCCCGGGAATCCATTCGACGCCGACTCGCTGATCAGGCCGTCTGCACACTCGGGACACGATCGCCACCGCGGCCTTTCCCTCCGGCAGCCAATGAAGCTCAAGTGCCAACCCGAAGATTTTCACGTCGAAGAGCTGCCGCTGATATCGCCGGCTGATTTCGGTCGTTATGTCTTTTATCGTTTAACCAAGCGGAACATCGGCACGATCGAAGCCGTTGAAGCCATCTGCCGGCGCTGGAATTTGGCCGGTCGCCGGGTCAGTTATGGCGGCCTCAAAGACCGGCACGCCGTCACCGTCCAGTATCTTACCATCGCCGACGGTTTGGCGAGGCCTCTGAGCACGCCAAACTTCGAGCTAGTGCCCGTGGGACGGTTGGGCCACCCTTACGGTCCGCAACATTTCAGTGGCAACCGTTTTCAGCTCGTCCTCCGCGACATGAGCGATGCCGACGTGGTCCGCGCCTCGTCCGAGATCCCGTCGTTATCGAGTGATGGCCTCCCTAACTATTTCGACGATCAGCGGTTCGGCTCGGTGGGGTATTCCGGTCAGTTCATCGCACACGCCTGGCTGGCCGGCGATCATGAGCGAGCGCTTAAGCTGGCTTTAGCCGAGGCCAATCCGTTCGACCGTTCGGGGATGAAGGCTCAGAAGGCCGTCTTGAACGCATATTGGGGACAGTGGGCGGAGGCGAAGGCCCGGCTCGAACGCTCGTCGTCTCGCAGCATCGTGACCTATTTGGTCGATCATCCGACCGATTTCCGAGGTGCTTTCGCCCGGCTGCGACGTGAGTTCCGCGGTCTCTATTTTTCAGCTTTTCAGAGCCACCTGTGGAATTTGATGCTGGCCCGCTGGATCGAGCGTTTGACCGAGCCCGAGCAGCGCGTGAGCATCGAGCTGAAAGCCGGTCGCTTTCCGTTCCCGCGCCGGCTTGCCATTGAGCAGGTGCGGGCGCTGACCGAAGCTCCGCTGCCGCTCCCATCGTCGCGCGTCCCTCTGCCGGCAGGTCCTCTTGGCGAAGTCATTCAAGAGGTGCTCTCCGAATTCCACCTCGAATGGACCAACCTCAGGGTCAAGCATCTCAAGGATGTCTTCTTTTCCAAGGGGAATCGAGCGTGCCTGGCCTTTCCCGAGAATCTCGCGCTAAAGGCGATGGACGATGAAATTCATCCCGGACGTTGCGCGATGCGTCTGTCATTCGAGCTGCCCAAGGGCTCATACGCCACAATCATGGTCAAACGGATTACCGACGCCGCGGGTGGGCCGTAATGAATCTCGACGTGCTTTACGAAGACAACCACTGCCTCGCGGTGAACAAGCCGGCTGGCCTGCCGTCGCAGGCGGACGTGTCGGGTGATCCCAGCCTCGTCGACCTGGCGACGCTTTATCTCAAGTCCCGGTACAATAAGCCAGGAAACGTTTACGTGGGGCTGTTGCACCGCCTCGACCGGCCCACATCAGGAGTCGTTCTTTTGGCCAAGACCAGCAAGGCGGCAAGTCGGCTATCCGCCCAATTTCGCGCCGGCACGATCTCGAAGCTGTATTGGGCGATCGTGGAAGGAAGGCCCCTCGAGGAGGAAGGGGAATGGCTTGATTTTCTGGAAAAAGACGCCCGCCGAAACCGTACGGGTGTCGTGTTGACCGAGAGTTCATCGAGCAAGGAAGCCCGGGTTGCGTTCCGCGTTGCGCGGCGATCGGGGGGGGTTACCATGCTCGAGCTCAGGCCCGCAACGGGCCGAAGCCACCAGCTCCGCGTTCAGCTCGCGAGGAGGGGACTACCAATCGTCGGTGATCGCAAATATGGGGCGACGACTGAGTTGAAGGCCCTCGATGGCCAATTCCGGATCGCGCTCCACGCGCGGCGGTTGACGTTCACACATCCGACGCGACCGGAAGCGATTTCGGTCGACGCACCGGTCCCGGCAGACTGGCCCGAGCTTTCGACATGAGCACCGGAGGAAGTGTTCGGCTCCAGTAGGCCAGCGGGACAGCCAACCCCGAAAGCATCATCGCCGCGAATGGGTGCCAGGCCACGGCGACATCAGTTGCCGACGAGGTCGTTGATTCTGGCGAGGCAGGTACGGCAACGTCCGAATGAGTGCTTGACGGGATCGACTCTTGCTGCCCGACCGGTGGGTCGAAAGAGAGTTCGCGACGGCTCGGGCGGATGTCTGCTCGGGCAGCGAGCCGTTCATGGAAACGGGAGTAGGAGACGACCTTTCAGTGGGCTCAGCCGGATTCACCGTCGTTCGTGGACCGCTTTGTGCACTCACGTAGTTGGTCGCGGCCGCCCAGCGCTCTTGTCGGTCAGCCCAAGAGTCTCGGCTTCTCGTCGCGCGATCTGATCATCGACCCGATCGTTGGCGATGCGCCGGATGTACCAAAGGGCGCCGTGCGCGCCCCGTCGGCGTCAAAAAAAAAGAGCGGCCGAGCTTCTCCGGCCGCGACTTCGAAGTTGAACCGGTCGACGTGAGCGCGATCGATGGTCTCGAGATTGATGGGCAAGGCGACGTAGCGCAGCCCAAGGCCGGTGACTTGAGCGATAAACGAAGAGGGGACCTCCGATGATTCGCGGAGGTCCAGGACGGTGCGATAGCCCTTTTCGACTAGCCATTTCAACCCTTCGGTTGACGGTGCGCTGCCGCCGGCCAACTTCAGGTCGACGGCGACGAACCGCTTGAGGCCGGGCCCGACGCTGGCCGACGTCGAGCCCTGGCTCGCGGAATCTAATCCCGAAGTCAAATCGAGATTGTCCGCCGCGGCGCTGGAACTTCACGCTTCACCGCGGCCTTGCCTTCTGGTTCAGAGCCTGGCGTGTCGTTGCGACGGACGGCGGGAGGAACCGGCGGCATCGCCGCCGACTTCGTCACTTCACCCGGCAAGTCGAGCGGGGGCAAGTGATCCAGCGGGTCTTGGTCGTCCGCCTCGCGAGCACTGTCCGCGGTCGAGCCCGAGAGCACCTGGGCCGACCGCGAGGTCGGCACAGGGGTCGAGACCGTCGTGCGGGGCATGGTCACTGGCCGGCGGGCCAGTCGCGAACTAGGGTCCTGGCGACGAGTTTGATAGCTCGTCTTGTTACTCGGCAGCGAGCTCGAGGAGCTGCCGCCGTTAACCCTTGATTTCGGGGCCGGCTCTGTCGCCGGGTTGAGGTCGGTCGGTGGCTCGGTCGGCAAAGGCGCCACCGACGACGGTGCCAAGCTCGATCCGGGCACCACCGGAACCGTGGGCGTCACGACCACGCCTGGCGTGACGATGGCCGCCGGTGCCACGGATTCCACCGAGCTATCGCAACCGACCGCTGGTGAGCAGCAGCCATTGCTTCGGTTGAACACGCGAGCGGACACACGGTTGAAGAAGCCGCACGGGCCGCACAGGCCGCCGCCCGACGACATACCCGATTGACAACCGCTTTGAACCAAAGATAGGCAAGCCAAGAGCCCCAAGATCGGCCAATGCTTGCGGTGGGCTCGGTCACGCCGGGGCATCCCGCGCGTTGCTCCGCCCACTTGTAACCAACGCAGACGAAACATGTTACTGTTCTCCTGTTCTCTGACACCGCCGCGCGCATCGCCCTTGAGAAAGATCGCGACCAGGAATGGGCCCAGTGGCGAAAAACTCTCGATGACGCTGCGCATGGGAAGGATCGGGGTGCCTGCTCAAAGGATCGGTGAAGGTTTCCAGGAGAGGGCCGGCCAGCGCGAAGGTGCTGAGTCTGCCAATTGCTCTCTGATTGCAGCGAGCGACCGACCAACAAAGCATTTCGACCGCTGAGCTCACGGACGCAACCGTATGGAAACTACGCTAAAGAACCCGTCATTAAGGGTCCTCGATGAAACTTAGCCGATGTTCCAGCCATTGCCAAAGAAACCGAACGATTTCTGGAATTGTTGTTCGCGTCTATCTGATGCAGTCGCTAAATCGCTCAAGTCCCTTCCCACGCATCGGGATGACGCCGCCCGACCAACTTGCTCGCCCGGCATACTTCCCGCAAGCCTCACGGTCCTAGTCATCGAAGGTGGCACTGGTCGCCACTTTCCAAAAAGCGAGCCTTGGGCACGGCCAGGTGGCCGTTGGCGAGAAGACAGGCCTTGAATTCTTTGATGCTTATTCATGAAAATGGCACTTCTTGGCACCAAGTGTCGCGGTTTGAGCAGGCCTCCGTCTCAGGGCCTCCACCCAAACAAGGGGTTAAGACAAATCGTCCCAGGGGCCGGTACACTCGCGCCCGCGGCATGGAATTCAGCTCAACGAGAATCGGTATGTTCTGATGCGAGAACGAATCGCAGTCGATTTCAGAAACTGCCGTGAGCCGGTGAAAAGTTCGGCTTGACCACGGTTGTCAATGGCCCCTGTCCCGACCGGGGTTTGTTGCGCGGTGAGGAGGCGTTTGTTGTGCGCGGGTCTCATGACCCCGCACAGGCGCTGGCCGCAGGTCTCCTTCCTTCGGAGCGTACTCAGTGAGCGCAAATGCCATTCTCAGAAAAGGTTACGCCTGGTGATGGAGACCTTCGGTCCGGCACTCCGGCGGGGTCATGAGACCCGCGCCGAACGTCAGGGGCCGTCATCAATGGAAACTGGATGAACGTCAAACCTGTGCAAGCCCAACTTTTCACCGCATCAGCCGAGCCGCGCCCTGGCGAGCGACGAGAAACAGCCCCTGCGCACTTTGCGCACATGCCCTACACTAACAATATAACACGGTCTGCAAATTTCGTTAATGCACCTATTCTAATTGTCTGGTCAATCTCGATCAGAACCCACTTCGGGGTATTGGTTTAAAAATTGTTCCGAAATTTTTGTTCGCGATCATTGCGCACACCGCGTAACGGTCCGAGGGCACCGATACATTGCAAAAACTCGGTAAGATCGCCACAGCCCTGACGGTCAGAGGAACCCTTTTGATCGGCCTTCGATGAGCGTTGCCCATGGACAGCCAAAAAGCGGATGTTGGGCAATGTTGATCGTCGCAAGAGGAGTCGCGCCTTCTTGCCTTGTTCTTGCTGGGCCGCTGAGCCCGGATCGCGTATCATATCCGTCTAGCTCGCCAGATCGGCGACGGCGATTTATACAGGCGGAAACAGAGGATGAATCCTGGGTCGATCGTCCGGTGCAGAAACCGCGACTGGGTGTTACTGCCTAGCGAGCGAGCCGACGTGCATCTGCTCAGGCCGCTCGCCGGAGCGACGGAGCTCAATACGACTCGTCAATACGATTCGTCGTGCAACGTGCCGTGCAACGTGCCGCCTTGGCAATATCCGTCCGCCGTGGTAAGCTGCATCGCAGAGGAAAAACTGTAGCATGACGATTCATTTACCCGAGCATCTCCAGCGCTACGTTCATGACCAGGTTCTCGCGGGACACTTCCGTAGCGAGGGCGACGTGGTCGTCGATGCACTGGAGCGGCACCGCCAGGCCCATTGGCCGCCCGCTGACCCGGCTGGCCGCCGCAGTGAGCTCAGCAGCCAGGAAGTGCAGCAACGCTTATTCGACGCCGGCCTCATCAGCGAGATCAAGCCGCCGATCACTGACCTAACGCCTTATCAGAATCGCCGGGCCGTCCCGATCCAAGGGGAACCTCTCTGGAAACAGTCATCCGCGAGCGTCGCTAACAGTGGCAGCCTACTTCGCGCATCATCGAGGTGTCGGCCGCACTCGTGGCACAGGCTGCGTCCCTCGCTCGAAAACACGCCCTGCGAGGCTATGACGCCGTGCAGCTCGCGGCGGCACTCGACACCCGAGCCCGCCTCTCTGCTCTGACGCTCCTCTCGGCCGACGCCGATCTCAACGCCGCCGCCCAGGCCGAAGGGCTCGCGGTCGATGACCCCAACAGGCATCCCTGAGTTCTCCGCGGTGAATCGATCGAGCGTCCGGCAACGACCTGGTCGTGGACGAATGCTCCGGCTCCGGCGGTAAATGTATGGTCATGATATGCGTTCTCCTTGGGCTTCCAAGGTTGTCACGGAGCTGCGCGGCATTGCCAAGCCGGTCTTCATTGGGTGCGTGGTTGTGCTGGCAGCCTTTAACAAGGTGTCCCGCAAGGTGAAGGCCCCGCAGGGGGAGCCCATCGAGCTGGCGTTGGTGGTGGGCCTGCGCGACCGGGCGATCCTCGCTACGCTGGCCTATACCGTCTGCCGGGCCGGGGCGGTGGCGAAACACCACATGGGAGATTTCCAGCATGATGGCGAACAGTACGTGCTGCGGTTCCAGGAGAAGGGGGGCAAGTCGCGGGAAATCCCGGTGCCGCTCGAATTGCAACGAGACATCCTGGCTTATCGTGAAGCGGCGGGCATCGTGGCGGAGAATAAGGAGCGGCCGCTGTTCCGTCCGACGGAGCGCGAGACGAAGCAACTGACCGGCAGTGCCCTGACGACGAAAGACACCTGCAAACTGGTCAAGCGGCGGCTGAACGGTGCCGGGATGCCGTCGCGGCTGTCCCGCATTCGTCCGGGGTGACCGGGATTACTGACCTGCTCGGCCAGGGCATCCAGGTGGAGGACGTGCAATACCTGGCCGGGCACGCGGAGCCGGGGACTACAGGGCTTTACGATCGGCGGCAAAAGAAGGTGACGCGAAATATTGTGGAGCGGATTTCAATCTAGAAAAAATGAGTCTGCATATGCACCAACTTTGGTCACTTATCTTGCAAATAGGATCGGTTTCGGGATTGCTGGCCTTGGCATTGAACCTTGTTCAGGGAATTAAGAAAACCCCGTGTTTTAAGTACGAATTCCAAGGTGGCAGCAGGAAAATGCTAGACGAGAACGGCCAACTGCTTGAAGAGAATGGGCTAAAGGTGTGTATAGAACGATTTTCAGCGCCGATTTTCGCGGGAGGAAAATCGACTAACAGTTTTTAGCTGCGTCATTCCGCCCCGGCATAGGTGAACCGCAACCTTTTACCGCCGACCCAGGGGATTGGCCCGGACTTTGTATCGAGCGCAGCCTGTCTCAATATCGGGTTGTGCGCTCGTTTGTGGAAGTGGACGTGGATGTACTCCTTGGTGACGCTCACGGTCCCACCGGTCTCGATAATCTTCCGGCAAAGCTTCTTGGGCTTCGCCTCGGTGAAACCGTGCAGTTCGTTTGCCAACCAGCGATAGCACCCGTTGGCCACCACGGTCAACGCCGCATCCAGGTCCGCGTTGAGAGGAACTTCGCTTGCCAAGCAGTCGAGATGGAAGAAGTTGACGCTACTTCCCAGCGAATCCTCGATCCCATTGCGCCCCGTGTACCGTGTGATGATCCGCCGGGCGGTTTCATCAAAGTTGTTGCTCAGAAAGAGTGTGGGTTTGTCGCGTCCCAGACCGGTGGCTGCGATCTGTCGCAATTCTCCCCTGTAGTCGGGTACACGAATGGTTTGCTCAAGATACCGGATGTTCTGGTATCGGCGTTTCGGATTGTCGATCACAGTACGCCGCCACGCGGAACTCGGCCGGTCGGCAAGACCGTGGAGGATTCGACTACCCCGGCGTCGAATGGTGATGAACGACGTCTTGCCGCGCGCATTGAGACGACTCATCTCGGCGTACGTCGTGAACCTCGAATCGAAGTAGAGCCACGCAGGATCGGCGCCCAAGATTGAGCGGCAGAACTTGACGAACTCCAGCAACTGCCCCGCTGCCCGTTTGCGAACGATGGTCGAGTCGGAGTAACACAATAGCCTCGATTTCACGGCTTGAGCGAAGAAAGTCAAAATGCTGGGAACAGCCTTGCCGCGCATCGGGACATAGTGGTTTTCCAACACGCTGTCTTCGCCGCGATGTGGGCTCGAGTGGAAATCCAGGCTGAACGCTTCGGGCTCTGGATCGAGTCGCGGAAGCAACCTGGATATCCACCCGGCAAGCAATCGCTGTTGGTTCTCGCGAACCGTACGGTACGAATAGTCGGTGGCGAAAGTTGTTTTGGGCAAGACGTTCAAGCCGGCGAAGAGTCCCAGTGCCTCGTCAAAATTGAAGTCGGTGATGTGGCTTCGCCGTTCCTTGTCAATCAACTTCAAAGCCAGCAGGCTCAACATTGCCGAGGTTGCCGGGACCATTTCGGACCCAGGGTAGCCCGCTTGTTTGACGAGTTTATTGAATCCCAGTTGTGCCAGCAACGGCCAGAATGCGAAGATACCTGCGACACGGGTGTCAAACGGTGTTTCCATCTCCTGAAATGAGCAAGTTCGAACATCGGCTACAGGTGGTGTTGACGGACAGGGCGAGCGGTTGGCACTGCCCTGCGATGGTCTACCGACCTGTCGCTGTTGAAAAAAGGGGGAGGCGAATTGGAACGCATGGCCCTCCGGAACCCAAGAACGAGCTGTCGCATGCTCCCGCTCGTGTAGCCGTATCTGGCGGCGACGTCGTTCTGGGGCAGCCCGTCGACGAAGATAGCTCGCAACGCCTCGTATTGGCGGTGGTACGTCGCGGAATCGGCATCCAAGAAGAAACGGCGGCAATGTTTGTCATCCATGACTAACCTCTGAAATGTTAGGTGGTTTTTGGCACCTTCCTCCTCCGGGAAGCCATATCAAAAAAACAGCCGCAGGCCAAGGCCGGTGACGCTCGGACTTCGGAATAAGGGGAAAATGCGTCGTCCACGCGGGTTGCCCCGCAGAATAACGGGCAGCGAGGGCCGCCAAATTGACTAACAGCAGGGTGGGCCAGACACTGGAAAAATAGCCACTTTTGAAACGAAGTGTGAGGGAATGCCCCCCCGCGAAAATCGGCGTTCGAGGGTCGTGAGGTCGTCCTCGGTTCGCGGATCGGCGACCGATTCCCGGTGCTGGAGGGCCTCGCGCCCGGCGAGAGAGTGGCATCGGCCGGCGCGTTCCTGATCGACGCCGAGAGCCGCATCAACCCCGGAGCTGCCCCGGCTACCCCAGGCGGTCTCACCAAGGTCGCCGACGTCCCGATCGCGGGCACCCACCCGCACTGAGCCGAAAGGACAGCGGACCATGATTGAATCGATCATCGAGTGGTCAATCCGTAACCGCTTCATCGTGATCCTAGCCTCCCTCGCGCTGGGCGTCGCCGGTGTTCGCGCCATGCTCACGATGCCGGTCGATGCGATCCCCGACCTGTCGGAGAACCAGGTGATCGTCTTCACCGACTGGATGGGCCGCAGCCCCCAGGAGATCGAGGACCAGATCACCTACCCGCTCTCGGTCAACCTCCAGGGGCTCGCCGGTGTCAAGGTGGTGCGGTCATCGAGCGAGTTCAACTTCTCGATGATCGACCATCATCTTTAACGACGACACCGACTACTACTTCGCCCGTCGAGCGCGTCCTCGAAAAACTCTCGATCGCCTCGACGTTTCTGCCGCCGGGAGTGACGCCCTATCTGGCCCCGGACGCCACGGCCGTCGGTCAGATCTTCTGGTACACCGTTGAGGGTGACGGCAAGGATCTGAGCGAATTGCGGTCGATCCAGGACTGGTTCGTCCGCTACCAGCTCAACAGCGTGCCCGGAGTGGCCGAGGTGGCCGTCGGTCGGCGGCGCGCCCAAGGAATACCAGATCGACCTCGACCCCAACAAGCTCAGGGCCTACGGCATCACGCCTGGGCGAGGTGTACTCGGCTGTCGCCCGGTCCAATTCGTCGGTCGGTGGCCGGGTGATCCACCAGGGGAACGCTGAGTACCTGATTCGCTCGATCGGTTGGATCGAGAACATCGATGACATCCGCGATACGGTCGTCACCCAGCGCGGCAACGGCACGCCGATTTTCGTCGGTATGCTGGGCACGGTCCAGGTTGGCCCCGCCTTCCGCCGTAGCGTGCTGGAGAAGGACGGCAAGGAGGTTGTCGGCGGCGTGGTGCTGATGCGCTATGGCGAGAACCCGCTGGAAGTCACCCGCCGGATCAAGGAGAAGATCACGACCCTCCAGGCCGGACTGCCCGAGGGAGTGCGGATCATCCCGTTCTATGACCGCACGCCGCTGATCCATAAGGCGATTGAGACCGTCAGCGGCACCGTCAAGGAAGAGCTGATCGTTTGCACGATCGCCATCCTCCTGGTGATGGGGCACGTCGGCAACGCTTTCGTCGTCGCCGTCACGCTGCCGATGGCGATCCTGTTCAGCTTCCTGATGATGCGGCTGTTCGGGATGTCGTCGAACATCATGAGCCTGGCGGGGATCTCGATTTCGGTCGGCATCCTGATCGACCAGGCGGTCGTGATGGGCGAAAACGCCGCTCACCACCTGACGCGCCACTTCGGCCGCGAGCGGGTCACCGGCGACACCACCGAGATCGTCATCAAGGCCTGCCGCACGGTGGGCCGGCCGATCTTCTTCTCGGTGGTGATCACGATCCTGTCGTTCCTGCCGGTCTTCGCCCTATCGGGCCGCGAGGGGAAGATGTTCCACCCGCTGGCGTACACCAAGACCTTCGCCCTGGTCGGGGTCGCTCTCTTGTCGATCACGCTGGTTCCGGCCTTGATCCCGATCTTCCTCAAGGGGCGGATCAAATCGGAAGACGAGAACTGGCTGGTCCGGACGATGATCGAGATCTTCAAACCGATGCTGGGCTGGCTGATGGATCGGACGACCCTGGTCTGCTGGCTGTTCGTAGTCATCCTTGGCCTGGGCTACGTCGCCTCGACGAGGCTGGGCCGCGAGTTCATGCCCGACTTGAACGAGCAGAGCCTGATGGATATGCCGACCACCGTGCCGCGCGCATCGATCGCCGAGGCGGAGCGGGACCTTCGGGTTCGCGATGAGGTTCTCCGCGGCTTTCCCGGAAGTCTGGCAGGTCGTCGGCAAAGCGGGCCGGGCCGAAACTCCGACCGATGCCGCCCCGCTTGACATGATCGAGACGGTCATCAACCTACGCGACCACGAACTCTGGCCCAAGCGTAAACTCCGCTTCGAGGATGCTGTGGCCCAGACGCGGGTCGTGCTCGACAGCCTGGAGGCCAAGGGCCTGCTCCGCCGCCCGGCTTCGGCCGAGGAGCGGGAGGGCCTGGTCAACGAAGCGGCGATGACCGTGGCGACCACCAGGTTGATGAGGTGCTTCGACGACCTGGCCGCGCGACAGTTGGCGGAGTTCCGCCCGGAGCTGGGCCGCGGCCTGGTCGGCGAGGCGATCGACCTCTTGCTCTCTCGCGTCGAACTTTCCGCCGTCGCCCGCAAGCCGACAGCGGCTGAGCGCGAGGCATTGATCGAGTCGTTGGCGATGATCTATGGCGAGTCGGCTTGCCGTCCAAGTCCTCCCCGATGACGTGATCCAGTTGGTTAACGACGCCGCCAAGCGGCTCATCGAGTTCGGAGTGCTCCGCGATCGCACCGACCTGCTCACGCCGCCGCCCGTCCCTCCTGGACAGAGCCACCGCGTCCGCTCGGCGACGTGCTGGGCTTCGCCAAGCCGACTCTCTTCACCCGGATGGCCGAGCACCTCAATGCCGACCACGCACACCGGCTCAAGGAACGGATGAAGTCGCTCAACTGGGAGATCTTCGATCGCGCCGTCGATGCCGCCAACGGGTCGGCCATCGAAGAACTGCTCAAGCTGGCCAGCGACCGGAAGTTAGCCGCCCGTGACGCGGCTCCGGCAGGAGTTGGCATCCGTCCGCGCCGAGCTGGATAAGCCGTTCGCCGACCGGCTCCTGCTCTGGAAGAAGACGAAGACCGACCTCGTCGAGGAGATGAGCACGGCCTTGCAGATGCCCGGCTGGGGCAACAGCTTCACCCAGCCGATCGCCAACCGGATCGAGATGCTTTCGACCGGCGTTCGGCTGCCGGTGGCCGTCAAGGTCTTCGGCTCTAAGCTCGACGACATCCAGCGCGTCAGCCAGGAGATCGCCGGCGTGCTCCGCGGAGTTCGCGGGGCGGCGGACGTCTTCCCCGACCAGATCGTCGGCAAGGGGTACGTGGAGATCAAGATCGACCGCAAGAAGGCGGCCCGCTACGGCATCAACGTCGGCGACATCCAGGACGTCGTCGAGGTGGCGATGGGGGGCCGGCCGCTGACGATGACCGTCGAGGGCCGCGAGCGCTACCCGGTCCGCGTCCGCTATGCCCGCGATTATCGCGATGACGTCGAGGCGCTCAAGAACATCCTTGTCTCCGCACGCGGAATGGCCGCTGATGGCGGGCAATCCGGTGGGATGGGCGGGATGGGCGCGGTCGATGCCTGCTCCCGGCGTGCCCAACCAGGCCCCTCCGATCCAGATCCCCCTGGCCGCTGTCGCCGACATCCGGGTGGTCGAAGGGCCGTCGATGATCAAGAGCGAGAACGGACTGCTCCGGTCGTATATTCAGCTCCGCGTCCGCGACCGCGACGAGGTCGGCTTCGTCGAGGAGGCGCAGCGCGTCGTCGGCGAAAAGGTCAAGCTCCCGGCCGGGATGTATATCGAATGGACGGGCACGTTCGAGCACCAGGTCCGGGCCAACAAGACGCTGCGGATTGTCTTCCCGGCCGTCATCGCCGTGATCATGCTGATCCTCTATCTGACGCACAAGAGCTGGACCGACGCGCTCCTGATGATGACCAGCGTGCTCGGTGCCCTGGCGGGTGGCGCGATCTTCCAGTGGCTGTTCGGCTTCAACTTCAGCGTGGCCGTGCAGGTCGGCTACATCGCCTGCTTCGGCATGGCGGTCGAGACGGGCGTGGTGATGCTCGTCTATCTCCACGAGGCGATCGAGGAGCGCGGGGGCCTGGAGCGGATCGGCTCGATCGCCGAGCTGCGCCAGGCGATCCTGGAAGGGGCGATCCACCGCCTGCGTCCCAAGCTGTTGACCGAAGGTGCGGCGATCATCTCGATCGCCCCGATGCTCTGGGCCACCGGTGTCGGGGCCGAGGTGATCCGGCCGATGGCGGCGCCGGTCTTGGGCGGCCTCCTGATCGCCGACGAGGTCATCGACGTGTTCCTGCCGGTGCTCTATTTCGCCGTCTGTAAGGGGCGATGGCGGAAGCTCCATGGAATCAGGCTCTTCAACGGTACACCGACGATCGAGCGGAGACACGACGCCGTGTCAGTCTCATGAGCAACGTCCTTGACCGGAAGCTACGGCTGGAGCAGGAATTTTTTGCGCGCGTATATACGCACATACAAGTTTCTGCCGCGGCCAAAGGCCCGCTGCTTAATGAAAGGGAGCCCGGATGTCAACCCAGTTGGAAGCAGCGGAGCGGGCGGGAGCACGTACCGCGCGGTGGCTCTCACGCCGCGGGCCAGCCGCTCGCTCGAGGAGCCGGTGATGTGGCTCGGTGACTTGATTCAGACTGCATGGTGCATGCGCCGCCCGGGAGCGTTGAGTGACCCTCATGGCTGCCTCGGCCCAAAGAATAGTGTCCTGAACTGGTCGAAGGTGCTGTAAGCCGCGACGGCCGTGATCGCCACCAGGGCGATCCAGGTGAAGATGTCGCTAAGCCGCGACGGGGCGACGCGACGGTCGGTTTCTCGGCGCCGCAGGTAGATGGTCGCGCCGGCGATGAACGGCAGCATGAGCGCCTGGGCGATCCCGCCGGCCTTGATCAATCCTTGGGGCTCGCGGAACGCGTAGTAAAGGCCCAGAGCCAGCGTCGGATAGATCACGCAAAACAGCTTGACGATCCGATCACGCCGAGCGGGCCCGCCGTCATGCCACACGCCAAGTCGGCTTAAGAAGTCGGCCGTCATGCGGCTATTGGCGGCCGTGGCGACATAGAGCGTCTTGAACAATACGGCCCAGGCCCCCAGCAAGAAGCCGACGTACGTGAAGGGGCGAAACGGGGCCACCACCGTCCCTTCGAGCGGTTGCAAGTACATGCGCGAAAGAGTCGGTATCATCTCGGGGCCCCTGGGGTCGAGGCCCTGGGGATGAAGGACCGCCGCCCCCAGAAAGTAAAAAGCGACGGTCGCGATTGTGAAGACCAGCATGCTGATCCACGCATCGAGCTGCATCACCCGCGTCCACCCCCGCGCACAATGGGCCCAATCTTCGCCGGCACTTCGCTGACCCGCGTAGCGTGCGTAGCCTTTCTCGATGCACCAGTAAGGGTACGCGAATAGCTCGGCGGCACCGACGCCCGTGATGCCGAACGCCGAGAACGCCAGCGCCACGGCGGTGGCGGGAATGGCCAGCTCGAACCCACGTTCCAGGTTGGGAAGGGTGATACGGAACGAGGTCCACTGCAAGATCAGGACGCTCGCCACGGTGAATAGCGTGACGGCGGCGACCAAGACGGTCGTGATTCGCTCCAACCGCCGATAGCCGCCGGAGAGCAAGAGCAAAATCGCCGCCAATGTGGTCACGGCCGCCCAGACATGCTCTTGATGGTCTGACAGATACAAACCCCACGACGGCACTAAGCGGCCCGCGCTCGCCGCGATCGCCCGAGAGGCGCCCGGGAACGCCATATGGGCCGCCTGGCCGACCGTTCCTTCCATGGCGGCGATTTCGCCTGGGTGGTCAGCATCATGATGAGCCAGAGCCAACACAACCACGACACGCCCAACCGTGGGCCGGGCAGAGTATCGAAAGCCGCGAGCGTCGTCTGGCCATGCGTGATCGCGTAACGCCCAAGCTCGATCTGGACAAAGACCTTGATCACGCATGAGAGAGGGATGAGCCAGAGCAGGCTGAAGCCGGCTTTTCGCCCGGCTGGTGGTGTTGATCAGCTTCGTCCCCACGATCGACGCCGCCAGGATCAAGCCCGGTCCGATCTGCCGCGGTGAGTTCCTGACGGTGTGCGGGGGCTCCTTGATGGCCCCGGGCGGCGGCGCAGTTAAAGGTCTTGAATCTCGTCGCTCATGCGATTCTCAACGTATAACAAGTCTCTTCGTAGCTGGTATCCAAATTCAGGAACACCCCGAGTTCGCCGTCTTACCAGATCGGCAGCGTCGGCAGTGGTTGGCCGAGCGCCATCGGGTAGAACCAGGTATCCAGCACCGGCCGCTCGCCGCAGGCGCTTCCGCCCGGACCGTGACCGCGTAGAGTGCGGGCGGTCCCGACGAGCATCGGGTCGGTTCCGCCGATCAGCTCCAACAGGTCGGCATAGAGATTGAATTGACGAATCGTGACGATGTCCACGACCGACACACTGACGTCGCGCTGAAGTAACGCGGCGACCTTGGCGACGAATGCCCGCCGGCTCTCGGGACGGTCTTTGTTGGAAGGGCTGACGATTTCGATCGCCGCGACCAGCCGCCGGCCATGACGCACATCGTAGACCCGTACTTCATACTCGTCTTGGTCGGGCAGTTCGGTTTCCAGCGTGAGGGTCGGTTTTGGGGCACCACGTCGCGACGGCGATACCACCGTTTCCGTCGCCCGGCTTCTCCTGGCGCGCGCTCGTCTCGTTGGTAGGTTGACACGTCGATCTCGAATGCCGTGCCAAGGTGATCGCGCGGCGCGGCGACGTATCCTTCCGGCAAGGGAGGAAACAATTGTTAGACGATCACCGCCGGCCACATACCGTGAAGCTCGTCCCACGATTGCTGTTCTCAACCGGGGGACGGAATGATCTCGCAACGGCATAAAAACCTCCTGCGCGAATTTTAACGACACAAGCGAACGCGGACAATGAGCGAATCGCGACGACTCGAAGACTAAAGGCGAATTAGTTATCGAGAAAGTCGCCATCGAGCTTCCGGAAGACCGATGGCCCTTGTAGATCGCCTCCCAGCCCTAGACCTCGCCTTGGCGTGTTCAAACGTCGTGGCAGTCTGACGTTACACGGGTTCAGGCCGTCGACACCGGCTGATACCACAGCACCATCAATTGGTCAGCCCGAAGCCCCAAGGGATGCGGACGTGCGTCCCGTCGTTATCGCTAAACTCGACCTCGAAGACCTCCGGCGCCAAATACTCAACCACCGTCCCAACCTGGCCGCTCCGCAAACTTTCCTGAGGCAGATCTTTCCGTCAGGGCAACTATGTCGAAAAGGTTGATCGACTGACACATCGCCTCTACTTTCAGTCATGGGACGTGACATACTTTCAGTCATAGGACGTAGCAACTGGTCAGACGAGGGAAGTCCTCCGCCGGCGGAGGATGATCCAACAGCTTCGCGGCCAGAAACTCGCCCGCTAAGTCCTCCCCATCATAAAATCCACGACGTAGCGTTGACCATAGAGATCGGCGAAAGTCAGACTTCGCCTCGTGGTCGTTCGCCGCGGTCAGTAACCCCCGCCCCGCAACCACTCGGCGTCGGCCGCGGTCAAACCCAGCGTTCAGGCGGAAAACGCGGCAGCTTGTGCTGGCCCCGTGCCCAACCTGCCAGGCGCATGGCACTTCATTGTACCACGTCCCTTGACCGAGCCGAAGTGCATTGCTATGATAAGGCACTAATGCTGCTACGTCGTCCAGAGATCGCCGGCCATGAGCGACGCGTCGATTGAATTTGCCATCCAGCCTTCTTCCGGTGTGCCGATTTACCGGCAGATCATGGAGCAAATCCGTGCCCTGGTCGTCAGCGGCCGCCTCACCGCGGGCACGCTGGTGCCGAGCATTCGCGAATTGGCGGCCGATTTGGAGGTCAACATGATGACCGTTTCCAAGGCCTATTCCCGGTTAGAGGCCGATGGGGTTTTGGAGCGAGTGCGGGGCACTGGGATGCGGGTCCGACCGATGAAGGCTTCCGGAGGTGTGGCAGAGCGGCAAAAAGAACTGGAGCCATTGGTAGCTGCCTTGGTCACGCACCGGGCAGTTGAACCTTTCTGAAGCACAAATTCTTTCCGTTGTCCGCGCATGCCCTACAGGAGCGACGACCGTGGGCGAAGCAATCATCGATGTCGAAGAATTAACCAAGAGTTACCGCAAAACCGCTGTCCTCCAAGGGGTGAACCTGTCGATTCCCCGGGGCGCTGTCGTCGGCCTGATGGGCACCAACGGCGCCGGCAAGACCACGCTCATCAAATGCCTGCTGGGCCTCTTGCGTTTCGACGGCGGGCAGGCGACGGTCTTTGGCTTTGAGCCTTGGGACCTGCCGCCGACCGCAAAAGCTCGCCTGGGTTATGTGCCGCAAGTGCTCTATCTCTACACTTGGATGAAAGTGCGGCACGTGATCGGTTACACGTCTTCTTTCTACGCCAATTGGGATCATGCCTGGACAAGCGAATTGGTCAATCGCTGGCGGGTGCCCTTGGATGTCCGCGTGCAAACGCTCTCGACCGGCCAGCTTCAAGCACTGGGGCTGGTCTTGGCGCTGGGACATCGGCCGGAACTGTTGGTGCTGGACGAACCGGTCGCCAGCCTCGACCCGTTCGCCCGCCGCGACTTTTTGCGATCGCTGCTGGAACTCACCCGCGATGGATCACGCACGATTTTATTTTCAACACATATCAGCTCTGATCTGGAGCGCGTGGCCACGCACCTGGCCATCTTGCGTGATGGCCGGATCGCCTGTTTTGCCGAGCTGGACGAGCTCAAAGATCGCGTGAAACGGCTGCGGCTGTGCTCTACCGAGGAATTCCCCGCCGATTTCGCGGTACCGGGTGCACTGCGGACCAAAGTGGAAGGACATCACGCACTGGCCGCCGTCGCCAACGTCACGCCGGAACTGCTCGATGATCTGCGCACTGAGTGGCAGGCTGACGTCCGCGTGGAAGATCTCAACCTGGAAGAGATCTTTGTGGAGCTCAACGCCCATGTTTAACCGCCTTTATTGGATCGCCATCAGCTATCTCACCCGGCCGTTGTACATCTCGCTGGTTGCTGGGGGCGTCTTTTCGCCTCGCTCATGCTGATCAAGGGGCCCGCACGAAAAGAGCATGGAGATTACGTTTCGCCCCATCCCTGCTCCCAGGCTGCGGATTGATTCGGCGGCCACGCTGAAGTCAGTCCGCACCGCGGGCCTACAAAACCGAGTGGACGCCATTGACCTTTTTCGATTGTGGATTGACGTCGCTCCACGCCACAGCCGCCAGGATCCGGTGCGTGGAAAAGTAACGGAAATTACTGCTCTGCCAGACGAAAACTTTTATCGCGTGCTGGACGAGTTTCCGCATCTGCGCACGGTAACTTATTGGGCGAATGGCACCGACCGATTAGTCCCGGACCGAATCGCCCATCTGCCGGAGTTGCAAAATCTGTTGCTCAACGGCGGGGCCACTGGCGGACTGTCTCCACTGCGCACCGCACGGAATCTACGGAGGCTGGAACTTGATTTTATAACTCCCGTGATGAGCCTCCAGCAGGGTATCCCGCATCTAGAAGGCATCCGTGATCTGGCCGAATTGCCTCAGCTTGAGACCATCGTCTTCCGCGCGGGTCGTGAACGACAAGATGTTGGCCGAACTGGCGGAACTGCCACATCTCAAAACTCTGGTGCTCCTCTTCCCCAACAGCGTTCCGGCACCAATCTATGTCACCCAGGAAGGTTTTGCTGCCCTGGCCCGGTCTCGATCGCTACGCGATTTGCGTGTGGGAAGCTATTTGGAGCGGGAGCGGCAACCGCTGTTGGCGATGGCACGGGTGGCGTTGCCTAACGTGCCGGTCACGGAAGCGGTGATTGATACGCTGGAAGCAACGCTGTTAATCGCACTCATGGGTATCCTTGTTTTGCCGACACTGGGGCTTGGGTTTCAGCTTTCCAGCCAATTTCGGGGACCGGCGAGCCGACTGATGCCGGGATTCGCTGCTCCTCATGCGCTGGTCGGCGTTGTGCTGGCCGTCGGCCTGGTGAGCCTCATAGCGGCACGATTGGTCTTTGAGCCGGGTGCCAGCGTGGCTGGATCAATTCTGCTGCCATCGGCAGTGGTTAGCGTAGCGCTAACCTCCACGGTTTCCATCGCCGCACGGGAATGGTATCAAAGCCAGATTAACCGTCGATCCAAATTCGCGTTCGTTGTTATCGCATTCCTACAGTTAACGCCTCTAGGTTTGTTGTTTGCGCTATTCAGCCAAACGCTCCGCCAGCGGTTATTGGCGGCGAATGATCCTGTAACGGTCATCACCCTGGTTTTGATTGTTGCGGCATCGATTGCACTGACGATTTGGACGCTGAATAGCCTTGTCGATTGGGCTTCCGAGGCGGGATTGGACGATCGCAGGGTTCCCAAGGACGTTTTCTTATGGATCCAACAAGCAAATAGGATTGAGCGTAAGCCGCTTTTCAAGTTTGGAAAGAGTTTCCGCGACCGGCAAGAGCGCCGAATAGAAGAGTTATCCCACAGCGGCGAGCCACTGACTTCGTGGGGCAAGATCCAGCGCTGGCGGCTGGGCAATGCTCCCCAGCAGCCTTTCTTCCTTGTCATCCTCATTACCCTGCTCATCACCGGGCTCGCAATGCAGGGATTCTTGGGCAATTCCACACCTCTCCAGCCCATGCCGTTCTACTATTTGTTAATGGTTGGCGTCATGGTAGGTACGCAGTGGCGGTTGCGGATGCAAGTTTTGCCGATGGAGATCTTGCGGCCCACCAGCCGCGCATCTTTGCAGCGCGAGTGGATTTGGGCCTTGCTGCTGGATCTGGTGCCTGGCACGATCAGTTTCGCGGCTCTGGAGGCGGCTGTCCTTAATTATGTGCCGCCGCTGGGGATGGTCTGGTCCCGAGTGCCGCTGGATTTTCTCGTGTTCCTTCCGTTGGGAATCTGCGCCGCCGCGGGTTTGGCATCCATGGTGGTCGTGATTCGGCGAACCTGGTTATTGGTGTTGCTCGGCTATGCCTTGTTTTTTCTAACCGGGATGGCCACCTTTGCACTGGGGGTCCTGTATAAATCTGGCTCTTTTAATAACTTGGGACCGCTCAATCAGGACGGGTTTGAGGCACTATTCTGGTTCCCCAGCCTGATCGGCCTCGGG
Source organism: uncultured Isosphaeraceae bacterium (assembly GCA_963829765.1). Classification (GTDB taxonomy): domain Bacteria; phylum Planctomycetota; class Planctomycetia; order Isosphaerales; family Isosphaeraceae; genus CAWFRS01. Next base: position 37,778 of record CAWHKI010000233.1, on the reverse strand, counting down.
GTGGCCTGGGTCATGGCGCGTCGTTGGCAAAAAACGGAAATCGGCGCGATAGCCTGAAGGCGAGGTAGACGGCCACGGCGGGAAATGGATGCTGTTCATTTGCACGGCGGTACGCACTTTAATCATCCAACGGGGTTGCAATGAAGACTCTACGCACACCGACCTACATATTGAGGCTCCTTTATCTCTGTTTCGTTATCTACCTGATCTTTTCGGCTTCGCAGTTGCCAGAGCGTGTCGCCACCCATTTCGGCGTCAACGGACAGCCCGACGGCTGGATGAGTCGCTCCTCTCATCTTTTGTTTATGGCAATGTTTGGTTTCGCATTTCCGCTATTCCTTGTCGGGATATTCTACGTGATCCGTTTCATGCCCCAGGGGCTCAACATCCCCGACCGCGATTACTGGCTCGCGCCCGAGCAGCGACTCGAGACGTTCGACTATCTTCTTCGCCAAGGTCTCTGGTTGGCTTGCATGGCTGTTTGCTTTGTCATCGGAATTCATTACCTGATTATACATGCTAATCTCCAACGACAGGCTCGTCTGTCGACACCAATGATGCTCGTTGTGTCCGGTTGCTTTCTCTTCGGTGTCGTCGTATGGGTGACGAGCATCATTCGCCATTTTTATAAGCGACCTTCCGTGGAAAAGACGCATACTTGAAGGACGCACGTCCAGCCGGGGTCGTACACGTCGTGCAGCAATCGCTTGTAGGAAAAATGAAATAAGTCTTTATTCAGCCGCGTGCGGGCGTCGGCGGGCAATGTGACCCTTCGCGGGGTACCCGAAATGGACTGCCAGAACGTCGTCCTTAAACCGGCCTTTCACGGGCGTCTCAAGGAATGCATACTGGGTTGTCGAACATCGGCCAGGCTGTCGCGCGCAAATTCGCGGAAGATCAATCGGCAAGTAAGAACTTCAACAGCGGCGCCGACTCGTACAATTCCGGCCCGTCATGACCGCGCGAATTGGCCCGACTGGCGCCCAGGTCCTTGAGCAGGATTATCTCGGCATCGCCTCCGAGTGCACGGTAGCGGCGGGCTAGCTCCATCGAGTTAGCGGTCGTCGGCACGAGCGTATCCTGTTCCCCGTGAAGATGCAAAATCTTCACTCCGGCCTTACGGAGAGGGGCAAGGTTGTCGACAGGGTTGAATTCGCCCGCGCACTGGCTGAGTTCCGCAAGTGACAGGCCATAATCCAGTCCCTTCGTCGGACCGGTGACGACGTTGGGCAGGGTTGGATAGGTGCGGAAGTCCGTTGCCGGACACATTCCCGCGATCCGTTCAACGCATGCCGGATGGCGAAACGCCCAACCATAGGCGATCAGCCCGCCGTGGCTGTGCGCGTAAGACCCGAGCCCGCTTGTTCAAACCATGCTTTAAGACGAGTTGCTGGTAGAATTCCTGGCAGATTTCCGCTGCCGCGGGGCTGCCACAGGAAGGTCCGACATCGACGCCAGCTACGAAGAAGCCGGCGGCCAATGCCTTTTCAACATAATAGCGGTGCGCCACGCTGCCAAACCCATCATTGATTGCAAGCCAAAACGGAAAATCCCACAACCAGCGCTTTTGAGGGTCGACTTTACCAGTCGGCTTGATGAGGTAGGCCATGCGGTCCCGCACTCGCAATTCGACCAGCTCGCCCCCGCTGTACCTGCCAGCGACCTTGGTAGGTATCTTCATCGCGTTGCGTTCCACCGCAAACTTCTGGACACGGTGATTAAAGGCGTCCACCACGTAGAGATGGCCGCGACTGTCAAAGGCCAGCCCGTGCGGGGCGTAGAATTCGCCGGGCTCGGTACCCGCCGATCCGAAGCCGCTCACGTACGCGCCCGCATTGGTGAACTGCTGGATGCGACCGCAGACGGCGCTGACCCAGACCCGGTCGTCCTTATCGACACAAATGGCGATTGGCCCCTGGAGGGTCGCTTTGCGGTCTTTGAAGCCGCTGAAGGCGCCGCCGAAACCGCCTGGCTTGTCCTCATTGTTCCCCCAGGCCAGCATGAACCTACCCTCCGGCGTGAACTTCTGAACCCGGCCCACCGAGCCCTCGGTGGTGTAAAGATCGCCCTTACGGTCGAAGGCCAGGAACTGTGGGCCGCCCACCCGCGACCGGATCGAGACATTCCCACCGAATTGGCCAGGTCTGGTTCCATGCTCACCCCACTTGGACAGGAACTTCCCCTCGCTATCAAACACCTGGACGCGCCGGTTGGTCTGGTCCGCGACGTAAACCCGGCCATCCTTTCCGATGGCGAGTCCGCCAGGGCAGTCGAACTCGCCGTTGTTGCTGCCCGTCCGACCCCATTGGCGCAGCAGCTTGCCGGACGCGTCGTAAACCGATATCCGATCCGCAAAATGAGCGAGGTAAATGTCCCCTGAGCGACTGACCGCGATCCCGCCCGGATTGGGCAGCACGGGGATGACGGCCAAGAGCTTACCGTCTCGACGAGAACTTCTGTACGCGGGCGTTGTAAAAGTCGGTGACGAAGACCTCGTCGTCGGCGTTGATGGCAATGCCGATCGGGAAATGGAACTCGCCGGGTTCTGAGCCTTTCTTGCCCCATTCTATCAGGAAGCGTGGGGTGGCGGCTCTAGGCGTGACGACTCGCCCTGGCCCAGCAGAGCGCCGATCGAGAGGTCGATCCGTTGGTGGACTTGGCCCCTTCTCTTGGGCCGACACGACCGATACGACCAGGCAGAGGACGGATATGAGAACACGGTTTGTGTACATAACGTTCTCCGTCTTGCGATCAACTCGATTCTTTCTGTGCGTCGGCCTCAGGCTGTCGTACAACGACTAGTCGCGTGCCCTCCGCCTTAGTGTCTTTTCGGCGCGAGTCGTGCCAGACCAAGCGTGGCCCAAGAACTGGCGGCGCAGGTGATAGGCGTCAACAGTTTCGCGCTCCCGGGCGAGCCATCGGGGGTCGATCGAGAAATCATTGGCCAACTGCCGTCCGCCTTTTGCGTGGCGACCAGAAAGTCAATCCCTCGCTTGATTTGGGGTCGTTCGGCCGTATAGCCGGTGAGCGACAACGCATACAGAGTCTGGCCGGTCGCAAAGGCGTCGCTCTTTAGTTCAGGGACGGTCTGGCTCCAGCCACCGTCGGCGCGCTGTAGTGCAAGCAGTTCGTTGATCGTGGTTTGCATCGCTTCGCGCGGCTTGCCAGAGCGAGCCCCCATCAGCACCTTCAGGACTTTGTCTTGATGGAGGTCGGAGAGCTTTGCAGCGTCGAGCCAGGCGATGGCCTTCGACAGCGCCGGGCGCAGTGATTCCGGCGCGGCGGGCTCCGTAGCCCCCGCAAGCGCCATGATGATCCAGGCGGCGTCGGTGGTCTGGCTCTCGTTAATCGGCGGTCGCCTGAGAGTGGCAAAGAACTCCCACGAACCGTCTGGTTGCTGCCTCTTGACGATTTCCTCCGCAACCAGCCTGAGGCTTTGTATTTGCCCCTCTTTAAGCGAGGGCAACGACTGCGCAGCGACAGCCAGGAACGGGAGCCCCATGTTCAGCCCTCGACCCTGCGGGCGCGGGTCGGGTGGATCAGCCGGCTTGGGAAAGATCTTCGAGGCCATCAATTTGTCCTTACTTCCCAGCAAGGACTCGGTCGTATCCGCCAAGAACTTCTTGTCGATCGCGTACCCCTGCCGTTCGGCTGCGCTCAGCGCCCAAAGCGGCATCGGCACGTGATGGCAGGCGGCGCATTTGCGTGTGTTCAACCAGGCGGCGCTTTCGGTTTGCAAGTATCCAATGGCGCGATCGACCGTCTGGTGAACCTGCTCGGTAGTCGCCGGGCGAATCGCAGCGGGGACTGTGTTCGGCACCTCGGCTCGGGCGGGCCTTGCACAACAAAGGCTCAGCAACAATACAAGGGATGAGGATATGCGAGCCATGGGTCGATCTTTCGCAATGAGTAGTGGCAGAACGTGGCACAGTGCAGCCGTGGGGTGGGCCGACCGTTCGACCGGATGCCATTCTTCGGTTTCGGCGAACGCCGACCTTTTGATAGCGCGGGTCAAAACAACCCGCGCCATCCGGCCGTGGACTCAGATCTTGAGCAACTCCTTGGCCTGGGCGATGCCCGGCGCGGGCGACCGCATTCGCTGGCGGTCACGCGGGCCAGCGCGACGAGTTGCCGCCAGCGGAAGGCGGGGCGAGTCGAGGTGAATTCCTCGCGGACCGTTCGATAATACTTCTCGGCGTGCAACGCGCCGTCTTCGCTCACGGCATACTTCAGCATCAGCGCGAATATCGGCGCCGGGTCGTGGCCGAGTGTGCCGTAGCGGTGCACAACCGCGGATGCGATCTCCTGCTGGTTCGCCTGGATTGCGGATTCGGCCTCGGCGAGCAGTCTCTTTGGGTCGGCCGTCTTGACGGTTTCGAGGACTTCGACGAGCGGGCGTGGGGTCCACTTGCGGAAGTCGGCGTCGCGGGCCTGGCGGTCACGCGCGACCTCGTAGCCGGCGAGGATCAGGCAGGCGGCGGCGTTCCGCGGGTTGACTGCTCGCGACATGTTCCTCCACGCGTTGACGGCGTCGCTAGCGTGGACGCCGATCGAGTCGCCGTGGACGCTCCCCGGCGGCTTGCCCGGCGAGGCCCAGCGCTCGGGTCGCCCGGCATCGCGGAGGACGAGCTGGTTCGCGGCCAGCGCGATTGCCTCGCCGATCTCGCTCGGGTTGATCCCGTCGGCCAGCGCCGCGGCCACCGCATCCGCGGCCGACGGCGGGCTCGACTCGAAGACCGTCTTGCACATCGACGAGACCCACTCGTCGCCGGGCCGCGTCGTGCCGGGGGACGTCCGCGGCAGGTGGTACTGGTCGAACAGCCGCGGCAAGAGGGCGCGGGGCCCGTCGGTTTGGGCGGTGTGTCTGCCGTCGCGCTCGCTTTTGACGCAGTAGCGGACCGACTGACGGAGCATCGTGTGCGCCTGTTCCTTGCCCACGAGGTCGAGCAATTCCCAGGCGCGGTACGGGAGGACGACGCGGTGGACCTCGGTGTGGTCCTCCACGGCGACGAGCAGGCTGTTGAAGGCCTCGTCGGGCGAGACGGCGGCGATCGCGGCGAAGGTGCCCTCGGCCTCGTTCATGTCCTTCCTGCGCACTGCGTCGCGGAGGGCCTCCCCCGGGTCATACCCGGCGGAGAGCACGCCCGGCTTGATCGTATGCAGCACTTCCGACGCGCGGCCGCCGTGCTCCTGGATGCGGTTCGTATTACGGTAGAGCACCTTGAGCACGGGCAGGGCGCGACGGTCCTCGGGCAACTCGCCGCCATGTGATAGGCGGGTGCGAGGGCCATCAGGGTGTGGAAGCCCACGTAATCTTCGCCGCCGAACGTGCGAGCGTTAGCGAGGGCGGCTGCGGCCACGAGCTGCTTCAGATCGGTCCCGGCGTTGAGCTTCTCGACCAGTAATGGCACGAGTTTACTGACGGAGGTTTCCTGCATCAGGCTGACGAGGGGTTCGAGCCCCCCGAAGGTGATGCGTTCGCCAGGGTCATCCCCAGCCCAGGCGGGCGTGAGCCCCATGTCGGAGGCCGTGCCGAGGCCGACGCTTGCGACCAGCATGCCCCCGCCGACGTTTCCCAAGAATTCCCGACGCGTGCGCCGTGTGCCCATCGTCTCCGTCCTTTCCCGTGAAGAGAGCAGGATGCCCGTTGACCAATGTCGATCGCCATTTTACTCGGTTCAATGGGGATAAACTACTCGTAGAGTACCTCATTTGAACGGTTGGTGCGTCTTCTCTCGCAGATCGCGCACTCACGAATGGGCGGGCTCAGAAGATCGTCGGTTTTTCCTGTTCCCTGAGAGCTTCCGCTTGGTCCTGCGCGGCCACCTGCGAGCCGGTCTTCAAAGCTCGTTCAGGTGCAGCGCTATGGCTTAGCGTGCAATTATTGCCCAATCGAAGGCGCCCCCCCCTGTCGCGGGCCACCTTCTGCCCTGTTGCAGGGCAGAAGATCGGTTGGCGCAGCAAATTGATTGAGCAAATGACGATGGCCCGCGCCCGGCAACGCGGGCGAGGGCTATCGCGGATAAAGTCATCAAGTCAGCTCGATCAGCTCAGGATCGTGCCATCGATGTCGTTGTCGTTGGTGGTGGCGGTGTTCCCGGTGATGGTGGTGTTGTCGATCGTGGCTGTGCCGAAGGTGGCGATGCCGCCGCCGACGCCGACGCCCGCCGAGGCAGCCGTACCGGCGGTGCCGTTGGTCGCCGTGGCCCCGGTCCCCACGTGGGCGAGCCCCCCGGTGCCGGGGCTCCCGGCCCCGCCGGCGTTGGCCTTGTTGCCGGTGATAGTGTCGGTGGCATTGTTCTGCTTGGAGTTCTTCTTGACTCCGAGCCTGGGGTCGATCACGAGGGTTCCCGTGGTCGCGTTGAAAATGCCGCCTCCCAGACCGATCCCACCAAACCCGGCCGTGCCGCCATCGCCGCCGGTGGCATTACCGTTGGTGCCGTTTAGTAGCCCGGTACCGCCGATCTCGCCGAACGCCCCACCGCCATTGCCCCCGTTACCGCCGACACCACCTGTGGCCTGGTTGGTGGTGAAGTTGACGGTGACGCCGGTGAAGGTCGCGGATCCGGCGTTGAAGAGGCCGCCTCCGAGTCCCGAATTGGCGTCGCCGCCGGCTCCGCCGGCTCCGCCGTGACCGATTCGCCGGAGCCGCCGGGGGCGGAGGCCCCCCGCTGTTGCCCCCGTTTCCGCCGGCCGCGGCGCCGCCGGTTCCGCCCCCGCCACCGCCGCCGCCGTTGGCCTGATTAGTCGTGAAGATGCTCTCCGTCGCCGTCTTCGACCCTTTCTTGCTCTGGGACCGGAACTGGACGGTCCCCGTGGCGGCGTTGAAGAGGCCACCCCCTTCGCCCGCGCCACCGATGCCGCCGTTCCCCCCGACCCCGGCGGTCGCGGTGCCGCCGGCTCCGCCGGCACCCGGGTTCGTGGTGCCCGCCCCGCCTGTGCCGCCGGCGCCGGCGATCCCCACGCCGCCTGTGCCGCCGGCCCCGCCAAGGTTGCCGGCGGCAGTGTTAGTAGAGATCGTCAGCGCGACGGTGACCGTGAAGGACGCGCTGGCGCCGACGAAGATCCCACCGCCGAAGCCGGCGCCTCCGTTCCCGCCCCCGCCGCCCGCCCCGCCGTTGCCGTTGCCGCCAGGCCCACCGGTACCGCCGAGCGTCGAACCGTTGCCGCCGTCGCCCCCGGATCCACCGAAGCCGCCACCGGCATCTCCCCCCGCCCCGCCGATGCCGCCAGTGGCATTGTTGGAGGCGACGGTGCTCGCCTTGCCGGAGAATGTCGCCACGCCGAGGTTGGCGAGGCCGCCTCCCTGGCCCGCTCCGCCCGCTCCGCCGCTCCCGCCGGAGCCGCCGACGCCATTGCCGCCAGAGCCGCTCGCGCCAATGATAACACCGCCCCCCCCCGCGCCGCCGACTCCCCCGCCGCCCGCCCCGCCGTTGCCCCCTGCGCCGCCTCAGCGCCGAGTTGTTCAAAAACGCCGATCCGGACACCGTCAAGCTCGCGTTGGTCGCGTTGAAGACCCCGCCGCCGGAGCCGGATCCGCCGGCGCCACCGTTGGCACCATTGCCTCCCTGGGCCGCATCTCCGTCCCCACCTAATGTTCCCGCAGCCCCGACGACAACACTCCCCGCCCCTCCAATGCCGCCGGCGCCACCTTTCGCCTGGTCGCCCGTGATCGTGCACTTATTGAGGATGAGGGTACCCGCGTTGAAGATCCCCCCTCCGAGGCCGTCTCCCCCCGCGCCTCCCGCCGTGGCGGGGTTCGCCCCCATGCCGTTCGAACCGGCCGTGCCGGCCGCGCCGACGGCGACGTTGTTTGCAACCTGCACTGAGGTCAACGCCAGCCTCGCACCGACGTCGTTGAGGATCCCGCCCCCCTCGCCCGCTGCCAGGCCGCCCTCGATGGTCAACTTTGAGATCGAGACATTCCCCGCCATCACTTCGAAGACCCGGGTCAAATTGTTCCCGTCGACGATCGTGCTCGCGCCCTTACCGTTGATGGTCAGACTCCGCGTGATTTCGAGGTCGCTGGCGATCGTCAGCACGAACAACCCGCTCGGCAAGACGATCGTATTCTTGCCCCCATGAGCGTCGGCCGCCATGACGGCCGACCGTAGCGAGATGTGCCCAGACGCGTCCTTCCCGGTCTTGAGACTCACAGCGACGGTGTCGAGCGTGGTGTTGACCTTGAAGGTCGACAGCACCACCCGATCCTCGAGCCATTCGAGCCGAGGATGGAAACGGAAAGCCGATCGTTTCACGTTCTTCTGGCGAGCCGGGGTGCTGAAACATGGCAAAGCTCCAGGGCAATTCGAGGTGTCGATAAAGACAAAGCCGTACACACCGCCAGCGCCGGCCATGTGGCAACGACGCTAATTCCGGAAGCAAGGAGAAGCCCGGCTCCGCTTAGGAGTGATCGTCCTTGATCTCGATGAAAGCGGAGATTGACCCGCACTGCGGCTGAGATCCTTCATGATCTCCGGGCCGCGCCAATCTTCCCAGGTTTACTACGTTATCCGATTCCATTCGTGACTGCAAAGCCTGAACCGAGATTTCCCAGATGGCCGCGGAGTTAGACCGAACCGCATGCCGGGTCCCGTCTCCATAAGATCCTCCGGAATCGCGACCGCGGCACCGCGGAGGCACCAATGGCCTACCTTGACCGTGGCGGACAACCGCTGAAGAAGTCCCAAATCCTCTCCGTGGCAGAGAAACCCGGCGGGGAAGTGCCCTTCGGTCGAGAATTTCGCGACCGAGCTGGCCATCGATGCCCCCCATTCTTGACGAGATAGAACCAAGTTTTCGCGCCTCCAGGACCGTCGGGATATTTGCTAACTTCGACGATATTCTCATCTTTCGGATCGAGTTTTGTCTTCATCGGATTGTTTGCGTTGCCGTTTCGTTCGAGATACTTGGCCAGGGTGTCTTTTGTCGGGATCACTTTACCCCTGGTAGAGTCTCTCCCAACAATGTCACCTCCATCGATCGGTACAACGGGATCGGCCGCGCCCTGAATAATCAGGATCGAAACCGGGAACTGCGGCTTGAACGTCGCGGCGATGACGGGAGCCATCCCACCGCATACGGGAGCGATGCCAGCAATCGCGTCCGACGCTTCGGCCGCCAGCCGGTGCGACATTAACCCGCCGTTCGAAAGGCCTGTCGAAAAAACGCGGCTGCGGTCAATCTTGTGATCCTTGGCCAGATCGTCCAGGATCGACCTGATGAACTTCACGTCGTTGATGTTCTCTCTCTGCGCCCGCATGAACTCGACGCCTCGACCATCATTCCAATAGCCACCGGCCGAGTCGGGATAGACCACAACAAACCCATGTTTCGCAGCCAGATCATTGAAACCAGTGACCCGTTGAATCTGCGAGGCATTACCGCCACCGCCGTGCAGAACGATGACGACTGGCAATGGCTCTTTGACGTGATCGGGTGCGAAGGCCAGATAGTGCCGTTGTAAGCCATCGACCTGGATGGTCTTATTAATGACGGTCTTGAGCGGGGCACCTAGAGTCGGTCCTGCAGCGGCCAATATGAAAGCAAGACTCGCTACTCGCAACATGAGCCAAGCGCCTCGTCACCCTGCTTCGGTTGGAACCCGATAACCGATCATAAAGCAAAAGCCTTTGCGCGGGTATAGGTGCGGGATCCGTGAGAATTGCGGATAGGCAACCGAACATATACATAATTATACGATACTCGTGGCGACGGCATCGTGCGTCAAGCCAAGCGAACATAACTCCGCGTATCAGACGTTCAATTCCCAACCACAATCTGCATTGCCGGACGCCCTGGAACGGCAGCTCCCCGCCCAGACTCCTTATTCTTGGTTGACCGTTGACACCTCCTTGGCGGTGCGGATCGCGTAGGTGAGGAACTGGTCGAGGTCGCTCTGATAGGCGCGGCGAACATGGGGTGACGGGGCTGCGCAGCACCCACGCCTTGATTGCGAGGGTGATCTGGTCTCGCAGGTCAGCGGGCGACATGACGGCGAACGCCGCCGTGCTTCGGCGATGCCTGGCGATAGGGCTTCTTCGCCCGATACAGTGCCAGCCGAGTGCGATAATCGTCTTTCTCTCGTTGGTCCTTCAGAAGTTCGATCGCCTTTTTTTGCGACGAGACCGCGGCATCGAACTTGCTGGCCTTCGCCGGCGCCGCGTATCGCCTCGGTGAAGTGGGCTACCGCCTCGCTGTACTAACCATCGCGGGCGAGGATCATCCCCAAGTTGTTGTGGGCTTCGTCGTAGCTCGGATTGAGCCGCAGGGCCTCGATAAAATGGGTCTGGGCCGCATCGAGTTTCCCTTGCATGTAGAGCCACTGGCGGGGGTGACAACCGAATGGTCGAGCGCGGAAACGGACACGATGCGGAGCATCTCTGACGGCATTCCCACGCGGCGCGTGGGAACGAGCCAACAAATCCGACATGCATGCACTCGTGACCTGGCTGTTTCAGACCAACTTGGCGTGTCGCCAATGATCGCGAACACAAATTTCGGAAAAATTTTTAAGTCGTCTTAAATCAGCAGGTTCTGATCAGGATGTCGTCGCAAAACGGAGTAGGTGCATTAACGAAATTTGCAAACGCTGTTATATTATAGGTAGATGAGGTGTGCGAAATGCGGATTGAGTCTTCGTCGTAGGCCGCGAAGTTGCCGCCCCGATCATCTCAAGCGGGCGGCGTGATTCGGGTTGACTCAGGCACTGTGCGTCAACATAGATCACGAAACCCCGAAACGACGAAACGTCCCAAAATGGTCAGCCGACGGTCGACACCGTAGCACCTGCGACGCTTATTCGATGATTCCGGTGGCGAAATCGAAGCGAACATTGACGTGGTTGTGTTCCGCGCCTGCGTTCTCAGCCGCGGAGTTGGGTCGCTTTATTTTCTCAGAGCGCAAGTGGACCTGCTCGTCCTCCGAATGGTCCTATCTCGTTTTTCGGATCGGTTTTCTGAGACAGACCCTCTACCAAACCGCGCCCATTAGTGCCAGAAAGTGCCATTTCCAGGAATAAGCAACAAAGACCAGCCGCTCGTGATTCGGCCCCGGCATGGTATATTAGACGCTTGAAACGTGCCGCACAAATCAACAGACAATGGGCAAATTCGTAATGGCTAAGCATATTTTTGTGACAGGAGGGGTCGTCAGTTCCTTGGGGAAGGGATTGACATGCGCATCGATCGGCATGTTGCTCGAACAGCGCGGGCTACGCGTCCGGCTACAGAAATTCGATCCCTACATCAACGTCGACCCCGGAACGATGAGCCCGTACCAGCATGGCGAGGTCTATGTACTCGACGATGGGTCGGAAACCGACCTGGACCTGGGGCATTACGAGCGATTCACCCACGCAACCCTGACCCGCGATTGCAATTACACGACGGGAAAGATTTACCTCTCGGTCATTCAGAAGGAACGCGAAGGGCGATTTTACGAGGGGAAGACGGTTCAGGTGATTCCCCACGTCACCGACGAAATCAAAGCCGCGATTCATTGTCTGGCCGGTGACGACGTCGACGTCGTGATCACCGAGATCGGCGGCACGGTCGGCGATATCGAGAGCTTGCCGTTTTTGGAGGCGATCCGCCAGTTTGCCCTTGATGTCGGGCGAGAGAATTGCCTTTACATCCATCTTACGCTCGTTCCTTATCTCAAAGCGGCCGGTGAGCTCAAGACAAAACCCACCCAGCACTCGGTCGGCGCCTTGCGGCAAATCGGCATTCAACCGGACCTGCTGATCTGTCGCACCGAGCACCCGATCCCTTCTGAAGAGAAAGAGAAGATCGCCCTGTTCTGCAATCTCGAGCGCAAGGCCGTGATCGAAGAGCGCGACAAGCAGTTCAGTATCTATGAAGTGCCACTTTCGTTGGTCGATCACGGCCTAGACGCGATGCTCGTCAAACGGCTGCACTTGAAAGCGAGCCCCCTCGACCTGACAGCCTGGCGCGACATGGTCGAGCGGATCATGCATCCCAAGCATGAGGTGCGGATCGCCGTGGTTGGCAAATACATGAAGCACCGCGACGCTTACAAGTCCGTATACGAGGCCCTGGATCACGCGGGCATCGCCAACCGACTCGCGTGTTCTGGTCGTTCGCGTCGAGGCCGAGCAGATCGAAGGGCGCGGGGCCGAGGCACTGTTGGGAGGCGTCGACGGCATCCTGGTCCCGGGCGGGTTCGGAATGCGCGGATCGAAGGGAAGATCGAGGCCATCCGATTCGCACGCATGCAAAAGATCCCGTTCTTCGGCATTTGCCTGGGCATGCAGTGCGCCGTCGTGGAATGCGCCCGCGATCTGCTTGGGCTGGAAAACGCCAACAGCACCGAGTTCGACCAAACGACCGACCATCCCGTCATCTGGCTCATGGAAGAACAAGAGTCGGTGCGCGAGCGAGGCGGCACCATGCGGCTCGGCTCGTGGCCGTGCGTCCTGGCCCCCGGCAGCCTCGCTCAAGCGGCGTATCGCCTCGATCTGATTCATGAACGGCATCGGCATCGCTACGAATTCAACAACGCTTATCGCGAGTTGTTCCAGGATCAAGGCTTGGTTGCCTGCGGGATCAGCCCCGACGGCACGATCGTCGAGATCATGGAACGCCGCGATCATCCCTGGTTTCTCGCGGTCCAGTTCCACCCTGAGTTCAAGTCGAAACCCACCAAGGCGCATCCGCTGTTTCGCGACTTCGTCGCCGCGGCGCTGAAACAGCGAGAGAATAGCCGGGTTTAAATCTAAACGGAGCGATCTCTCGATGCGAATCGCCGCCCGCGATTTCCGCGATGGCCGCTGGCTCGACCTCGAAGTGACCGACGAAATGATCACCGCGGTTCGGGCGAGTGACGACCCCGGCGACATCGACGCGGAGGACGATTGGGTCGCACCCGCGTTCTGGGACATTCAGGTCAACGGCCGATGGGGGCATTCGTTCGCCAGTCCCGATCTAACCGTCGAGCAAGTCGCCGCCATCGTTCGGGCTCAGGGCGCGCTGGGCACGGCCAGTCTGTGCCCGACGCTGATCACCGCTCCGATTGACGATATGCTCCACGGGGTTGGGACGATCGCCGCCGCTTGTGAGATGTTTGCTGACGTCGCCGAGCGGGTGGTAGGCATCCATCTTGAGGGACCGTTCCTCTCGGAGCGCGAGGGCTATCGTGGCGCCCATCCCGCCGCGTCGATTCGCGACCCCGACTGGGGACTTTTCCAGAAGCTTCAGGATGCATCGGGCGGCCGGATCGTCATGATGACACTGGCCCCCGAGCGAAACGGCGCGGTTGAGTTCATCCGCCGCGCCACAGCCGCCGGCGTGGTGATCGCCCTGGGCCACACCGCCGCCGATCTCGCCACGATTAGGCCGCCACGGATGCCGGCGCCAGGCTGAGCACGCACCTGGGCAACGGCATCGCCGCCGAGCTTCCCCGGCACCCAAATCCGATTTGGGGCAGGCGGCTTCGCCCACGCTCTTCGCGTCATTCATTGCCGACGGTCATCATTTGGATCGCGCGACCCTCCGCGTACTGTCGCGGGCGAAAGGTTTGGCTCAAACCATTCTGATCAGCGACGCCAGTCCCTTAGCCGGCCTACCGTCGGGTGTTTATGGAGAGTGGACCGTCGATTCATCGGGCAAGATCGTCGTCACGGATACACCCTACCTGGCGGGCTCGAACCAGGGGCTCGAGGTCGGTCTGCAGAACCTTTTGGCGGCTTCCGACTGCACACTCGAGCAGGCGATCTCGACCGTCACGACCAACCCCGCGCGGCTGCTCCGGAAAACGGTGCCCCGAATCGGCGCAGGCGAGCCCGCCGATCTCGTCGTGTTTCGACGCCCGGGGCTGGAGGGGTTCGTCCTCAAGAAAGTCTTGATCAAGGGCCAGTGGGACCGCGGTGATCCGTTGGCATGACTGATTCAGTGAACGAAAAGGGGCAGGCTGTCGTCGATACCGACAGTTTGCCCCAGTCAGAGCACCGAGTGCCGCGCGGGCGGCATTCGCTCAAACCGATGCGCAGGGGTCTTTACCGTCGACCCAATCGCCCTCGAGTTTCTGATATTCGGGCAGGTGGAGCAGCGAGCCCTTGTCGCCAGCCTTCCAGCCGATGACCTGATTGGGCTTGCCGCGAAGCTTGCCGCGCTCTTCCCAACGGGCGGACCAGGCGGTGTCGGCGTCGCTGGCTTCACCCGTGGCTTTGTCGAAGTAGTATGCCTTTCCTTCGCGGTACGATCGGACTCCCAAATTCACGGTGGTGATCGCGGCATAACCGAGATCCGCGGGGCAGAGCGTTTCCGGGTTGCGAGAACGAGTGCACGCGAGGAAATGCTCCCACAAGGCGTAGGTGTCTTCACGCGGTTGTTGGGGGTTAAACTTCTCGCCATCTAAGCCCATGCTCGCACCAGGCGGGGCGGGCTTACCCTTCAAGGCATGATTTTGCGAGCCGACGACGAAGCCCTCGCGCGGCTGCGCGTTGAACCGGATGTTGCCCGTATGGCCACGGATGATCTCGCCGAGCTGGATGTCATTGCACATCGTGGCCGAAATCAAAAGCTGACAGCCTTCTTCATAATCGGCGACCACGGTGGCCACATCGGGAACCTCTCGGCCGTCGTATTCGAGGTACAATCCACCCGCCCCGACCACGCGGCTGGGGAAGCGGACGCCCATCGCCAGGATCATGTGTGTGAGCTGGTGGACGAAGAGGTCGGTATACATGCCACCGCCGAAGTCCCAGTAACAGCGCCATTGGGCGTACCGGGCGCGATTAAAAGGTTGGTCGGGCGCCAACCCGAACTCGGTTCCGAGGAACATTTTCCAGTCAACGGTTCTCGGCGTCATGTCCTTGGTGAGCTTGTAGTACCGCCACTGACCGCCGTCGCTGTTGCGGTAATAGCTCGTCTGCCCCTGCATGACGTGGCCGATCTTCCCCTCAATGATCATCTGGTTGGCCATCCGCCAGCGCGGGTCGGCGGTCGACTGCACGCCCACCGTGAAGACTTGCTTGGTCTTCTTCGTCGCCTCGGCGACCCGACGGGCCTCGTCGATTGTGTGCGTCATCGGCTTTTCGCAGTAGACGTCTTTGCCGGCCTCCATGGCGTCAATCGACATTTTGGCGTGCCAGTGATCCGGCGTGGCGATCAAGACGACATCGACATCCTTGTTGTCGAGGATCTTGCGGTAGTCTTTGGTGACGCGATCCTTATCTTTGCCTTCCCAGTCCAGTCCGCATTTTCCCGCGGAGTAGTAAAGGCCCCGCCCGGCCTCCTTGTTGCCGTCCCAAACATCGCACAAGCCGACAATGTCAACCGGCTTTTGCTCTTTCTTTTTCATCTTCAACAGAATGCGAATATGTTCTTGGGCTCGGCCGCCGGGGCCAAGGATCGCGATATTGATCTTTTCGTTGGCACCCTTCACGCTGCCAACGGCAGGATGGGGAAAGGCCCCCGCAGCCATCAACGCGCCGGTCGCGGCACCAGCCGTCTCAATGAAACCTCGACGGCTCACTTTGTTGCTATCTCTCATCACGTTAGACTCCAGGCCTGGGAAAGCGAAATCTTTCTTCACGTTAACGCCGATGACAACCATGGTCAAGCAGATGCGAGGCACCTTTCGCGATGAAGTAACGACTCGCCGGCCCAGAATAACAAATGATGCACGTCGCGACCCGCTCCGAAATATCAGTTGCTTCGGTTTGAAAACTTTATGGTATATCTGGTATATCCCTTCAATTGACAGCGACACGATCGTCTACCAAAATGGCAGGGGAGCGATCACAAGTCATGCCTCGCACCATTCAATGCAAGCAATGTGGGGTTGTGTTAAACTTGCCGCCCCAGGTCGCCGCGGGGAAACGGCTCAAGTGCCCTAAATGCGCCACCCGGTTCGTGGTGTCGGAAGCGGATGCGAGTTCCCTTTCGACCCTGCCCGGAGCGGTCGATGCTGCCGCTGCGACGTTATATGAACTGCAGAAGCGTCCACCGAGCCAAGACGAGCTGCCGAATGCCTCTTCGGAAGGCGATTTGCGAGAGACGTTCGAATTGCCGTTGATGAGTGGGAGAGACGTCGAGCGTGGACACGCCGCCCAGGAGCCCGCTATCGGCGACGCGGCGGCCCTCTTCCAGGACGGCGGTCCGACGAAACGACGCGTTTCCGCAGCCGAAGCAAGGTCCAAGGCTCGCCGGTGCGTTCATTGCGGTATGGGCGTACCCCAAGGCATGTCGATCTGTCCGACCTGCGGTACCGATCAGGAGACCGGATTGCGGGTCGGGTTTGACGACGACCTGATCCCGCCACCACCGCCTCGCGCTAAAGGCCCCCCGCTGCATATCGCGATTATCGGCGGATTGTGCGGAACGGCCGGTCTGATCATGATGCTGGCGGGCGCCATTCAGTCGACCAAGGGACAATCCAGCGCGGAAAATTACACATGGCTTGCCCTCGCCATTGTCTCTGCTTTTGGCATTTTCGGCTGTGTTCAGTTGATCAGAGGCAAGTCCGCCAAGGTGCTCATGCTGGCGCTCACTCTGGGTGTCGCGGTCGACGTGGTCGGGTTGGTCGCGGTTCCTCTGATTCAGCCTCTGCTCGAAGACGAGGAGAAAAACCTGGTCGAGGTCAAACCCAAGAATCGCGACGAGTCCAAAGTCGAACTAAAACCGTTTGAGGAACGGATCAACACTCGAAAGATCGAGCTCGGCGTCGTGGTGATCCTCATCTACGCGATCCTTTCGCTTTATTTAATGTCGTCTCCCGTCAAGAGGTATATCGTGCAAAGTCGGCCCGGCCGTGACCTGTAAGATATTCCCACCGACGTCCGCAAAAAAAAGCGATCGACGCGACCCGAGGTTCTGATCGGAAGCAGCTTGCGATCAAACGAGTGGCAGATGCGAATTTTCCGTAGGACGGATTGCCAATCCATCCTACAACCGCAGCCCCTGCTATGTTACCACCCCCCGGTCGCCTAATGTGTGTGGTGGCCGCCATTTCAGGCTGTTGCACTGTCGAGCGGACTGCGCCAGATCGGCTCTGGACGGAAGAGGATACGGGCCGCATCGAGAGCCGTGCTGGTCGATGCGATGAACCCTTCCTCGTCGGAAACGGCCGCGATGCTCGTATGCCCCATCAGCAATCGAACCAAAGCGGACCGAGTAAGCGTCAGATACCTCCGGCTGAGCTTGTCGTGTTCAACGCGCGAATTTTTGCCGTCAACATGGATCAGCCAGCGGTCATCATCCACGCAAATACCCAGTTCAACCGGCAGCGTGCATCCCGATTCCCCCGCGCGGTGTGACAATTCGGGGAGTATCCCGTTGAGGAAACCTCCAATATCGGGAATATGATACATCGACACGGTCCCCTCGTACGAGTCTTGATCGATGATCTTCCCCGAGGCCGCGCGAACAGCGGCGATCACCGGGTGATCGATGGCGCGAAAACAACGGCCTCTGGATAGGCGCGTTCAAGCCTCGGCACGCACTCGGCCCAGCAAGGCCCGCAACGCCTGGGGATAAGCCGGGTCGTAGGCGATTTCGAGCACTTTGTGGTCTTTGATAAAGGCATAACCGCGCACGGTTTCGCCCTGGCAAGCAACCCAGATCACATGGGCATACCTTCGGCCAATCATCCAACGCCAGTATTCCTCGGAGCGGACGATCGTGCCGGTTGTGTGAGCATACTGCCGTTCGTAAAGTGTCATCAGGTCCCCGAGCTCGACCTGCCGCCAGGGGCGGACGTGCCAGAATGCACCGCGCCCTTCGATGATTCCATCGCTCACCTGGGGCAAGTTCCGGCTCATGGTTTGGGCAAACGTCTGCCGGCCGCAGACGCCCCAGCCCAAGGGTCGATAAAACCGCGGCATGCCGGTCGTCAACACTTGAAGCACCACCCCGTTCTCACTCGCCCGTTGACTGGCCAGCCGCATGAGATTTTGAGCGAACCCCATCCCGCGAAATTCTGGTAAAGTACCAACCCACATCACGCCGTTGATCGGCAGAGTAACTGACCCGTAGCGCAACTGACGCTCGGTTAAGTGAACGTGGCTGACGATGCGGCCGTCGACTTTGGCCAGTAGTCGTTGATCGGGCCGATAAACGGGGTCTGAGAGCGCTCCCAAGAACGAGTCGCGATCAGGGCCGTGGAACACGTGGAGCAGTGTCTGGTAAACCGCTTCATGATCGGCTTCGGTGCCGAGACAATACTCGACAGAGCCGCGGCGGTACGGAAGGCGATGGCCAGGCACGGGCGCTTTCATTGGGTCAGCCGTCGTGGAGATGCGCCGCTTGGCACGGCCATCTGTTGGAGTCCGGGGGGGTTGCCTGCGTGTCATCGCACGCGATTCTGTTTTCATTGTACGGACTCTCAATTCGCTATGCTGCAAAAAGACAGCCACCAGTCGAAATTTTTTCGGAAATCACATGAGGAAAGATTGCCGCATGCTCTGCCGCAATCGATCCTCCGAATGGAGCACAAAGGAAAACTCACGGTTCCGGGCAACCCGATTGGACCGCAGGCGCCGCCGAGTCTCCGCGCACAGCGAGAAAGCGTTCTCGCTAAACGCACGCACCCAAGGCCGTAGCGCGTCGTTAGACCGCCTTATGGCCAATCGTCTCGCTTTCCGCTCCCGCGCAGTACTCACGGGCGCGGCGATCGCCTGCTTTTTACCTTCTATTATACTACGCAATTCATCGGGGATCGGTTCGGACAAATGGCGGTCTGGGTTAAATTCGAGGTCCCGCAGCAGCCCTTCAATGCCCGCCAGGTCCGCCGGGGTTGTCGCGTCAGCCGGCAAGCCCAGCCACAGCGTCATGGAGACCGTCAAAAAGCCGGGGGGCTGGATGCCGAAAAAGCGCCCAGCGATGAGGTCGCCAAGCTCGTCGTACTTGGCGCCGCCGATGCCGTGGATGAAGAGGTCGCCGAGCAAAAAGCGACTAAACAGGGTGGTCGTGAGCGCACGCGTTCGCAATCGGACTTCGCGACGAGCGAGATCGCGGAGCCGCTCGACGGCACAACAGGCCCTCTCGATCCGGTGCCAGCGGCAATTCAAGCAAGACCTCATCCTCGCCGGCAATGCGTAAATCCATATCGCGCGAACGCTGTCTGACCAAGAGGGCCCGGCGCCGGGGTTCTTTGGCCCTCCAGATCCAGAACGGCGCCTCCAGCCACTCTCCCTGTCGTGCTAACGCGGCGACCGGGTGGTTCTTACTGCGGATCCCATGAGCCGCGCGGTACGCTTCGAGCGCGTGATTATGGACCTGGTGGTACCTGGGAAGCTGGGCCATTAGGTGCGAAACGAACCAGAGAAACCCATCTGTCTGACAAACGGTGCTCAAGGGGACCTCGAGGTTCGCAACGCCCCACTTCGCCTCGAGCTCGCGCCGCGCCAGCGAAAAACGCATACCGTGTGTGGCAACATCGCCCCGCCGCCTGAGAACTCGCGGCCAGAATTCGTCGATCGCCGGCCCCGCGACGGCGTCGCCCAGCAGAGAGCGAACACGGTGACCGAAGGCCGAGAACCGTTCTTCCTCCAACACGGGCGAGTCTTCAAACGGTGCGTCGCCTCCCCATCGATCGAACTCGACACGAGTCAGTCGAATCTCCCCAGCATCGGTTGTCGGTACGACGATCGACGACGATTTGGGAACGTCATTGTCCACGATGAGGTTGAGACCGACACCGCCGCTCGCCGTCGCAACGGCCGCGGTGGCGAAGTTTTTGATCCACACACCGGGGTGGAAAAGCTCAGGTTGATGCCCGGTCACGATCAACGGACAGTCTGAACTGCCCGAAACCACTCCATTCGAGCCCGACGCCCGAAGTCCATGCTGCTCCAGAAAGCCGTGTGCCGCGGCGAAGACCTCCCGCCTCACCAACCTACGAAGCACGTTCGCGCTTCTTCCCTGGAAATCGTAGACCCACTGTGTAAGCTGACGGGAATTGGCCGCGATGACGTCGGCGGTGGCCGACGCGGGGGGCTCCACCAGCACCCCGCCGTCGATCGCCGGCGCCCGCAGGCGGCGGGCGGTCATCCCAGACACCCTACCGCGGCGAGCAGGCCGGCTCGTTCGAGCGCCCCCTCGAAGACGCGGCGATAGTGTTTCAGACGGTAGTCGGCATCGTCGAGCGCACCCCCGAAAGCCCTCGACTCGTCCAGGTAAATCAGGGGCACCGCCACTTCCACGATTTTCATACCGTGCGCCACGGCCTGAACCCATATTTCCAAAGGCATCGCATAACCCAGCTCGGTGATCTCAAATCGTCTCAAGGCGGAGGTTCGGTAAGCCTTGAAGCCGCAAAATGCGTCCGTCAAGTTTAGCCCCAGGCACTCATTGAGCCAGCGGGTGACTTCCACATTGATCCGCCGCCGCTGTTCGGGAGGGCTGTTGGCTGGGATCAAACACGCGTAGATAGCGACTGCCGGAAACGATGTCGGCCTCGGCCAGGTGCGACGCCAGCCCAGGTATTCGCTCGGGCTCGTGCTGGCCGTCGCAGTCAAGGGTCACGACGCCGTCGTAGCCGCCGTCAATCGTCGCGTCGAATGCCGTACGCAACCCCGCTCCGTAACCCAGATTACGCGGATGCCGTATCGTCCGGACCGTTGGAAACTTTTGGAGCAACGCCGGAGTGCTGTCGGTTGAACCGTCGTCGACCACCAGCACGTCCCCCGTATGCTTGAGAACCTCGGTCAACACTCCCACCAGGCTCGATTCTTCGTTGTGAACGGGGATAGCGGTCAATAAGTGCATGGTTAAGTCGCTATCGTCAAAAAGGTTGGCGAAGAATGCCCGTCGGTGGGGGGCTCATGTCGACCAGCAGCGGACTTATTCTAAGTGCAAGGTGTCGAAAGTCAACGAGTACACCTAACTGCCCGCCTCTTGACCGGCTTGGTCACCGCCACCTAGCATATGGGTTTCCCACGTATTTCGGCCGATGAACCGAAAGCTGCTGCCATTACTACGATTCTAAAAGTCGACCCTGATGACCGAACCTGAAACAGACCGGCCTATTCCAGAGCATGAAGATGTCAGCCTGTCCGTCTCGAATGAGAGCGGGATTTTGGAGACGGATGGGGACCTGCCTCCGGAGCCGTGGACGCCCCAGCGCGTGAGCGAATGGAACGCTTATTACGACGTTTACGTCAAGTTGGCCGCCCTTCTCCTCGTGTTCATGGTGGCCTGTAACTACATCGCGGACCCACAACTTTGGTTGCACCTGAAGGCCGGGCAGTTGATCGCCGAGCAGCGAGGGCCGATCCGTACCGATGTCTTTTCTTACACGGAATACGGCCGGGCTTGGATCAACGT
Source organism: uncultured Isosphaeraceae bacterium (assembly GCA_963829765.1). Lineage (GTDB taxonomy): Bacteria > Planctomycetota > Planctomycetia > Isosphaerales > Isosphaeraceae > CAWFRS01. The sequence continues at coordinate 16,491 of CAWHKI010000233.1, read as the reverse complement.
GAACTGGCTTTTCCAGTGGGTGAACGCCGCCATCTACAAACTGGTTAACGAGTTCGTCCCGGTTAACGCGGCGGCCCCCAACGCCAACCGTGCCAACGCGGAGCAAATCGCCGTAGGATCGCTCGTGGTCGTCAATGCGTCGCTAAGGCTGGCGACGGCGTGGCTCTTACTGATGATACGCCACCGAGGGCCGGGCCCGTGGTGGTCGGCGGCCGTCGTTACACTCGCCCTTGGCGGTGTGCTCCATCCGCTGTACGGCCTCACCATGGGAGGCATCGCCGGCGTGGCGAGCGTGTCGCCTCACACCTGGGGCATTTTGTTGCTCGCCTTTGAGATGCTCATCCTTTTCTGGGCGGTGGTTCAAGGGCACGCTCGCACACTTTGTCTTTTAATTCCGGCATTTGTCTTGTGGGCGAACGTCGACCCGTCGTTCCTCACCGGGCTTTTGGTGCTGGCCGCCGCGGGCGTCGGTTGCTGGCTCGACCGCCGCGGCCGCGCCGGACGGACCGCTCCCGTGGCAGAGGCGGACGGGCAAGCCGCCCTAGGCGGCGGCGAAATCGCTGCCGAAATAACGCCGCCGCGGCCGGCTTTCTTGTTCATCGTGTTGGGTTTCTGCGCCGCGGGGTGCCTGGTGAACCCGTTCACGTACCGTGTTTACGCGGATGCATTATTTCCCTATCTGCATCTATTCCAGCCCACGACCAAAGTCACGACGGTTGAGCTGCTATCGTTCTTCGGCCGCTGGGTTCGCGATAACACCGGTCGCTACTGGTACCTTCTTCCCGCCTTTTATGGCGGCGTCGTGCTCGTGGGACTCGCGTCGTTCCTTTTGAACTTCCGGCGGTTCTCTTGGGCTCGCTTTCTGCCATTCGCATTGATATCGGTCATCTGGGCCCTCTTAATGTATGCCAATTCGATGTTCGCCGTGGTTTTCGCCGCGGTCGTCGGACCCAACGGCCAGGAGTGGTACCACGATCGATTTGGCACCGAAGGCCGGCTGGGCCGGCTCTGGACAGTCTGGTCAACGGGGGGCCGGCTGGTCACACTTGCCTTGGTCTTTCTCATGGTCGGCCTCGACATCACGGGTTGGAAGAACACCCTGCGTGAGGTCCAGTTCGGGCTCGGTTACAATCCGGACGCTTTCACGTTCGAAGCGGCGGAGTTTCTAGCGGACAATACGGACATCCAGGGAAACATTTTCAACACCTCGATGGCCCAGGGAGACACCTTGATCTGGAAGGGATCGCCGAGACGCCGGTCTTATGTCGACAGCCGGACGCGGTTCTTCCCGCCGGAATTGTTGTCGCAATGGGAGGAGACCCGCAACGCCCTCAAAGGAGACGACGTCGAGAAATGGAAGCCTCTGCTCGATAAGTACAAGATCAGCGCGATCATGATCGAAGTCGGTCCCCAGCAATCGCCGACGACGTATCAGCACCTGATGCGAAGTCCCCATTGGTTGCCATTCTACGACGACGGCCGGATCATCATGTTCGGCCGGGCCGACGCCCCGGCCTCTGATCTCGCTTTTTTCAAGGCGAACCGACTTGACCCTGATCTGCGTGCCTACCGCGTGGCCAGCCCGGTGCCCGGAAGCGAACGACCGCCCAACCCGACCTCGATGATCGATTCGATCTTCCAGACTCGGGCGCTCAACCGTTTGCATTCGCGGACCGAATCGGCGCGGCGCTGGCTCGACGCCAACGGGCTCGACACTTCGGCTGCAAAGCCCGGTCAGGCGGCGCCGATTCCTGATCCGGCACGCTGCCTGCTCGCGATCCGAGAGGCCCGGATTGCGCTGGCGAAGAGTCCGGACGATTGGCTCGCCTACCGCATGCTGGCCGAATCCTACCGTTACCTCATGATGCAGGAGGGGGCCATGATGGCCGGAATCGCAATCACGCCCCAAAACGCCGATCGAATCCGGTTGCTCACTCCCCACCTCGAGAACTTGATGACGCGGTTCCAGCAGCGCGCGACGGCCTTGAACTTCGCCATCCAAACTACGCCCCCGCCAGACTCAGCGGACGCTCGTCATCATTTGCACGCTCTCAACCTCGAGTTGTTCCGGCTTTACATGAGCGGGAACGCCCTGGACCTCTCCCGCGACCGCCTTCAAATCGTGCTCGAATCGAGCCAACCTGGAGACCTTGCTCCCGAAGTACGCATCAATCTCAAGAAACAACTCGACGACCTCGACCAGCAGATGAAGACGGTCGAAGATTCGCTGATCGAGCTGGAGACCGAACGCCAAGTTGGACCGATCGACCAGGCGTCCTTCGCTCTTTCCAGGGGCGCTGCCGGTCGCGCCATTTCGTTACTTGCCGACGCCGAGCGCAGCAATCTCAGCCCCGCGGCCGTCAAACCAAGGCTCGTTGACCTCTATTGCAATACCGGTCAACCGGAAAAAGCCATGGAACTCTTGACGGCGGCCATCGACGATTCTAATCTCGGCTCCGAGCCGGGCTCGGGCGCATCGCGGCAAGGACGCGTTTACTTTCTGCTGGGCGATTACCGCTCGGCGGCAAGTCTTTGGAAGGACCGGGCAATCCCCCGGGTTCGGCTCGACCGTAGCGGCCGCGCATTGGACGGCGCACGCGCACTCCTCAGAGGCGAAGCGATTCGCTCGACCGACGATTTCCTGAAGATCCCTGGGGCGTTTGCCAAACAATCAAGCTGGGAGTTCGACCTGGCGATGTGCGAACTCGAGGCCGGGGTTCCCGCGAGCGCGAGCGAGCATTTCACAAACGCTCTCACGTGGGCCCCCGACCTGACGGTCCGGCCAATCGCGGCCTACTACCTCGAAAGAATCGGAAAACCGGCGCCCGAGCTGACCAAAAGTAAAGTAACCGTTCCTCAAAGTGGGCCGCCCCCCGCGACCCGGTGATCGACCGGCCAGCGAGCCGAGACAGCGCAGAGAATCAACAAAACGGCCAGTGCGGCGATCGACACAATCAAACCCAGCCGGAACGACTGGGGCGCATACGTGAAGACCACCCGATGACGACGGTGGTCCGCCGGGGCCACAGCTCCCCGCATGACGCCGTTAACTCGATAAATCGTCGCGGGCTTACCGTCGATCTTCAACTCCCAGCCCGGGTAAAAGATGTCGGCCAGCACAACGAGGCCCGGCGAGTCGAGCGTGACTTCGAGGACGGCCTGCCGCGGATTCGGATAGGTTACCGTGACTTTTTCGGACGGTATGCTCCTCTGGCCCGAAAGGTAGGGCCGAAGCTCGTTGAGATCGTCACTTCCGACCCAGGCAAGCTGGTGGGGATCGTACGCCCGATGCGTCTCGTTGTTCCAGATCCGGTCCGCGGCATAAAGTAACTCCTGCATCGCTTCGCTTCGTGTCTGCCGGGAGAGTCCGGTGAAGGGCAAAGTGGCTCGCGCGTCGTGAACAACCCAGGCGCGAGGATATTCTTGCAGGTTTCGCAGCACCTTGAAATCGCTCGTTTCGATCCATTCTCGTTCGGCTTCCTTGCCACCATCGGCGCTGCTGAATCGATTGGTCGGGGGATAGACCCGCTCGGTCTCGAAGACAAACGACGCGTAACCGCGAAATTCGTCACGCCAGCCTCCATGCCAGTAGGGCACGATGAGATAGCGAGTGTTCCACATGTCGTAAGCTCGCCGCGGGAAGTACACCACCTCCTTCTCCAATTCGACGCCCAGCGCCGCCGCAAGCTGCGGATCGTGGATTTTCCAGGGAAAACCGCTGAAATACCAATCGTAGTCATAAAGCTCGGCCACTCCCATCGCGTGAGTGTACTCAATTCCCAGGTTGATCCCATACTTGGGCTGAATCGTACGGTGCTCCCACATCATCATCTCGTCGATACGGTCCCTAGACGCGGTCTTGTTCCAACCCACGGGGTTCCAAAGCGGCATCCGATGGATGCGATAGGGACCGGGCGAGGGATGGTCGCGTTCGGCTTCCTCGATGATTCTTACGAGTTCCGGCTTGGTATCGAACACGGCCTGAGGGACCGTCAAGACAAAGCCCGCGTTGGCTGCGGCCAGATCCGCCGTCATCACGATCAGGGCGACCGAGCCGGCCAAATGGGGACGCCTCCGGGCCACAATCGTCAACACGAACCCCAGGCCGAAAACGATCACGGCTTGCGCCATGCTACGGATAATCACCTGGTATCCTCCGTCAGGATCCAGCGGGCCCATGATCGATTGTCCTCTCGATTTTTCAAACGATGCCAGGATCGTATCGCGATTAACCACCACCAACGTCATTGCGGCCACCGTCAAGACCAGGAACAGGAACAGAAACGCGGAGGCGCCACGTGCCCGCCCCGCGAAAACTCGGTCCCAGCCGATCCCGGCGAGGATCGTCAAGCCCAGGCTCGTGAATGTGAAGAGCTTGGCCGGGTACCGAAATTGACGAAAGCCAGGCAAGAGATACGTCAGGCACCAATAGAAGCCGCCGTCGCCATCGCGCAGATAGCCGTCCATGCGAATCGGCGGGTCATCGGGGGCGTCAATAGAACCAAGGTCGTTCAGCAATCGAGTGAGCCTCGGCGCCCCCGAACTGACGGCTAGCGCGCGAGTCGCCCAGATCGGGCTGGTATATCGGCCCAGGCTTCCCAGTAAGCTCACCACCACGATCACCGAAAACCAGACACGCCAGGGGGGACCATGCCGAAATGTCAGCGAGCTCAAGGCCAACACGAAGGTCAGCCCTCCCAGGTAAAGCGACGGGACCCACGGCTTGGGCCAGGCTCCCGGAACGTGGATGACCGCGCCCGAATAGTTGTTGCCTTCGAACTGTTTCCCCAAAATATTGGGCCATGCGAGTTCCAAGAGCCGATAGGGCTCGATGCTGAACGGATAGATGTCATGCGGTCCTCCATCAGCGGCGCGCGAGGTCCGCTGCGTGAACTCGATGACCGGGAAGAGCTGCGCCGCCGTTAAGGCAACCGACAGGACGGCCGCGGCAGCCAAGCCCAGCCATGCGCAGGCTACCGGAGAGCGTCTGTCGCGCTTCCACCAATGAACAAGATAACCAACACCACCCAAGCCCCAGGCTGCGCTCACGATCCAGGGCACCCAGACCATCCAGAACAGAGGCGGCTTTGGCTTGCCGCGTTCTCGTAGCGTGGGAAACCATTGAGCCAGCAACAGCGTCACCGCGCACCAGGCGACGAGTGTGATCGCCGCGAGGGCCAGAGCTTTCCCGATTGCCGTATGAGGGGTTTTTCCATTGTCGGTCCGTGCTCGCGACGACCGCGCCCGATGCCAGGCCAGGCCTCCCGCGTAACCGATGCTCGCCAGCCCTAAAAGGTAGGCGGCTTGAGGGTCCCCTCCCAGTACCTGCATTGCCAAGACCACGGCCAGCCCCAGGAGTGCCGGCCGCCGTCCGAGTCGAACCCATCGATCCGCCGCCAGAACGCCCAGTGGCAGCCAGGCAGCCCCAATGAGATATATGACGTTGCAGTACTGAAATAAAATGGGAACGCCAAAGGCATAGGCAAGCGCGCTTTGCGACGAACCGAACCATGACGTCCCCCAGGCTCGCATCAAGACGAGCATGGCGAAGAACGCCAGCGCGGAATGCAGAATGATGTAAACGCGCGCGCCCCACGCATAGGGTAGCAACGCAAAGACGACTTTACCCGGATAAAGAACCGCCGCCGTGGGGTTTCCCAAGAGTGGCATCCCCGCGTTTTCCTCGGGCTCCCACAGCGGCCACCGACCCTGGTTCCATTCCTCCTGAACCCGCTGATTGAGCGGATAATAATAATGAGCGGCGTCCCTAAAACCGAACTGGCGATCGAGGAAAAGCACTGGGGCGTAGCAAATTAGAAACAATGCTACAAAACATGCAATAATAAGAATGTATTTAATTATAGGTCGCACGATTTTCCAACCCGACGCGCCAGCGAGGGACCGCCGCGATCTGCGCATGTGCCTGGATCGCCGAAGACACTAACCTGACGCGCCAGCGAGAGCCCCGCCAGGCAGTGCACAAAGTGGCCATGGCGAAAAACCCGCCTAAAGCGTAAAAGGGGGGGGTTCGGCGTATGTCGCTTTGCAATAGAGGATTACGTCAAGGCGGTGGAATATTCGGCATCAGCCTCGCAACCCCGACTGTTCATGACGACGGCACATCGCTCGCCCGCTGGTTCTTGGCGGCGGCTTCCGCCTTCTTTGTAGGAGGGAGCTCCGTCTCCCGATCCCCGATCTAGCTTTTCGATCCCTCGTTCGAGGAGATCGAACCACCCCAGGGCGGTCCGGTTAACGTGTTGCGGCCGGATGAAACAAGAGTGCGGCGACGGTTTTTGACGGCGGTTTCAGTGTGGACCGCGGATCGGGTGACTTACCCCCGGAATCCGGTGGTAGCTTGGGAAGCAATTCGTCCAGCTTCTTCGTCTCGCCGGTAAGCGCTTTCATGAAGGCGACTACGTCCGTCTTTTCCTGGGCGGTCAGGCCGAGCTTTTTCATGTCTGGATCGAGCGCCGGATTAGGGATGCCGCCTTTATCGTAATGGTCGACGACCGCTTCCAACGTCGCCAGACTGCCGTCGTGCATGTACGGCCCGTTGTGTTCGACGTCGCGCACCGTCGGCGTCTTAAAGGCCCCCAGGCTGGCGTCACTTTTCGCGCCAATCGGGTCGATCGCCCACCGCCCCAAGTCGGCGAACTTGGCGGTCTTCTCATCGTAGCCGACTCCCAGATTATGAAACTGTTCATCGGTGAAGTTGAAACCGGCATGGCAAAGGGTACACTTCGCCTTCTGGCGAACGGCATTGGTGTTGAACTCGTCATCCGTGTTCAGCGTCAGCCCGAACAAAACGAGCCCACGCTTCTCGCTGTCGCTCATCGCCTTGTTATCGCCCGCGTTGTACTTGTCGTACTTCGAGTTCCCCGAAAGCGCGGCCACCCGTTCGAAGGTGGCAATCGCCTTGGCCATCCCGTCGAGCGTGACTTTGGTACCAAAGACTTTTTGAAATTGCTCCGCGTACCCGGGAATAGCCCGGAGCCGCTCGACGATTTCTTTATAAGACTGCTTTCCCATTTCGATCGGGTTCTGAATCGGCCCCTGGGCCTGCCCTTCGAGCGACGGGGCACGCCCGTCCCAAAACATGGTCTTACCGTACACCGTGTTTAGAACGCTGGGCGCGCTTCGGCCCCCTGTCTGCCCGCGGATCCCAATGGAAACCGCCATGCCATCGGTCCAGCCTTTCTCCGGGTTGTGGCAAGTTGCGCAGCTAACCGTGCTATCAAGCGAGAGGCGAGGGTCAAAATAGAGCTGGCGGCCGAGCTCGTACTTCCCTTTTGTCATCGGGTTAGAAGCTGGGACGTAAATCTTGGGAGTGAGCGGCTGCAATCCGACGGGAACCGATACGGTCATCGGCTCGTCTTTGATCAACGTCGCCCTTGGAGGGCTCCCAAAGATAATCAAACGGACTCGGCCCCTCGGACGACTCTCCGCCCTTCACTTCTTCTTTGACGACGTCAGTCAGTTGCTTCGTGTCAATCGAGCGGGCCGGCGTCGTTATTTGGCCGCCTTGCTTTGAATCTGCCGCCGACTTGGCGGCTGGCGATATCTGCTGCACCGCCGGCGGCGCCTCAGACCCGGTGGGCCCACCGTCTCCACCACAACCACTGAATGTATAAACACCAAGAATCGCGATCAAAGGACTCGAGAAAAAGCCGGTCCAAATCTTCATTTGCAATCTCCGAGTTTGGATCTCACTCACGAATGTGTGACAGCAAAAGAAATTGGCAAAACGAAGCGCGCAACAAACGCCGCCAGGCAAAGTTTGCCGGCCAACCATCGCCGAAGCACACGCCGCGCATTACGCCGACTGAACCCTTGGTTGCGAGCTTCCAGCCCACCGACTTCTACTTCTTTTTCGCGACCAGGCCCTCGGCGTTACGCTGGGCCGCGTCAACCAAGTTGTCCCAGTTTTGTTCCACATAAGCGGGTGGGCCGCCTTTTAACGCCACGTGGTAAGAAACATCCAGGGTGTCGACCATGTCAATCGCATCCCACGGGCAGACTTGCGCAGTGCTTGCAGCCGATGCACCGATCCAAGTCAACGTCACACCACGTTTGCACGCACGAGATCTCCTCGCCGGGCACTTTGTAGATGCAGTCGACCGGACAGACCTCGATACATGCCTCACAGCCCGTACAACCGTCGGCGTGAATGACCGCCAAAATCTTGGGAATCACTTTGCGGGGCTTGCCGGCCAGGGACGCTGCTGCCATATGACATTTCCCAAGTCTAGGTCGAACAAGTAGATGGCGCGACCCACACGCGTCGCCAGCCGATCCTCAAGCAAATTCGCCGTACTCAACCGGAACAGAGCACGGCGGATGGTCACACCACGCCCCGCTTTTTGATACTCTGTTTTCCCGTAGCGGAAGTCATTATCGTTAATTCAATGAGCAGGGTCAAGGTTCTCGGCGGTAGCCGGAACGATTCGGGCGAGATAGACTCAACGTCCTTGGCTGACTACTCTCCATCGCGTATTGATTCTCGAGTGATTTATGCCGAAAAAAGTCGCCATTTTCTGGCCCGGGGATTATCGGGCCAAACCCAATCAGTTGGCCCTTTCCCAGTCGCGCGAGGCCACGGCGCAGCTCGTCGCCGCACTGAAGAAACTGGGGCGGTCGCCCTATTTGGTTGAAGACTACCTCACCCGTCCGGATGAGGCGATCAGCAAGCTTGGTCCGATCGACGACCCCCTTGTGGGCGTTTTTGTCCACTGGGCTTACGCCCCTCACACCGTCGATGGCGTGGTCGGCAAGGATAGCCCGCTGCTGCTGGCGTCGAATTTTTCGGGGACCTGGCCAGGGCTGGTCGCGCTCTTGAACACCGCGGCCTCGCTTGAGAGCGTGGGCCGAGCGGCCTCGCGCATCTGGACCGACGCGGCCGACTGGACGGCCGACGCCCGGTTCATGGAGCGGCTCGACGCATGGTGCTCATCCGGGCAAATTCGTTACCCCACTGATGAGTTGCGCGGTGCCGGCGCCATCTCGCCCGAGTCGATCGCGGTGGCGGCCAGGGTGGAGAAGGGATTCGAGACCGCCGGGTGCTGGCCCTCATGCTCGGCGACACCTCGATGGGCATGATCAATGGCTACTTTGGCCCGCGCTTGCTTTATCCGATCGGTTTCGCCGAGCACAAAGTTGATCAGGCCTGGCTCATCGATCGGTGCCGGTCCGTGAGCGACGGACGCGTGGATGACGCTTTCCGGTTCGTTCAGGACCGTGGGGTCACGTTTCACTGGCAAGAGCAAGACGCCTCCGACTTCACGCCCGCGGCCACCCGCGAGCAGATTCGCGGCTACCTCGCGGTCCTCGATTTGCTCGCCGAATTCAAGGCCGACTGCCTGGGTTGGCAATACCAGCTCGGGCTGCTCAAACTTGCTCCCGCCGAGCGACTTTGCCGAAGGACTCTTGAACTCGCACGCTCGGCCCGAGGGCAACGGCCACGTCGTCATCACGAGTACCGAGGCCGACCAGGGAAACCTGGTCCCCATGGAGCTGATGAAACGTCTCCTCGAGGCAAAGGGCCTGCCCGGGGCCGTCATGTTCCACGACGTTCGCTGGGGCAGTCGCCACGATGGCCGGTTCCTCTGGGTGCTCTTGAACTCCGGAAGTTGCGGCGCCTATGCGTTCAATCATGATGTGACTTCGCTCGACGGTGTCCATAGCTTCCGCCAGCCAGCCGGGTACTTTCCGGTGCCAGGCGGGACTTTCGCCGGAGTCAGCTTGCCCGGCGCCATCACCTGGGCGCGATGTTGGATCGACCGCGGCGGCCAGCTTGTCATGGACTTGGGCCGCGGCGAGTCAGTCGCCTTGCCCGAGGACGTGCGCGAAGATTGGTGGCGCGGGACGACCCGCCAGTGGCCGTTCATGGCGGCCGACCTGGGCTGCTCGATGGAGACCGATCATGGCCCATTATATGAGCAACCATGTCGCTGTCGCCTACGGCGACATCCTGGGCGAGATGACCGCCCTCTCGCAATCTCTCGGCTTTCGGGTCCGTATTCTCTCGGCGTAACCGAAGCGACCCGCTTCCGCGAGATGAGCCGCGACCACCGGCTTTTCGCAATGGTCACCGAATGGTAGGATTGTGGGTGTCCTCACACTTAACTCATTAAGATAGAGTCCGCGAGAGAGCACCGGCCATGGAACCCATGGTGATCTCCTTGGGCGGTTGCGGACAGGCCATCCGCGTTCGCCCGCCCGCAGCTCGATGGCGCCGACTCCGCGGCTCGTTCTCAACTTCTCTCATCTTGCTCGTCGTCACGCATTCATTTCTCGGTAACGCGCGAGGTCAGGCCCTGGCGAGCGACGCGGGAGCGTTCGTCACGCGATCGGCGCAAAAAAACGTGGCGGGAGTCGGGCCTCGGCGGGGCGAGTCTCCGCCGGCCCGGCCGGTTCTCGGCTCGCTCGTTCCGCCGGGGCCGCGGTGTTCCGAAGGGATATCGCCATCAGCCGCGAAAACCCCGGCGCCCGAGCGATTCAAGGTCCGTGACGAATTCGGCAATTGCGTTGTCGCTCGCCTGCACGGCAAGTATGCCGACACGACCGCCCTGATTCTTCCCGATGGCCAGCTCGGTTTCCCCACCCGGCTCGTGCCCACCGTTGAGCCGTTTCAGCCACACTCGGCCGATCAACTGCAAACGCTGCTGCAAAAAAAAGGCCCCTACGCCGACTATGACCTGTGGAAAACCGAGCACTACCTGATCTTTTATAAGTCGACGCTGCCGTTCGCCCAGGATAGCGGGCGTTTGCTCGAAGACCTTTACAGGGGGCTCATCGAAGCCTTTCGCCGTCATGGCTTCCCCGTGCATCCGACCGAGTTTCCCTTGGTTGCGGTCATTTTCGCCACCGAACGTGATTTCCGCGATCACAAACACGTCGATCCGCAAGTTCGGGCTTATTACGAATACTTCACCAATCGAATCTTCTTCTATCAAAAATCCGAGCGAGACCTGCTCGAGCCCCGTTTGGCGGCGCTCTTGAAGCCCCAAACCGTGGCGCACGAGGGAGCCCACCAGATCTTGTCTAATATTGGCCTGCAACCTCGCCCCTGCGCATGGCCGCAGTGGCTCGTGGAAGGGCTTGCTGAAGTACTGCGCGACCACCGTCACGACCAAGAAAGGGATTGTCTGGCGGGGGATGGCCGCGATCAACTCCATGCACATGGCCACGCTGCGCGAGCTCAACGACCCGCTCTCATGCGAGATCGAAGGCGCCGAGTCTCGCCCCATTCAGGTTGCCGGTCGCCACCCGATGACGCAGACCGAGTCGCTTTTGCTCAAGTCCGCGCTCACTCCACCCGATTACGCCCAAGCCTGGGCGCTGACGCATTACCTGGCCAAAAAAAGGGGTGACGACTTCGTCAAATACCTCAAGGCCATGAGCCAGATAGCCCCCCTACAGCCGCGCACGCCGCAAGAGAACCTGGCCGCTTTTCGTCGTTTCTTCGCCGACGACCCGACCAAGCTCGACAAGAAGCTGGACGACTATATCCGCAAGCTCAGCCAGAAAAAGAATTATGACCCCCTGCCCTACTACACCGTCATCTTCGCGCAGCCGCTGGGCAATGGCGTCATTCGCCGCCTGGCGAAAGTCAGCCAATCTCCTCAGTTGATCGAGCAGTGGGTCCAGCAAGAAACCGTGGCTGGCGGGGGCGAGCCGAACTGGGAGGCCACGAGCTGGCCCACCCGCGCCGGGCCATCCTCGCCGCTGAAGAGTGGATGAGGCGAGGCGACTAAGTTGGACCCGGAAATATCACCTCGCGAACAAGCCGCGGATGCACGCCCGCGGCCCGCGGCAGGAAGAGAGGCGCCGCGTCACAGCGCGACGAGTCACAACGGTAGACAACGCCCGGTTTTTCCGATACCGTTCGTCTTGGATCGGGTGCACCGCCATCGCTGAAAAAAGTTCTGGGAACCAACGTCATGAAACGTCGCGAATTCTTCGCAACCGTCCCTGCGGCGGCGGGCCTTGCTTTCGCGGGGGCGCAGCGCAATCACTCGGCTCCGCCGGCCGGGAAGCCAAGCGGGTGGGACTGATCGGTTGCGGCTGGTACGGCAAGGCCGACCTGCTCCGGTTGATTCAGGTCGCGCCGGTCGACGTCGTCTCGCTGTGCGACGTCGACAAAAAGATGCTGGCCGGCGCCGCCGAAATCGTCGCCCAACGCCAAGCCTCGAAGAAGACGCCACGCACATTCGCCGATTATCGCGAGATGCTCAAACAGAAAGACCTGGACTTGGTCTTGATCGCCACCCCCGACCACTGGCACGCCCTGCCCATGATCGCGGCGGTTGAATCCGGTGTCGATGTTTACGTACAAAAGCCGATCAGCGTTGACGTGACCGAGGGCCAAGCCATGCTGGCCGCGGCCCGCAAGCACGGGCGGGTCGTGCAGGTCGGCACCCAGCGCCGCAGTACCCCGCACTTGATCGAGGCCCGCGACCGCGTCATCCGCGAGGGGAAGCTCGGCAAGGTCGGGCTGGTCGAGGTGTACTGTTATTTTCACATGCGGAATAGCTCTAACCCTCCTGACATTTCCCCTCCCGATTATCTCGACTGGGAAATGTGGACCGGCCCTGCTCCCATGCGGCCCTTTAACGCGATTGTGCATCCGCGTGGTTGGCGCGCGTTCATGGAATACGGCAACGGGATCATGGGTGACATGTGCATCCACATGTTCGACCTGGCGCGGTGGATGCTCGGGTTAGGCTGGCCCAAACGAATCAGTTCGTCGGGGGGCATCCTGGTGGACAAGAAAGCCAAGGCCAATATCGCCGACACCCAAACGGCCACGTTCGATTTCGGTGACCTCGACATTGTCTGGCAGCATCGAACCTGGGGCGAGTCGCCTGATCCCAAGTATCCCTGGGGCGCGACGTTCTATGGAGACAAAGGAACGTTGAAAGCCGGCTTGATGGGTTACGACTTTATCCCGCATGGCGAGGGCAACCCGATCCACCGCGATCTCACATATGAATTCGAACAGTTTCCCGAAGACAAGACCGAGAAAGACCTCGAGAGACACGTGGCGCCGGCCATCCGCGGCCACATGAAAGACCTTCTTCAAGCGGTTGCCTCGCGCGGCCGTCCCGTCGCCGACATCGAGGAGGGCTATATCTCGACGACAAGCTGCATCCTGGCCAACCTGGCGATGAAACTCGGGCGTACCCTTACCTGGGACCCCAAATCCGGCCTTGTCGCGGGCGACGATGAGGCGAATCGATTGTTGACCAGGCCTTATCGGGGACCTTGGATTCATCCGGGCCAGGCGAAAGGATGATCCGCCGAACAAGGTCATTCTGCACGGTGCGCACACCGATCATCGGGATGGCAAGAATCGGCATAAGCCTCACAATTGCGAGCGACCATGATGACGGGACATCGCTCGCCCAGTGGCTCGTGGCGACGGCTACTCACGCGCGGCGGAGTTGAAATGAGGTCCATGCCCACCGAATGATGATCATCGAAGCCACCGATCGATTTGGCCGACCATTTGCCGGCATTGTGGGCTGGTTGCGAAAGCATCCCGCGAGCGTCCAGCAGCTAGTTCTACGCGACGGGTCGACCGTCGCGAAGTTGAAAGCCAGGCAGCGCAAGTCACCCGTTTGCTGTCGCCGCCGGATCTCGGTAAATTGAGTGTGTTCTGATCTACCTCGACATGGGCCGCATCCCTCTAAGAAAACCATGCCGATTCACGACTGGACACGCGTTGATTCGGGATTGTTCCATGCGTTCCACCAAGACTGGATCGGCGTTCTTGCTCGCGCGCTCAATGCGGGCGTGTTACCGCCCGATTACTTCGCGCTCCGCGAGCAGTCGACGCAAGGTCCGGTCCCAGACGTCTTGACGTTGGAAATCCCATCGGGACGGGACGAGCCAAACGGGAACGGCGCCGGGCTGGCGGTGGCCGTCGCTCCGCCGCAGACGCGGGTGGTCCGCCGCGCAGAAGACTCGATCTATGTGCACAAAGCCGACCGGATCGCGGTCCGACACCGGCATGGCCGGGTCGTCGCCATCGTCGAAATCGTCTCGCCCGGGAATAAGGCGAGCACGAATGAGCTGCGAACGTTTGTCGAGAAGACCTCGAAATTGATCGCGCGGGGGGTACACCTGCTGGTGATCGACCTGTTTCCGCCCAGCAAACGCGATCCTCAAGGCATCCACAAGGCGATCTGGGACCAGTTCGTCGAAGAGGACTTCGAGCTGCCGGACGACCAACGTCTGATTCTCGCCGCCTACGACGCGGGACCGCCGCCGGTGGCCTACGTCGAGCCGATCGCGGTCGGAGAGGCGCTGCCCGACATGCCCATTTTTCTCAAGCCCGATTTCTACGTGCCGGCGCCGCTCGAAGAGACCTATCGGATCGCCTGGGACGAATTCTTTCCCGCTCCCATGAAAAGGCTGTTGGGGCCCTGACATGACTGGTCCGGGGGGCACTGAGCTTCATCATCCGGCGGGTTTTTGCCTGGCGGCCTAAACCCCGTGGGGGTATTTTAGGATGGTAGGTTTGATACCGAACCGATGAATCGCTCTGAAGGGCGCGAACCTCTCGTCACTATCGGGATGGACGGGTCGTGAGTCCCGTCGCCGACGAGACGCCGCCATGCACTACAAACTGCCACTCGTCTTTGAGCCGCAACCCGAGGGAGGTTATACGGTCACCTCCCCAGCAATCCCGGAATTGGTGACCGAGGGCGACTCGGTCGCGGATGCTCTCGAGAATGCACGCGACGCGCTCGCGGCGGTTCTCGAGATTTATCGTGACGTCGGGAAATCACTCCCGTCCGAGTTGGCGGTCGCTGAGATTGGCGAAAAGCTCCGCTTGGATTTAGTCCGAAGTTCCAGGCCAGTTTTGTGGGAATCCCTGTAGCGGAAAATGGCTTACGTCAATTTTGAATTCCCGTTTCTGGCTACATTTTGATCAATTGCAGCGCTTTTGCCTGTAGCGCATCGGCCTCCGTTACTTCATAAAATGTCGGCCTCGTTAGCAGAATCTGTGGGTGCGTTTTGGCTCGGGAAGTTGACCGAGGTTATGTAAAAGAGCCAGTTTTGCGACTTTCGCGGTCCGAAAACCGTATGACCTCCTCGTTACCAATTTCACTTTGTTGTTGAGGCCTTCAACGGCTCCGGCCGAGACCTGTCCTCGGGCCCGGAACCAGTTCAGAATTAGCGGCCGGTGATTCCGAATACTGCGGGCGATCTTCTTCATCGGCTCCAACCGCGACCGCATCACTCGGCCCGTCCACTCGTCCAGAAACTTCCCTGCCCACCACGCGCTGCTGTATTCCCAGAGACGCTGGAATTCCTCGCGAAGGAGGTAAGCACGCACCGTCCGAAGGTTGTACTTCAGGATCTCGGACAACTTGACCGTCTGCTTGTCCGTCAGGTTCTGCGGGCGCTTCAGGAAACACCACCGCGACTTCTTCAAGACCGGCTCATAGCCATCACGCACCAACCGCTTCGCCTCCTCCGCTCGGACCTCGTCCAACGCTTTGCTGAACATTTGCATGATATGGAACCGATCCAGGACATGAAGTGCGTGGCCGAGTTTGTCAGCGATCACGTTCAGGTAAGGCTTCCACATGTCACTACACACGTACTTCACTCCCAGGCAGACCGACTGGCCGAGACTATCCAGGCAGCACCGCAGGCTCGCTTCGCCCCGATTCTCAGCCACGGCCAACAGTCTCTTCGTCTCACCGCCGATGTCGTACACCAGCGTCAGGTACGCGTGCCCCCGCGCCCAAGCGATCTCGTCCACGCCCACAGCCGTCACGTCACTCAGGTCTCGATGCGCCAGACCCCACTCGACCGCGTGCTCCACGGCCCGGCACACGCTGTCCCAGGACGTGCGGAAGATCGAGCCAACTTCGCTCCAGCTCAACCTTTTGGCCCAGGTCGCCAAGTACCAGCGGTAGGTGGTCGTCAGTTGGTTCTTGCCATCACCCCACGGCACCAGCTCCACGGTCACCCCACACCGTTTGCAGTCAACTCGTCGCATCCGGTAGGCCCAGAAGACCAAAATTCCCCAGATGGGCACGAACTCGAATCGCCGTTCCTCAAGGCGGTCGTAAGGTCGACCCCGTTGACCACAACCCGAGCAGAACGGACGGCTGTTCTTCCGAGGCTCGATTTGGATCACCAGTGCTGGCCCATCGTCATGCTCCTCCAAGCGCGCCTTGCCATGGGTAAACGACTTGAACTTCTCTACTCGATTGAGGATCGTCTGGATACGCATTCTGGGGCACTCCCGGTTTTGACGAAATGTGGTAACTCCATCTTGACCGACGGGTGTCTCAGGATGCGATCTCCTCTGAGTGGTTCCGAGTTAACCTTTGCCTTCCCTCCCGCCTTCACCATCGCCTCGCCCTCAACCGACCGGGGCGAGGCGATGGTGAAGGTGGGAGGGAACACCCTCCTGTCGAGCCGGAGCTGAGCCCGCTCACCGATTTAGCGCCCACAGATTCTGCGGAAGAC